>NZ_JAUEYN010000015.1:0-275800 GCF_032489675.1 Bradyrhizobium sp. SZCCHNR1043
GCGGCGAAAGCCGCGCCCTTTTTGTTTCGCCGGGGCCCGAATGTCGCCGGGGCTCATGCGGGCTTCGTCGCTAAACTCCTCTCCGCCGTCATTCCGGGGCGTTCAAGCGCAAAATGGCGAAGCCATTTTGGAGCAGCGCGAATGAGCCCCGAATCCATAGCCCGAGCGGTGGTTGGTCGAAGACAGACGCCACAAGCACCTCGCACCACACGACGGCCTGTGGCTATGGATTCCGGGCTCGCGCTACGCGCCCCCCGGAGTGACGAACGGAGAGCGCGCGCCTTGTGCGACGCGCCCCCTCACCTGCTCCGCCGATACATCACGTCCGTCCGCAGCACGTATTTGCGCCCCTTCGTCACGGGATCGCCGCGATACATGATCGGGTGATGAAACAGCAGCGCCATGCCTTTCTTCGGAATGATCCGGAACGGACCATCCGGCATCAGGCCGGTGTCGTCGCAGAACGACGTCGTGCCACCTTCGAAATCATCGTTCAGATAGATCATGAAGGTGAACTGGCTGCGCTCGCCATCGTCACGCTCGAAATGGCCGTCGCGATGCCATTCGAACTTCTGTCCGACATCATAGCGATACAGCCGCAGCCGCTCGTTCAGCCCGACCGGCTGCCAGCGATGCTGGAACGACGGTGCGAGATGGCCGGCGAGCCGCTGATAGAGCCCTTGCGCGCGCTCGGTATCGTCGACGATGACGCGATCGTTGTTGCGATAGTCCTTGACGCTGCGCGGCGCGAACAACGTCGCCTCCTCGAAGCCCATCTGCTCGCCCAAGCGGATGTAGTCCTCGCACTCGGCAGTGGAGAAGAAGTTCGCAATCGTCTCGATATTGTCGGCGTGCCAGGTCAGCCCGGTCATGATCGTGTCTCCGTCATCGTTGCGCAATCGCGTAGCCCGGATGAGCAAAGGCCGGCGCCTTGCGGGCGCAGGCCGGAGCGACATCCGGGGTCTCACGAACTGCACGTGCGGACCCGCATGTCGCCTGCGCTCATGCGGGCTACGAGAGGCTCAATCCTTGAACGGATCGAACTCGCCCTCGCCCGCCATCACCACGGCGAACGGCCGCAGCGTATGCACCACCCTCACCGAGCCGGCGTGCTCGGCCAGCACCTCGGGCAGACGGCGATAGGCCATCGGGCTCTCGTCGAGATCGGCGCCGATCAGGGTGACGCCGCGGCCCTGCAGCCAGGCGTCCATCTCGTCGCGCGTGAAGCGCCGCTTGGCCTCCCTGCGCCCGAACAGCCGCCCGGCGCCGTGCACCGTGGAGTACAGCGAGGCCTTGGCCTCCTCCGACTCCACGCCCTCGATGATGACGGCGTCGTCGCCCATCGAGCCGCCGACGAAACCGCGCTGGCCTGGAAAGGCCGGCGTGGCGCCCTTGCGCACCACCCACAGGTCACGCCCGTCATGGGTCTCACGCCAGGCATAGTTGTGGTGGTTGTGCACGCTGTCGGTGACCGCACCGCCAATGATCTGGCGCACGCGCTCGGTCACCCACTCGCGTCCCGCATAGGCGTAGCGCCCGGCGAGCTGCATCGCGGCGATGTAGCGCTGCCCAACCTCCGAGTCCTCGTCGACCACGGCGGGCGGCACGTTCATGCCGTCCTTGCCGCCGGCGGCCTTGAGGTAGCGCGTCGCCGAAGTATGGCCGAGACCACGGCTGCCGAAATGCACGCCGATCCAGACGAAGCCGGCCTCGTCGCGCATCAAATCGACATAGTGGTTGCCCGACCCGACCGTGCCGAGCTGCCCGACCGCCTTCTGCCGGTACGCGTCCATGTCGGAGCAGCGCCACGCATCGGCGTCGTCGAACAGCTCATGCTCGACCCGCTCGGCGTTCTTGCGGCCGACGCCGAACGAGATCACCCTGGCGACATCCTTTATGATGGTGCCGACCTTGTCCTCGATCGCGCCGAACTGCGTGTCGAGCCGGACCGCCATGTTGCCGCAGCCGATGTCGAAGCCGACCCCGGAGATGCTGATCTGCTTCTCATAGGCGATCACGCCGCCGACCGGCTGGGCATAGCCGAGATGGCCGTCGGCGCAGATCACCCCGGCCACGGCATTGCCGACCGCCATGCAGCTCCTCATCTGCGCGATGGTCGCATCCTCGTGACGGCCAAACACCTTCAGCGGGCTGTTCTGATACTGCGCGGCCTGTGGCCGGCTCGCGACCGTGTCGCCCAGCGCCGTGGCCTCGCGCGCCAGCTGCTCCTTGCGCGCGGCGTCGCGGAACGTGCACCACAGCGGCATCGATCGCTGCCCGGGCCGCTCGACCCGTGCATCCGGATCGAGCCCGGCCTCGATCGCCAATTGCCTCGCGCGCTCCTGATAGGGATCGGCTCGCATGTGATCCTCCTCACTCGTTCATGCATGACCCTGCCGCGCCGGCGTGGCGCTGCAATGATCGGGACTTGCACGGCGTGACGCCGCGCAAGTCCGGTGGTGCAAACAGAGAGACGGATCTGATCGGAGTGTCCCGGATGGGACATCAGCCTGGCGGATCGTCTCTCTGGCGTTCAAGACAGAGGGACGATCCCGCTGCCTCGCTACGCTGCTAGTTGATTGTGACGGGACAGCGCGCTCCCCGCGGAGACTGCCGGCACGCACAGGACGCAACCACGGCGCCGCAGTTGCGGCAGCGCGCTGTCCTCTATCTGACGTGGGGTCGAAATCGGCATGGCTCTCTCGCTGGCGGATGTCCGCCGGATAAGTTGGCGCGTGCTCTTACAGGATTTTACCCGTTTGTAAAGTAAGCCGTACGTAGCTGAAATAACTTCGTGGCGTTTTAGCACCGCCGACGCACGTCATGAGTTGTCATGGTTATGGCTTCGGGCTCGCACTGCGCGCGCCCCGGAATGACGACAAGATCGTTGCAGCTCAGCATGACGAGTAGTCGTAGCCCACATGAGCGCAGCGACATGCGACTTCATACGAGTGGCACGCGAGACCCCGGATATCGCCTCCGCCGAAGCCCGTTGGGCTTCGGCGTCCGCTCATCCGTGCTACGCGGCGCTCACCGCTCGAGCTCCACATCCCAGTACAAATGATCCTGCCAGGTCACGTGCAGGAATCTCGGCGGAAACAGGCGCTGCGCAGCCATCAGCTCGTGCCGTGCCGGCTCGAACGGCGGCCGCCGCGGCTTGAGATGGCGCCGGTCCTTGCGCGCGTTGCAGGGACTGCAGGCGGCGACGATGTTGGTCCACGACGTCTCGCCGCCGTCGACGCGCGGCACGACGTGATCGAAGGTCAGCTCGCCGTGGAGATAGCGGCTACCGCAGTACTGACATTCAAAGCGATCGCGCAGGAAGACGTTGAAGCGCGTGAACGGCACGCGCATCGCCGGCCTGACATAGTCGCGCAGCGCGATCACCGACGGCAGCCGCATGGTGACGCTCGGGCTGCGCACGACGCGGTCGTACTCTGCGACCACGACGTGCGACTCGCCGACAACGGCCCTGATCGCGTCCTCCCAGAAGACCACCGACAGCGGGAAATAGCTCAGCGGCTGGAAGTCGGCGTTGAGAACCAGCGCCGGGTTTGTTGCTGACATCGTCGACCTCCTCTCTTCGCTTCATCTGCCCGGTCGTGTTGGCGCCCATGACGGGAATCGAACCCGCCTTCCCGGATCGACAATCCGGTCCCTTCACCAGACGGGAACATAGGCCATGTCATCGCGCCCGGACTGCACCGGGCATGGTCATCGTCAATCAATCGAACGCGACCGGAGCGTGCTCCGGCTGAACCCCGTTGATGTAGTCGAGATAGATCTGGCGAGCCCGTGCCTCGCTGACTCCGCGGCACGTCATGACGATGCGCACGAAGGCAACCGCCACCGGCGAGCACAGCGCTCGGGCGTGGTCGACTATCTCGGAATCTGGGCTCATCATGCGGGTCATCAGACCCTCCGCTATGTCTGCGGAGGGTGAGATCCCGCCGCCGGTTATGCTCTTGCTGGAATTTCGCGTCCCGATGTCGTCAGGGACAGCACGAGATCAAATGGACCCTGACAGGCGACGCCCATGCCCGACCCATCGCGCGACCAGTTAAGCGGTCGTTCGTTGGTGGCGGCGTTCGCGAGATGTGAGCGTAGGCTCAACACGATCGTGGTCCTCAAGAGCGCGCCGGCGAGCGGCGCGTCAATTTCGATGGGGCAGAGCTATGCGCAGAATTTTCCGAAGCCGTCAAGGCCGGAGGGGGAAGCGATGACGGCGCGCCTCCGGCGACGCGACAGATTTGCAACGACCAGACTGGTCGTCGGGCAAATCAGTTGCGCATTATCGCGAGCTCCAAGGCCGCAATCGGCCCTGCGAGAGGTCGAAAACGCGTGCGCGCGAAAATTCGTTTGTCGAGCCCGGTCAATGGGATCGCCCCGCTCACCGCCAACCCCGAACATTTTCCTGTTTCCAAAAATCAGAAACCGTGCATTCTATGCCGGTCCTGTCCTCATGAGAGGGGCGCTTCGCGATCGTCATGAACGTGGAGGGCGGGATGCGGTGGGCGCGTCGGGTTGCAGCGTGATCTGATCACGCGGACGAACGATCCGGTGCGCACGGCGAAGTCGTGATGTCCTGGCACCCCGATGCTGGTGTCAAGGTCGGAGAGACGAATGCTCCGACCGATGGTGGCCAGAAAGCCCGGCGCACCAGGGAGACCACGTATAAGCCGTAAGGCCATCGCGCGGGGAATGCCGGATGATGCGGCTGAACCTGTGGTGACTGCCGCCTGCTTTTTCTTCTGCAGGCGGGCCATGGGTGAGGCCCTCACCCGGCATTCCCCGCGCCCTCTTCCGATTTCGGAGGGCCAGTTTACGAGCAGCACTCGGGCGCCAGGCGCCGCGAGAATGCGCAGTCATGGCCGTGCTTTTTGAAGCGTGAAACGGATCTCATTCCGGCCCCGGCTCAACGCCAGGCGACGGCGTTGTTTGTCGATGCAGGACCTGTGGGGTGGGCAAAGTGGCCGACGAAGGCGGCAGCGTGCCCACCGTCAATCAGCCCTCTCCTCGGCAAAACGGTGGGCACGGCGCCAACTACAAATATTCGTGTGGCACGCGCGGAATGGGCGCCTTTGCCCACCCTACTCCGTAACGGCTGCGCCTCAGTCGATGCGCGAGAGCACGGCGAGCTTGCGGATGCCCTTGTTCTTGTAGGCATCGAGGAACGCGTAGTAGTCGCGGAACGAAACGCAGCCGTTGGAGTCGCCGTTCGGCCCGAGCATGAAGGTGTGGGCCAGGAGGCCGTTGCGACCGTGGATGGCGTCCTCGCCGCCGATCGGATTGAGCCGCAGCGCCGGCACGCCGTGGAACAGCGCCTCGCGCGGCTTCAGCTCGTAGATGTGCGGCGGCGTCACGCCGCGCATCTTGATCTTCTCCGAGCTCGGCTTGTCGAGGTTGTCGCCGAGGCCGGAATGTGCCTCGAGCTTGGTGCCGTCGGGCAGATACACCGCCTTGGCCGAGATGTCGTAGACTGCGGTGCTCAAATCATACGGCGGCCGGCCGCCGCGGGTCGGATCCTTGGCGATGCTGGCGGTGATGTTGGAATCAGCCGAGGCATAGGCCAGGAGGCCGCCATCCTGGTTCTCCGGCTTGCCCCAGAGCTTTTCCTGGATCGAATGCCGGTCGCCGGCGATCGACAGCACCGCCGCCTTGGCGCGCTCGGTCATCGCGCGCAGCGAGAAGCCACTGCTCTTCGGCGGATTGGCCTCGGCGGCCTGCGCCGGCGTCGCGGGCTGCGCGGCCGGCTTGGCATTGGCGAGCGCCAACTGCATCGGCGGCCGGGCATCCTTCTTCGGCGCCTCGGCGACCTTCGCAGTCTCGGCCGGCTTGGCTTCGACCGACTTGGCCTCGATCTGCTTGGCCTCGATCTGCTTGGGCGCGGCTTCGGCGAGCCTGGGCAGCGGCGGCGCGCCGTTCGCGGCGTTGGAGGCGACGCCCTGCGGCACGGCCGCGCCGAAGCGGTCGTTGAACATCTGCGGCGTGATGGCGGCGACCGTGGTGACGGGCGGAGATTCCGGGAATGCCGAGAAGGCCTCACCCACCGCATCGGCGGCGCTGCGCGTCGCAAGCCGCGGCGCCGGGCGCACGACGGGCTCATCCTGCTCGATGCTGCCCAGGGTCGGATAGGCATCGGCCGCGATGATCTCGGTATAGACCGTCACAGCGCAGCCCCCGATCAGGCATGCGATTGCCGCGCCACCGATCAATTTGTGAGAGAACGCGATCAGGGAAGACTTCCTGCGATTTCGTGCGGCCAACGCAGCTCGACTGTTACTCATTCACTCACGCCCGAACGAATACTCGATAACTCTCGCTCGATGCGCCACGGACAACCGCTTTGCATCTCGCAGAAGCACAGAGCTTCATTAGGGCGACTTTTAGTTAAATGCTGATTAAGTTTTGGCAGATTAAGGGCGGGTTAACCATGGACGTCTGTTTTGCCGGCAAACAGGGCAAAAACAGGGCGAAATTCCAGCCAAAAGCAATATTGCCGCCCCAGGCCGTTCCTGAGGAGCAGCATTCGACGGCCGCCGGAATCCGTAAACCATCGCAGGCCGCGTTAACGATTGAGCTCTGCCAGAGGGGCGCTATCGATGACTCACGTTTAGGCGTGCTGACGAGGGAAAGGGCGTAGTTTTCACTTGTTCAAGGCCCCTGCTCGGACATGGTCTTGCCGATCTTCTCGACGCGTCTGAAAGCATTGGTCACGTACAATCGCATGTCGCCCGGTCTCCGCGGCAATCGGATCAGGACGGTCGTGGTCCAAGGCGCAATGGCGACGGCAGCCGCAGGTGGACCGCATCCGTAACAAGCCGGGATTTTCCGCGCTGTGGACACCGGCGGCGGTATGGTAGGGAACGATTCTCGGCAACACTCCGCCGGCGAATCGTACCGCGTCCGCTCCCTGCCGAACACGACACGAGAGGACTCCATGCAGATCCCCGACCGGAAGCTGGCCTTCGTCTTGGCCGCGAGCAATCACGGGACGATGATCGTCAACCGGCTCGACTATCGCATGGTCGACGCCAACCGGGGCTACGGCGTCGGCTATCAGATCCTCGACACGGGGGCTTTCGATCCGGGCGAGGTGCAGCTCGCCGTCCGCCTGCTCGGCTTGCGCCGCCGGCACCATGGCGATGGCGCCGTCGCGATCGACTGCGGTGCCAATATCGGCGTCCACACCATCGAATGGGCGAAGGCGATGACCGGCTGGGGATCCGTGCTCTCGATCGAGGCGCAAGAACGGATCTACTACGCGCTCGCCGGCAACATCGCGATCAACAACTGCTTCAATGCGATCGCCATCCATGCCGCAGTCTCGTCGGAGCGCGGCGTGCTCAACATCCCAAGCCCGAACTACCTGACCCCATCGAGCTTCGGCAGCCTCGAGCTGCGCCAGCGTCCCAACACCGAGTTCATCGGCCAGGCCATCGACTATGCGGAAAACACCGTCGAGGTGCGCAAGCTCCCGCTGGACGATTTCAATCTGCCGCGCTGCGACCTGATCAAGCTCGACGTCGAGGGCATGGAGATCGAGGCGCTCGAAGGCGCGGCGGCGACGATCGAACGCTGCACGCCGATCATGCTGATCGAGAAGATCAAGACCGATGCGGAGCAGCTGCGGCAATGGCTGGATTGCCGCGGCTACAAGACCATCGATGCCGGCATCAACATGGTCGCAATTCATGCGCGGGACAAGGCGCTGGCGGACATCATCCCGCAGCAGCCCTGAAGCGGGCGTCAGCGCTGCAGCTCCGGCGGCGGGGTGCGGTCGAGCACCTCCCGCTTGGGCTCGCTCAGCGCATAGAAGGCATAGGTCTCGATGGTCAAAGGTCCACGCCTGCGTTCGGCCTCGCCGATCTTCTCGACGCGGCCGAATGTATTGCTGACGTAGAACCGCGATGCGATCTGGACCTCGTCCACGAGCAGCTGCGTGCCCGCCAACTGCGCCGGATCCGGCTCCGGAAAATTGACCCAGCGGATGCGCTGGATCGGCTGCAGCACGCAGGTCCCGGACGGAAGATAGAACGACAGCCAGGCGGTGGTGCCATAATCCATCGCCAGCACGCAGGAGGCGCCGGCGCGCACGCGCGCTGCCTCGATCTCGGCAGCCAGGGGGCGCCAGCCGACGCCGACGCTGCGGACGGTGGCATCGCGCCGATAACCGGACAGCAGGCCCGTGTTGGCCTGCACGATCAGCGCGACGAACATCACGACGCCGGCGGGCACGGCCCAGCGCAGGCAAAAGTCCGCCGTGCGCTGCTCGCGCGGGGACCAGGCGACAAGACGGGCCGCCGCAGCGGCAGCCACCACGAAGGCCGGATAGATCGGCGCGAACCAGTTGGCTTCGACGCGGGCATGCAGCGAATGCCACGCGAAATAGGCGACGATGACCCAGACCATGGCCTCAATCAGGACGCGGGCCGCCGCGTCCGCTGCCCTGCGCCGGGCCAACCCATAGAGGCCCATCACGCCGAGGATGAAGACCAGCGGCGTGGCGAAGGCGAACTGCGTCGGGATGATCTCGGCGATGTAGACGGGGCGGACCTCCTCGATCCTGGCGCGGCCGAGCTGCTTGATGAACGACACCCATTGGTGCTCGGCATTCCACAGGATCACCGGCGAGAACAGCGCGAATGCTACGAGGCCGCCGAGATAGGGCCAGGGCGAGGCCAGCCAATGGCGCAGCTTCGGCACGGCGACGAGCCAGATCAGGATCGCCGCGCCGAAGAACATCGCGGTGTATTTCGACAGCAGCGCCGCGCCGACGGCCGCGCCGACCGCGAGCCACCACATGCCCCTGCCCGTCTCCAGCAGCTTGGCACAGAAGAACAGCACGAAGCTCGAGGCCACCAGCAGCGGCGCGTCGGGGGTCACGATCAGCGTGCCGACCGCAGCCATCAAGGTGACGTTGAGCAGCAGCGCCGCAGTCGCCGCAACGCGCACGCTGCCGAACAGGATCTCGGCGGTGCGATAGACCGCATAGCTCATGGGCAGGCCGAGCAGGATCGAGACCAGGCGCACGCCGAGCACGCTGTCTCCGGCGATCAGCGTGCCCAGCCGGATCACGACCGCGACCATCGGCGGGTGGTCGTAGTAGCCGCCGGCGAGATGCTTCGACCACATCCAGTAATAGGCTTCGTCGAAGGTGATCGGCGTGACCGCGGCGGCGATCAGCCGGAGCACGACGAGGCCTGTGATGGTCAGCCAGACATTGCGGACCAGCCGGGCGTCGTCGGCGCCTGCCGCAGAGGTCATCGCTTGCGCCAGACGAACAATCCGGAGATCGCGTAATTCCAGACCACGCCCATCAGCGCGCCGGCCGCGCCCGCCAGCCACCAGATCGGCTCCTGGTCATAGACCGAGAAGGCGACGCCGACATTGGCGAGCAGGCCGACCGAGCAGACCAGATAGAACGCGAGCAGGCCGCGCAGAATGGCAAAGCCCTTCAGCCGCTGGTCGCGATAGGTGAGGAAGTTGTTGAGGATGAAGTTCGAGGTCATCGCGATGAAGGCACCGAGCGCCTGCGCCTCCGCGAACGGCATGTCGAACGCATTGAGACCAAGAAAGAGCGTGGCCAGATGCACGACGAGGCCGGTGCCGCCGACCATGGCGAACAGCAGGAAGCGCAACGACACCACGTCGTTGGTCATCTTGGCCAGCACGAGGCCGAGGAAGTCGAGGGCGACCATCGAGTCGAGCTTGCTCTCGCCATGCAGGCGCGAGCCGAACGTATAGGGCACCTCGACGGTGCGCAGGCCGCCTTCCGCGCTCGCAATGATGTCGAGCAGGATCTTGAAGCCCTGCATCGACAGCTTCGGCGCGATCTGTTCGAAGCGGTCGCGGCGGATCATGAAGAAGCCGCTCATGGGATCGTTGACCTCGACCTTGAGCGCGCGGCGCGCGATCTCGGTGGCGAAGGCGCTGGCCCCGGCCCGCTTGCTGTCGAAGCTCGCGGCGCTGCCGCCCGCGATGTAGCGACTGCCGACGACGAGCTCGGCGGCGCCACTCTGCAAGAGCGCCAGCATCTTCGGCAGCTGGGTCTCGTCGTGCTGCAGATCGGCGTCGATCACGGCGGCATAGGGCGCACTGGCGGCCAGGATGCCCTCGATGCAGGCACCGGACAGGCCGCGGCGGCCGATCCGGCGGATGCAGCGGACGCGTTTGTCGCTGCGCGACAATTCGCGCACCACCTGCCAGGTGCCGTCCGGAGAGTTGTCGTCGACGAATACGACCTCCCACGGCACGTCCCTGAACGCCGCCTCCAGCCGCCGGTACAGCGTGGTGACATTGTCGCGCTCGTTGAAGGTCGGGACGACCACCGAAACGATCGGAATATCAGCGGTTTGCGGCGGCGCGGGCATGGCCGGTCGGAGGACATCGTTCATGGTGCGGATGCGTATATCTGCCGCGTTCCACACTGCCAAGCGCAACGGCTGAAGGAGGGCCCAAAAAGGCCGGACTGTGGTGCCGGCTTGCATCGCTCCCAAGCGAGGGGCCCAAAATGCCAACGACCACAAACAAAGGGTGCGCGTACATCCGGCGCAACCGCTCTGCCGTGGTCGTCTCGGTGCCGGAGCCGTTACAGCTCGACGTCACCGTCCCGACCAAGATGGGGCGCCTCGGCTGGATTGCAAGGGGCCCCGGCCGGCCTAGTTCGGAACCTCACGGACCACGGGTCCGCGCACGGCCGGAGCCACCGGAACCGTCTGCACCGGGGTTGGCGGCACCTCGACCTTGGCCGGCTGCATCTGACGGGCCATCGGCCCGACGGGAACATAGTAGAAGGCTGCCGCAAGCACGGCAGCGGCGACAATCGCCCCCAGCAGGCCGCCGACCGATTCCGCTCTCATTGCCATATCTCCCCTTCCCGGCCCGTGCCCTGGATACACGAGGCTCCGGAGCACGGGAAGAGTGACGGCGCAACAGCGCCGAACTGGTCAGAACTGGCCCGGTTGACTATCGTCTCCCTACCGCAACACCCTCACCAATCAGCATCGGAATCGATCCGTGAGCAAAGCCCCTGCACGCGCCTCGCAATCCAAGAGCCACATCTACATCGGCATCGGCGGCTGGACCTTCGCGCCCTGGCGGGGCGTGTTCTATCCGGACAAGCTGCCGCAGTCGAAGGAGCTCGAATACGCCGCCTCGAAGCTGACCTCGATCGAGATCAACGGCACCTATTATGGCTCGCAGAAGCCGGAGAGCTTCCGCAAGTGGGCACGCGAGGTGCCGGACGGCTTCATCTTCTCGCTGAAGGGGCCGCGCTTCGCCACCAATCGCCGCGTGCTCGCCGAGGCCGGCGATTCCGTGAAGCGCTTCTACGACACCGGCGTGCTCGAGCTCGGCGACCGGCTCGGCCCGGTGCTGTGGCAGTTCGCGCCGACCAAAAAGTTCGACGAGGCCGATTTCGGCAAGTTCCTCGAGCTGTTGCCGCGCGAGCTCGACGGCCGCAAGCTGCGTCACGTCGTCGAGGTCCGCCATGACAGTTTCTGCGTCCCCGGCTTCGTCGCGCTGCTGCGCGAGTTTGCAACGCCGGTCGTGTTCGCCGAGCACGGCAAATATCCGGCGATCGCCGATGTCGTGGGTGACTTCGTCTACGCCCGACTGCAGAAGGGCAATGACGAGCTTGCGACCTGCTATCCGCCGAAGCAGCTCGACGCCTGGGCGAAGCGATTGCAACTGTGGGCCGGCGGCGGCGAACCGGACGACCTGCCACGGGTTGACGACAAGCCGGCGAAGAAGACGCCGCGCGACGTATTCGCCTATGTCATCCACGAGGGCAAGGTGCGCGCGCCGGCTGGCGCGATGGAGCTCATCGAGCGCGTGAGCTGAGGCAGGAGGCGCATGATGGCCAAGAGCAAGACCCTGTTCACCATCGGCTATGAGCACACGCCGGCCAAGGCCGTGCTCGATGAGTTGCAGGCCGCCGGCGTCAAGCTGCTGGTCGATGTGCGCGCGGTGGCGGCCTCGCGCCGGCCGGGCTTCTCCAAGAGCCAGCTCGCTGCCGGGCTCGACGAGCGCGGCATCGGCTATGTGCATCTGCGCGGGCTCGGCACGCCGAAGGAGGGCCGCGAGGCCGCCCGCAGCGGCCATTACGACACGCTGCACAAGATCTACAGCGCCCATCTGAAGACGCCGCAGGCGAAGGAGCAGATGGACGAGCTGACCTCGCTGGTGAAGAGCGCCGGTCCCGTCTGCCTGCTCTGCTACGAGCGCGACCACGCCCATTGCCACCGGCAATGGATCGCCGAGATCATCGAGGACCGCGATCAGGTCAAGGTGAAGAACCTGGTCGCGCCTCAGGTGTGAGTCGCTACTCCGCGGCGCAGGTGAACGACGACGCCTGCTCGATGTCGCCGCTGACATATTTGGCGAATTTCGGCCACGGGCACAGCGGCCGCGTCCGCTGCGGGCTCCATGTCGATGGGAGCTCCTTGTTGGCCGCATTGACCGAGGCCGTGATCGCCTCCGGCGTCTTGCCCTTCTCGACCCAGTCCATCAGCGCGCCCAGCGCATCGAACTTCTCCAAGGTGACGCCGCCGCCGCAATGGGTCTCGCCGGGCAGCGCAAACAGCCGCGCGAACGTATCGGCCTTGCCCTGCACATTGGCATTGAGCTTCTCGTACCAGCGGACAGTGTCGTTGATCGAGAACACCGGATCGGCCTGGCCGTGATAGATCAGCATCTTGCGCGCGCCGCCCTGGAACGCCGGCAGGGTCGGATTGTCGACCGCGGGCGGGGCCATGAAGTCCATCGCAGACTCGGTGAATGGACCTTCCTTGGCGTAGATCTTCGGTGCGTCCTTGTCGAAATCATAAGTCTGCAGCTTCTCGACCAGCTTGTCGGGCGAGCCCTCGATCTCGACTGGCGGCGTTGAGAAGATGTAGTTGAGCGAGGCGCCGCCCATGGTGGCAATGATCGGAAGGTTGTTCCACGGCGCCACCGGGCTCTCGACCTTCCAGGCGCGCCAGTTGCCGGTGCCGACCCCACCATCCACCGGCCAGTCGGAATACAGCGGCTCGCCCTTCGAATTGTGGGGACCCGCGAAGACTTTCTTCAAAGCATCGACCTTGGCGGCCGGCAGGCAGGCCTCGGCCGCACCAGCGGCGCAGCGGAGGCTGTCGAAATTGAACGCTTTCTGGCACGCCATCAGGTTCGCCGTCAGCCCATCCTTGGCGCCGTCGAGCCCGTCGCAGACCTCCGTGATCTTGGAAGCGATCAGCTTGGCATCCTCCCGCGTGATCGACTTGCGGATGTCGACATCGGCCTTGGTCAGCGCCTGCACGTCCCAGGCGTGCTGCACGGCAGCGCGCGGCAGGTTGAAGCCGGGATTGCCGACCAGGAAGCCGTCATACTGCTCGGGCATGCGCTCGGCGGCCACCATGGTGTGGCGGCCGCCATTGGAACAGCCGGCGATGTAGGAATAGTCCGGCTTCCTGCCGTAATGCGCCGAGATGATCGCCTTCGCGATCGGCGCTAGCGTGATGTCGGCCGAATAGCCGTAGTCGCGGCGCGCCTGCGGATCGAGCCCGAAAGCTGAGCCGGACGCAAGCCCGCGCGGCTTGTTGGCGGGATCGTTGCCGGAGTGGCCGCTGTCCGACGACAGCACGGCAAAGCCGCGGGCGAGCGGCGTCACACCGCCACCGACGAGACCGTCGGCCTTGTCGCCGAGCGCCGGCACCACGACGCCATCATTGCCGCCATTGACCTGGTGCAGGAAGCGGCCGTTCCACGTCTCCGGCAGCCGCATCTCGAACTGGATCGCATACGCATGGCCGTCGACGCCGGTGCGCTCATTGACCTTGCCGGACAGAATGCAATGCCGCGGCAGCCCGTCGGCGGCCTCCTGCAGCTTCGATCCCGTCAAGGTCAGCCCGGGGACCTTCAGCACCTCGGCCGTCACCTTGCTGCAGGCAACATCCTCAGCCCGCACCGCCTCCAGGCCGGCTGCGCACACGATGCCTGCTGCGGCCAAAAACGACGCCCCGGTTCGGATCATGCGTTCCCCCTGATCATGCTTTTCGTTGAGGGCAGTTAAACGCGAAGACCATCCAATGTAAATCTCAGACGTCGGGCGACGGGTCGCCTGCGTCAGTGCAATTGCCAGATCTCGAACGGCCGGTCGTAGCCGCGCACCGACACCGCGCCGTGGAAGACGGCGTCGCGCGCCCCGTCGCCGGCCGCCTGCCGCACCTCGCTCGAGATCAGGAGCTGCGAATCGAACTCCTTGTTCAGCGCCTCGAGCCGCGAGGCGAAGTTCACGGTGTCACCGATGACGGTGTACTCTTTGCGCCGCGGCGAGCCGATGCTGCCGGCGACCACCTCGCCGAGATGAAGACCGATCCCGATCCGCAGCGGCCAAGACGACATCGCGTTGACACGCTCCATCGCGGCCACCATCTCGCGCGCAGCCACGACCGCCTGCACGGCGGCATCGCGCGACTCGAACGGCGCGCCGAACAGCGCCAGGAAGCCATCGCCGAGGAACTTGTTCACGATGCCGCCATGGCGCTCGAGTATCTCGACCAGCACCGCGAACGCGCCATCGAGGCGATCGACAACCTGCTGCGGCGTCTTCGACCGCGCCGCCGCGGTGAAGCCGCGGAAATCGACAAACATCACCGCGACCTCACGGATGTCGCGCGCCTCCGCCGTCCCCTCCTTCATGAGGCGCTCGACGACCTGGGGCGAGACGTGCTGGCCGAACAGATCGGTGACCCGGTCGCGCGCCGACGCGGCCTCGATGCTCGCCGCGAACTGGCGTCGCAGCTGCACGCTGACGGCACCGGCGAGCATCCCGCACAACAGGATGATGAAGCTGCGCTCACCGTGATAGTAGATCTCCGGATTCTGGCTCGCATCCATCGAAGGCCGATCGATCAGTGCCACCGCCAACAACTCCACCGCGGCGACGAGGCCGGTGAAGCTCGACAGCCAGAAATCGAGACGAAGCGTCGAGAGAACGATGAAGATGAAATAGACCAGCGGCACGCCGAAGCCCAGCGCCTTGTCGTGGCCGATGCCCTCGATCTGCAGGATGAGGACGAACGTTGGCAGCGAGGTCTCGACCAGGGCGCTGACATAGCGCCAGATCACCGGCACGTCCCGGCCGTGGCGGATGTCCGCCTTGATCCTGAACAGGATGAGGGTCTCGAAGCTGATGAATGCGACGATGATCGCGTAGACGTAGAGGACCCCGATCCGGCTCGGCCAGATCCACTCCGAGATCCTGGGCTCGAAGATTTCGACCAGCACCGACATCACGAGAAACAGAGCCGCAGTGGCGATCAGCGCCCTCACGCGCAGCAGCTCGGTGTTCAACGTCTGACGCATCAGCGCCTGGTCGAACTCGGCCGGCGCTTCGTTCGCCTGTCCTCCTCCCACGATCTGCATCTTGCCTCAGCCGTTCCTGCTCCCAGCCGCCATTGTGCCTCAATCGAGGGTGCGGCGGAAGCGCAGGACGGCGACCGTCATGGCGAACAGCATGAGGACGAACAGGGCGATCGTATCATGCTGCAGGTTCTGGAGCGTCGAGCCCTTGAGCATGATGGCGCGGACGATGCGCAGATAATGCGTCAGCGGCAGGCACTCGCCGAGCACCTGCGCCCATTGCGGCATGCCGAGAAAGGGAAACATGAATCCGGACAACAGGATGCTCGGCAGGAAGAACATCATCGACAGCTGCATCGCCTGCAGCTGGTTCTGCGCCAGGGTCGAGAAGGTGTAGCCGATCGACAGGTTGGTGGCGATGAACAACGTCGACAGCAGCGCCAACAGCAGCAGGTTGCCCATGATCGGAACGCCGAACAGCAGGAGGCCGATGCCGATGATGATCGTCGCCTGCAGGAAGCCGACCATCACATAGGGGATGATCTTGCCGAGCATGACCTCGACCGGCTTGATCGGCATCGACAGCAGGCTCTCCATCGTGCCGCGCTCGATCTCGCGCGTCACCGAGAGCGCAGTGAAGATCAGCATGGTCATGGTCAGGATGGTGCCGACGAGGCCCGGCACGATGTTGAGCCGCGACGAGGCCGCCGGGTTGTAGCGCGCGTGGGCCCTGATCTCGAACGGCGTCGTGACGGGATTGCCGGTGTAGAGATCGTGCGCGAGCGCGGTCTGCACGATCATGCCGAGCGAGGACAGTGCCGAGGATGCTGCGACCGGATCGGTCGCGTCGGCCGCAACGAGCAAGGCCGGCCGGTCGCCGCGGCGGACCGCGCGCTCGAAGCCGCGCGGGATCTCGACGCCGAACAGGACCTTGCCGGACAGCAAGAGATCGTCGAACTCGGTGACGCTCGTGACTTCCCGGGTGAAGCGGAAATAGGCGGTGTTCTCCATCGCCTTCAGGATCGAGCGTCCGAGATCGCTGTCCTCCTGCAGCAGCACCGCCGCCGGCAGATGATGCGGCGTGGTGTTGATGGCGTAGCCGAACAGCATCAGCTGCATCACCGGGATCATCACGATCATCGCGAACGAGACCCGGTCGCGCTTGAGCTGGATGAACTCCTTGACCAGCATCGCGTAGGTGCGCCGCCAGAAGCCGAAGCGGGACTCGGGAGATGCCTGGTGGACGGCCGCGTCGCTCATTGGAAGTTGTCCCGTGAGCGGTTCATCAGGTCGATGAAGACGTCCTCGAGCGAGGGCGCGGCGGGCTGCCAATGCAGATCAGCCTTGTCGCGCCAGGACGCGATCGCGGCGTCCAGCGCGTTGCGGTCGCGGCCGGACACGTGCAGGCTGGTGCCGAACGGCGCCACCATGTCGACACCCGGCTTGCCGGTGAGATCTGCCGCGAGTTCGCGCAGATCATCGCCGCTCACCGTGTATGTGGTGAGCGCCGATTGCGCGATCACTTCGGAGACCGTGCCGTGCGCCAGCAGATGACCATAGGCGATGTAGGCGATCTCGTGGCAGCGCTCGGCCTCGTCCATGTAGTGGGTCGAGACGAGCACGGTCAGCCCTTCGCCGGCGAGCGCGTGGATCTCGTTCCAGAAATCGCGCCGCGCCTTGGGATCGACGCCGGCTGTGGGCTCGTCGAGCAGCAGCAATTGCGGGTTCGGCAGGGTGCAGGCCCCGAGCGCCAGCCGCTGCTTCCAGCCGCCCGACAACTCGCCGGCGAGCTGCCGCTCGCGGCCGGCAAGCCCGAGCCGCTGCACCATGTCGCGCGCGGCCTGGCGCGGATCGGGCATGCCGTAGAGGCGCGCGACGAATTCGAGGTTCTCCCGCACCGACAGGTCCTGATAGAGGCTGAAGCGCTGCGTCATGTAGCCGACCAGGCGCTTGATCTTGTCGGCATCGCGGCGGATGTCGAAGCCGAGGCAGGTGCCCTCGCCTCCGTCGGGTGTCAGCAGGCCGCACAGCATCCGGATGGTCGTGGTCTTGCCCGAGCCGTTCGGGCCGAGAAAGCCGTAGATCGAGCCGCGCTTCACTTGCATCGACAGATCATGCACGACCTCGCGGCCGTCGAAGGACTTGGTCAATCCCTGGACGTCGATCGCGATCTCGACGGGACCCGTTCCGTTCATTGCTTGTCCGCCACCGGGGTCTTCGGATCAGGCGTCTTGGAACGCGGATAGATGCTGACGGGTTGGCCGACGCGCAGTGCATCCGGCCGCGACGGCCGCGCCTGGATCAAATAGACGAGCTTGTTGCGCTCATCGAGGCTGTAGATCACCGGCGGTGTGTACTCCGCCGAGGTCGCGAGGAAATAGACGCGTGCCGTCAGGTCATCAGCGCAATTGTCGCAGGTGACGCGGACCTCGTCACCGATCGCGAGCTTCGGCAGATCCGGCTCCGGCACGTAGAAGCGCAGCTTCATGTTGCCCGGCGGCATGATCGACAGCACCGGCCGTTGCGCCGCGACCATCTCGCCCTCGCGGAAGTAGATCTGCTGGATGGTGCCCGCGACCGGCGCCACGCCCTTGCGCCGTGCCAGCCGCGTCTGCGAGGTCACGAGATGGGCCTCGGCGACGCGCAGCGCCGAAACGGCGGAGTCGAGCGTCGCCTGCGTCCCCGCGCCCGTCTTGCTCAGGGCCGCGGCGCGGTCATAGGTCTGCTGCGCATTGGCCAGCGTCGCCTTGGTCTGGTTGAGATCGGCCTGCTGCAGATCGTCGTCGACCGAATAGAGCGGATCGCCGACCTTGACCACGTCGCCCTCATGCACGTTCAGCTTCGTGATCCGGCCCGCTTCGTCCGGGCTGACGAAGATCATGTCGGCCTCGACCCAGCCTTGATAGCCAGGATCGCGCGTCTCCTTGCAGCCGTTGAACGTGAAGGCCGTGACCAGCACGGCAAGGCAGTGCAGCAGGCTCATGTCGGCCTCCTCGCGCCAAAGATCAGATCGAGATGGGTCTGCAGCATCGCTTCGGCGTCGAGCGGCGCATGTCGTTCGAACAGGCTCTTCCAGAGCACCGCAACCATCATCGGCGCGATCATCAGTTGCGGATGTTGCACCAGCTTGGGCTCGCGGATCTCACCGCTGACGATCCCGATCTGGATCAGGGCGCGCATGGCCGCGAGACCACGGGAAACGACCTCGCGGTAGTAGAAGTCGGCAATCGCGGGAAAACGGGGCCCCTCTGAAATGATGAGCCGCACGAGATCACCGCGCCGCGTGCCGGCGACCTCCTGCAGGAACATGCGCGCCAACGCCTCGACCATATCGCGCACCGAGCCGCCGGCCGGCGGCGGCGCGGCAAGACGGCCGACGAAGGGCACGATCGCGGTCCGGATCAATTCCTCGAACATCGATTCCTTGTCCTTGAAATGCAGATAGATCGTGCCCTTGGCCACGCCAGCCCGCTTGGCGATGTCGTCCAGCCGGGTCGCCGCGAAACCGCGGGCAATGAACTCGTCCATCGCCGCTTGCACGATCGCCGCGCGGCGCTCGGCGGAGCGATCCGCCCGGCGCGACGTGGCAGCTCCCGCGTCCGCTGTCTTGACGGCCTGAACTCTGCGCTCGGACAATTTCGAAGGTTTCGACATCGAGCAATTATGACTGACTGGTCAGTCAATGTAAAGAGGCCTCGCAGAGGCCGGTCTCGGCCCGCGTCAGGAGGTCGTACCCGACAGCGCGCGGCCCCCGTCAGACGACGCCGGCCGCGATCACGCGCAGGATCTGATGTAAGGCCGATTGATCTCCCAGAGCTCGTCCACGATCTGGCGCGCAGCGGCGGCCGAGTTGACCACGGGATCGATGAGCAGCGCCTGCAGCGCGAGATCCTTGGAGGCAGTCATGGCCGCCTGCACCGCCAGCTGCTGGACCTGAACCTGGACCGACATCAGCTTGGCGACGGCATCTGGAAGCGGGCCCAGCGACACCGGATGGATACCGACGCGATCCGCGACAACGGGCACTTCGACGGCGGCCTCGGCAGCCAGGTTGGGAATGACGTGACGGTTCAGAACGACGCCGGACTCGATGACCTGCTTCCGATCGTGCAGCACCGAGCCGATCACGGTGACCGCGCGCTCTCCGGACGGCATTCGCCACCAGTCCGGCATGCCGGCCCTGCCCGCCAGGACCTCGTCGATCTGCCGGATCAGCTTGGCCCGCTCCGCCTCGTCCCACGCGAAGTCGTACCCGCTCTCGCCCGCTTCCCAGCCATAGGCGAGATACTCGCCTACATGGCTGTCGCCGCAGCCCAGCCAGAAGCCGAAGTCGCGCAACAGCGCCCGCGTCAGCGGCGCGACCTTGGGGTCGTGGCTCCCAGCCTTTTCGCGGAGCAGTGGATAGAGATCGGCCCCGGTGTCGCGATCCCGGATCTGCATGAGACATTGGAAATGGTTGAGCCCGGCGCCCCACACCTCCACGCGCTCCTCGGCCAGTCCCAGAATGGAAGCCACCTGGCTGCGCGCGATGAAGATGCCGTGGCACAGGCCGATATGCGCGAGGCGGCTGTGAAGCCCCAGCGCGAGGATGATGCGGCTCTCGGGATTGGAGAAGTTGATGAGCAGCGCGTCCGGACAGCGCCGCTCCATCTCGCGCACGAAGTCGAATACGACCGGCAAGGTGCGGAGCGTGAAGAACAATGCGCCCGGCCCGCCATTCTCGCCCAGCGTGTGACGGATGCCGTATTTGCGCGGCACCTCGAAATCGAGCTTCCATAGGCGGTTGCGGTCGATCGCGGTGGCATGGATCACGAAGCCGGCGCCGTCGAGCGCCGCGCGCCAATCCGTGGTCGCCTCGATCTTAAGGCCGGCGCCGGAGAGGTCGTTGAGCAGCCGGGCCAATGCTTCCGACCGGGCCAGCCGGGTCGGGTCGCGGCCGACCAGCACGAGCGTAGATCCCGCGAGATCATGCGTCGAGAACAGGTCCCGGAACACGCTGAGTCCAAAGGACGCGCTGCTCGCGCCGAGGAAGACGATCTTGGTGACGGCTGCCATGAGCAATTTGTGCCAGCACCGCGCGTCCCCATGCCTGATCCAGATCAAACCGCCGCCCCAATGTTGGGCACGGCGGCGCGTCAATCGGTCTTGCTGATCAGCCGAAGTCGAGCACCACGCGACCGTCGATCTTGCCGGCCTTCATGCGGTCGAAGACGGCGTTGATCTCCGACAATGGCGCCGTGGTCACCTCGGCCGTCACCTTGCCGTCCGCGGCGAACGCGATGGCTTCGTCGAGATCACGCCGGGTGCCGACGATCGAGCCGCGCACGGTGATGCGCTTCAGCACGACATCGAAGATCGGCGTCGGGAATTCGCCCGGCGGCAAGCCGACCAGGCTGACCGTCCCCTTGCGGCGGACCATGTGCAGCGCTTGGGCAAAAGCCGACGTCGACACCGCGGTGACCAGCACGCCATGCGCGCCGCCGCCGGTGATTGCGATCACCCGCTCCACGGCATCCTTGTCGAGCGCGTTGACGGCGTGCTCGGCGCCGGCCTCCAGCGCAAGTTTCAGCTTGTCCTCGGCGATGTCGAGACCGACCGCCTTCAGCCCCATCGCCTTCGCATACTGGATTGCGACATGACCGAGGCCGCCGACGCCGGAGACCACCACCCACTCGCCCGGTCGCGTGTCGGTCTCCTTCAACCCCTTGTAGGTCGTGACGCCGGCGCAGAGGATCGGGGCGATCTTGGCGAAGTCCACATTGGCCGGCAGGCGCGCGGCGAACGCCGCGGATGCGATCACGTATTCCGCGAAGCCGCCGTTCACGCTATAGCCGGTGTTGTGCTGGTGCTCGCACAAGGTCTCCCACCCGGTCTCGCAATATTCGCAGCGCAGGCAGGCATCGTGCAGCCACGCCACGCCGACGGCATCGCCGACCTTGAAGTCGGTGACGCCGGGCCCGAGCGCGGCGACGATGCCGGCCGCCTCGTGACCGGGGATGAACGGCGGCACCGGCTTCACCGGCCAATCGCCGGAGGCGGCATGAAGGTCGGTGTGGCAGACGCCGCACGCCTTCACCCTGACCAGAAGCTCGCCCGGCCCCGGCGCAGGAATCGGAACGTCCTCGATGACCAGCGGCTTGCCAAAGGCTTTGACGACGGCGGCTTTCATGGTCTGCATCTGTCTGCTCCTCATGTCGCGGCGCAAACTAACGACGTCGGCGTATTCCGGTCTTGATCGGCATCAAGCCGCGCCGCTGCATGAAGTAACAGTTTGATGACCGCGCAATGTGCCCGTGGCTGTCAGGCGTGAAATTTGAGTCCGTCGACGACCTTGTCGACCAGCTTGCGCTCCGCGCGAAACGCCAATCCCACCAGATTGAGATCGGCGCGCGCCACCGCCTTCACGGCATCACGGTTGGCCTCGTCATGCGTGGTCTTGAACATGTCCTCGGTGTAGAGCGCCGGCTTCACGCTGCGCGACAGCGCGCGATCCAGAGCACGCGCCAACGCTGCACGATCCGGCGCGCCGTAGATCAGGATCGGCTGCCCGATCAACGCGTGATACAGGGTTGCCGAGCCGTCCTCATAAGGCGCGCCGATGCATTCGGGAAATGCAGCGGCGATGCCGCTGGAAAGAAACGCCGCGACGTTCAGCTTCTGCCAGGCTTCGAGATCGTTGCGAATGATCAGCGCGATCTTGGTGTCGAATTGCATGCCATTTCCAGAGTTCGATGTCATCGAACGCTCAGAATAGCCGAGCCGCTCTCGAGGTGAAGCATCGAAATGAAAGCGCGGACGAGAGACATCAGGCTCAGATCAGCCCTTGGCGTCGCACACCCAGGCGCGGATGACACATTCCTTGCCGCCATATTTGTAGCATTCCCGGGTCGCCTCGTTGAGCGTGGTCGAGATCGTCGGCCGAACAGCATAGCCGTGGGCGCCGCAGGGATTGGTGAGATCGACCGCGAACGCGGCGCAGGCCTTCTTCATCGTCACCGCGGTGCAGTCGCCCTTGCACTGCTTGAGCGCCGCAGCCTTGGCGAGATGCTCCGCCGGATAGTCGAACGCCTGGCCATAGGCGGCGCACCGGCCAATGGCGAACGCGCCGGCTGCATGCGCCGGGCTGATGGCGCCGTAGCTCGCGATGCGCGCAACGCCGACGAGAACGGTCAATCCAAATGCAAACAGCGCGACACGGCGCGCAGCAGTCGAAGCGATCACTTTTTCCTCCCCCGAGGCCCAATGCCGGCAAATCTAGCCGGGGGTCGTTGAAACTTGGTGAATGGGAGGTTGAGGGCGGGCGAGGTCCGTTGCCCGCATGAGCGCAGCGATATGCGGGGGCGCGGCATCCGTGGAGAGAGACTGTCCCCGCATGTCGCATACGCTCATGCGGGCTACGCTGGCTCAGCCGCGCCGGGCGGCTTCCAGCGCCTGCGGCGTGTCGATGTCGAGGAAGGCGCTGTTGCCGTCGACCGGCACCTCGGCGACGGCCTCGGTATGCTTGGCGATCAGGTGCCGCGCGCCGACGTCACCGTCCAGCGTCATCAGCTCGGCGAAGAAGCGGCGTGACCACAGCACCGGGTTGCCGCGGCGTCCCTCGGACACGGGCACGACGATCAAATTGCCGCGATCGGGCGCGAACGCGCCGATCAGACGGTCGAGCAGATCCGAGGACACCATCGGCATGTCGCCCAGGCACACGACCGCGCCATCGACGCCCTCAGGCACCGCGGCGATGCCGGCCTTCACCGAGCTGGCAAGCCCACCGGCGAAGTCGGGATTGCGGACGAAGCGAACGTTCAAGTCGGACAGCGCCTGCTCGACCAGCTCGGCCTGATGACCGGTGACGACGATGACCTCACCGGCCTTGGAGGCCAGCGCCTGCTCGGTCACGATGCGCACCAGCTTCTTGCCGTCGAGCTCGGCCAGCAGCTTGTTCGGCCCTCCCATGCGGGTCGAGCGTCCCGCAGCCAGCACGACCGCGGCGACCTTGCGTTCGCCCTCGGCCTCCGGCTTGGCGCGCGGCTGCGGCCGTGTCACGATCTCCATGAGGAGTCCGCCCACGCCCATGGCCGTGAGCTCGGCGCGGGTGACCTTGATGCCGGCGAGCAGCCGCATCAGCACCCAGTCGAAACCGTTCTCCGCCGGCGAGCGGGCGCAACCGGGGGCGCCGAGCACCGGCACACCGGCAGCGCTACCGATCAAGAGCAGATTGCCGGGATCCACCGGCATGCCGAAATGCTCGATCGCACCGCCGATGCCGGTGATCGCGGCGGGAATGACGTCGCGGCGGTCGGCGATCGCGGACGCGCCGAACACGATGACGAGCTCGGCGCCCAGCGCCAACAGCTCCTTGATCGCAGCGGCCAGCGCGGCCTGCTCGTGCGGCACGCGGCGCTCCGCGATGATGGTGGCGCCGGCCGGCGCGAGCCGCTCTGCGGTGACGCGCAGCGTCTTGTCGATGACCTTGGGTGCGAGCCCAGGCAGAAGCGTCGAGACGACGCCGACGCGCTTGATCACATAGGAGGCGATGCTGAGCGCGCCCCTGCCCGCCGCAGCGACGGCGGCATCGCGCAGACGGCCTTCGACGCCGAACGGGATCAGCTTGACGGTGCCGACCATCTCGCCTTCGACCACCGGCTTGAAGGCCGCCAAGGTCGCAAAGGTGATGGCCTCGTCGACTCCGTTGATGCGCTCGACGGCGGCGCGGTCGATCATCAGCACGCCGGGCTGCGCCGCGAACAGATTGGCGCGACCGGTGAAGGCGCGATCGACGTGAATGCCTTTGCCTGCGACGACCTTGGCGACGTCGGCCGCCGCCTCGTCCTCCGAGACATCGCCCGCCTCGAGCCGGACGACCACGATCTCCTTGACGCCCTCTCGGGCCAGCGCCTCGACCTCGGCGGGACCGATCAGCGTGCCCTTCTTCAGCACCAACGATCCCTTGCGCAGGGTGTGCACGGTCACCCCGCCGATCGCTTCAGTCGGACTGGCAGGACCGAACTTCATGCCGCCTGCTCTTTCTCCTTGGCCGGCAGCCGCAACGTGGCGGTGATCTCGGCCATGATCGAGACCGCGATCTCCGACGGCGACACCGCGCCGATGGCGAGCCCGATCGGCGCATGGATGCGGGCGATGTCGGCGTCGCTGGCGCCTTGGGCGCGCAGGCGGTCGCCGCGCTTGGCATGCGTCTTCCGTGAGCCGAGCGCGCCGATATAGAAGCAGTCGCGCGAGAACGCGTGCAGCAGCGCCGGATCGTCGATCTTCGGATCATGCGTCAGCGCGACAAAGGCCGTGTAGTGATCGACGTTGAGCGGCGGCAGGGCCACGTCGGGCCATTCGGCGATCAGCGGCACGTCGGGGAAGCGCTCGGGGCTGGCGAAGGCCGTGCGCGGATCGACGACGGTGACGTCATAGCCGAGCGACTTGGCGATCGGTGCCAGCGCCTGGCTGATATGGACGGCGCCGATGATCACGAGCTTGGCCGTCGGCGCGTAGACGTTGAGGAACAACCGCTTGCCGCCCACCTCGACCATGCCGCTCTTGCCCATCCGCAGTTGCGTTGCGAGCTCGTTGCGCAAGGGATCGGCGGCGATGTCGGCGGCCTTGACCAGACGCTGCTCGCCGGAGGCGACGTCGGTGACGAGAATGGCCGCGCGGCGCGCGGCGCGTTCGGCATTGAGTTCGGCCAGCGTGGCGAGCTGCATGATCAGCCCACCTTCTCGACGAAGACGCGGATGGTACCGCCGCACGACAAGCCGACATTCCAGGCGGTCTCGTCGGCAACGCCGAACTCCAGCATCTTGGGCTGGCCGCTGGTGATCACGTCGAGCGCCTCGGTAACGACAGCGCCCTCCACGCAGCCGCCGGACACGGACCCTAAGAACGTGCCCTCGTCGTTGATCACGAGGTTGGACCCGACCGGGCGCGGCGCCGAGCCCCAGGTCTCGACCACGGTGGCGAGCGCCACGCCGTGACCGGATTTGTGCCAATCCTCGGCGGCCTTGAGGATGTCTTCGTCGCGGTTGAGCATGACTATCTCCTTCTCAGGCGGCGGGCCGGATCGCGCTGCGCTGATGCGGCGGCAGCGGCGACGACAGCGCCGAGATCAGCGTCCCGATCGAGGTCAAGTTATGTACCGGGCGGAATTCGTCAACGTGGGGCAGCATGGTTTTGATGCCCTGCGCCTTCGCCTCGAAGCCGGAATAGCGCAGCAGCGGATTGAGCCAGATCAGCCGCCGGCAGGAGCGGTGCAACCGGTCCATCTCGAAGGCGAGCTTGCTGTCGGCCTCGCGCTCCAGCCCGTCGGAGATCAAGAGCACGATCGCGCCCTGCCCGAGCACGCGGCGCGCCCACTGCTTGTTGAAGGTCTGCAACGAGGTGGCGATCCTTGTGCCGCCGGCCCAGTCCTCGACATTCGCCGAGCAGCTCGCCAGCGCCTCGTCGGGATCGCGCTGGCGCAGCGCGCGCGTCACGTTGGTCAGCCGCGTGCCGAACAGGAATACCGAGACGCGCTTGCGCGCATCGGTGATGGCGTGCAGGAAATGCAGGAACAGGCGGGTGTACTCGCTCATCGAGCCGGAGATGTCGAGCAGCGCCACGATCGGCGCCGGCTTCTCGATCCGCCCCAGGCGATGGAAGTTGATGATCTCGCCTTCGGTGCGCAGCGCCTGACGCAGCGTCTTGCGCATGTCGATTCGACGGCCGCGCGGGTCCGCGGTGTGGCGGCGCGTTTTCAGCTCGGCCTGCGGCAGCCGCATCTTGGCGATGGCGCGTGCGACCTCGGCGATCTCCGCCGCGCTCATCTGCGCAAAGTCCTTCTTCTGCAGCACCTCGCGGTCGGACACCGCGAGCCGCAGGTCCTGCTCCTGCGCCTTCGGCTCCTCATGGGTCTGCGGCTGCGACATCGCCTCCTGGACCCGGCGCGAGGCCGGCGGCGGCTTCTTCTTGGCGTGGTCCGGCAGCGGCACCGAATCGAGCATGGACTTCCACTCCTCGGCGGGGCGGAAGAACAGGTCGAAGGCCTGAGAAAAGATCAGGGCATGCTCATGGCGCTTGACGAAGATCGATTCGAGCGTGGTGAAGACGTCCGCGCGCTTGCCGATGTCGATGACCTCGAGCGCGGTCATGGCATCGATGACAGCACCCGGACCGACCGGAAGGCCGGCGGCGCGTAGCGCCCGCGCGAAGCCCGCGATGTTGTCGGCGATGCCGCCGGTCGGCGGCGCGAGGTGATTGATGGGCGTGGGCATCGGTCTATCCCCTCGTCATTCCGGGACGTGCCTCAAACTGAGTTCATCATTCCGGGGCAACCCAAAGGGCTGAGCCCGGAATCCATACTCACGGTCGTGGTTATGGATTCCGGGCCTGCGTGCTGCGCACGCATCCCGGAATGACGACCTTCGCTGTGACGCGACCGCGGCTCAAGTCTCGCTGGTCGCGTCCTTGATCGCCTTCTGCAACGCATCACCCTGCATGCGGGCGATGTCGTCCTGATACTTCAACAGCGCGCCCAGCGTGTCGCCGACGACCTCGGCATTCAGCGAACGCGCATCGAGCTCGGTCAACGCCGTGGCCCAGTCCAAGGTCTCGGCGACCCCTGGCGACTTGTAGAAGTCCTGGTCGCGCAGCGCCTGCACGAAGCGCACGATCTGCTGCGACAGCCGCTGCGAGATGCCGGGCAGCCGGGTCTTGACGATGGCGAGCTCGCGCTCGGCGGAGGGATAATCGACCCAGTGATACAGGCAGCGCCGCTTCAGCGCGTCATGGATCTCGCGAGTCCTGTTCGAGGTGATGATGACGATCGGCGGATGCGGCGCCTTGACGGTCCCGAACTCCGGGATCGTGACCTGGAAGTCGGAGAGTATCTCCAGCAGATAGGCTTCGAACGCCTCGTCCGCGCGGTCGAGCTCGTCAATGAGAAGAACCGGCGCGCCTGCGACATCCGGCTCCAGCGCCTGCAGCAGCGGGCGCTTGATCAGATAGCGGTCGGCGAAGATGTCCGACGTCAATTGATCGCGGTCGACCTCGCCGCCCGCTTCCGCCAGCCGGATCGCGATCATCTGCGCCGCTGAATTCCATTCGTAGACGGCGGAGGCGACGTCGAGACCCTCGTAGCACTGCAGCCGGATCAGCTTGCGGCCGAGCGCGGCCGACAAGACCTTGGCGATCTCGGTCTTGCCGACGCCGGCCTCGCCCTCGAGGAACAGCGGCCGGCCCATCCGCAGCGACAGATAGGTCACCGTCGCCAGCGATCGCTCGGCCAGATAGCCGCGCGAGGACAACAATTCGAGCATCGCGTCGACCGATGCTGGCAGGGCCGGAGCACTCATGGGCGAGACCGCTTCCTTCCTCACGCGTCCGTCACGAAGCCGGAGCCTCCGGTTCGGCGGCTCCCTCCGATGCGGTTGAGGCCTTGGCGCCGGCATTGGCCGCATCCACCGCGCGGCGCGCCAGCACACCGATCAGATGGGCGCGATATTCGGCGCTGCCGTGAATGTCGCTGTTGAGGCCTTCGGCCGAGACCGGAATTCCCTCCAGCGCCTTCGGCGAGAAACGCTTCTGCAGCGCTTCCTCGAAAGCAGTGACGCGAAACACGCCATTGCCGCCGGCGCCGGTCACGGCGACGCGCACGTCCGAGGGACGACGGGCGACGAACACGCCGACCAGCGCATAGCGCGAGGCCTGGTTGCGGAACTTCACGTAAGCGGCCTTCTTCGCCAGCGGAAAGCTCACCTTGGTGATGATCTCGTCCGGCTCCAGCGCGGTCGTGAACAGCCCGAGAAAGAACTCCTCGGCCTTAAGCTTGCGCTTGTTGGTGACGATGGTGGCGCCGAGCGCGAGGCATGCTGCCGGATAGTCCGCGGTCGGATCGTTGTTGGCAATCGAACCGCCGATGGTGCCGCGATGGCGCACCGCGGGATCGCCGATCAGGCTCGCCAGATGTGCGAGCGCCGGAATGGCTTCGCCGACCGTTGCGGAGTTGGCGACGTCGGCATGACGCGCCATCGCGCCGATCACCAGGTTGCGGCCTTTCACCTCGATCGTATCGAGCCCCTCGACATGGGAGAGATCCACCAGATGCGGCGGGCTCGCGAGCCGCTGCTTCATGACCGGCACCAGCGTGTGGCCGCCGGCGACCAGCTTGGCGTCTTCGTTCTTGGTGAGGAGATTGGCGGCCTGGCGCACGGTCGCCGGCCGATGATATTTGAATTCGTACATGGGGAAATGTCCTGTGCGCAGCGGGCCGACTGGGGCGAGGTCAGACGTTTAGGCGAGGTCCGATTTGGCCATCGCCTTGGCGCCGGCGGCGATCGATTGCACGATGTTCTGATAGCCGGTGCAGCGGCAGAGATTGCCTTCCAGCTCCTCGCGAATGGTCTCTTCGCTGAGCTCATGTCCCTTGCGATGGACGAGATCGACCGCGGTCATGATCATGCCGGGCGTGCAGAAGCCGCATTGCAGGCCATGGTGTTCGCGAAACGCTTCCTGCATCGGATGCAGCGGCGCGCCGTCGGCGGCGAGCCCCTCGATCGTCCTGACCTCATGACCATCGGCCATCACGGCCAATGTCGTGCAGGACTTGACCGCCTTGCCATCGAGATGGACGATGCAGGCGCCGCATTGCGACGTGTCGCAGCCGACATGGGTGCCGGTGAGGCGCAGATTCTCGCGCAGGAACTGCACCAGCAGCGTCCGCGGGTCGACGTTCGCCGTGACGGGATTACCGTTCACAATCATGGAAATCTTGGCCATTCAGGACTCTCTATTATCCGCGCGACAGCGTTGCACTGCAGCGCAGCCCAGCAAAATCAGTCGAAAACCATCATATGGGCGCTCCCGGCGGCGGGCAACCTCGCCCCCGGCCGCGCATGGGTCGGTTGCGGTCAGCCTTGAACGGCCTTGGCGAAGTTGGCGAAGAATTCGTCGGCGAGTTTCTTTGCGGTGCCGTTGATCAGCCGCTGGCCGAGCTGCGCCAGCTTGCCGCCGATCTGTGCCTCGACATTGTAGGTCAACAGCGTGCCGCCGTCCTTGTCCGCCAGCGCAACGATCGCACCGCCCTTGGCGAATCCTGCGACGCCGCCCTCACCTTCGCCGGAGATCTTGTAGCCGTTCGGCGGATCGAGATCACTCAAGGTGACCTTGCCCTTGAAGCGCGCGGAGACCGGTCCGACCTTCATCTTGGCGACGGCACGGAAGCCACCGTCCTCGGTCTTTTCCAGTTCCTCGCAGCCGGGAATGCAGGCCTTGAGCACCTCCGGATCGTTCAGCTTGGCCCAGACCTGCTCTCGCGGAGCGGCCAGCTGGACCTCGCCCGTCATCGTCATTGCCATGTGCATCTCCCCCGATTGGCGCGGTTAGAGGCATTCAAGTAAAGCACCGAACGTCCAAAAGGAAGGGCGAGCAGCGACCGGAAGCGTTGCAGAAAAGCCGGAGCACCGCAGCATTCCGGATCTCGCCGCCGTTGAGTTTTGATTGGCAGACGGCGGTGGGGGTGGTTAGTTCGCCATCGAATCTGCACGATTCCTCCGGCGGCGCGGCCGCCTGCGACAAGGATTCCGCCCATGCCGATGATCGATGCCGACGGCTGTCTGTTGAATGTCACCGTCGAGGGCCGCGACGGCGGACCGACCCTGATGCTCTCGAACTCGCTCGGCTCGACGCTGCAGATGTGGGAGCCGCAGATGCGCGCCTTCACGCAGGTGTTCCGCGTGATCCGCTATGACCGGCGCGGTCATGGCAAGTCGCAAGTGCCGTCCGGGCCCTACTCGATCGAGCGATTCGGCCGCGATGCGCTGGCGATTCTCGATGACCTCAACATCGAGAAGATGCACTGGTGCGGCGTGTCGATGGGCGGCATGGTCGGGCAGTGGCTCGCGGCCCACGCTCCTGAACGTGTAGGCAAGCTCGTGCTCGCCAACACCACCTGCTACTACCCCGATCCGGCAATCTGGGACGCCCGCATCAAGGCGGTCGAGGACAGCGGACTCGCTGGAATCGCCGACACGGTCATCGCCGGCTGGCTGACTCAGGAGTTTCGTGATCACAATCCCGACGTTGCCGACCGGATGAAGGCAATGCTCGTGGCCACCCCGGTCGAGGGCTATCTCGCTTGCTGCAAAGCACTGCGGGCGCTGGACCTGCGCGAGGACCTGCCGGCCATCAAAAGCCCAACCCTCGTCGTGGCCGGCCGCTACGACAAGTCGACGCCAATCGCGATGGCGGAAGCGATCCGCAGCCGGATCCCCGGCGCCAGCATGACCATCGTCGATGCCGCGCACATCTCGAATGTCGAAGCGGCGGGCCAGTTCAACGATGCCGTGCTGGGCTTTCTGACCCAGCGCTGACGCACCGCGATGGATCAGGGCGTTACGCCTGCTGCGGCGCCGGCGTCGCCGTGGGCCCCATCTTCGGCGGAGCGGATGCGGAGGACGGCGAGGCTTGCGTCGACGGCTTCTCCACCAGCATGACGATGGCCGTGCCGAGCAGCATCAGGAGTTCCGTGGCATGCAGACGCAGTGCCTGGGGCTCCCCGAATTTGGCGGCCATGATCATGCTGAAGAAGGCGAGCATGCTGCCGAAAGCGAGCCCGATCGACAGCGCCTCGACATAGCCGGCCACCTTTCGCACCCGCGGAACCAGGATCAGGACCAGAAACATCGCGAAGAAGCCTGCGACCGTCAGTCGCGCCAGCGCAAGCAGCCAGGCGGCGCGGACCGTCTCGATGCCCGACAACTGCAGGTAGTCGCTGATGAACAAGGCCACCGCAATATTGGGCCGCGCGAACAGCCCCTGGATCGGCGACACCATGATCTGAAACGCGATGATGGTCCAGGCGGGCACGAAGTAGAGCGCCAGCAGCACACCGTTGACGCAACTGAGCCGCCAATTCCTGATCACGCAATCCTTGATCATGTCACGCCCACCTTTCCATCCCACAAACCGCCCGTCCGGCCGACTTCCAGACGAGCTAACGCGCGGCAAACGCGCCCGGCAATTTAAACCATTCGTTTACCTTAACAGGGTGGCGACGGGCGCGAGAGCCATCAACGGTCACCGTCCAAGAGACCCTGCCGGTGACCTCGCCGATCAGGCCTCGACTTCCCGCGTGACAACGGCCTTCCCGGCCATCAACGCCTCCTCGAACATCTGCATCGCATCCGACATTGCGCGCCCGCTTCGTCTTCAGCACCGCGATGCGGCTGCTCCGCTGAATGATCGCCGTAACCGACGCCTGCATCGGGGTCACGATCGATGCGCCGGCAGTCCGATCGCGTCGATGGCCGCTGCACCGCAATTATGTGCGCCGCGCCATCATTGCTTTTGACTAGCGTCAAAGTAGCTAGACAATGTAATACTATCTTAAGATGAGTGCTGCTGCGTTTCGCACAGCTCGATCGTGATGCGGCAAGCAGCCGCCGAGCGGGAGTACTGCATGAGACTGGCTCGGATCTTCATCGGCATCCTCCTGCTGGCCGGCGGCCTCTACATCCTGGTCGGCGAGCATTTCGCCGGAACTTCAGGCGACGCGACCGTCAATGCCCGGCTTTACGTCGTGCGCGCGCCGATCGAAGGCCGCGTGACGCTGGGGGTGAGCCATATCGGCGTCAGGGTCAACGCCGGGGAACTCATGGCCGAGATCGTCGACGACCGGTTCGACACCACGCGCCTGCTCAATCTCGAGCGCGACCGTGACGAGCAGAAGATCGCGCTCAAGCGGGTTCCGGCGCAGCGTTCGGCGCTCGAGCAAGCGCGGGCCGCCTTCGCGGCCCAGTCGGCCAACTACAAGACCGGCCGCGTCCGCCAGATCGCGGCACGCATCGCCGAGGCCAAGGCGGCGGAGGATGCCGCGGCCGCCCGGCTGAAGCTCGCGGATCTCACCTTCACGCGGGCCAACGAGCTGAAGGAACGCGGGGTCCAGACGGTCGCCGGCCTCGACCAGGCCAGCGCCTCGCTCGATATCGCCAAGCAGGATTTGGAAAGCGCGAAACAGCGCACCAACTATGTCGAGACCGAGCTCGGCTCCGCGCAATCGGGGGTCTTCATCGGCGACTCCTACAACGACGTGCCGTTCTCGATGCAGCGCATTCACGAGCTCGACCTGCGCCTCGCCGAACTTGCCGTGGACGAGCAGCAGATCCAATCCCGCCTGGTCCAATACGAGCAGCAGATCAACGCCGAACGCGTCCGGATCAACCGACTGACCTCGGCGACGCTGAGGGCCCGCGTCCCGGGCATGGCCTGGGATTTCCTCGTCGACGACGGCGAATATGCCCGTCGCGGTCAGGATCTCGCCAAGCTGGTGGACTGCAACAGTCTCGTGGTGACCGCGAGCGTTCCCGAAAGTCTCTACGCCAGCCTGTCGATCGGCGCCCCGGTGCAGTTCCGTCTGTTCGGAGACGACCGGATATTCGATGGGACGGTGACACGTCTCGGCGGCTCGGGCGCCTCGCAACTCTACGCCAATCTCGCCGTCGGCCCGACGCCGCAGCACTTGCAGCGCTTCGACGTCACCGTTGCGGTGCCAGATCTCGCCAAGCAGCCGGATCTGTCCTGCGCCATCGGGCGCACCGGCCGGGTGATCTTCACCAGCGGACCGATCGCGGCATTGCGCGGCTTCGTCGCCCGGTACGGCTACTGATGCCGACGCTGTCACCATTCCTGTCCGCGTTCGCAGTCGTTGCGATCATCGTAGGGCTGCGCGTCCTGGTGTTGCCCCTCCTGGACCCGAAGATATGGTACTGGCGGACCCTGCTCCTCAGCGGCTCGATCCTGCTGGCCTGGCGCTATGTCGCCTGGCGCTTCACCGAGACCCTTGCTCCGCCCGGCCTCACGCCGGATGGGATCCTCAGCTGGGGCTTCGCCATTCTCGAAGCGCTCACCGTTGTTTCGTCGTCCTTCGCCTTCCTGATCCTGACCAGGACCAAGGAGCGGACGACGGAGGCTGATCGCCATGCTGGCTGGTGGCTTCCGAGGCCGCCGCCTCGGGTCGACATCTTCATCACCACCTACAACGAGCAGCTCGAGGTCCTGGAGCGAACCATTGTCGGCGCCAAGGCGATCACCTATGCGGCATTGCGCGTCTTCGTCCTCGACGACGGCAGCCGGGCCTGGCTCCGGGATTACTGCACCGAGCACGGCATCGGCTATGTCGCCCGTACCGACAAGTCGCACGCCAAGGCCGGCAACATCAACAATGCCTTGCGGCTGCGCGCGGCGGATGCGGACCGGCCGGATTTCGTCGCCGTTCTCGACGCCGACTTCGTGCCTCATCTCGACTTCGTCGAGCGGACGCTCGCGTTGTTCCACGATCCGGCTGTCGGCCTCGTACAGACGCCCCAGCACTTCTTCAACCCGGACCCGATCCAGCACAATCTCGGCATCGGCGCGTCCTATCCCGACGAGCAGCGCCACTTCTTCGACAACGTCGAGCCGGCGCGCGACGCCTGGGGCATCGCAATGTGCTGCGGCACCTCCTCGATATTCCGCGTCTACGCCGTAGAGATGATCGGCGGCGTGCCGACCGAGAGCGTCACCGAGGATTTCCTGCTCACGCTGCGCCTGTCCGCGCACGGCTACCAGACCGTCTACCTGAACGAGGCGTTGTCGGAGGGATTGGCGCCGGAAGGCCTTGCGGAATACGTCACGCAGCGCGGCCGCTGGTGCCTCGGCCTCATGCAGATCGTGCGCAACGTCTACAATCCATTCGGCTCCCATGGTCTCGACTTCTTCCACCGGCTCAGCGTGCTCGACTCGCTGCTTTACTGGACGTCGACCTATCCGTTCCGCCTCGCCGCGCTGATCTGTCCACTGCTTTACTGGTGGGGCGGGGTGACCGTGGTGAACGCCTCGATCGCCGACATCATCCGGTATTACGGCCCCTATTATCTCTCGATCATGTACACGCTGAACTGGCTGTCCAAGGGACTGTTCATTCCGATCGTCAACGATGTCTCGCAGATCGTCGCCGCCTGGCCCGTGCTCCGCGCCGCCGCTCTCGGCCTGCTCTCCCCCGGTCCGCACAAATTCTCGGTGACCGCCAAGGGCGGCGATCGCGCCAAGATCATCGTCCAATGGCCGCTGATGCGGCCCTTCCTGATCCTGATGGCGCTGACGATCGGTGGCATGATCGTGTCGCTGACGTCCGATTTTGTCTTCAATACCACGGGGACCGCGGGAGACGGCGTCATCGTCGTGATGTTCTGGACGATCTACAACGTTCTGGTGCTGTCGGTGGCGATCGCCGTGTGCATCGACCGTCCACGCTACAACCGGCCGCAACGCCAGATCGTCGAGCCGATAACCCTGACGGTCGACGGCGAGCCGCAACGCGGCTGGATCGTCAATCTCGGCCCCGGCGGCGCACGCGTCAGCGGTCCGGTCGGCCTTGCGACCGGCGCCATCGGCACGCTCACTTTGCCCCTGATCGGCGATATCCCGACCAAGGTCGCGGCTCCGACGAACGACGGCTACCGGCTCATATTTACGGTGACACCGCAGCAGCGCGCCCAGATCATCGAGCGGCTGCACACCGCGAGCGGAGTGCCCGGCGCCGACAGCGGCGATCTCGGCCGCATGCTGAAAGAACTCGCGCGAGCCGTGGCCGATTGAGGAGAAGACGATGACGAGGCGACGGTGGAGCTTACAGACAGCGGTGTTCCTCGGCGGCACGACACTGATCGTCGTGACGGCGCTGGCCGTTGCCATCCTCTATTCGGCGTCGCTGCAGCGGCGCGGCGAGGAGCTCGCGATCGAGCAGCTGAGGACGCGCGGTGAGCTCAGCGCAAACCTGCTGGCGCGACAGATGTACGGCACGTGGATCGACGTGTCGCGGCTCGCCGCGATCATCGACCCCGCCGACGTCGCCGAGGCGCGCCGACAGATCCAGTTCGTGAGCCAGTTCCAGCCGCGCTATGCCTGGCTCGGCATCGCCGACCCCGGCGGCAAGGTCATCGCGAGCAAGGACCGGATGCTGGAAGGACAAAGCGTCGCCGACCTGCGCTGGTTCCGGCATGGACTCGGGGTGCCGACGGCGGTCGATGATCGCGAACCAGAGACCCTGGGCCGGATGTTGCAGGCCGCTTCGGGACCGGACCGCTTGATCGCCATGTCGGCTCCGCTGATGCACGACGGCGCCCCCGCCGGTGTCATCGGGGCCCAAATCGATTGGAAATGGGTGATCGAATCCGTCGCGGCGCTGGCGTCGCGCGACATCGATCTGGTGTTGCTGTCGCGCGAGAGCATCGTGCTGTTCGGCCCGCCGGATCTCGTCGGCAAGCAACTGACGATCGGCTCGGCGCAGGCCGCAAGCCGCGGGGCCCCGGTCGCGCTCATCGAGCGATGGCCCGACGGCAAGGACTATTTCACCGTCACGTTCCCCACCGTGAAGTACGCCGATCTGCCGAGCTTCGGCTGGTCCCTTCTGATCCGGCAGGACGCCGTTGCCGCGATGCTGCCGACCCGCCAGCTTGTGCGCTCGTTTTGGTTCAACGTTGCCGGTGGCGTGTTCTCGATCCTGGTGCTGCTCAATTTCGCCGCGAAATGGGTGGCGACGCCGATGCGCCGTCTTGCCCAGGCCGCCGAGACCATGGTGAAAGATCCGTTTTCCGGCATGGTGGCTCGGGAAACCCGGTACGATGAGGCGACGCGGCTGCGCGACGCCTTGGTCAGGCTCCAGTCGAAGCTGATGGCAAAAGTGCCTGGTTCGACGGAAGACAGCGGTAGCGGCATATGAGCGGCGCCAGCGACAAGATCAGCTCGATGCGCTCGACGTCCAAGGTCGCGGCCCTCGTCGCTCGCGCCTCCTTCGCCATCATTGGCCTCAGCGGCTAGCCCGAGCGGCGGCGAGAGAATCCGAGCTGAAAGCGAATCCTCCAGTGTCCACGCCAACGAGCGGTCCTGCAGACGCGGGTCCTGGTATTGCTGGCCGGGACGCGGGCTGCCCCTCCGTGTCCCTCATCTTGCCGGTTCGGTCTCCCGGCCGGACTTTGGTGCCCCTGGTTCTCGTCCGCCAGCCTGCTCATGGGGTTCTCGCTTCGCTACCGCGCGCAACCAGTGCGAGAGCACCTCCTTCGGCGGTAGGTGCTGCGTTCCGCGGTGGTCATTTGATGGCGATGGCCGGACCCGAGAAAGGCACGGGAACCGCGCCGTCAAAGGAGGCGGGATAAGCCCGCAATTGTGGCACTGCACGCTGTTGCGGCACCCGGTTCCTAGCTGTTAGTACTGGCCCACGCGTCGCCTTGGGCGCGGGTGCGATCTCCAGGCATACCAGCACCTGCTCTGCAAGGCCCCCGCCGCGTTGCGAACCGATATCGGCAGTCTCACTCACGGCAGTTCATGGATTATTTCGCGCAACAGCTCATCAATGGCCTCGTCCTTGGCTCGATCTACGGCCTGATCGCCATCGGCTACACCATGGTCTATGGCATCGTCGGCATGATCAATTTCGCCCATGGCGACATCTTCATGATCGGCGGCTTCATCGCGCTGATCTCGTTCCTGGTCCTGGTGTCGCTGGGCCTGACTGCGGTTCCGGTAATTCTGCTGATCGTGCTGCTGGTCTCGATGGCCATCACGGCGCTCTATGGCTGGACCGTCGAACGCATCGCCTACCGCCCGCTGCGGCACTCGTTCCGCCTGGCGCCGATGCTGTCCGCCATCGGCATGTCGTTCGTGCTCACCAACTATTCGCAGGTGTCGCAGGGCGCGCGCGTCAAGCCGGTGCCGCCGATCATCACCGGCGGCTATACCCTGCACGAGGGTGCGGGCGGCTTCGTCGTCCAGCTCTCCAACATCCAGATCGTGGTGGTCATCACCACCATCGTTCTGCTCGCGCTGTTCACCTGGCTGGTATCCCGCACCCGGCTCGGGCGCGACATGCGCGCCTGCGAGCAGGACCAGACCATGGCGGCACTGCTCGGCGTCGACGTCGACCGCACCATCTCGATGACCTTCGTGATCGGCGCGGCGCTCGCTGCCGTCGCCGGCATGATGTACCTGCTGTATTACGGTCTGGTCGATTTCTTCATGGGCTTCGTCGCCGGCATCAAGGCGTTCACGGCGGCGGTACTCGGCGGCATCGGCTCGCTGCCGGGCGCGATGCTCGGCGGCCTCGCGATCGGACTGATCGAGACGTTCTGGTCGGCCTATTTTTCCGTGGAGTACAAGGACGTCGCGGCATTCTCGATCCTCATCGTGGTGCTGATTTTCCTGCCGACCGGCCTGCTCGGCCGGCCCGAAGTCGAAAAAGTCTGAAGATGGAGTCCGCGTGAGCGCGTCCCTTCCCGCCTCGTCGAAAGGCTCCGAACCGGTCGGAGCCGCCTTCATCCTCAAGAAGGCCTTTCTCAGTGCGCTGGTCGCTCTCGGTCTGTTCTCCCTGATGGTCGGCGTCCGCACCGAAGCGGGCCAGAGCGGCCAGCTCGTATACTGGACCCGCTTTGGCGACCTCGCCAGCCTGGTTGTGGCGGTGTTCGTCGGCTCGATCGCGGTCGAGCTGCTGCGGCTGTGGCTCGGACCGCGCGGCGGCCTCGGCAGCTTCGTGCCGCCGTCCGTGCAGAGCGGCATGTCGGTAGCCGGCCGCTATCTCGCGCCGGCGCTGCTGATCTTCACCTTCCTGGTGCCGGTGATCTTCTACAATCAGCGCTATATTCTCGACCTCGGCATCCTGGTCCTCACCTACGTCATGCTGGGTTGGGGCCTCAACGTCGTGGTCGGTCTCGCCGGCCTGCTCGACCTCGGCTACGTCGCGTTCTACGCGGTCGGCGCCTATTCCTACGGCCTGCTCTCGACCACCTTCGGCCTGTCGTTCTGGATCTGCCTGCCGCTCGCCGGTATTCTCGCCGCATTCTGGGGCGTGCTGCTTGGCTTTCCGGTGCTGCGGCTACGCGGTGACTACCTCGCCATCGTCACCCTGGCCTTTGGCGAGATCATCCGCCTCGTCCTCATCAACTGGCAGGACGTGACCGGCGGTCCCAACGGCGTCTCCGGGATTCCGCGACCGACGTTGTTCGGCATTCCGCTCACACCGGGCGAAGGCGGCCTTGCATCGATGCTCGGCATCCCGTTCTCGCCGACGCATCGCATCGTGTTTCTGTTCTATCTGATCCTGGCGCTGGCACTCTTGACCAACTGGGTCACCATCCGGCTGCGCCGGCTGCCGATCGGCCGGGCCTGGGAAGCGCTGCGCGAGGACGAGGTCGCCTGCCGCGCGCTCGGCATCAACATCACCACCACCAAGCTGACCGCATTTGCGACCGGCGCGATGTTCGGCGGTTTCGCCGGCGCCTTCTTCGCCACGCGCCAGGGCTTCATCAGCCCGGAATCCTTCACCTTCCAGGAATCGGCGCTGGTACTCGCCATCGTCGTGCTCGGCGGCATGGGGTCGCAGCTCGGCGTGGCGCTGGCGGCGCTCGCCATGATCGGCGGCTTCGAGCTGTTCAGAAGCCTCGAGGGCTACCGCATGCTGGTGTTCGGTCTCGCCATGGTGCTCGTGATGATCTGGCGGCCGCGCGGCATTGTCGGCCATCGCGCGCCAACCGTATTCCTGGAAAAATCCAAGAGCATCTCTTCGGACCTCGTCAAGGAAGGCCACGGATGAGCTCCGCTCCCATTCTCGCACTTGAAAACCTCACCATGCGCTTCGGCGGCATCGTCGCCGTCAATGCGCTGTCGTTCACCGCGCAACGCACGCAGATCACGGCCCTGATCGGCCCCAACGGCGCCGGCAAGACCACCGTGTTCAACTGCATCACCGGCTTCTACAAGCCGACCTCCGGCGTCATCCGCCTGACCCATGATGACGGCGCGCAGTTCGAGATGCAGAAGCTGAAGGACTTCAACATCTCCAAGCAGGCCAAGGTGGCGCGGACGTTCCAGAACATCCGGCTGTTTCCGGGCATGACGGCGCTCGAGAACCTGATGGTCGCGCAGCACAACGCGCTGATGCGCGCGTCCGGCATGACGGTGCTCGGGCTGCTCGGCGTGCCCTCGTGGCGCGCGGCCGAGCGGAACGCGATCGATGCGGCCGTGTTCTGGCTGAAGCGCGTCGGGCTGATCGACCGCGCCGACGACGCGGCCGGCAATCTCGCCTATGGCGACCAGCGCCGGCTGGAGATCGCGCGCGCGATGTGCACCTCGCCGGCCCTGCTCTGCCTCGACGAACCGGCCGCCGGCCTCAACGCGCGCGAGAGTGCGGCCCTCAGCGAGCTGCTGCTGTCGATCCGAGCCGATCACGCCACGTCGATCCTGCTGATCGAGCACGACATGAGCGTCGTGATGGAAATCTCCGACCGGATCGTCGTGATGGACTACGGCGTCAAGATCGCGGAAGGCACGCCGCGCGAGATCAGGGATGATCCCAAGGTCATCGCGGCCTATCTCGGCACCGACGAGGAAGAGGCCGCAGCCGTGATGGAGGCCGAGGCGTGAGCGCGTCCCTCCTCGCAATCCGCAGCCTGCGTGCCTCCTACGGCAAGATCGAAGCGCTCAAGGGCGTCGATCTCGACATCAAGCCCGGCGAGATCGTCGCGCTGATCGGCGCCAACGGCGCCGGCAAGTCGACCCTGATGATGTCGATCTTCGGGCGGCCGCGCGCGAGCTCCGGCAACATCGTCTACGACGGCAACGACATCACACAGGTGCCGACGCATCAGATCGCGCAGCTGCGCATCGCGCAGTCGCCGGAGGGACGCCGCATCTTTCCGCGCATGAGCGTCGCGGAAAACCTGCAGATGGGCGCCGACGCCGGCGAGACGACCGACGCGGAGCGGGCCAGCATGCTGGAGCGGGTATTCGCGCTGTTCCCGCGCCTGAAGGAGCGCATCGACCAGCGCGGCGGCACGCTGTCCGGCGGCGAGCAGCAGATGCTGGCGATCGGGCGCGCGCTGATGAGCCGGCCGCGGCTGCTGCTGCTGGACGAGCCCTCGCTCGGCTTGGCGCCGCTGATCGCTCGCCAGATTTTCGACGCCATTCGGACACTCAACCGCCAAGACGGTCTGACCGTGCTGATCGTTGAGCAGAACGCCAATCACGCGCTGAAGCTCGCCCATCGCGGCTACGTGCTGGTCAACGGCCTGATTACGCTGTCGGGCACCGGCACCGAGCTGCTGCAGCGGCCGGAGATCCGCGCTGCCTATCTGGAGGGCGGCCGCCACTGAGGCGGAGCCCTCAAAATCCGGCCGAAATGACATTAGTCCTTCGTAGGTGTCGTCGAAAATTGCCGGTGACTTCGCCGTAAAATCAGCCACAATGCGCGCGGTCTGCGGCCCGCCGTTCGGGCCGTTCCGTGTCGACCTACCCCCCGCGAGGATTTCTCATGAAACCACTCAAACTCATCGGCTTGGCTCTGGGCGCATCGCTGGCGCTCTCGACCGCTGCTTTCGCCGAAGACATCAACATCGCCGTGGCCGGCCCCATGACCGGCAGTGAATCGGCCTTCGGCCGCCAAATGCAGAACGGCGCCGAGATGGCGGTAGCCGACCTCAATGCTGCCGGCGGCGTGCTCGGCAAAAAGCTCGCACTGCAGGTGGGTGACGATGCCTGCGATCCGAAGCAGGCGCGTTCGGTTGCCGAAAAGCTCGCCGGCTCCGGCATTCCGTTCGTCGCCGGCCATTTCTGCTCGTCGTCGTCGATCCCGGCCTCCGAGGCCTATGCCGACAGCAACGTCCTGCAGATCACGCCCGCGTCGACCAACCCGCTGTTCACCGAGCGCAAGCTGTGGAACGTGGCGCGCGTCTGCGGCCGCGACGACCAGCAGGGTCTCGTCGCCGCCAACTACATCGCGAAGAACTTCAAGGGCAAGAACATCGCGATCCTCAACGACAAGACCACCTACGGCAAGGGTCTCGCCGACGAGACCAAGAAGGCGCTCAACAAGGCCGGCGTCACCGAGAAGATGTTCGAGTCCTACAACAAGGGCGACAAGGACTTCAACGCGATCGTCTCCCGCCTGAAGCGTGACAACATCGATCTCGTCTATGTCGGCGGCTATCATCAGGAAGCCGGCCTCATCCTGCGCCAGATGCGCGACCAGGGTCTCAAGACCATCCTGATGGCGGGCGACGCGATGAACGATAAGGAGTTCGCCTCGATCACCGGCCCGGCCGCGGAAGGCACGCTGTTCACCTTCGGCCCCGAGCCGCGCAACAAGCCGACCGCGAAGGCGATCGTGGACAAGTTCAAGGCCAAGAACATCGATCCCGAGGGCTACACGCTCTACACCTACGCCGCGATCCAGGTCTGGTCGCAGGCGGTGAAGAAGGCCAACACCACTGACGCCAAGAAGGTGATGGACACCATCAAGGCCGGCGAGTGGGACACCGTTCTCGGCAAGCTCGGCTTCGACGCCAAGGGCGACATCAAGCAGATCGACTACGTCGTCTACAAGTGGGACGCCAAGGGCGGCTACGCCGAGCTCGGCGGCAAGGGCTCCTGATAGAACTCCTGATCCGCTTCGATCATCATCAGCAAAATGCAAACGCCCCGGTCCTGGACCGGGGCGTTCTGCTGAGAGCTTGGTTCGTCGTTGAAGCGCCTGCAGGACAGTCGTACGGAGAGTAAGTAACAGGCCGGCTCAGCCGGCACAGGCCGAAAGCGATGGGGCTCCCTTCGCCGCCACTGCCGCACGGGCCGTTTCGACGGCACGCATCAGTTCGGTCGGGCGGAACGGTTTCTGCAGGTAAACGACACGGGTCAGCTCGTCCGACATCGACGCGCCATCGAAGGCGGTCATGCCGGAGACTGCGACCACCGGCACGTCGGGAACCAGCGCGCGCATACTGCTGACCAGATCGAGCCCGTTGGAATCATCGAGATAGATGTCGACGATGACGGCATCGAACGCCTGGTCGCGGAACAACTGCAGTCCGGACGCAGCAGTTCCCGCTTCGACCACGTCGAACTGATTGACGCGCAGCACCATACAGATCATGGCGCGCACATCCTTCTGATCGTCGACCACCAGAATCCGTGGCATCAACTTCTCCAGAATTTTCCGTTGGACAACCTACAACCTAGAAGGAAATCGAACACAACTACCGGTATATTTATCCCATTGGGGTAAAGGTGCAGTTACTTTAACTATCGACTCATTCTACAGAACGTCGCGATCTGGTACCATACAACCTTTATTAGAAAATAGAAACTTTTCGCGCGCCAGTCACCGACTCCTTGTTTTTGCATGTTGGCTCCCGTTGCGCAGGATTCCCGGAGATGCAGAGCATCGAGGATCACCGCGAAGTCCTGCTGTCGACGTCCACCGCGACGCGCCGAGACCAGATCGCAGCACTCGCTGCGGTTGCGATCTCGACCTTGCTGTTTGCCGCCGCCGCTCCCTTTGCCAAGGTGGAGTTGCCGGCGGTGCCTGCGTTCGTCGCGAGCTACCAGTCGGCGCTGGCGCTGAACGATCTCATCACCGCGTTCCTGCTGTTCTCGCAGTTCGTGCTGCTGCGTTCGCGACCGCTGCTGTGGTTGGCCTCGGGTTACCTGTTCACCGCGCCGGCCTCGCTACTGCACACGCTGGTGTTCCCAGGCCTGTATTCTCAGACCGGCCTGCTCGATGCAGGTCCGCAGACCGCAGTCTGGATCTACATGATCTGGCACGGCGCGTTCCCCCTGTTCGTTCTGGCCTATGCGCTGCACGACCGTCGCCGTCCGACGCCCGTTGGGTCGGTTGCGCTGTCGCTCTCGGTCGCCGTGCTCGGCGTGGCGATTGCACTTGCGGCGCTCACCTGGGCGGTGATCGCCCATGATACGGCGCTGCCCGCGCTCGTCCGCGATGACGCTGCCACGCCGGCTTTGAAGGTCGTGGTCGGCGCCATCTGGTGCGTGACATCGGCTGCCCTGCTCGTCCTGGCGCTGCGCAGGCCGCACAGCATTCTCGACCTCTGGGTCATGGTGGTGCTGTGCGCCTGGCTGTTCGACCTCTCGCTCTCCTCGTTGCTCAACGCCGCCCGGTTCGACCTCGGCTACTACACGGGCCGCATCTATGGCTTGCTGGCCGCGAGCTTCGTACTCGGCGTCCTGCTCGCCGACAATGTCAGCCTGCAGGCGAGGCTCACGCGGCTGTTGCAGCAGCAGCGCCGGCAGAGCGAAAGCGAGCGGACACGCTTCATCGCGCGCGAGCGGCTGTTCAGCGCCGTCGTGGAATCCTCCAACGACGCCATCATCACGCTGACCCTGCAAGGCAAGATCACGTCCTGGAATCGCGCCGCCGAACACCTGTTCGGATACGGCGCAGACGAGGCGCTTGGCAACGACATCGGCCTGATCGTGCCCGCCGAACGGCGCAGCGAGGTCGATCGCATCCTGAGCCGGATCGGCGGCGGCGAGAAGATCGAGCATCACGAGACGATCCGCCGCCACAAGGACGGCCGCGAGATCGAAGTATCGCTCGGCGTGTCGCCGATCCTCGACGCGCATGGTTTGGTCATCGGCGCCTCGAAGGTGGCGCGCGACATCACCGAGAGCAAGCGCACCCGAACCGCCCTGACCCGTGAGACCGAGGAGCGCCGCCGCATCTTCGAGACCTCGCAGGACCTGATCCTGGTTGCCAACTCCTACGGACAATTGATGCAGGTCAGCCCGAGCGCGGTGGACGTGCTCGGCTACCGGCCGGAGGAGATGGTCGGCCGCAATGCCAGCGACTTCGTCTATCCGCCCGAGTTCGAGGCGGTCCGTAGCCAGATGCGCGCCTGCCGCCGCGGCCGCGACGTCCACAATTTCGAGGCGCAGCTGTTGCACAAGGAAGGCCGCGGCGTCGTCCTGAACTGGATGGCGAGCTGGTCGGACCCGGTGCAGCGCCACTTCTTCGTCGGCCGCGACCTCACCGAGAAGCGCGCCGCCGAGGCGCAATTCCGCCAGGCGCAGAAGATGGAGGCGGTCGGGCAGCTCACCGGCGGCGTCGCCCACGACTTCAACAACATCCTCACCGTCATCACCGGCAGCATCGGCATTCTTGCCGACGCCGTGTCCGACCGGCCGGAGCTCGCCTCCGTCGCCAAGCTGATCGACGACTCCGCCGACCGCGGCGCGCAGCTCACGCGGCAGTTGCTAGCCTTCGCCCGCAAGCAGCCGCTGCAGCCGACCGATCTCGACATCAATGCGCTGTTGAACGAGACCGCAGCCTTGCTGCGGCCGACGCTCGGCGCGCAGATCGAGATCGAGCGCATCCTCGGCGCCGATCCCTGCACCGCGCTCGCCGATCCGAACCAGCTCGCCACCGCGGTCATCAATCTCGCGCTCAATGCGCGTGATGCAATGCCGCAAGGCGGCAAGCTCATGCTGGAGACCGCGAACGTCACGCTCGACCAAGACTATGCCGACGCCCATAGCGAGGTCATCGTCGGTGACTACGTGATGATCGCCGTCAGCGACACCGGCTGTGGCATTCCGCCGGCCTATCTCGAGAAGGTGTTCGATCCGTTCTTCTCGACCAAGGGCACCGGCAAGGGCACGGGGCTCGGCCTCAGCATGGTATTCGGCTTCGTCAAGCAGTCGGGCGGCCACATCCAGATCTACAGCGAGGTCGGCCACGGCACCTCGATCAAGCTGTATCTGCCGCGCTCGGCGTCCGCTCCGGCGACCAGCGCGGGCTTGCAGGCGCCGGACGCGCGCGGCGGCAATGAGACGATCCTGATCGTGGAGGATGATCTGCTGGTACGCCAGCACGTGATCGCCCAGGTCGGCAGCCTCGGCTACACTACGCTGGCCGCCGCCAATGCCGCCGAGGCGCTCGACGTGCTGGAGCGCCATCCGGAGATCGACCTGCTGTTCACCGACGTCATCATGCCCGGCGCCATGAACGGCCGCCAGCTCGCCGACGCCGCACGGGTGCGGCGGCCGGCGCTGCGGACGTTGTTCACCTCGGGCTACACCGAGAACGCGATCGTTCACCACGGCCGACTCGACGCCGGCGTGCTGCTGCTGCCCAAGCCTTACCGCAAGCCGGAACTGGCCCGCATGATCCGCATTGCGCTGGAGGCGTGAGGCCGTAGCCCGGATGAGCGCAGCGATATCCGGGTTTCACCGAGACAGCGCGTGAGAGCCCGGATATCGCTGCGCTCATCCGGCTACGAGGACGCGCGGGTGTTGCATTGAGCCCTCGCGCCAGCCGCGCTATCCATCCAGCATCATCACCTGCCGCGAGGGCGACCGTGCAAAACCTCCTCACCGACATCGCGGGCGTACGCGTGGGCCATGCCCAGGACGCAGCGCTCGCGTCCGGCGTGACCGCGATCCTGTTCGATCAGCCGGCGGTGGCCGCGATCGACATCCGGGGCGGCGGACCCGGCGTGCGCGAGGATGCGCTGCTCGATCCTGCGAATACGGTGGAGCGGGTTGACGGCATCGCCCTGTCCGGCGGCTCGGCGTTCGGGCTGGAGGCCGCGAGCGGCGTCCAGGCCTGGCTGGCGGAACAGGGCCGCGGCTTTGCCGTGCGCGACGCGCTGATCCCGATCGTCCCCGGCGCGATCGTGTTCGACCTCTTGAACGGTGGCAACAAGGCCTGGGGCCGCTACGCGCCCTATCGCGAGCTCGGCTATGCGGCCGCAGCGGCCGCCGATACCAGCTTCGCGCTCGGCAGCGTCGGTGCCGGGCTCGGGGCCACCACGGCCAACCTGCAGGGCGGGCTCGGCTCGGCGGCGGCGACGACGACAGGTGGGATCAAGGTCGCTGCCATCGCGGTGGTCAATGCCGTCGGCAGCGTCACGGTCGGCGACGGCCCGTGGTTCTGGGCGGCGCCGTACGAGGTCGACGGCGAATTCGGCGGCCGCGGCCTGCCGGCCGCGTTCACGCCGGATATGCTGGCGATGCGCATCAAGGGCGGCCCGGCGGCGTCAGCCTCCGAGAACACGACCATCAGCCTCGTCGTGACCGACGCCGTCTTGACCAAGGCGCAGGCCAAGCGGCTCGCGATGATGGCGCAGACCGGCATGGCGCGCGCGATCTATCCGGTGCATCTGCCGCTCGACGGCGACATCGTGTTCGCGGCGGCGACTTGCGCCAAGCCGATCGAGCCGCTGGTCGAGCTGAGCGAGCTCGGCATGGTCGCGGCCAATGTGCTGGCCCGCGCGATCGCACGCGGCGTCTATCACGCGCGACCGCTGCCGTTCGCCGGCGCGATGCCGTCCTGGCAAGGCCGCTTCGGCGGCTGAGCCTAGGCGCTCACCGCGGTCGTGGAGGACGTCGAGGCCGACAGCATCTTCGACTGCCGCTGGATCAGCTTCTCGATCAGATTGTAGGACGACGTGGCGGCGTTCGAGGCGGTGGTGGCCGCCGGCGTCGTCAGCGTCACCTTGGAGCCGTCAGCATAGGTGATGGTGGTCGTCGTCGAGCCGTCGCTGTTGGTCGACGAGGAGCTCGACGCGCCCGACATTGCCTGCATCAGCGCGTCCGCCCCTGCGCCTGACGAATTGCCGGAGCTGCCAGCCTCCCCGGCTCCAGCACGATGATGATGACCACGGCGGCCGCGCGCGCCCTGCAGCGCCGATGTCAGTTCGTCCATGCTGACATTGCCGTCGCTGTTGCTGTCGAGCTTGCCGAACACCTTGTCGGCATTGGCGAGGTTGGTGCCGCCGGCGCCGAGCGCGGTCTCGAATTCGGACTTTGTGATCTTGCCGTCACCGTCGCCGTCGATCTGCGAGAACAGGTCCTGCAGCGGGCTGGTCGAGGCGTTCGCACCCGATGTGCCGGACTGGCTCTGCGCTGCGAGCAGCGCGTTCATCGTCTCCGGCGCGATCTGCCCCGAACTGATGCTGCCGGAGCTCGACCACGGGCTGAAATTGCCGGAGCTGCTCGAGCTGCCGCCGTTCAGACTGAACACGCCGCCGCCGGCATTGCCCGATTTTCCGGAACCGGACTTCGTCGACCCAAGCGACTGCAGGGCTTCCAGGGCCGATGAGGCGGCCCCCAATGCAAACCACATGGCGAAACTCCGAGGTGGCCGCAATGCGCGGCGAAACAACGTCGGATCTCTCCGTCGCAATCCCCGTGCCAGCGCCAAACCGCTGATATGTCCGGATATTTCGAGATGTTGCGGATGCCCAAACCCGGCAGTTCATGCCGCGCTCGGCAGATTTTTCCCGCTCGCGTTGCCGCAACCGCGCCCGCATGATACGGCGACAATCCCGATCGCACTGGAACAGCCGCCCATGACACAGTCCTTCACGCCGCGCCCGCTCGTCATTGCGCCGTCGATCCTGGCGTCGGATTTCTCCAAGCTCGGCGAGGAGGTGCGCGCCGTCGATGCCGCCGGCGCCGACTGGATCCATCTCGACGTCATGGACGGTCACTTCGTGCCGAACATCTCCTACGGGCCCGACGTCATCAAGGCGCTGCGCCCCCACACGACCAAGATCTTCGACGCGCATCTGATGATCACGCCGTGCGATCCCTATCTCGAAGCCTTCGCCAAGGCCGGCTGCGACCACATCACGGTGCATGCGGAGGCCGGTCCGCACTTGCATCGCTCACTGCAGGCGATCCGTGCGCTCGGCAAGAAGGCCGGCGTCTCGCTCAATCCCTCGACCCCGCTCAGCGTGATCGAATACGTGCTCGACCTCGTCGACCTCGTGCTGATCATGTCGGTCAATCCCGGCTTCGGCGGCCAGGCCTTCATTCCCTCGGCGATCGGCAAGATCCAGGATCTGCGCGCGATGACCGCGGGCCGGCCGATCGATATCGAGGTCGATGGCGGCGTCGGCCGCGACAATGCCGGCGCGCTGGCCGCGGCCGGCGCCAACGCCTTCGTCGCAGGATCTGCGGTGTTCAAGGGCGGCACGACGGAGGCCTACCGCAGCAACATCTCCGCGATCCGCAGCGCCGCCGCGTCGGCGCGCGGCGAAGCGATCTGAGGCACGCGGGGCGGGATGCACACGCTCACGCCGCGGCCGCTGACCAAGGCGGCCTTTGCTGATTTCGGCGACGTCGTCGAGACCGACGGCGGCCAACCCATCGAGATCAACCAGGGCTTCGCCCGCCGCTGCAACGGCCTCGCCGCGATCGACGTGACGTCGGGCGGCGCAGACGTGAACATCAGCCTGTTCGAGGCCAAGCCGCGGCCGCAACCGATCGAGATCAAGCTGATGGAGCGGCATCCGCTCGGCAGCCAGCTGTTCATGCCGCTGCAGGACCGGCCCTGGCTGGTGCTGGTCTGCGACGACCCGCGTGATCCCGCGAGCTACCATGCCTTCACGGCCAGCGGACGCCAGGGCGTCAATTACGCCCGCAACGTCTGGCACCATCCGCTGCTGGTGTTCGATGAGGCCTCGCGCTTCATGGTGGTCGACCGCATCAGCCCCGACAATCTCGAGGAGCTGTGGCTCGAGCAGCCGCTGTTTCTAAGCATCCCCTGAATGGTGGCGCGCGCAGGCTGATCCGTGCGCAGGAGAGACGACGATGGACAAGCCGAACTACTTCGTGCCGCAGGGCGGCCACCCGCCGCAGACCGACCTGCTCACCGGGCGCGCCGTGTTCACTGAAGCTTACGTGGTCATCCCCAAGGGCGTGATGCGCGACATCGTCACCTCGGCGCTGCCGTTCTGGGACAAGACGCGGACCTGGGTGATCGCGCGCCCCCTGTCGGGCTTCTCGGAGACGTTCTCGCAATACATCGTCGAGGTCTCGCCCGGCGGCGGCAGCGCCCAGCCCGAGCCGGATCCGGAGGCCGAGGGCGTGCTGTTCGTGGTCGGCGGCGAGATCCTGCTCACCATCGCCGGCAAAGAGCATCGCCTGGGCAATGGCGGCTACGCCTTCCTGCCGCCGTCCTGCAAATGGACGCTGCACAACGACAGCCGGGCGCCCGCGACCTTCCACTGGATCCGCAAGGCCTATGAGGCCGTCCCCGGCATCCCCGTGCCCGAGGCTTTCGTCACCAACGAGGCGACGATCGCCCCTGCCGCGATGCCGGAGACGCAGGGCCGCTGGGCCACCACGCGCTTCGTCGATCCGCTCGACGTCCGCCACGACATGCACGTCAACATCGTCACCTTCGAGCCCGGCGCCGTGATCCCGTTCCTGGAGACGCATGTGATGGAGCACGGGCTCTATGTGCTCGAGGGCAAGGCGGTCTACAAGCTCAACCGCGACTGGGTCGAGGTCGAGGCCGGCGACTTCATGTGGCTGCGCGCCTTCTGCCCGCAGGCCTGCTACGCCGGCGGCCCCGGCCGCTTCCGCTATCTGCTCTACAAGGACGCCAACCGGCACATGAAGCTGCGACCGTTCAGGTGAGAGGCGCGGTCGCGCAATCGGACCCGGACTTCGATCTCAACTCTAACGTCTCACGTCCCCGACACGACCTTCGCCGGCGCGTCGTCATCCTCCTCATCCACCTCGCGCACCACGTGGCGTGTGCGCACCACCGTGACGGTGCAGCCCGCCTCCGCGGCGACCTTCGCCGAGACGCTGCCGAGCAGTGAGCGCAGTACGGAATCGCGGCGGGCGCCGATGATGATGTGGTCGACCTGGTTGGCCTCGGCGAACTCGATGATGGCGGCGGCCGGATCGACGGCCTCCAGCACGTGCACCGTCAGCCGGCTGGCGTCGAGCTTGAGCGGCGTCGCCCAGTGCTTCAGCGCGACCATGCGGTCGATGTGCTTGTTGTTACCCTCCTCGTCCAGGGTGCGGTCGATGGTGAGGCGCCCGAGCTTCAGCACGTTGACGCAGGCGAGGCGCGCCGCGGGCAAGGTGGCGAGGATGCGCTGCGCGGTCAGGCGCAGCGCGCCGTTGAGCTCCTCGCCGCCTTCCACGGTGTCGATCGCGACCGCCACGATCGGGCTGGAGGCGATCTGCACCGCGACGTCGGATGATTTCTGTTCCGGCTGCACCAGGCCGCGGTTGAAGCGGCGGCGCCACACCGTGGTGATCGGATCGCGCGTCACCTTCGCCGAACGCGCCGTGAGCTTGACCTGGTCGGGATGGCCGAGATCGAAGGCGAGCTGCGCCGCGGTCGGATAGCGCCACACCGGCTCGATCTCCAGGCAGCGCAGCACGATCTCCTGCAGCCACGGTGGATAGTCCGGCTTCAATTGTCGCGGCGGATAGGGATCGCGCCAGAGACGCCGGCGCATGCCGCGCAGGGTCTCGCTCTCGCCGAACGGCCGCACGCCGGTGGTGAAGAAATAGAGCAGCACGCCGAGTGAAAAAATGTCGCTGCGCGGATCGCTGCGCGTCCCCATCATGCGCTCGGGCGCCATGTAGGGCGCGGTGCCGTAAGGCAGGCGGAATTCCTCCTGCAAGAGATCCGGCAGGTGCCTATGGCAGGACAGGCCGTAGTCGATCAGCACCGCCTCCCCTGACGGCCGGAACATGATGCTCGATGGCTTGATGTCGTGATGGATCACGTGCTGCCGGTGAATGTCGGCGAGCGCCGTCGCGATCTTCGCGACCAGCACCCGCGTCTCCTCGTAAGCCAGTGGCAGCTCGGGCAGCCGCTTGTACAGCGTCTCGCCCGGAATTTGCTCGATCACCACATAGGCCTGGGTGGCGAAATCGCCGGTGCCGAAACAGGCCGGCACGTGCGGTCCCGACAGTCTTGGCAGGATCATCTGCTCCATCTCGAAGCTGACGATCGCCGCGGGGTCCTCGCCCTCGGAGACGCGCGGCACCTTCATCAGGATCGGCCGGTCGATATCCGGACGGGTGACGCTCCACAACGTCGCCATGCCGCCGGAATGCACGCATTCGCCGACCGTGAAGCCGTCGATCACGACGCCCGGCTGAAGCTTTGACCTCGGCATGTTCTATCGCCCCATCGAGAGCCGCTGCGCCAGCCAGGGCGGCAGGCCGTTGTCGCGAATGCGCTGCGCCGCAGCTTCGACGTCATAGGGCACACGGCAATAGGTCAGCTCGCGGGTCTTGGTGTCGAAGGTCACGAACGACGCGGCAGGATCACCGTCGCGCGGCTGGCCGACCGAGCCGACCACGGCCAGCCATTGCCGGCCGCGCAAGAGCTGAATGGGCATGTTGGCGGTCGGGGTGAAGCTCGTCATCTTCGCGGTCGCGGACATCGAATACAGCGCGGGACGATGGATGTGGCCGCAGAACGTCACCTGCGCCTCGGTCGCGATCATGCTGCGGGCCGCGTCGGCCGACGACTGCACATAGCGCCAGCGCGGCGGGCTCGAGGCCTCCGCATGCACGAACAACCGGTCGTCGTCACCGATGCTCATCGGCAGCTCGGCGAGAAAGCGGCGCTGCTCGGCGCTGAGCCGGCCGCGCGTCCACTCCATCGCCGCCTGCGCCTCGGCATTCATGGTCTCACTCGCGACCGAGACCGCATTGTCATGATTGCCGCGCACCGCCAGCCCGCCACCGGCGACGATCTCCATGACGGTGTCGACCGACCATTCCGGATCGGCGCCATAGCCGACGATGTCGCCGAGACAGATGAGACGATCCGCGCCACGCGCACGCGCCGCCTCCAAGCAGGCCGCAAAGGCCTGCCGATTGGCATGGATGTCGGTCAAAATCGCCAGCAGCACCCGTTTCCTCCGGTTCTCAAGCTAGCGGCCGTGGTCGCACGAGACTTGAGGAACATCAAACAAGATAGGCGGAGAGATGCGGAATGTCAGCGTTGCAGGTCCCCTGCGATGCGCCGGTGCGGCTTTCTTCCCTGGGTAAAGCTGAAGCCCAGGAACTTGCGGTGGTTCGGTCTGGCGACCGCACCCTTGGCCCTGTTGACCTTGAGCTCGAGGCGCCGTGCCAGGAACGTCTCGATGCCCGCCATCATTCGCGCGCTCGCTTCACGCGGAGGATACGGCTGCAGCCGCCTACTGCTCGTCCTTCGGCGGCATGCGCGGCGGCAGCAGTGGTGTGAACGAGACGCCGTCGCCGGCGGTCTTGGCGGCCTTGAACTCGCCGGTGGAGGGATCGCCGCCGGCGGTCTCGATGATCGTCTTCGGCAGAATGTATTCGCGCGCGGCGTCGATGACCCCGCCGTCGCCGGTGCCGAAATCGGCGGCGCGGCCGCCCTGCGGATGGCCGGCCGCGATCTGGTCGGCGGCGTGCTGGGCCTTGTCGGCAAGTGTGTCGCTGTAGGGGATACGATAGGCGCGCGGCACGCCGCTCGGACGGTTGTCGTCGTCGAGCGCTTCGACCCACAGATAGACCGTGCCGGGATCGCCCTCGACGGAGTGCGGATCGACGATCCGCACCTGCAGCACCTTGAAGCTCCTCGGCAGCCGGTCGACGCTGGCCCAGCCGAGCAGGCCGCGGGCGCCGACGAAGCTGCCGACATAGAACGCGCTGGTGATGACCACGGCGACCGCCTTGGCCTGCCACGGCAGCCGGGCATAGACCAGCACCAGCAGCAGCAGCGCGCCGATCACCGCGTAGCACACGGACAGGGTGACGATGACGGTCTGCAGATTGCTCGTCATGGCCTGAGCATCCTGACGCCGGTCTTGGGATCGATATCGGCGCCGTTGCGCCAATTGCTGCGGAACGTCTCCAAGAGCGATTTCGGCCGGCGCTGCACGTCGATCACCTTGCCCTCGGCATTGAGCTTGAAGCGCAGCGCCGTCTTCTCGTCGCCGGAATGGTCGAGCACGACCTTGTCGTCGAAGATCACCTGCGCAGTCGGGTTGAGCTTCTGCACCTTCACGGTGGCCTCGACCGGCGCACCGCTGACGTTCTGGAAATGCGAGATGTTGACGGTGTATTCGCCGGCGACGATGCCTCTGACGGTGACGATCTCCTCGCGGATCGGCGACTGGATCTTCAGACCGTTGACCAGGATGAAATCGTTGGCGCCGCCGCGGTCGTCGCGGTCGAGCGTGAGGAAGCCGGCCTCGCGATGCCGATACCAGGCAATGTTGCCGACGGGATCCTGCACGAACAGGTCGAGATCATCAGGATGGTTGTCGGGCCAGTCCATCGTGATCAGGAATTCAGCCTTGCTGTCGACCTTGCCGTCCTTGGCGTCCGGCGAGATCGCGAGCACCGCGATGAAGAAGAAGAACGCGACGATCTGCAGCGCCTTGAACAGCATCACGCTGAACGGGTCGAACTGCTCCTCGCGCGGATAGAGTCCGAAATCGTCCATCATGCGACCTGCTCCGGCGCGCGATCCATCGCGCGCTCGAGCCGCGGCGTCACCCGCGTCTCCGTCAGCATGACGGCGTCCGAGAACATCCGTCCCGTCGCCGCATCCAGCATGTAGTACTGGATGCGCACCAGAATCGAGCCGACGAGCCCGGCGAGCGTCGTGTACATGGCAATCGCCATGCCGTCGCTCATCAGCCCCATCGACGATTTCATCGCCAGCTTATCGTTGACGTCGAGGCCGGCGATCGGCGCCAGCATGATGATGAAGCCGATGATGGTGCCGAGCAGGCCGAGCTTCATCAGCGTGTCGGAGGCGAAGCCACCGAAGCCGTTGGAGCCGCGCAGGCGGTCGGCCAAGGTGCGGAGTAGCAGCGTCTGGTCGAGCCGCCCTGCTCCTTGCGTTTGCGCCTTGGTGACGAGGCTGCGGATGTGGTTGGTGACGAGCCCCTTGGGGAGCAGTTGTGCATCAGGTTCGAGCGCGCGCGCCGCGTCGGGTCCGATCAGCACGGCGCGGCAGCGCCGCGCTGCATCCGCCTCGCGCGCGATCGCTCTGGTGCGCCAGAAGCAATGGCAGCACGTGGCGACGTAGAGCACGGCGATGACGCTGGAGATGTAGGTGCGGTCGGAGGCGACCATCAGGTGGAAATAGCCGTAGCGGGCGAGCACCACGGCGGCGAATATCGTGAGGCCGGTGAAGATCATCCAGAGCAGCAGCGGCCCGCGCTCGGCTGCGTCGCGCGCAGGTTCCACTCGTTCGGCACTGCTGACCACGCTCATGCATGAACTCCCGATGCGCGCCGTTTCGTTCGGCGCTTCGCAGAGGAGTTAAGCAGAGCGGCGGAACAGCGTCCAAAGACATCTGCCTCGAGGCTCTCGGGAAAATTTCCCAACCTGCCGCTTGCTGCAGTGCATTTGCTTGGCGGAGCACCATCCCATTATTACGCTGCGGCAAAAGCCGTGGAGAGGATCGCATGCGTCTCGTGCTCCAACTCATTGCGCGCCTCGCGCTGATCGTGCTGCTGTGTCTGGCCGCCGCGGCCGTATGGGTCACCGTCGACGCCTATCGCAGCGTCGATCGCGCCACCGCGGCCTCGGCCGACCGGGTCTCGCAGGCGCTGGAGGCGTTGTATTGGCGTGAGCTGCTGCTGCGCAGCAACCGGTCGCGGGAGCGGCTGCTGCCGCTGCCCGACTGGCGCACGACCGAGACCATGAAGCTGATCGCGCCCGGCATCTGCGTCCAGCTCAAGCCCGAGGCAGCGTTCGAGAAGCCGCTGTGCGGCCAGAGCAAGGGCCTCGGCGCCGCGCCGCCGCGCTGGTTCTCAGGCGCCGTGGAAGCCATCCTCGGCGATCACGCCGCGGTCGCGCAGCCGATCAGCGCGCGCGCCACGACAGCGGGAACCGTCTCGGCGATCGCCGATCCCGATTCGGCGATCCAGCTCGCCTGGCTGCGCATCCAGGACAGCTTTGGTGTGGCGCTGGCGATGGCGATCGCGATCGGCGTGCTGGCCTCGCTGGCGATCGCGCATGCGCTGGCGCCGGCGCGCAGCATCGTCCAGGCGCTGCAGCGGATGGCCGAGGGCGACCACCGCCCCGCGCTGCCGCGCTTCCGCTCGATGGAGCTCGCCATGATCGGCCGCGCCGTCGGCGAGCTCGGCGACCGGCTGGCGCAGGCCAACGAGCAGCGCGCCGCGCTGACCGAGCGCCTGCTCGACATCCGCGACGAGGAGCGGCGCGCGCTGGCGCGCGAGCTGCACGACGAGTTCGGGCAGAACCTCACGGCGATCCTCGCCTTTGCCTCGACGATCGAGAGCGCCGGCAGCGGCCGCAACGATCAGGTCGCCCAGGATGCACGGATGATTACGCAGTCCGTCAGCCATCTGATGGCGTGCCTGCGCGGCACGCTGAGCCGGCTGCGCCGTCCGCTCACCGAGGAGCTCGGCCTCGCCGCAGGCCTGATCGCGCTGACCGAGAACTATCAGCATGCCGCGCGGCCCGCGATCCGGCTCGACCTCCACGGCGACCTCGCCGACATCCAGGGCCCGGTCGCGGTCACGGCCTATCGCATGGCGCAGGAGTGCCTGACCAACGCCCTGCGCCACACCAGTGCGAGCGAGGTGTCGTTGCGGGTCGAGCGCCGTCAGGGTCCAGACAGTGCGCTCGTGATCTCGGTCGAGGACGACGGCGGCGGCGATGCGACCCTGCTGGCGCAATCGAGCGGCTTCGGCCTGACCGGAATCCGCGAGCGCATCGCCGCGGTCGGCGGCTCGCTGTCGATCGGACCGGCCGCGCGCGGGCTCAGCGTCTCCGCGACAATTCCACTGGCCGCCTGAGACAACCGGGATGCCCGAGCGCACAGGCATTTCGATCCTGCTGGTCGACGACCACCCGGTGGTCCGGCAAGGCTATCGCCGCGTGCTGGAGAGCCAGGACGGGTTTCGAGTCATCGCAGAGGCCGACAGCGCCGCGGCGGCCTATGCCGCGTTCAAGGCGCATGCGCCCGACGTGGTCGTGCTCGACATCTCAATGAAGGGCGCCAGCGGGCTGGAGGCGATCCGCAACATCCGCGCCCGCGACAATCGCGCCTGCATCCTCGTGTTCTCGATGCATGGCGAGGCGCCGCTGGTGAAGGCGGCGTTCGCCGCCGGCGCGAGCGGCTTCGTCACCAAGAGCAGCGAGCCGTCGGCGCTGGTCCGCGCCATCCGCATGGTCATCAACGGCGAGCGCGCGCTCAGCGACGACGTCGCCCACGTGCTGGCCGCTGACAGTCTTGATCCGCAGCAGACCGTGCTCGACCGGCTCGGCGAGCGTGAGATCGAAATCCTGCGCCAGTTCGCGTCGGGCCTGACCACCGAGCAGATCGCCGCCAACCTGCACCTCAGCGTCAAGACAGTGCAGAACTATCATTATCTGGTGAAGGCCAAGACGGGATTGCAGACGGATGCGCAGCTGGTGCGTCTGGCGGTGACCAGCGGGCTGACGAATCTGTAGGCTGCCGTAGGGTGGGCAAAGGCGCTGCCGTGCTGTCGCCGCATGCGAGCCAGCAATGGCGCCGTGCCCACCATCAAACTGATGAGTTCGCTGATCGACGGTGGGCGCGGCGCGCGCGATCTCGGCCCAAGCCGATGTCGTGCAACGCGCCTTTGCCCACCTACGAGCTGTGTGAACCCGCATGTCGCTGCGCTCATGCGGGCTAGGCGCGCCTAGCGCGCCTGAAGTCCACGGAGCAGCAGGGTCAGCACGGCATCGACCCGGGCCTGACAGGTGCACTCGCCCCACTCGTCGGCATGGGCGGGATGGTGAAAACTTCTCGTCGCGTCGAAGATCGCCGCGGCCGCGGTCTTGGGATCAGTGACGTGGAACGTCCCCTGCGCGACCCCCTCCGCGATCATGCCCTCGACCTGGGCGATCAGGTGCTGCTTGTGCGCCTTGACCACCGAACACGCCTCGCGCGCCAGGGTGAGATAGGTCGCGAACATCTCCGGATCTTCACAGACCCGCTTCTGCTTGGCGCCGAACAGCTCGCGCAGCCAGCGCTCCAGCTTCGCCGGCGCGGGTCCCGGCTCGGCCGCGATCTGCGCCAGCGGCGCGCTGACCCGCTCGAGCCAGCGCCTGGCAACCGCCTCGCGCAGCGACGCCTTGCTGGGGAAGTGACGATAGACGGAGCCGTGGCTGACATCGAGCGCTCTCGCGACGTCGACGACCGTCGCTTTGGCGAGCCCGTAACGGCGCAACACGTCCTCGGTGACTTCGAGGATGCGCTCGGATGTCAGAACCACGGCCTCATTCATGCGTGCACCATATCGGTGTCGGACGTATGCGCCTTGATCTGGATCGTCTCGGCCCGATCGGCGGACGACGGCGCGCGGAATTTGGCTGCCTGGGTCTCCAGGTGACGCGCGACCTGGTGATTCAGCCAGTCCTGAAATTGTGAGTGCAACAATCGCTTTTCAATCTTCATCGAAGCGGTCCTTCGCAGTTGAAACCGCTGAACCCATGGTCAGACAGTGCAAGTTGATCTTCAGCATGACAGCGGCAGAGACATACACCATCGCGCTGACAGATTTCAATATCTGTCAGCGCGATTTTTTTGAACGGTATCATAATCCACCTCGATCGCACCGGCCGAGCGGAAAGACCGCCGTTTGTGTCGATCCGGCCGCTCTGGTAAAGCGCGGCGTAAAATGCTGGCGCGGACGCCCGGTCCCGCCCACCTTCCCTCCCGCCTCGGAGCGCCGTCGATGATCCCCCGCTATACCCGTCCCGAAATGGCCTCGATCTGGGAGCCGCAGACCCGGTTCAAGATCTGGTTCGAGATCGAGGCGCATGCGGCGGACGCGCTGGCGCAGCTCGGCGTGATCCCGAAGGACGCGGCCAAGACGATCTGGGCCAAGGCCAAGGACGCCACCTTCGACGTCGCCCGCATCGACGAGATCGAGCGCGAGACCAAGCACGACGTCATCGCCTTCCTGACCCATCTCGCCGAGATCGTCGGCCCCGAGGCGCGCTTCGTGCACCAGGGCATGACGTCATCGGACGTGCTCGACACCTGCCTCAACGTCCAGCTCACCCGCGCTGCCGACCTGCTGCTCGCCGATCTCGACCGCGTGCTGGCGGCGCTGAAGACGCGCGCCTTCGAGCACAAGATGACGCCGACCATCGGCCGCTCGCACGGCATCCATGCCGAGCCGGTGACGTTCGGCCTCAAGCTCGCTTATGCCTATGCGGAATTCTCCCGCGCGCGCGAGCGCCTGGTCGCCGCTCGGAAGGAGGTCGCGACCTGCGCGATTTCCGGCGCCGTCGGCACCTTCGCCCAGATCGATCCGCGGGTGGAGGAGCACGTCGCCAGGGCGATGGGCCTGTCGCCCGAGCCGATCTCCACCCAGGTGATTCCGCGTGACCGCCACGCGATGTTCTTTGCCACCCTCGGCGTGATCGCCTCCTCGGTCGAACGCTTTGCGACCGAAGTCCGCCACCTGCAGCGCACCGAGGTGCTGGAAGCCGAGGAATTCTTCTCGGAGGGACAGAAGGGCTCCTCCGCAATGCCGCACAAGCGCAACCCGGTGCTGTCGGAAAACCTCACCGGCCTCGCCCGCATGGTGCGCGCCTATGTGACGCCGGCGATGGAGAACGTCGTGCTCTGGCACGAGCGCGACATCTCGCACTCCTCGGTCGAGCGCATGATCGGTCCCGACGCCACCGTGACGCTCGACTTCGCGCTGGTGCGCCTCGCCGGCCTGGTCGAGAAGCTGCTGGTCTATCCCGCCAACATGGAAAAGAACCTCGACCGCCTCGGCGGCCTCGTGCACTCGCAGCGCGTGCTGATCGCGCTGACCCAGAAGGGGGCGAGCCGCGAGGACTCCTACAAGCTGGTCCAGCGCAACGCGATGCCGGTATGGCGCGGCGAAGGCGACTTCCGCACCCTGCTCAAGGCGGACGCCGAGGTGAAGAAGTATCTCACCGACGCCGAGATCGACGAGCAATTCGACCTCGGCTACCACCTCAAGCACGTCGACACGATCTTCCGGCGCGTGTTCGGCAGCGCCGAGTGACGGCGCGCGCCGTTACAGCTTCTTCAGCGAGACGGCCGCATTGCCCTTGTTGTTGAAATAGAATCGATACAACAACCAAGGAAACAGGATGGAGGTGTCGTTGACGTAGACGAACACCTCCCCATCGCTGCGTGCGGTGAACTCGGCCGTCCAGCGGCTACTGCCGGGGGCTTCGGGTCGGAAGGTGGGGAGATGCTCCTCCAATCCCGTGCTGCCCACCCGCACGATGGGCGCGAACCAGTTCGACCAGATCAGCCGCTTGAACGGCAGGCCCGGTAGCTGCGTCCAGGTCCCGTAACCAAAGCCGGCCGGGGATGCAGGGATGCTGCCGTCGCTCCATCCCTCTCCGACATCGAGCGTGATCTGATACGTCTCGTCCTGCGCCACGCTAAGCGCTGTCGGATAGCAATGGTGGCGCGTCTCGAACAACGGCCGGATACTTCCATTATGCCATGCCCCGATCTCTGTCTCGTTAACCTCGGTCGGCCTCAGTGTTGCCTTGCAGAACAGACCGGCCGTGTTGGCCGCGCCGAACGCCAGCCACCAGAACAGCCAGAACATGATGCCGGTCGGGAAGATCCACGATTTCAGGACGTAGAAACCGGCGATGTACCAGCCCTGGCGTCGCAGCGAATAAACCGTCGCGCGCCAGCCGGTCACCGGCTTGTGCCGGGATGGATCGTTCCAGGCGATGCGTGCGGCGTCGCGGATCGTTCGCTGCAGTGAGGTGCCCCACGCCGTCAAGCCGAGCGCCACGGCTGCCCCGATCAGCAGGAAGCCGGGCGAATCCCGGAACGCTACGAACCAGGGATCGAGAAATCTTGGCAGGAACGCAGCCGCCGCGTTGACCAGGGGATCGCCCACCACACGCAGGGGGTCATAGAGGAAGCGCGGCCGATGGATGACGGCGTATGGGATCGCTGCGACGAACAGCAGCGCGAACATGGTGGCGAAATAGACCACGCGGCGCAGCCAGACCCAATTCCAGACATCGTCCTGCACCCGCGTCCGCGCGTGCCCGCGATCGAGCGGATGCAGCGCATCGACCGGCGTATCGGTCTCATCCGTGACGCGGTAAGCGGCGGGTACGACCACCGGTGCATAGTGATCGGGACCCGACCCAATGCGTTCGAACACGGTGCGGTGGATGGTCGGCTTCACCGGCGGCAGAGGTGGCTGCGGCAGGCTCGGATGCAGATCTTCAGCAAGAAGCCCGGTCTGGGCCTTGAACGGCGAATGAAGCAGCCACTTGATGCGACTAACATCGTACCGGAGCGATAGCTTGTAGGGCGGCGCGTCATAGATCTCGCGCAGATTGCGCGGCTTGTAGCGGTAGTAGGCAGCCAGCCCCTTGCGCGAGTCGTTCAGCGTATCGAGCGGATCGATCTCGGGATCGTAGAGCAGCCTGCGCCGCCCGTCGAGATAGACGAGACCATAGGCCTGGGCGCGGTCGAGCATCCAATCGAGCGTCACATAGGAAAGGCCATCCTGCGGATAGCCGCCGCCGATGTCGGAATGCACGCCGGTAAACCACACCTGGCTGATGCGCTCGCGGTCACGTGGCGGCAGATCGGTGCGCAGATGCGGCGGCGGCTCGGCGAGTTTCGCAGCTTCGCTGCGCGGATCGTGATCGATGCCGAACAGCCAGTCCTTCTTGTCACCGCGGCCCGGGACAGCATCGTCCCGTCCCCACACATAGCGTTCGTCCCAGATCACCGGGCGGAAGGCGTCGCGCTCCTCCTCGATCGCGAGCGCGTGGCAGGCGCGATGGATCTTGGAATTCATGAACTGGTCCGGCATCGACAGCGGCCAGATCCAATAGTCGATGGCGCGGGTCATCTCCTCGATCGGCCCGCCATAGGCGTCAACGGTGTCCCAAATGCCGACGAAATGCACGCTCTCGACCTCGACTGCTGGCGGAGCCTCGGGCGCAACGCCCTGCAGCCTGCGCAGCAGCTTGATCCCCCCATCGCGCCATTTACGGAGGTCCAGGCCGATCTTGCCGAGATATCTGAGAAGTCCGGTGTTGTAGCGGCGACGATAGCGGCGATAGGCGTCCGCAGCGAAGCGCGCGAGGTCGGCCTCATTGTTGTTGTAAGCGACGAGGCCCTGCCCCGCGATCATCGCCGCCACGATGCGGATCGTGAACGCGCCGCGGCTGAAGCCGAAGCAGTAAATGCGGTCGCCCGGCTTGTAGTTGCGACAGCAGAAGCTGTAGATCGCAATCGCATTCCGCTTCAGGCCGAAGCCGAAGATGCCGCCGAGGGCTGCGAACAGCTTGAAGGAGGACGTGCCGACGCCATCGTCATAGAAGGCGACCTGCCGGCGCGGATCGCGCAGGTCCAGCAGCTGGAACAGGCGCCAGACATTGGTCTTGAACACGGCCTTGGCGCTGTTGCCGGTCCCGTCCGACAACAGCACGATGTTCTTTGCAACAGGATTGGACACGAGGCCCCCCGACCAGAATGCCGGCAGGGAGATTGGTCCGCAATTGCAAGAAAATCAAGGCGCAATCCCTGCGCGAGCCTGCAGGACACCCGCTCAGTTCTCAGCACCGCCCGTCATCCGCAAGGCAACATCGTCGCTTGATCCGATGCAGACATCGAACGGGGGACGGCGTATCGCCCCCCGCAGGCCGGTTCGGCGCTTGAGGATCACCGGAGGCGCGACTGACAGAGCGGCACGCATGGAATCACTCAAAAATGATCAGCAGATACCTTTGTGCGGTTGTCCGACATCTCGTCGTCGACCTCTGATCCTTCGACACCGACCAGACGAGCGCCTATGCAGGTCGTCCTGCTCCCCCATCGACGAGACACCCACATGCCGGCGACCTATGATCCTCTGCTGCGACGGATCCATTGGGCAACGGCGCTGCTGTTCATTGCAGCCATGCTGATCGGACTCTATTGCGGCCTGCAGCCGGCCGGGACATCGCCGCGGCGCGAGTTGCTGGAAATCCACAAGTCGCTCGGCGTCACGCTGTTTCTGCTCGCCATTCTCCGTCTGATCGTGCGGGCTCGCACGACGGCCCCGGCAGCTCCGGCCGCCTTCGGCCCGATCGTCCGCGCGCTGTCGCAGCTCAATCATTGGACGCTCTATGCGCTGCTTCTGGTCATGCCCGTCACCGGCTACATGTTCTCGTCCGCCGGCGGCTACTCGCTGCGCTACTTCTGGACGTTCAGCTGGCCGCGCCTGTTCGCCGGCGACAAGACGATCGCGCAGGCCGGCGAGATCACGCACGACGCGCTGGCCTATGTGGTCTATCTCGTCGTCGGCCTGCATATCGCCGCCACGCTCTGGCATGAGTTCGTCAAGAAGGACGAGACATTGGCCCGGATGTGGCCGCGTCGGTGAGCGCGTAGCCCGGATGAGCGCAGCGACATCCGGGTTCATCGCAGGCAGCGTTGGAGACCCCGGATATCGCTCCGCTCATCCGGGCTACGAGGTCAACACGCTGCGCCTTCGTAGGGTGGGCAAAGCAGTCGCCGTCAGGCGGCAGCGTGCCCACCGTCGTGCGGCAGAGCAAGCGATCAGATGGTGGGCACGGCGCCTTCACGATCTCGCTCGTAGAATGAGAACGGCTGTGCCTTTGCCCACCCTACACAGCACCAACTACATCGGCTTCGCCGCCGCAACCAGATCGCCGGCGCGCTGGTCCTGCTTCAGCAGCGCGGCGAGTTCGGTCTCGTCGAGCGTCTCCTTGACCAGCAGGCGGCGGGCGGCGCGCTCCAGCACGTCGCGCTTGTCCTGCAGCAGCTTGCGGGTCCGCTCCAACGCTGATGTCACGATCGCACGCACCTCGGCGTCGATCGCATCCCCTGCGGCCTCGCCATACTCGGCGCTGTGCGAGCTGCCCGGCGGCAGGAACGACTGGTTGTCGCGCTCATAGGCGACCGAGCCCAACTGCTCCGACATGCCGTAGCGGGTCACCATCGAGCGCGCGATGTCGGTGACGCGGCGCAGATCGTCGGCGGCGCCGGTCGACAGATGGCCGTAGACCACGAGCTCCGCGGCACGGCCGCCGAGCAGCACCGCCATCTTGTTCTCCAGCTCCTCGCGCGTCATCAGGAAGCGATCTTCGGTCGGACGCTGGATGGTATAGCCGAGCGCGCCGACGCCGCGCGGAATGATCGAGACCTTGTGCACGGGATCGGTGCCCGGCAGACTCATCGCAACGATCGCATGCCCCATCTCGTGATAGGCGACGATCTCGCGCTCCTTCGGGTTGAGCAGCCGGTTGCGCTTCTCCAGGCCGGCGACGATGCGCTCGATGGCGTTGTTGAAATCGTCGAGCCTGACCTCGTCGCCGCCGCGCCGCGTTGCCAGCAAGGTCGCCTCGTTGACGAGGTTGGCGAGATCGGCGCCGGTGAAGCCCGGCGTCAGCGCGGCCACCTTCTCCGGATCGACGTCGGCGGCGAGCTTGGCCTTCTTCAGATGCACCTGCAGGATCTGGATGCGGCCCGGCTTGTCGGGCCGGTCGACCAGCACCTGGCGGTCGAAGCGGCCGGCGCGCAGCAGCGCCGGATCGAGAATCTCGGGCCGGTTGGTCGCCGCCAGCAGCACCAGACCCGTCGAGGAATCGAAGCCGTCGAGCTCGACCAGCAGCTGGTTGAGCGTCTGCTCCTTCTCGTCATGGCCGCCGGCGAACGGGCCCATGCCGCGGGCGCGGCCGAGCGCATCGAGCTCGTCGATGAAGATGATGGCGGGCGCCTTGGCGCGGGCCTGCTCGAACAGGTCGCGCACGCGCGCCGCACCGACGCCGACGAACATTTCGACGAACTCCGAGCCGGAAATCGAGAAGAACGGCACGCCGGCCTCGCCGGCCACCGCCTTGGCGAGCAGCGTCTTGCCGGTGCCGGGCGGGCCGACCAGCAGCACGCCCTTCGGCATGCGGCCGCCGAGACGGCCATAGGATTTCGGATCCTTCAGGAACGAGACGATCTCGCGCAGCTCGTCCTTGGCCTCGTCGACGCCGGCGACGTCGTCGAAGCGGACGCCGGTGTTGGATTCGACGTAGACCTTGGCCTTGCTCTTGCCGATCTGCATCAGGCCGCCGCCGAGCCCGCCGGCGCCGCCCATCATCCGGCGCGACAGCCAGTACCAGACGCCGAAGAACAGCGCGATCGGCATCACCAGCGAGAGAATGTCGCCGAGGATGTTGCTCTCGACGCGGCCGGTGAACGTCACGTTGGCCTTGCTGAGCTCCTTGGCGAACTCCTGGTCGACGCGCGTCGTCGCGAAGCGCGACTGGCCGCTGGGCAGCGGCTCCTTCAGCGTGCCTTCCAGATAGTTCTCGGAGACGCCGACCTCCTTCACCTTGCCGGCGGACAGGAGATCCTGGAATTGACTGTAGGGAATGACGGCGACCTGGCGATAGCTCGTCCACGCATTGTGGATCATCATCGCGACGAAGATCGCGACGATGGCGTACCAGAGATTGAAGCGGGTCTGCTTGGTCATGGGTCTCTCAATCGGGTGATCAGTCGAAAACGAGCGGCCGCAAGCGGCGGATCAAGCGCCATCGCGTCAGGCGCGATCCTGCCCTCCGGCCTTGGGGACGAATACGGAGACGGCGCGCGGCAGCACGCCGAAGCGCGCCGGCGTGAAGGTGACGAGCTCTCCATCGGCATTGATCGGGCGCGGACGCCGCGTGCGGATCTCGAAGGATGTGTCGCGCGTGGCCCGCACCTCCTGCCACAGCCCGTGGCGGCCCTTGCGGAAGTCATAGGCCATCGCCAACAGCTTCCAGACGCGGCCGATCTCCAGCGAATAGAGATCCAGATGGGAATCGTCGATCTCCGCGCTGTCCTGGACGGCCATGCCGCCACCGTAATAGCGGCCGTTGCCGACCGCGATCTGCAAGGTCTTGACGCGCGCCGCGCCGTCGGACGACACGATCATGGCCCGGAACGGCCGCGCATTGGTCAGCACCTTGAGCGCCGTGATCGCGTAGCCGAGCCGGCCGAACCTCCGCTTGGTCTCCTTGGTCAGTTGCCGCGCGAGCTCGGCGCTCAAGCCGAGGCTTGCGACGTTGAAGAATGGATGACCATTGACCTCGCCGAGATCGATCTGGCGGCGGTGGCCGGCGGCGATCACGTCGACCGCGGCCTCCATGTCATCAGGCAGGCCGAGCGTGCGGGCAAGGTCATTGGCGGTGCCGGCTGGAATAATGCCGAGCGGCAGGCCGGTCCTGACCAGTGCGGGCGCAGCCGCGTTCAGGCTGCCGTCCCCCCCGGCGACGACGACCGCCTCCGCATCGTCGGCATGGGCTTCGATCCACGGCGCCACCTCGCGCGGACTATGCGGCGCCGAGATCACGAGATCATAGCCGGCCGCACTCAGCCGCGACACGGCAATGCCCGCGGCCTCGCCGCCGGAGCGGCTGCCGCGGTTGATGATCATCAAGAGACGGCGCGTTGCGACGGCCGAGCGCGACGGCGGCGCCTTCGCGATCGATATCTGGTCACCCCCCGTGGTCACGATTGTCTCCCGTACACGAGATGCCCGTGCGCATCAGCGCACCGGTTCCATACAAAGTGACGAGCACGCGCTCCGGTTCCATCACGATCACGGCCGCCATCCGAGGGATTGCGGGAGGTATGAGCGGGGTCATGATTGTTGGGGTGGTGATGTGGGGGGCGAGAGCCCCAAGGGCTTGATCGCAACAAGGGCTGATAGCAACAAGCGACGCGTGTGGCCGCATCTGGTCAAACTCCTCAGGAGCGCTCCGAAGCGCGCAATACCGCCAGCGGGATCACTGCCAGCGGCATCGGTCATGAAAGAGAGTCCGACATCATAGTCGCATGGACTATCAGAGGGGCCCGGATCTCCGGCCCTCTGGAATTAGTTTGCAGCCGCACGCCCGCAAGACGGCTGCCGCGGCAGCAGACACTCTGTCGCACCTCCACGTTCATCTTGCTGAACGTAGACGCAAGGGGCTGGCTCTTGAAAACCGATCGGGACACACATACGTCCGTTCCCTACCCCTGGTCCGGGCCCCTCTGGTGAAGCTGCCGGTGCGCTCACGATGTCGGACCTGACATCAATTTCACCGGCTAGATAAGAGGACCCGTCGTGGAATTCCTGCTCATCGCGTTTGCCGGCAAGCCCGTCTGGATGTGGCTCGCCTTCCTCGCAATCGTGCTCGCCCTCCTCGTCTTCGATCTCGGCGTCCTCCATCGCAAGACGCGCGAGATCTCGGTGCGCGAGAGCCTCGTCATGAGCGCCATCTACATCGTGCTCGCCCTGGCCTTCGGCGGCTGGGTGTGGTGGCAACTCGGCGGCGAGGCCGGCACCGCCTATCTCACCGCGTTCACGATCGAGAAGGCGCTGGCGATGGACAACGTCTTCGTCATCGCCATGATCTTCAGCTACTTTTCGATCCCGCGCGCCTATCAGCACCGCGTGCTGTTCTGGGGCATCGTCGGCGTCATCGTGCTGCGCGCGATCATGATCGGCCTTGGCGCCGTGATCGTCGCCCAGGCGAGTTGGGTGCTGTATCTGTTCGCGCTGTTCCTGGTCGCGACCGGCATCAAGATGCTGGTGTTCAAGGACAAGCCGCACGACATCGGCTCCAACCCGGCACTGGCCTGGGTGCGCCGTCGCTTCGACGTCACCGACCGCCTGCACGAGGAGCGTTTCTTCGTTCGCCAGCCGGATGCAAGCGGCAGGCCGACCTGGTTCATGACGCCGCTGTTCCTGGCGCTGATCCTGATCGAGTTCGCCGACGTCGTCTTCGCCGTCGACTCCGTGCCCGCGATCTTCGCGATCTCGACCGACCCGTTCGTGGTCTACACTTCGAACATCTTCGCGATCCTCGGCCTGCGCGCGCTCTATTTCGCGCTTGCCGCGATGGTCGATCGCTTCCAGTATTTGAAGCTGGCGCTGGCGGCAGTGCTGATCTTCATCGGCTCGAAGATCTTCCTTGCCGACCTGCTCGGGCTCGAGAAGTTTCCGCCCGCCCTCTCGCTCGGCATCACCTTCGGTCTGCTCGGCGCGGGTATCGCCTATTCGCTGTGGAAGACGCGGCCTGCCGTCGAGCAGATGAAGTGACGCAGGCCAGAGGACATGAGGTTGCCGCGTGGTGATGAATGATGTCGCATCCAATGATGAGGACTCGTCGGCGCCGCGCCGTCACAACGGGCCGATCAGCCGCCGGCTGCTCGCGATCGCCCGCACGGTGCGGTCCGAGGAGCCGTCCATCGGCGAATTGTTCGACCGGCTGGAGTCGGAAGGTCTCGGCCTGACGTTGCTGCTGCTGACCTTGCCGGCGTTGATCCCATTGCCCGGCCCGTTCGGCATGGTGTTCGGCACCTTGGTGGCTCTCGTCGCACTGCAGATCCTGCTCGGCGCCGAGCGGCTATGGCTGCCCGAGCCGCTGCGCCGCCGGCCGGTGCCGCAGCGGCTGCTGCGCAAGGTGATCCGCGCCGGACTCGATTGGGCGGGCTTTGCCGAGCGCGGCCTGCGTGAGGACCGGCTGGTCTGGCTGACCGGCCGGCCGGCGCGGATGCTGCTCGCGCTGCCGCTGCTGCTGATGGCCGTCACCATCATCCTTCCGATCCCCATGGGCAACGTGATGCCGGCGTTGGCGCTGATCGCCGCCTCGATCGGCTTCATGGCCGGCGACGGGCTCGCAGTCCTGCTGTCGATCCTGATTGCGATGGCCGCGGTCGTGTGGACGGCGGTTCTGCTCTATACGGGTGCCGCGGCCGCCGATTATGCCGCAACTCTCCTGGCACGCTTTGCGGTGCATCTGCGGGCCATGCTGGAGAGCGTCGGTGTCGATCTCGGCTTTGCCGCCGGCGTGACGACCGTGTTTGCGGTCGCAACGGGCATCGCCGCGCTTGCCTTCTGGGTGCAGGCGGTGCGCCACCGGCGCAGCCGGCGCATACCCATCGATCCGACGCAGGATCCGCGCGAACGCTCCCGCGCGCTGGCGCGACGCGGCCGCGGTCTCGTGGCCGCCGCGAGCATTGCGACCACCGCAGCCGCCGTCTTCATCGCCACGCGTTTCATGCTGACCGGCTCGATCTGAGTTCCCGCTGTGGCAGCGCGGCCGGGCGACGGTGCATTGCGCGGCTACGAGGGACATATCTTCGTGAGCGCCCGCCGGCCGCAAGCGCGAGCACTTGTCATTGAAGTAGCAACAAAAAATGCGACCGATAAGCGCAGGCGCGTCGAGCATCGTCAGCCGCCTGCGAGAAATGCCACTGTCCCTTTGTGCCGGCTGCAGCTATACGAGAGATGACTGTCACTAAACGGTTACAGAATCGACACATGCCCGATTCGAACGCAACGGCATCGATCCACGGCGGTGGCCATGCGGTCGGCGTGCGGGATAGTGGTGACTCGGCGAGCAGCGATCCCGGTGGCGCCGCCGATAGCTTGACTGCACAGCACCTTGCCGATCACGCGGTCACACGGGGGGATGCCGTGGCGCCGGGCGTGGAGGTCGTGACGCCGTCCTTGCCGGATCCCGCGGCCGGCGCCGGCCATGAGATCGAGCTGAAGCTCCTCGTCGCGCCCGATCAACTCGCCGGCTTCAACAACGCACCGGTCGTTGCCGCGCATGCGCGCAACAAGGGTTCGCGCAAGCATCTGACATCGGTCTACTACGACACGCCGAAGCGCATGCTGTGGAAGAACGGCTTCACCTTGCGGGTGCGCCAGAGCGGCTCGCGCTTCGTGCAGACCGTGAAAGAGCAGCACAGCGACGACCCGCTCAAGCGCGGAGAGTGGGAGGCCAGCGTCAGCTCGCTGGCGCCCGATCCGGTGCTGGCGGCCGCGCTGCTGCCGGAGGAGCTTCGCTCCGCGCTGGCCGATGCAACGCTCGAGGCGGTGTTCACGGCCGACGTGCATCGTCACGCGCGCATGCTCGACGTGCCCGGCGCGACCATCGAGATCGCGTTCGACAGCGGTGTCATCAAGGCCGGCGAGCACTGTGAGATCGTGAGCGAGATCGAGCTGGAGCTCAAAAGCGGCAACCCCGCCGCCATCTACGAGATCGCGCAGCGCATCGCCGATCACGGACCGATCAGACCTTCGATCCGCAGCAAATCCGCGCGCGGTTTCGACCTCGCAGCGGGAGCAGCGCCGGGGGCCGAAAAGCCGCCCAAGCTGCGCCTCGATCCGGCGGTGTCTCTCGACGAGAGCTTCGCCCTCGTCCTGCGCGGCAGCCTGCGTCATCTGCTGCAGGCAATGCCTGCAGCAGATGACGGACGCGATACGGAAGGCGTGCATCAGTTGCGGGTCGCGCTGCGCCGCCTGCGCGCCGCGTTGCACCTGATGCGGCCGCTCGGGACCTCGGCGACGCTCGACGGTCTCGAGGCGGATGCCCGCTGGCTGGCACAGAGCCTCTCGGCGGCGCGCGACCTCGACGTGTTCCTGACCGATACGCTGCCCGAGATCGCCGAGGCGTGCCCCACGGTTGCAGGCTTCGACTCGCTCCGGTCGCTCGCCGAGCGGCGGCGCGAACTCGCCTATCGCACGCTGCGCATCGCGCTTGCCGAGCGCCGCTGCGCCGCTTTCGTGCTCGGCCTCGGCGAATGGATCGAGACCCGCGGCTGGCGCAACGACGTCTCCCCCGACGATCTCCGACGCCTCGCGGCGCCCGCGATCGATTTCGCCGGGCCTGTCCTGTCGGAGCGCCACCAGAAGGTGCTCAAGCGCGGCCGCCGCTTCAAGAAGCTGCCGGCCGAGCGGCGCCACCGGCTGCGTCTCGCGCTGAAGAAGCTGCGCTACAGCATCGACTTCCTGCTGCCGCTCTACGGCGCGAGCAAATCGGCGAAGAAATATGCCAGGACGCTCGCCGGTTTCCAGGAACAGCTTGGCCACTACAACGACATGGCGGTCACCGCCGGCGTGATCGAGACCCTCGGCACCACCTCTACCGACGCGGCGATCGCGGCCGCCGCGATCACCGGCTGGCAGACGCATGCCATGGCCGGCGTGGAGCAGCCGTTGCGCGAGGCGTGGCGCGCCTTCACCAAGGCGCCGACGCCGTGGCAGGCCGAGGAGGCGTGACGATTGGACGCGATGACGTCGGTTCATGGAGCGCATTGATCCGGTTCAAGGTGTCTGGTCGAGCTGTTTGGGAGCGTGATCTCATGAAGATATCCAGCGTGACGTGTCCGCATTGCCGTGCCGCCTACGAGATCGCGGAATCGACATCCGCCGTTGGCGCTGCCGGGCGGTTCGACTGCGGCGTCTGCGGCACGCCATTGGCAGCGTGGGACGAGCCGAAGCTGCGGGCCTTCCGCCTGGAGGTGCCGCCCGAGCGCAAATACCCCCGCGTGCCCGCCCCCGCCCCGCTCGCCTGACTCCCGTTCCGCAATCCGGAACGCCCGGCATCGTCCGTCGAGGTGACCGCGCATCCGCGCATGGCGCCATGGCCGGCCGCAACTTGCCTCGCTTTTTTGACCGGGTCATAGTCGGTCGTTGCGCGGTGCTGTCGGCTGGCCTGGCCGCATCACTGCAGCGTTCCGATTCACTTCAGCGAGTCATCCGGTCCTCATGCCCATCCTCAACAGCATCGCCGCGCTCTCCGACGAAATGGCCGCCTGGCGCCACGATTTCCACGAACATCCCGAGCTGCTGTACGAAGTCCATCGCACCGCCGGCATCGTCGCCGACCGCTTGCGCGAATTCGGCTGCGACGAGGTCGTGACCGGCATCGGCCGCACCGGCGTGGTCGGCGTGATCCGCGGCCGCAAGTCCGGCTCCGGCAGGACCATCGGCCTGCGCGCCGACATGGATGCGTTGCCGATCGAGGAAACGTCCGGCGTTCCCTATGCCTCGAAGACGCCGGGCCTGATGCATGCCTGCGGCCATGACGGCCACACCGCGATGCTGCTGGGCGCTGCGAAATATCTCGCCGAGACCCGCAATTTCGACGGCACCACCATCGTCATCTTCCAGCCGGCCGAGGAAGGCGGCGCCGGCGGCAAGGCGATGGTCGACGACGGCCTGATGACGCGCTGGGGCATCCAGGAGGTCTATGGCATGCACAACATGCCGGGCGTCCCCGAAGGCCATTTCGAAATCTCGCCGGGCGCGATGCTGGCCTCGGCCGATGCGATCCACATCAAGGTCACGGGCAAGGGCGGCCATGGCGGCGCCGGCCCGCACCGGGCCGTCGACAGCATCCTGATCGCCTCGCAGATCGTCAACGCACTGCAGTCGATCGTGGCCCGCAACGTCGATCCGTTGAAGTCCGCGGTGATCTCGATCTGCTCGATCCATGGCGGCACCACCTTCAACGTCATCCCCGAGACCGTCGAGATGCTCGGCACCGTCCGCACGCTCGATCCGGAGATCCGCGACCTCGTCGAGAAGCGCATCGTCGAGGTCACCGAGGCCACGGCCCGTGCCTATGGCGGCTCGGCCGAGGCGATCTACGAGCGCAAATATCCGGTGACGATGAACCACCCGGCCCAGGCCGCCTTCGCCGCCGACGTCGCCCGCGACGTCGCCGGCGCTGAACGTGTCAACGACCGCGCCATTCCGCTGATGGGCGGCGAGGACTTCGCCTTCATGCTGGAGGCCCGCCCCGGCGCGTTCGTGTTCCTCGGCATGGGCCCCGGCAACGAGTGCCACCACCCGGCCTATCGCTTCAACGACAACATCCTCAGCGCCGGCGCATCGTACTGGGTGAAGCTGGTCGAGAAGAGCATGCCGGCGAACTGATCGGAGCGACCGCGCAAGCTCGCAACGGCGTCATTGCGAGGAGCCGTAGGCGACGAAGCAATCCAGGATCTTCATCGGATCGCCAGTCTGGATTGCTTCGCTCCGCTCGCAATGACGGGTGTGGCTGACATCGCCGGCCTCACAGACTCCGTCATCGCGAGCGCCAGCGAAGCGATCCAGGGACGCAATCCACCGATTGGAATGGCTTCGGCTTCCTTCCACGAACAGTTCGCCCCGTATCGAAACATCACGCGCCGCCGCCCGGCTAGGAGAAGCCACTCTCCCGCCCGCGAGGCACCATGCAGAGCCGCTCCGATCTCACGACAGAATTCGCCCTCCTGCTCGTTCTCTCCACCTTGTGGGGCGCCTCCTACACCTTCATCAAGATCGGCGTCGAGACCATCCCGCCGCTGACCCTGATCGCGGCACGCACGCTGATCGCGGGCTTGCTGCTGGCCGCGATCATCCGCAGCCGCGGCCTCGCTTGGCCGCGTGACCGGACGATATGGCGTCGCTTCATGATCCAGGCCGGCCTCAACAGCGTCGTGCCGTTCACGCTGATCGCCTGGGCCGAGCGCACCGTCGAGGCGGGCCTTGCGACGATCCTCAACGCTACCTCGCCGATCTTCACCTTCCTGCTGACCGCGCTGGTGACGCACCACGAGCCCGTCACCCTGCGCAAGCTGGTCGGCGTCGCCGCCGGACTCGCAGGCACCTGCCTCATCGTCGGCACCGAGGCGCTGGACGGGCTCGGCCGCGAGCTATGGGCGCAGATTGCGATCGTCGCCGCCACCATCTGCTATGCCGGCGCCGCGATCATGGGAAAGAGCTTCAAGGGGCTCAACCCTATGCTGCCGGCGGCGGGATCGCTGCTGTCTGGCGCCTTGGTCCTGATCCCGCTTGCGCTGGTCGTCGACCATCCGTGGACGCTGGCACCGTCGCTGCGCTCGGTGTTGGCGCTGGCCGCGCTCGCGACCGTCTCGACCGCGGCCGCGATGGTGATCTATTTCCGCCTGGTGCAGACGCTCGGCTCGATCGGCGCCACCGCGCAATCCTATCTGCGGGTGCCGATCGGCGTTGCGATCGCCGTGGCCGGGCTCGGCGAGCACCTCGCGCCGACCGCCTGGATCGGCCTCGCCAGCATCGTCCTCGGCGTGATCGCGATGACGCTGCCCCCGCGCAAGGGCATGATGGATGGCAGAGAGACGGTCCGCTGACCGCATATCCCGGCAGGGCTCAAAACAAGCGCAACTCACGCCGTCATTGCGAGCGCAGCGAAGCAATCCAGGGCGGCGAGCAAACAAGTCTGGATTGCTTCGTCGCCTTCGGCTCCTCGCAATGACGAGAAAATTGATGCAGCGCCCTTACCCGATCGCGATCGCCACCTTTCCGACATGCGCGCCACTCGCCATGTAGTGGAACGCCTCGCGCGCCTCGCCGAACGCAAACACGCGATCGACCACCGGCTTCACCTGATGCAGCGTCAGCGCGTTCGCCAGCGCCTGGAGATCGTCGACCGAGCCGACCGTGACGCCCTGCAGCCGCTGCTGCTGCATCACCATCAGCGGCAGCCGCAGCTCAGAGGCCGGCGCGCCGGCGAGCACGCCGATGAAGGCGATGGTGCCGCCGATCCGGGTGGCGCGGATCGATTCATTCAGCGTACCGACGCCGCCGACCTCGACCACGAGATCGACGCCCTGCCCGGTGATCTCGCGCGCCTTCTTGCCCCAGTCCGGCACCTGCTTGTAGTTCAGCGTGACATCGGCGCCGAGCGCCTTCAGCCGCGCGATCTTGGCCTCGCTCGACGACGTCGCGATCACCCGCGCGCCCGCGATTTTCGCGATCAGCAGCGCAAAGATCGAGACGCCGCCGGTGCCTTGCGTCAGCACGGTGTGGCCCGGCCTGATGCCGCCGAGCTTGATCACGGCACTCCAGGCGGTGACGCCGGCGCAGGGCAAGGTCGCGGCCTCGACATCGCTGAGATGCGCGGGCGTCCTGATCAGCGCCTGCACCGGAAAGACACGATACTCGGTCAACGTGCCGTCGACGCCGCCGCCGAGCGCCCCACGCATCTTCGCTTCGCTCGGCTCGCCGCCGGTCCAGCTCTCGAAGAAGCTGCCGACGACACGATCGCCGGCCGCGAACGCCGACACGCCATCGCCGACCGCCTCGAACCACGCCTGCGCCGTCGGACAGCGGCACCAGCGGAAATTTCTGCCGTGAGCCGTAGCCGCCCCTCACGGTCAGGAGATCGCGGTAGTTGATGCTCGCTGCCGTCAGCCGCACCAGCACCTCGCCCCTGCCCGGCTGCGGCACGGGCTTGTCGACCAGCGCCAGCGCATCGATTCCGCCGGGCCCCTGCAGCTCGTAGCATTGCATCCGATGTCTCCCGCCCTGCGGCGCCGCCGCTTCATTGTTCTGCCGGGAATGGTGAAGCGTTTCGTGCCGGCGATCAAGCCGACCGTCGTTCCATGCGACGGACAAACAACGCAAACACGCGCATGCTCCGCGCTGGAGTCCGGAGATCACCGCGACCGCGCGTACCGACCGCCGACACGCCGTCACATCGCCGCTTCGAACCTGATCCGACAGACCAGACCCTCGTCGCGAAAATCCTGCTCGATGCTGCCGCCGATCGCCGCAAGGCTCGCCCGGATCATGCGCGCGCCAAATCCCTCGCTCCCAGGCGGCTCGATCGCGTGCGGACAGAGCTCGCGCCAGGCCACGGTGCCGCGGCCGCCTTCCTGCGCGATCTGGACCTCGAGCCGTCCGCCCTGACCGCGCAGCGCGCCGTATTTGACGGCGTTGGTCGCGAGTTCGTGGAACACCAGCGCGAGATTGCGCACCGCTTCCGGCCCCAACGGCATGTCCGGCCCGTCTACCGTCACGGCGCCGGAGGCGCGATACGGCTGCAGCTCGACGTCGAGCAGCATGCGCAAGGTCATCAGGCGGTGGTCCGACCAGGCGAGACTGTTGGCGCGCGCGACGGCGTCGAGCCGCAGCGCGATCGCCTCCCCTTTGGCGCGATCCTCGCCCGACAGGCTCGATCTGACGATCGCCTGAAACAACGCGAGCTGATTGTTCACGCGATGCCTCAGCTCGCCGAGCAGCAATTCGCGCGCATGCTCGCTGCGCTTCAGCTCCACGAGCGCGCCGCGACAGAGATGCCCGAGCCAGATGATCAGCGCCGCGGTGCTCAGGAATCCAACGAGGTTGATCGCCTCGGCATGATCCGGACGATCGGTGAAGCCGACGAGCACCACGGTGGCGGACAGCCAGGCGGCAAAAATGGCCGCGGGAATGCCGCCGAGCAGCGCAGCGAACACCACCGCCGGGTAGAAGGTCGCGTAGGGCAGCGTCGCGCCGGCATAATCCAACCCGATCCGGCCCGCGGTCGAAATCGCGACGGCGAGCATGGTGAGCAGAAACGTGGTCGCCGACCACCGTCTGCTCCGAACGATCCAATCTGAGAAACTCCGACCCGCGCGCACGATTGACCCCGAAGGCAAGGTCTATCGCCGGACGCCGGCTGGAACAAGCTGAAGGAACTGCCGCCGGGGCGCAAATATTTTAGGAACCTTTGCCGCGCCGTTGCGTTTGGCTACCCCTGTTGCGCCAGACGGAACGCATCATGCCGCGCGGTGGGAGAAGCCACCGCTCCGCCGCCACGAGCACGCACTCCGCGTCGCGTCTGCGCCGGCACGAATGCCGGACGTTGCACGATGAGTTCGTCGCAGGCTCGCCGACGAACTGAAAAGACGACGGTATCGGAACGCTGCACGCGAAAGAGCTTGTATCCGGCGCTTCTCGCTGCGCTAACCCTAGCGGCTTGCCGCTGAGCGCCGCAGCGTCGATCATCGCGGCCATGACGACGAAATCGCGCGAGAGACTCTACGGTGCCGGCATCCGCATCGCGCAGGAGCAGGCCGCGCGTGCGCGTAAGGAAGCGGATCGTCTGGCCTGCGACGCCTGGAATAAGCGCATGCTCGGCTACAAGGGGCCGGCGCAGCCGTCACCGCTGCTCGGCGATGCGCTCAACGCCGGCTATTTCTATCTCGAAGTGCGCTGCCTCGGCTGCGACACCAATCAGACCGTCGCGCTCGACATCATCAGGCGCGCCAAGACGACGCCAATCCATGAGCTCGAGCGCTACATGCGCTGCCAGGATTGCTCGCGGCTTCGCGGTCATCCCTACAAGCGCAGCGCGCTGGTGGCGTTGCGCGAAACCAAGATCTCAGCCGCGCATCCGGCCTCGACATGGTGGCCCGGTGAGCGATAGGCGGTCGAATACCCAGCGTCGCGTCCCCTCGGATTCGTGCAGAGGTACTCCGATCAGGCACTGACTGCACCCGCTCGAAAAATACGTGGATACTCGGAACAATCATGACGATCCGTTGTTTCGAAAACTTGCCGGCGCGGCAGGGAAGCGGAACATGTCAGAGTTGATGACTCAGCCGGACAAGCTGCGGGCCGACGCGGCGGAATGCGCCCTCATTCGTGATCTCGCCACCGACCGCGACAAGCGCGAGCTGTTCGCGCGTCTGGCCGAGCATCTGAGCATGCTCGCCGCCGAGGTCGAGCGCGCGGCCCGCGCGCAGGATGGGCGCACAGAGAAAGCGAGCCTTCGCTGAACCGCGAAGCTCTCTGGACGAACTGCGCGGATTCACGCTCCCCTGCCGTCGCTGCGCTTGCCACACAATCGCGCAACTCCACTTCGCTATAGATCGGGATGATCCGCGATCGATTCGCGCAGCGAGCGATCACGCCCCTCTCAGCGTCAGGTGCCGATCTTGCGACGTTTCCTCCCCTGCCTCGTTCTGCCGCTTCTCCTCGCTTTCCCCGCCGCAGCGGCTGAGCTCGCTGGCCGCGTCAGTATCGTGGACGGCGACACACTGGACATTCACGGCGAGCGGATTCGCCTGTGGGGCATCGACGCGCCCGAAAGCGCACAGCTCTGCCGCGGCCGCGACCGCAGGCCGTATCGCTGCGGCGCGCTGGCCGCCAACACGCTGGACGCCTTCACGCGCGGCAAGGTTCTGCGCTGCATGCCGGTCGACGGCGATCGCTACGGCCGCATCGTCGCGCGTTGCGCCGCCGGCGCGACGGATCTCGGCCAGTTCATGGTGTCGCGCGGGCTCGCGGTCGAGGAGCCGCAATATTCGCGCGGCGTTTACACCGCCGATCAGCGCGCCGCCCGCCGCGCCGGCCGCGGCATCTGGTCCGGCCGTTTCATTGAGCCGCCGCTCTATCGCGGCTGCATGCATGCCGGCGGGACGACGTCGGTGTGCTCGGACGGAGGGATCGGCTGGCGGTGAGCGCGGCCGCATGACGGCGTCGCCTTGTCCACCACACCGGCCACAACACCTCAATTGCCACGCGTCGCCCTCTGGCTGTACGGTCGCGCACCGCAAAGACCAGGCTGGATGAGGACGATGACAGAGACAAAGACGCGCGTGGCGATCCTGTTCGGCGGGCGCTCGGCGGAGCACGACGTCTCGCGGGCCTCGGCGGCCAACATCTTCCGCTCGCTCGATGCCGGCCGCTACGCCGTCACGCTGATCGGCATCACCACCGACGGGCGCTGGGTGCTCGCCGACGCTGCGAATGACGGCACAGGCGCGGCGCTGACCGTACCCGCTGACGGCCCGCAGATCGTGCTGCTGCCGGCCGGCCAGGGCCGCGCGCTGGTCATCGGCGTCGGCGCCCCGCGCGAGCTCGCCTTCGACGTCGTGTTTCCGGTGCTGCACGGTCCGAACGGCGAGGACGGCACCGTGCAGGGCGCGCTGGAGCTCGCCGATGTCGCCTATGTCGGCGGCCGCGTGATGGGATCGGCGGCGGCGATGGACAAGGACGTCGCCAAGCGCCTGCTCCGCGATGCCGGCCTGCCGATCGTGCCGTTCGTCACCATGACGGAAGCGTCCCCGGTGACCTATGAGGCGGCGGTCGACGCCGTCGGCTCATCCGAGCTGTTCGTCAAGCCGGCCAATCTCGGCTCCTCGGTTGGAATCTCCAAGGCGCGCAGTGCCGAGGAGTTCGACGCCGCCTGCCGCCTGGCGCTGCGCTTCGACCTGAAGATCCTGATCGAGCGCTGCATCAGCCCGGTGCGCGAGATCGAATGCGCGGTGCTGGAGCATCCCGACGGCAAGGTCGCCGCGTCCGAGCTCGGCGAGATCGTGCCGGCCGACAGCCACGGCTTCTATTCCTACGAGGCCAAATACACCGACGCATCGGGTGCCTCGCTGCACGTCCCGGCACAGGTCGAGCCGGGTCTCGCCGCGCGCATCCGCAAAATGGCGACCGAGGTGTTCGGCGTGCTCTGCTGCGAGAGTCTCGCGCGCGTCGATTTCTTCGTCCGCGGCGAGGAGGTCTACGTCAACGAGGTGAACACCCTGCCGGGCTTCACCAACATCAGCATGTACCCGAAGATGTGGGAGGCCACCGGCCTGCCCCAGCCGGCGCTGATGGACAGTCTGATCGCGCATGCGCTGGCGCGTCATGCGCGGCTCAGGGAGTTGGCGTCGCAGCGCTGACGACGATCGCCGGCCGCTCCTCGGGCCCGACGGCGCCGCAAGTCAGCGCGGCGCGACCTTGACGCCGTCGGCCACCCGGTCGCTAGGATAGATGATCACGACATCGCCGCTGGCGACGCCGTCGGCCACGGCGGCGAACCGGCCTGAGCGCCGGATGAGCCGGACGGTGCGCAATTCGGCGCGCCCATCCTTCAGCGCGAACACCGACCAGTCGTCACCGCGCTTGAACAGCGCGCCGGTCGGAACGATGGTCGCATCCTCCTGCGTGAAGACGACGATCTGCGCATCGAGCTGATAGGCATCGCCGAGCCGCTGCCATTGCTCGGCCGGCGAGACGATGTCGATCAGCACGTTGACCCTCTGCTCCTCGATTCCGAGCGTCGATATCTTGGTGAACGCCGCCGGCTCGACCCGGCGAACCCGCCCAGAGAGTCGGCCGGCGCCGCCCCAGCGATCGATCGTGACATCAGCGCCGGGACGGATCTCGACCGCATCGGTGCTGAGCACGTCGACGACCACTTCGAGATCGTGGGGATCGCCGAGGTCGAGCAATGCCGCACCCGGCTGCACCGTCGTTTCGCTTTCCTGGGTCACCTTCAGCACCAGCCCGCCGACCGGCGCGGTCACGCTCCAACTATCCGCCGGCGCATCGGCATCGGTCTTGCTCCCGTAGCGCACCAGCATCGCTCTGAGCTGGCTCAGCTCGTGCTCGGCGGCATGGTCGACATATTCGGCTGCGCGCAGGTCACGCTCGGCGATCCGCATCGCGAGCTCGGCACGCTCCCGCGCCTGCGCGGTCGCCGCTCCGCTGGCGGCCAGGGCCGTGGTACGCGCCAGATCGGCGCTTGCCTGCGCGCTCTGCGCCTGCGCTCGGGCCACGACCGCCTTGGCCCGCTCGACGTTGGCCTCTGCCGCGCCGAGCAGCTCCTCGGTCTCGCGGCGGGCGCGCGGATCGAGCAGCGGCGCTGGCCCCGGCGTGATGGTGGCAACCACGTCGTCCGCCTTGACCTGGTCGCCGGCCTTGAAGCGGATGCGCCCCAGCCTGCCGGCGAGCGGCGCGGCCACGACGTAGCGCTGGCGCACCCGCGTCTTGCCGTCGTCATCGACGGAGGCAACGAACCGCCCCTTGGTCACCACGGCCGTCTCCACCGGAACTGCGCCCGGCATCGCCATCCAGGCGATGACGGCGGCGGCCGCCAGGAACGCTGACACGATGCCGAGGCGGCGCAACACGGGACGCATGCTCATTCCCTGGTCTTGAGGGCCGCGACCAGATCGAGCCGATCGACCCTCCTGCGGACGATGATGGCGCTGATCGCAGCGCTGGCCAAGACCACCGCGGTGGCGATCAGGTAGGTCTGCAGCGCGATCACGCCCGGAATCTGGAAGCTTTCGCTGGAATGCAGCTGCGCGATCAGCGCAATGACGCCGCGCGACAGCAACAGGCCGAGCGGAATCCCGACCGCGATGTCCAGCGCAAACTCGCCGAACAGGATGCCCGCGACCTCGCTGCGGGTGAAGCCGAGCACCCGCAGGCTGGCGAGCTCCCAGGCCCGCTCCTGCAGGCTGATGCGTGCGCTGTTGTAGACCACGCCCACGGTGATGATCGCGGCGAAGCCGGTCAGGATGCCGGCGACGACGAACACGAGGCCCGCGATCTTCTCCATGAACGATGCGATGACATAGGCCTTCATGGTCACCGATTCGATCGCCGGCATGGTCTTGAAGCTCGCACCGAGCGCAGCCAGCGCCGCCGGCTCGACATGGAGGCTCGCCGCCGAGACCGCCGCGCCTTCGCCGGTGAAGCGATTGAGCGTGTCGATATCCATGTAGGACGCCATGCCGACCGCCTCGTCGACGATGGCGCTGACCGGAATGTCGCGCCGCCGGCGACGGCCTTCCATCGCCTCCACCGTGACGATCTGCCCTGCGTTCAGCGCCAGGCGCTCCGCAAGGCGTCGGGTCAGCGTGATGCCATCAGGCGCCGCCACGATCGGACGGCGCGCGGAATCGTGCGGCCGGCGCAGTTCGTCCGTCGCGGCCAGCCCGATCACCGAGGTCAGGTAGCTCTGATGCCCGGCGCGCAGGCGCACCGGAACGATGCGCTGACCTTCGACCGCGAGCACGCCGGGCTGGCGCGCCAGATCGCGCAGGACCGCACGGTCGACCGGGTGGACAAAGGTGATCATGGCGTTGCCGCGCTCGACCAGGTTGAACTGCAGCTCGATCATGTCGCCGATCGCATCGCGCCAGAAGATCCCGAGCACCATCATCGGCACCGCGAAGGCGATGCCGATGATGGTGAACAGCGAGCGGAACGGCCGCCCCGCGACGTTGCGCAGCATCATCATCCGCCGCGCGCCGAACGCCCTGCCCGGCACGATGCGCTCGATCCAGGAGCGGCGGAACGCCAGCGGCATCGCGGGCCGCATGGCTTCCGCCGGCGCAAGGCCGACGACCTCCTGAAGCGCCGTGATGACCCCGAACGCGCCGGCCGCGACGCTGATCGCGACGCCGGCGACCGCCGCCCATGGCGCCAGCCGGAATGGCAGCTCGGGCAGACGGAAGAACCCTTGATAGCTCGTGATCATGGCACGGCCAAAGCCGAAGCCGCCGGCGATGCCGAGCGCCGATCCGATCAGCACGATGACCAGCATCAGCTTGAGATAGTGCAAGGTGAGCAGCAGCGTCGGAAAGCCGAGCGCCTTCAGCGCTGCGATCTGCTCGCGCTGCGCGGCGACCAGCCGCCCGAGCGCGCCGTTGAGCAGGAACGTGGCGACGCCGAAGAAGATGATGGGAATGGTGATCGACATCACCTTCTGCTGGTTCAGCTCGTCCTCGAGAAAGCGGTTCGACGGCTGGTCCCGCCGCGCGATCGCGCCGATCGACCCATAGGGCTCGAGCAGCCGGTCGAGCTCCTCGATGACGGGCTTGGGATCGACGCCGGGAGCGAGCGCGATCACGGCGTCGTTGAATGCGCCCTTCATGTCGAAGGCAGCCTCGGCCGCGCTCCGGTCGACCCACAGAATGGCATAGAGGCGATCGTCGGGAATCGGCAATCCAGGCTTCACCGCGTAGACATATTCCGGCGACAGGGCGATGCCGGAGATCCGGAAGCCCTGCACCCGGCCATTGAGCAGCACGCGGATCTCGCCGCCCGGCCTGACGCCGTTGGCGTCGGCAAACGCCTCGTTGACCGCGGCGCTGCGCGCGGCGCCCGGCTCGGGCGCGGTGCCGCGGCGCAGATGCAACCGCGCCAGGGGCTCGTCGCCGGCATGGGTCAGCGACACCAGGCGGGCCGAGACCGGTTGCGAGACGGCAGGCCAATCGACGATGACCTCGCGCACGATGCGCAGCTCGACCGCGACCACGCCAGGAATGGAATTGAGCCGCGGCACCAGCGCGAGCGGCGCCCGCTTCAGCGTGACGAAGATCTGCGGAAACCGGCCGTCGGCATAGAACTGCTCGCAGCCGCCGCGCAGGGACAAATAGGTCGAGACCGAGCCGACGAACACGGCGACACCAGCCGCCACCAGCAGCGCGATCGTGACCACCTGTCCGCGCATCGCGCCGATGTCGCGCCACAGCTTGCGGTCCAGCAGGCTCACCAGCGCACCTCATCGGCCGAGAGGCGCCGCGCATTGCGCGTCTCGCCGACGATGCGCCCGCCGCCGAGCCGCAGCACGCGATCGGCCATGCCGGCGATCGCCGCATTGTGCGTGATGATGATCGTGGTCGTCCCGAGCTGCGCGTTGGCGCGGGCGATCGCGGCGAGCACGACCTTCCCCGTCTCATAATCCAGCGCGCCGGTCGGCTCGTCGCACAACAGCACGTCGGGCGCCTTGACCATGGCGCGGGCCACCGCGACGCGCTGCTGCTCGCCGCCGGACAGCTGCGAGGGAAAGTGGTCGATCCGCCGCTCGAGGCCGACGAGCTTGAGCACCTCGAGCGGATCGAGCGGCTTGTCGGCGATCTCGGTGACCAGCGCGACGTTCTCGAGGACCGTGAGGCTCGGGATCAGGTTGTAGAACTGAAACACGAAGCCGACATGCTCGCGCCGGTAGCGCGTCAGCTCGGCATCGCCGGCGCCGACCAGTTGATGATCGCGCCACTGCGCCTCGCCCGAGGTCGGGCTGTCCAGCCCGCCGAGAATGTTGAGCAAGGTCGACTTGCCCGATCCCGACGGCCCGAGCAGCACCACGAGCTCGCCTTCGTAGATGTCGAGGTCGACGTCGCGCAGCGCGTGCACCTCGACCTCGCCCATCCGATAGGTCTTCGAGAGCTTGCGGGCGCGGAACACCGGGGTGGCGCCGGACCGATCAGGAGGCGCGGCGGGGCCCCCGTCGTTGGTGACGGCCGAACTCATCGGGCTGCGGCTCCTGCACCAAAGGCCCGCATCGAACGTGCGAGACGTCTCACGCCTGAATCTTCCACATCGGATGACATCCCACCGACCATCGGTCGGTAGCCATCGTCATCCGTTGATGCATGTCAAGCGGGCACATCATCACGTGGCCAACGCGCTGATGTCCACTAAACCGCGGTCGCGATCACATACGCCAGCACGGCTGCGCCGAGGCAGCGCCGCCAGGGATTGACGCCGCGCAGGAGTTCGTCGAACGCCCAGACGAAGAGACCGGCTTTGACAAGACAATCCAGATTGGCGCCTGCCTGACCCGGCGGATGCCAAACCCAGCTCAGAAGGCTGGCCGCCAGCACGATCCACAGCGCCGGGTTGGGCATCTGGGCGATCGTGATCTCGCCGGTCGCGCGATTTCGGAAGAACCAATTCAGAAATCGCGACATCGGACCGCCAGTGGGGGATGATCTTGCGATCCTAGAGCTCAACTGCAGCCGAGTACAACCCGGTGGCACGGCTCAGGTTCTGGTGAATCGACGGCCGATTTTCTAGATCGGCGGCGGGTGCTGGGTCGAGATCTCACGATCTCCACGGCTGTCATGCTCCGCGAAAGCGGAGCATCCAGTACTCCGCAGCAGAAGATATTGGACCGAGACGTCACCGCGCACTGGATCGTCGGCCTTCGCGGACGAAGACACGGGCGGTCTACAATGTCGATCGTCAACCCTCCTACGCCCAACGACCGAACTCACCTGGGCGGCATCTTCTCGAATTTCGGCAGCGCCGGATCGAGGTGATCCCAGGCCTGTCCCGCCGCAGTCCACGACACCAGTTGCGGCTTGTAGCGGCTGGGATCGTCGAGGCTCGCCGGCGGAACGATGAACACATCGGGCATCGCGGGAAATGTCAGGTGAACGTGCGAGCCGCAGGTCGGGCAGAACGCGCGCCGCTTGACGGTGCCGCCGTCGCCGACGCTCTGCCAATGCGAGACCTCGCCGTCGACCTTCACCTCCGCCGCGACGAAGGTCAAATGCGATTGATGCCCGGTGCCGCTGTCGCGCTGACATTGCCGGCACTGGCAGTCCAGCATCACGGCCGGCTCGCCCGTGATCTCATAGCGTACCGCGCCACAGGCGCAGCCGCCGGCATAGGATTTCGTCATGTCGCTCTCCTCGTTCAATGCGGCCGCTGCGATGACGCCTGCTCGGCGGCGACCTGGTCGAGCTTCTCGACCACCTTCTTCCAACCTTCGCCCATCTTGCGATACGCCGTCTCGTTGGCCGGCAGCACGAAGCCGGAATGGACGAGGCGAAGGCGCGTGCCGGTGTCCGCCTTGGAAAGACTGAAGGTGACGACCGTCTCCAGCGTCGCGCCGTAGCCGACATTGCTGTCGTGGCCGCCCTTCCACGCGTAGGACAGCCGCTCGTTCGGTACGACCTCCAGCACCTCGCAATGAATGGTGCCATCCCATTCGCCCGCCGGTGTGGTCTGAAAGGTGAACCGAGTGCCGACGACGGCCTCAAATCCCTTCGGCGCCATCAGCCAGCGACCGATCAGTTCGCCGCTGGTCAGGGCTCTCCAGATGACCTCGGGCGCATGAGGGAAGGTGTCCTCGACCACAATGGCCTGCGTGTCCGCATTCACGGCTTGGTTCATGGATCGATGTCCTTCAGCAGGTTTTTCAGCTTGGCGAAACGGTCGCGCCAGAACACGCCGTAATGGCTCATCCAGTCGGCCAGCGGCTCCAGGCCGCGCGGCTCGGCGCGATAAAACACATTGCGCCCCTCGGGGCGCTCGCAGACCAGGCCGGCCTGTTTCAGGGCTTTCAGATGCTGCGAGATGGCGCCCTGCGTGACGGTACTGCCGCGGGTCAACTCGACGACGGTGATCTCGTCGGCCTCGACGATGCGCTCGAACACCGCGCGCCGCGTGGGGTCGGCCAGCGCGCGCATGACGGCCGTAACGGTTTCAGCTTCGGTCATGCAGAAACAATAGCAAGTACTAATTCATTAGTCAATACTAATGTTATCGGTTACGTTGATCCCGACGTAGCTGCCCGCCCCCGCGTTCTGAACAGCGATTCCGGTCTTCAGTGCTGTCACCGAAATTGGGTTTGTGAAGTCTCAGAGGAGGCCGAAAGTGATCGCGATTAAGAAAAACACGAACAGCCCGATGCCGACCAGCTTGAAGATGTAAGCAGCCTCGACATCGCGCCCAAACCACTCGAAGTCTGTCCCCCATAGGACGGTTGCGACGAACCCCAGAACGAGGGTCGTGATCAGTAGCATCACGTAGACGGTGTCCATTGATTGATCATAAAGGCGTTTGTCATTTGAACGTAGGCATTATAGCCCGCGGTAATGCCGTGAGGCACATCTAGAGCGCCCCTCAAATCGCGAACAAAATTTTCGGCCCAGTCTTCCGCAAAGGTTCCCATCGTCAATTTCCTTTGATCGTTCTTTGACCAGCTACTACTGCCGCAGCCATTTCGTGGCCACCGCATAGGACGCAGCCGTCATTATGATCACGAACAGAAGGGCTCCGAAGATAGCGAAGTAGTACATTCCGGGACGAGCCGATCGGTTAAATATAGCGCCATTCATCGACCACGTTCCGGATCGAACGGCGCTTATAATTAAGCGTCCAAAATACCAGTCCGTCCAACAAGTCATTCCGAATATGAAGATAGTCAAAGCTACATCAACCATACGCGTGCCCTTTGTTAGCTTGGCGGACCATCTGACACAAACGGATATCGATCATCCACTTTGGAACGTGCGTTTGAGAAACTGTTGCATGATCATAGCTGGTTATCGGTCCAATATCGTAATGATCGCAAGGGTTCTAGCTGATTGCAGCCCACGAAATCACCTCTCCCTCAAGCTCTCATGCCGATACCGCAACAGTGGTGACATCAGATACTCGAGTTACGGTGACAGAGTTACGGTGACAGTGCACAAAACTGCGCAAGCCTCGTTTCAGCGTCCCCCGCTCAATCCTCCTCTGCCGGCTTCGGCCCACGTTTGGCCGGCTTGAGCACGCGCCCGGTCATTTTCTCGATGCGGGTGAGGAAGCGGTCACCGCCGATCGGCCGGCCAATGTTCTCGGCGGCGCGAAGGCGGGCGAACAGAGCCTCCTCGTCCTCCGGCGCGCGGGTCAGGAGTCCGGCGATGTCCGGGAACATCGCCTTCACGGGCTCGCGCGCGGTCAGGCCGTCGTCGCGCCCGCGCAGATGCGCGCGCGTGCTCGACCAGGCCCAGTCCTGGGCGCGAGCCACCAGCCGCGCCCGCACCGGATTGAGACTGACATAGCGCAGCGCCGCCGCCAGATGCGCCTCGTCCATCGCCACCGCGCCGAACCGCCCCTGCCAGAAATGCCCGCTGCGCTTGCGGCGCGCCTGGATGACGCCGGCATAGATGCGATGCACCCGCGACAGCGCCCGGCGCAGGCCGTCGGCATCCGACGGCACCAGGATCAGATGCACGTGGTTCGGCATCAGGCACCACGCCCACACCGCGACGTCAGCCGCCCGGCAATGGGTCGCGAGCAGATCGCGGTACAGCGCGTAGTCGTCGTCGCCGAAGAATGTTCGCGCCCGGCCATTGCCGCGCTGGGTGACGTGGTGCGGCAGACCAGGGACGACGACACGGGCAAGGCGAGCCATGCGCCACCTTGCACGCTCGGACGGCGCATGTCAAATTAAGTGTACTGTCACCGTAACTTGTCACTGAAATTATCGCGTCTCACTTGAGGGGTGCAGTCCAGCACTGTCACCGTAATTCACCAGTCTCACCCGCTTCGCCTCATCGTTGTGAGTCAAGGCGACACACCAGCTTATCTCGTCATCGAAGATGCAGACGTCAAAATCTTGCCAAGGCTCCCGAGCTTTCAGAAACTGAAGCACAGCCGGCGCGGTGGTACGAATCATGGTTTCGTAATTCTCCACATAGACGATCACAGCTTGAACTCCAGAGAACCAACTTTCTTGAAGTTCATCAGCACGCTCCGTTGACTCAATTCTGCAAGCGATCGGAATTGCATCCGAGCGGTCCGAAACGAAATAGCCCTCAGGACGCGCTAGAAGACGCGCACGTATTTGCTTCGCTTCCGTGTCGGGCACTAAAGGCCCCAGATTACTGAAGTCCATGCTAGAAGCCCCCGTTGACAGAATCGAAGTAGATATGCCCTTCGGCACCGGCTCCCTTGGTTATTACGGTGACAGTGCTGGACTGCACCCCTCAAGTGAGACACGATAATCTCAAGTGACAGGCATTCCGAGGATGACCTGTGGCAGCAAGAGGAAAGAACCGTCAATTTCCGACGGCCTACAAACTGAAGGCGATCAAGCGTGTCGAGCGAGGCGAAGGCGTTCTGCCGGTTGCGCGCGAGCTTGGGATATCGCGCAAGATCCTGCATGACTGGATCAAGGCTTGGAAGGCGCAGGGGCCCGACGGATTTCGGTGAGGCCCTTGCAACGCGCCAATGATCCGCGCCAGCGCGCGGCGTCCGGCACGGGCCCAGCCGAGCCCGCGCCGCGACGACCCAGATCATCAACCTCCCGATCATCCAGCCAGGGAACCATGCTCCGCCCGGGGACAGCAAGACGGGATTGCCGGCAGCAAAAATCAGGTTTGCCAAATCGTTACAAGGGGATCACGGTTTCGGCCGGCGGCCTCGAAGATTTTTCTTCTGTTTTTCGGAATCATATGCTATCCTTCGCGCCGTCCCGCCTCACTTGAGGGGCGTTTCGCGATCGTCACGAGCGTTGGGTGCGGGATGCGGTGGGCGTGTCGGGTTGCAGCGTGAGCGATCATGCCGACGAACGATCCGATGCGCACGGCGAAATCGTGTGGTCCTGGCATCCCGGTGCTGATGCCAAGTCCGGTGCGCAAGTTCGACGAGCGCGCGGGCGACGGGGGCAATAAAGCCGATCCCCGGGGAGATCACGTATAAGCCGTAACGCCATCGCGCGGGGAAGGCCGGATGATCCGGCCCGTACCTGTGGTTCCTGCCGCCTGCATTTTTTTCGCAGGCGGGCCATGGGTGCGACCGGCACCCGGCCTTTCCCGCGCCCTCATTCTCGAGAGGGTGATCAGACGAGCAACACTCGGACGCGAAGGCGGGCGCGAGGATGAGATGCTGTGCCTACAAACTCCACTGTCGTCCCGGGCAAGCTGCGGCAACGCGTCAGCGTTGGCGCGGCGCCGACCCGGGACCCATACTCCGCAGCGGTTGTGTGACGCACGCTGGAGCGTCCAGCTCGCACGCCCAACCCCGCCGGTGGTTATGGATCCCGGCGTTCGCCGGGATGACACTGAGATTTTGACAGCCACCGTGGCCCCAATGCGCAGCTTTGAACCTTCGCCACCGCCGCCGGAACACACCCAGACGCCTCATTCCTGCCAAACCCCGCAGAAAAACCGACTGAATCACCCCTCCCATTCCGGTAGACTCGCCACGTGACCCACCGCCCGACGATTCTCGTCTTCGACTCAGGCCTCGGCGGCCTGTCCGTGCTGCGCGAGGTGGTGCGCGCCCGGCCGGACGCGCATTACGTCTATGTCGCCGATGACGCCTTCTTCCCCTACGGCCATCACAGCGAGCAGGCCCTGATCGCCCGCGTGGTGCCGCTGATGGGCGAACTGATCGCCGCGCACCGGCCCGACCTGATCGTGATCGCCTGCAACACCGCCTCGGTGCAGACGCTGGCGCCGCTGCGGGCCGCCTATGCCGTGCCTTTCGTCGGCACCGTGCCGGCAATCAAGCCGGCCTGCGCGCAGTCGCAGACCAGGCGCGTCTCGGTGCTCGGCACCAAGGCCACGGTGGCGCGCGAATACACCCACGCGCTGATCCGCGACTTCGCGCAAGGCTGCACCGTCACATTGGTCGGCTCGCCGGATCTCGCGTCGCTGGCAGAGGCCGCGCTCAGCGGCGCCCAGGTCAGCGATGCGGCCATCGCCGCCGAGATCGCGCCCTGCTTCACCGGCGAGGCCGCCGATCCGGCAGGCCGGACCGACACGGTCGTGCTGGCCTGCACGCATTATCCGCTGCTGCTCGACCGGCTCGAACGCCTCGCGCCCTGGCCGGTCTCCTGGATTGATCCGGCGCCGGCCATCGCGCGCCGCGTCGTGGAGCTGCTGGGCCCAGCATCCGGCCATGCCGACGACGGCGACTCCGCGATGATCTTCACCTCGAACAAGCCACATCAGCTCGGCCGCGCGCTCACGCCCTATTTCGGCGGCCGCGTCCCGGCCTGACGGAGACCGTCCGATGTCCACAGCGCCCCGACCGCTCAACCGCCTCAAGCAGGCCTGGCGCGACAAGCAGCCGACGTTCGGCGCCATCGCCACCATCCCGAGCATCCAGACCGTGCGCATCATGGCGCAGCAGCTCGACTGGATCATCGTCGATCTCGAGCATGGCCCGATCGATCTCTCCACCGCGCATGCGATGATCACCGCCACAGCAGGCACGCCCTGCGTGCCGCTGGTGCGCATTGCCGCCAACGAGCCGCATCTGGCGAAAGCGCCGATGGACCTCGGCGCGCTCGGCATCAACTTCCCGATGATCTCGAGCCGCACTGAGGCCGAGAAGGCAGTGCGCAGCGTGCGCTATCCGCCCCGCGGCGACCGTCTGTGGGGTCCGTTCCACGCCCCCTTTCGCTGGAACGTGTCGATGGCCGAGTACATGGCGACCGCCGACGACGACATGATCTGCATGGTGACGATCGAGCATGTCGAGGCGGTCGAGCGGATCGACGAGATCATGGCAGCGCCCGGCATCGACATCGCGGTCATCGGCCCCGGCGACCTGGCGACCTCGATCAACAAGCGCGGTCAGCTCGATGATCCCGAAGTCAAATCCCTGATCGCGCGCGCCGAGGCCGGCATCCTCAGATCGGGCGTGCCGATCGGCGGCGCCGCGCGCTCGGCCGATCAGGCCAATGCGATGATCGCGCGCGGCTACCTGGCGCTGGCGCTCGGCTTCGACTGGTCCTTGTTCCAGCGCGGCATTGCCGCGAGCTTCGAGGGGATCAAGCGCTAGAGTCGGCGGCCGGCTTGGGCCGGTCCTTCACGTTCCAAACAAAGAACAAGAGTTGGGGGGAACACCATGATGAAAAAGACGATTCTCGGCCTGTCGCCGGCCCTGCCCGGGCTCGGGGTGGTCGACAAGACCAAGCCGCTCGCCTCGCCGGCGCCCTGACGCCCAAACGAGGCGTTTGCTGCACGGCGCCCCGGTGCTAACAGAGGCCCGCCACCGGCCCAGGCCGGGAGCCACCAAGCAACGGCCACGCGAGACGGCCAAGACAGAAACCAGCGGGAGCGATCGATCTCACGATGCGCGGAACAACCAAGCCGATCTCGCTGCACCGCCGTCTGATCATCGATCTGATGCATGCCTCGCGTGACGTGCCGTTCGTGTCGCTGGCGCGTACGATCCATATCGGCCCGCTGCTCGAGGCCCGCGCCGCGGCCGTCCGTCCGCCCGGTTTCGCCGCGATCTTCGTCAAGGCGTTCGCCCTGGTCGCCCGCGACGAGCCGGTGCTGCGCACGCTCTACGTCAAATGGCCCTGGCCCTGCTTCTACGAGCTGCCGCGCAGCGTCGCCACCGTCACCATCGCCCGGGTCGAACATGGTGAGGATTGCGTGCTGCCGCAGCGCATCTCCGGGCCGGAGACCATGACCCTGGCCGAGATCGATGCCGTGATCCGGCAGGGCAAGGAGGCGCCGGTCGAGGACGTCGCCATGTTCCGCAAGATCATGCGGGCGACCCGGCTGCCGTTGCCGCTGCGCCGGTTCGCCTGGTGGGTCGGGCTCGGCTTCGGCCGGCAGCGGGCCAACTGGTTCGGCAATTTCTCCGTGACCAGCGTCGCCGCCTGCGGTGGCGGCCAGCTGCTGGCCCTGAGCCCGGGACCGTTCATCGTCAATTACGACGTCATCCAGCCCGACCATACCCTGGCCATCCTGATCCGCTGGGACCACCGGGTCACCGACGGCGCCATGATGGCCAGGACCGCAATCCGGCTCGAGCAGGTGCTGAACGGGGAGATCGCGGCCGAGCTGAAGGCCGGACCCCCGTGCGGCCGTGGGCCGGCGGAGGCCGTACCCGGATTCCCGGCTGCGCGGCAGAAAATTACCGTTGCGGGAGAGCCGCAGCGGTGATTCGCCGGCAAAAGCGCCGGTTGCGGTTTGACAAGTCGGCAGGTTCTCCCGTAGAACCCGCCTGCTCGCGGGCCGGTTTCGGCCCGCGTTGCGTTTCGCGACCCGTGGCCTTCATCCCTTCATGCTTTGGGGATGGGCCTGTCGGTGGACCGGGCTTCCGGACACACAGGAGGGCGCGTTTCCTCAAACCCTAACTTGATCGAAGAGGACGCGATGACTAAGCGCAGTGAGGCGAAGTACAAGATCGATCGCCGCATGGGCCAGAACATCTGGGGCCGCCCGAAGAGCCCCGTCAACCGCCGCGAATACGGCCCCGGCCAGCACGGCCAGCGCCGCAAGGGCAAGCTCTCGGACTTCGGCGTGCAGCTGCGCGCCAAGCAGAAGCTGAAGGGCTATTACGCCAACATCTCCGAGCGCCAGTTCCACGGCATCTATGTCGAGGCCGGCCGTCTCAAGGGCGACACCGGTGAGAACCTGATCGGCATCCTGGAGCGCCGTCTCGACACCGTCGTTTTCCGCGCCAAGTTCGTCTCGACCATGTTCGCCGCGCGCCAGTTCATCAACCACGGCCACATCAAGGTGAACGGCCGCAAGGTCAACATCGCGAGCTACCAGGTCAAGCCGGGCGACGTGATCGAGGTCAAGGAAGCCTCCAAGCAGCTCGCCGTGGTGCTGGAAGCGACCCAGCTCGCCGAGCGTGACGTGCCCGACTACATCGAGGCCGATCACTCCAAGATGACCGCGAAGTTCATCCGCATCCCCGCGCTGTCGGACGTGCCGTTCGCGGTGCAGATGGAGCCGCATCTGATCGTCGAGTTCTACTCGCGCTGATCTTGACCGGACCGCGGTCCGATCCCATCTGATAATCCGAAGGCCCTGGCACGCGCCGGGGCCTTTCCTTTTTGGGCTTCTTTTCGGATGGGACGAACCGATTCCCGAATGCCACACCTGCCACGAAATCGCCCCAAGCTGGGCTGACAGCGAATCCGTCCCGTGATTCACTGTCTGCAGTTGTAAAGTAGCGGGGCGTTCGCCATGGAGTTCAACAGGCGCAATATCATCTTCGGTGCGTTGCCGACCGATGCGGTCGGTGCTCCGCCTCTGCCGCCGTTGCGGGCGCCGCCCCTCAGCGCTTCACCGTTACGCGCACGGTCCTCGGGGATCCGTTACCGATTCAATGACGGCCTCTACCCTTCGACGGTCTTCGACATTCTCGAACGCTCCTGCTGGCACGTCCAGTCCGATGCGACAGCCCATGTGATCCGCCATCTCGGCACCGGGCTCACCTTTGCCGACGCGCAGCTTCGCCACGATCCCTACGCGCTCGAGCTCCTCCACTGTTTCGATGATTCGCGCGAGCTCGCCGACGAATGGCACACCATGCTGGTCGGCTGGGCCGCGGTGAACATGGGCTGGAACATCCGGCGGCAGCGGCCGGGCGCCGCGCTGCTTCTTTCACCGTCACGGCAGAGCCCGCTCGACTCCTGGGTGTTCGATTGCACCGAGGCGCCGCCGCTGGTGGCCGAGCCGATCGAGACCCGGCCGTTGCGACGGCCGGACATCTGGCTCAACCCGCCGCGCGCGGCGTAATCGAGGAGGCGTTTTGCGGGGGCGATGCGAGTTGGGTAAGGTCGGGTCGTGATGAGCCGAACGAGGACTGCCGATGTATTACACCCCGCCCCCGCGCGATCCCAAGGCGCCGCCCGTGCGCGTCAACCTGTTGTCGGACACGCAGACCCGCCCGACAGCCGCGATGCGCGAGGCCATCGCGCGCGCCGAGGTCGGCGACGAGCAGATCGGCGACGATCCGACCGTGCATGAATTGTGCGGCCGCGTCGCCGCGCTGCTCGGCAAGGAGGCCGCGGTGCTGATGCCGTCGGGCACGATGTGCAACGTCGCGGCGACGCTGGTGCATTGCCGGCCGGGCGACGAGATCCTCGCGCATGAGACCGCGCACATCATCTCGCGCGAGGGCGGCGCCCATGCCGCGCTCGGCGGTTTCCAGGTGACGCAGTTGAAGGGGCCCGACGGCCAGTTCACGCCGGAGACATTCCGCGCCGCGCTGCATCCGCGCTCGCGCTACCAGCCGCCGCAGACCGTCGTCAGCGTCGAGCAGACCGCCAATATCGGCGGCGGCACGATCTGGAAGAAGGCCGCGCTCGACGAGATCGTGCAGATCGCGAAGGCCCAGGGCATGGCGACGCACATGGACGGCGCCCGGCTGCTCAATGCCACCGTCGCCACCGGCATTCCGGCGGCGCAGATGACCGCGGGCTGGGATTCGGCCTGGATCGATTTCTCCAAGGGGCTGGGCGCGCCGATCGGCGGCGTGCTCGCCGGCAGCGCCGCCTTCATCGACGAGGTGTGGCGCTGGAAGCAGCGGCTCGGCGGGTCGATGCGCCAGGCCGGAATCGTCGCGGCAGCCTGCATCTACGCGCTCGATCACCATGTCGACCGGCTCGCCGAGGACCACGCCAATGCACGGGCGCTGGCGCGCGGGCTGTCGCAGATCCAGGGCGTCGAGGTCCAGGAGCCAGAGACCAATCTCGTGTTCTTCAAGCCCGACGGCGCCGGTGTGCCCGGCGACAAGATGGTGGCCGAGCTGCGCAAGCGCGGCGTGCTGCTCGCGATGATGGACGGCCGCATCCGCGCCTGCACCCATCTCGACGTGACCGCAGCCATGATCGAGGAGACCATCGGCCATGTCCGGGAGATCTTGCGCGGAGCATGAGGATCATGGTGCGAGCGCCGCATAGACCAGCCGCCGCACATCGCTCGCGATGCGGCCGCGCTGCGAGGGCGCCTGCATCATGACGATGACGAACAGGTCGTCGGCGGGATCGATGAAGAAGAACGTCCCGCCGACGCCGTCCCAGCCATATTCGCCTGATGGCACCGGAGGCTTCTCCGTGATGCGCACGGAGAAACCCAAGCCGAAGCCGCTGTCGGCGCCGGGAAAATAGAGGTCGTCACGACGAATTCCCGCCCCAACGACATGATCCCGCGTCATGACCGCGACGGTCTCAGGCTTGAGATAATAGCGGCCGTCAAGCTCACCGCCGTTCAGCAGCATCTGAGCGAACCGCGCGTAGTCGGAGATGGTGCTGATCATCCCCGCCCCGCCCGACTCCCAGCGTCTGGGCCGAATGGGATCGTCGATGCCGGCGATCGGACGATCGAACCAGTCGCGCGGCGACGGTTCGGCGACGCGGCTACGCTGGCTCGGGTCGGCGAGGAAGAACGCCGTCTCGCGCATGCCGAGCGGCCCGAGCAGCCGCTCCTGCTCGAACTCATAGAGCGAGCGGCCGGAGACGATTTCGATCACACGCCCGAGCACGTCGGTCGAGTGGCCGTAGTCCCACACCGTGCCAGGCTGCTCGGCCAGCGGCAGCCTGGCGAGGCGCTCGACGAAGGTGGCGTTGTCGATGTCGCCGTCAAACAGAGGCGCCTTCGCATAGAGCCGGCGCACGGCCGTCTCGCCATAAAAGCCGTAGGTGATGCCGGAGGTATGGCGCAGCAGATCGCGGATGGTGATCGGGCGCGCCACCGGAGCAGCGCCGACCCTCACGTCAGCGAAGGCGGGAATGTAGCTCGCCAGCGCATCATCGAGCTTCAGCCTGCCGTCATCGACCAGCATCATCGCCGCCACCGACGTGACCGGCTTCGACATCGAGTAGATGCGGAAGATCGCATCCTCCGTCATCGGCGCGCGCGTCGCGGGATCGCGAACACCGAAACTCTGCAGCAGGACAGGGCTGTCGTGCTGCTGAATCAGCACGACCGCGCCCGGAATGTTGCCGGCGGAGACTTCGTCGCGGAAATAGGTCGGGACCGCCTCGAGGCGCCGCCGGTCGAGATCGCGCGGCGACTGTGCGCCTGCGCGGGCCAGGCACGGCAGCATGGGCGCCGCGAAGAGTGCGCCGAGCAACGCGCGTCGCGAGACGAGGCCGTCCATGACGCCAGCCCCGCCCGTCAGTCTTGCTCTCGACATCGCACGCTGCCGCGCCGTGCCATCAACGCGGCGCCGACAATCCCGTCAGCGCTGCGTTGGGGGATGTCCGCGGATAGCTCAGGCCGAGGCCGCCGTGCCGACCGGGATGCCCTTGTCGGTGAACAGCTGCTGCAGTTCGCCGCTCTGGAACATCTCGCGGACGATATCGCAGCCGCCGACGAACTCGCCCTTCACATAGAGCTGCGGAATCGTCGGCCAGTTCGAGAACGTCTTGATGCCGTTGCGCAGCTCGGCAGATTCGAGAACGTTGAGGCCCTTATAGCCGACGCCGACGTGGTCGAGGATCTGCACGACCTGGCCGGAAAATCCGCACTGCGGAAACTGCGGCGTCCCCTTCATGAACAGGACGACGTCGTTCGACTTCACTTCGTTGTCAATGAATTGCTCAATGCTCATCTTCGCTTCCTCTAGGGCGCCTCAAGGAACGCCTGGGGCTCGGTGCCGCGCGGGTCGCCGCCGGACAGATTTCGTCCAGAGCCGACCGTCACTGTCTTATATGTAGCGCAAACCGTTGTTCAGCCAAAGTAAAATGCCGAGGATCATTCCGCAACACAGTCACCCGGCCGGACCATAGGCTGATGGCAGCAATATTATAGCCGCCACGAGGGTTTCATCCCGTAACCAAGCCCCTATCTAGGACGAACCGCCCAAAAGGAACTTGTTCCGTCGAACATCGTTTTCTCCCGGCAAACGGAGACCCTCGTGACCAGTTCAGCGTCCGCCACGGCCCCGCATCAGATCACCGCTGCGCAAACCCCTGGGCCGGGTCGCCTGGCCGGCAGTCTGATCGAGGCGTATCTCGCGGTCCGGAACGAGACCGAAGCCCGGGCGGCCCCGCTGACCCCGGAAGACCAGGTCATGCAATCGATGCCGGACGCCAGTCCGGCCAAATGGCATCGCGCCCATACCACTTGGTTCTTCGAGCAATTTGTGCTCGGCGCGCACTGCCGAGGATATGCCCCTTTTCACCCCGATTATGCCTTCCTGTTCAACTCCTATTACGTCAGTGCGGGCCCGCGCCACACGCGGGGCGAGCGGGGCCTGATCACCCGCCCGGGGGTGGCCGAGATCACGGCGTACCGCCGGCATGTCGACGCGGCCATGGTCGACTTCCTGGACCAAGCCGATGCCGCGACCTTGGCAGCCGTGGCGCCGCTCGTGGAGGTCGGCCTCAATCACGAGCAGCAGCACCAGGAGCTGATGCTGACCGACATCCTGCATGCGTTCGCGCAGAATCCGACGGCGCCGGCCTACGATCCATCGTGGACATTTCCGTCCCCAACGGACCGGGGCAAGGATTGGGTCCACCTCCCCGAAGGCATCCACACCGTCGGGCACGCCGGCGATGGTTACCATTTCGACAATGAGGGGCCGGCGCATCGGGCGCTCGTCGGGCCGGTCGGGATCGCGCGCAATCTCGTCACCAATGCCGAGTGGCTCGCCTTCATGGATGACGGCGGCTACCGGACCGCCACGCTCTGGCTCATGGACGGCTTCGCTGCCGCCAGCCGCGAGGGCTGGCAGGCTCCCGGTCATTGGTACAAGGTCGAGGGCGAGTGGCGCATCATGACGCTGGGCGGATTGACGACCGTCGATCCCGACGCAGCCGTCTGCCACGTCAGCTACTACGAGGCTGATGCGTTCGCGCGCTGGCGCGGCAAGCACCTACCGACCGAGATGGAGTGGGAGGTCGCCGTGCGTGGCAACCAGCTCAACGATGCCTTCGGCGCCGTGTGGCAATGGACCCGCAGCGCCTACAGCCCCTATCCCGGCTATCGTGCCATCGAAGGCGCGCTCGGCGAGTACAACGGCAAATTCATGGTCAATCAGCTGGTGCTGCGCGGCTCATCGCTCGCGACGCCGGCAGGCCACAGCCGCGTCACCTATCGCAACTTCTTCTATCCGCATCATCGCTGGCAATTCACCGGGCTCCGGCTCGCCGACTACGCCTGATCAACCCACATTCGCTTCCCGACAGTCGCGCCCGTGCGCGTCCAGGAGAGTATCATGAACGTGCACGTCAACACGTTGTCCAACGCTCACCTTCCCGACGCCGAGACGTCGGCATTCGCGCGCGATGCCGTCGCAGGCCTCGCGCAGCAGCCCAAGCAGCTGTCGCCGAAGTATTTCTATGACGCGGCGGGATCGGATCTGTTCGAGCAGATCACGCGGCTGCCGGAGTACTATCCGACCCGCACCGAGCTCGGCATTCTCAGGGATCGCGGCGCCGAGATCGCTGCGATCATTCCCGATGAGGCGGCCTTGGTCGAGTTCGGCGCCGGCGCCACCACCAAGGTGCGGCTGCTGCTGGAAAGCTGCCGCTTCGCGGCCTACGTGCCGGTCGATATCTCCGGCGAGTTCCTGACCGCACAGGCCGACAGCCTGCGCCGCGACTTCCCGCAGCTCGCCGTGCACCCGGTCGTCGCCGACTTCACCACGGCGTTCAAACTACCTGACGCCATCGAAGGCAAGCCGAAGGTCGGCTTCTTTCCGGGATCGACGATCGGCAATTTCGAGCCGCACGAGGCCTGCCGCTTCCTGCGCTCGGCGCGCGAGATCTTAGGGACCGGCGCGCTGATGATCGTCGGTGTTGACCTGGAGAAGGACGAGCGCGTCCTGCATGCCGCCTACAACGACGCGGCCGGCGTGACCGCGCGCTTCAATCTCAATCTGCTGTTGCGGATGAACCGCGAGCTCGGCGGCAATTTCGACCTGTCCGCCTTCGTCCACCGGGCGATCTACAATCGCGAGCAGCACCGCATCGAGATGCATCTGGTGGCGCGGAAGCCGCAGACTGTACGGCTGCTCGGCACCACCCTCTCGTTCCGCGCCGGTGAGAGCATCCACACCGAGAACAGCTACAAATACAGCATCGAGCGCTTCGGCGCGCTGGCCCGTGGTTCTGGCTGGAAAGTCCGGACCGTGTGGACGGATGCCGAGAAGATGTTCTCGGTTCAGGCGCTCGTCGCCGAGGCGTGAGGCTCTGGCTTCGATCGCAGCGACAGCGTCTCCCACAAGGCGACGATCGCCAGCAACGCGCTCGTCAGGGCCGAGAGCACGAGAGGCGACAGTTCGGTCGCGAACCAGCCGAGCCCGATCAGCGCCAGCAGTCCAGCGCCGTGCGACAACTGCAGGAAACCGCGGATGTTGAACTTGAAGAGGATGGTCCCGAGCAGAAACACGAACGGACCGCCGATCGTTGTCGCCGCCGTATTCAGGTCGGCATGCCCGAGCGGGTGCTTCAGGACGATCTCGTCCGACACGGCCGACACGATGATGCCGGCGACGATCGGCATGTGCAAGTAGGTGTAAGCCGAGCGCGCCATCAGCCCGGATTGCGCCGACTGCGAAATCACCTCCGATCCCGCCTCGGCGCCGCGGTTGAAATACACCGCCCACATCGCCACCGTGCCGATGAAGGCGCTGGCGAAGGCGGCAATGTTGGCTCCGGTCCAGTCGAGCTCGGCAAAGGTCGCGCCGGTGACGACGATGGATTCGCCGAGCGCGATGATGATGAACAGCGCACAGCGCTCCGCCATGTGGCCGCCTTCGACCATCCAGTCCTCCACGGTGGATGCACCCAGCCCGGGGACCCAGAAGCGGACGGCCGGCGAAACATATTCCAGGGTGAGCGCCGCCCCCCACAGCCCCATCCGCGCCGGGCCCTCGGCAAGGCCGCCGAGCAGCCAGAGCACGGCGGAGGCACTGAGCCAGGAGAGGATGCGGGCGGCGTTGCGGCGGACGGCAGATCGCTGCGGCGGCGTCGCGGTCAACCAGAACGCGGTCCGGCCGACCTGCATGGCGGCGTAGGCCATGGCGAACCACAGGCCGCGGTCGTCGAACGCCCGCGGGATCGACATCGACAGCACGAGGCCCGCCAGCATCAGCGCGAACAAGAGACCTCGGACCAGCGCCTTCTCGGGATCGAGCCAGTTGGTGACCCAGGCGGTGTAGACCCACACCCACCAGACCGCGAGAAACAGGACGGCTGTCTGGGCGGCGCCGAGCGGCGAGAAATGGCCGATCAGATAGTGCGAGATTTGCGTCACCGCGTAGACGAAGACGAGATCGAAGAACAGCTCGACGAACGTGACCCGGCTGTGCCGGTTCGGCTCGATGACGCGAAACAGCGCACCACGCGGATCGTCCACCGCCATCTCCCCCGGATGCGTGCTGCGCGATCTGCAATGAACGGTCAGCGCTGCTCAGGCACGCCGGTCTGCAGCGCCAGAGCGTGCAGCACGTCACCCATCTGGCCGCGCAGCGATTGATAGACGAGCTGATGCTGCTGCACGCGGGATTTGCCGCGGAACGATTCCGAGATCACCGTCGCGGCGTAATGGTCGCCGTCGCCGGCGAGATCGCGAATCGTCACCTGGGCGTCAGGGATGGCAGACTTGATCATCTGCTCGATATCGTGGGCATCCATGGGCATCCCGGTGCATCTCCTTATGTCGGGCAGGCGCCGCATCCCGTGGACGATGTAGCCCGCAGGGCCCGCGGCTTGGCTGCACTCCCATCAGTGGCCCGCCGAGCACGGCGAATCAAGGCGTTCTCGCGGGACCGTGATGGTGAAATCTAGCGCGAACCGCTTTCGAGGTCACGCGCGGAACCACTATATACCGGGATCAAACGAGATACGTCGGACCGGGTGACGCACCCAAAAGGCTGAATCGTGAGGGCGACATGAAGCTTCCAGGACCGGATCACCCGATCACCATCACCCCCAATCCGAAACGTGTGCGGGTGATCGCCGACGGCGCCGTGATTGCCGACACCACCCGCGCGTTGACGCTGAAGGAAGCGAGCTACCCCGCGGTTCAATACGTGCCGCGGGCCGACGTCGACATGGCGGCCCTGCAGAAGACCGATCGTGTCACCCATTGTCCGTACAAGGGGGATGCGAGCTATTTCAGCGTCGTCGCCAACGGCAAGACATTGGACAATGCGATCTGGAGCTACGAGGCGCCCTTCCCGGCGATGACCGAGATCTCGGGTCACCTGGCGTTCTATCCGGACAAGGTGCGGATCGAGGAGATCGCAGTTGATTGAACTGCGGTGACAGCCCGCCGCGCGGCCGGCGCGAGGCCATACCGGCGCGGCGGTCGTTTCGGTCACTGACCTGATGGCGTGCTACACTCTGAAAATCGTAAGCCCCAGAATCAGGAGCACGAGGAAGATCACCAGGAAGATGTAGAACAGGATCCGCGCAATGTCGGCGGAAGCTGCCGAAATGCCGGTGAAGCCGAGAATACCGGCCACCACCGAGATCACGAAGAACAGCAACGCCCATTTGAGAAGTGTCACGGTATGGTCCTCCGGTTCTGCGCCGTGCCGGCGCGGCGCCTCACTAACGATGCCGCGGGGAACCGGTTCCTTCGGCCATCGATCCCGTCGCCGAGAAGTGCGCAACCCACGGCAGTCCCGCCCGTAACTTCGTAGGTCGTCGGTTCGTAAGGATATCGGGAGCGGAAATCGGCAGAGGGTGTGAGAAACCGGCTTGCGGACCGCGGCACTTGCTGATTTGCAGCACCAACGACAACATCTGGTGGTCCGGCGCCGTCATTCGCTCGCTTGCGGGCGTCTCCAGCGAATGACGGTGCCAGACAGTCACACGATCTCATTGAATCATTCCGGCTCGCGCAGCCTTGGACGGCGTTTGCGTGACGCCCCGCGGCGAAGGGGATGCGAACGTCACATCCGCTGCACGGGCCGGGCAGCAGCGACGCTGGGGGGCATATGGTCATATCGGTTACACAATCGGCGGCGGCCGCAAAGGTCGAGCTTCAGGCCCGCCCGCGCGCCCGGGCGCGCAACGCCGCGCTCGATCACGCCCGGACATTCCTGACGCTGGTGGTGCTGCTCCACCACGCCGTGATTCCCTATACCTATTTCGGGCACACCGATCCGACGTCCTTCCTCGGCTTCGATGCCATCGTGCTGGCCACCGACAGCTTCTTCATGGCCATGTTCTTCTTCCTGTCGGGCCTGTTCGTGTGGTCGGGCCTTGCTCACAAGTCGACGCTGCAATTCCTGCGCGACCGGCTGTTGCGTCTTGGCCTGCCCTTCGCCATCGCGGCCCTGACCGTCATTCCGTTTGCCTATTACGCGATCGAGCTGCGCGCCAATCCAGAAGCCAGCTTCGCTGCCTTCTGGTGGAAGACCGTCACGGTCGGTCCATGGCCGAGCGGGCCGATCTGGTTCATCTGGGTGCTGCTGGCGTTCGACACATCGGCGGCCCTGCTGTACCGCGTCTCGCCGCGCCTGCTGGATCCGATCAACCGGCTGTCGCAGCGCGCCTTCGAGAATCCGGGCAACTTCTTCTTCGTCTTCCTGCTGATCACTGGCGTGCTCTACATCCCGTCCCGGCTCTATTTCGGCCCGACCTTCTGGTTCGAGGCCGGACCGCTCTCGGTGCAGGCCAGCCGCGTCTTGCTCTACGCTGCCTATTTCTACGTCGGGGCTGGTATCGGCTCGGCCAATTTCGAACGCGGCCTGCTGGCCGCAGAAGGGCAGATGTCGCAGCGCGGACTCGGGGCCTGGATCGTGGTCACGCTCGTGCCCTATGCGCTGCTCTGGGTGCTGATCACGATCAAGCGCCAGGTGCTGGGCAATCCGCCCGTGTTGCCGCAGTGGTACGAGGCGGCCTACGGCTTCTTGTTCGTCATCTTCAGCGCCGCGATCCTGTTCGCGATCCTGTCCTACTTCCTCAACAACCGCCGCTCGGAATTCTCCGTGCTCGATCGCATGCAGGCCGATGCCTATGGCATGTTCCTGGTGCACTATCCGATCGTGCTGTGGATCCAGTACTGGCTGTTCGACCTCAATCTGCCGGCCATTGCCAAGGCCCCGATCGCCTTCGTCGCCACCGTGCTCCTGAGCTGGGGTGCGACGTGGGTGCTGCGGCAGATTCCGGGCGCGAAGAACGTGTTGTAAGGACGATCCTGTCTCCTCCGTCATTGCGAGCAGCGAAGCGACGAAGCAATCCAGACTGCATCCGCCGATGGAATCCTGGATTGCTTCGCTCGCAATGACGCCGGGCAAGGCTGCGGCGCTCACGGCAAACTCCCCTGTCGTCCCTGCGAAAGCAGGGACCCATAACCACAGGGCGTCGTTGTTGAAAGAGCTCAACGACCAGCGTGCGTGACAACCGCGGCCGCGGAGTCTGGGTCCCGGATCGGCGCCGCGACGGCGCCTTGCGCCGTCGTGGCTTGTCCGGGACGACAAGGGTGAGTTAGGCGGCCCCGCCCATGTAGCCGGGCAGCCAGCTCTCGAAGCGGGTCTTGAGCGCAGTGACGTCGACCGACGCCTCGCCAGCGATGGCAAGCGCTGTGCCGCCGGTGGTGCCGATGCGCGTGCACGACACGCCGGCGCCGCGCATCTTGGCGAGCACGCGGCCAGCCTCGGTCTCCGGCACCGTCACGAGATAGCGCGCCTGGTCCTCGCCGAACCAATAGGCATGCGGCACGATCGACGCAGGCGCGGCCAGCAGCCGCGCGCCGATCCCGGAGGCCATCGCCATCTCGGCGAGCCCCACCAGCAGGCCGCCGTCGGAGAGATCGTGTACGGCCGTCGCCGTGCCCGCATGGATCATGCCGCGGACGACATCGCCGATGCGCTTCTCGGCGGCGAGATCGACCGGCGGCGGGGCGCCCTCCTCGCGGCCGCAGATGTCGCGCAGGTAGACCGACTGGCCGAGCCAGCCATGGGTCTCGCCGATCAACAGGATCGCCTCGCCCTCGGCCTTGAACGCGATGCTCGCCGATTTGGTGAAATCATCGAGCAGGCCGACGCCTCCGATCGACGGCGTGGGCAGGATCGCGCGGCCATTGGTCTCGTTGTAGAGCGAGACGTTTCCGGAGACGACGGGGAAGTCGAGCGCGCGGCAGGCTTCCGAAATGCCTTTCAGACAGCCGACGAACTGCCCCATGATCTCGGGCCGCTCCGGGTTGCCGAAATTGAGATTGTCGGTGATGGCGAGCGGCCGGCCGCCGACCGCGGTGATGTTGCGCCAGGCCTCCGCGACGGCCTGCTTGCCACCCTCGAACGGGTCGGCCTCGCAATAGCGCGGCGTGACGTCGACGGTGAGCGCAAGCCCCTTCGGGCCATCCTGCACGCGCACCACTGCGGCATCGCCGCCGGGGCGCTGCACGGTGTTGCCGAGGATCACATGGTCGTACTGCTCCCAGATCCAGCGCTTGGAGCACAGATCGGGCGTTGCGACGAGCTTCTCCAGCGCCGGGATGATGTCCAGGGGCGCCTTGACCTCGCGGGCATGGATCACCGGCAGCGCCGATGAGGCCACATGCGGACGGTCGTACAGCGGCGCCTCGTCACCGAGCTCCTTGATCGGCAGGTCGGCCATGACGTCGCCGCCATGCTTCACCACGAACCGCTTGCTCGGCGTGGTGTAGCCGACCACCGCGAAATCGAGCCCCCATTTGCGGAAGATCGCTTCCGCCTCCTTCTCCTTCTCCGGCTTCAGCACCATGAGCATGCGCTCCTGGCTTTCGGAGAGCATCATCTCGTAGGCGCTCATGCCGATCTCACGGGTCGGCACGGCATCGAGATCGAGATCGACGCCGAGGTCGCCCTTGGCGCCCATCTCGACCGCCGAGCAGGTCAGGCCGGCCGCACCCATGTCCTGGATCGCAATCACGCAGTCCGCGGCCATGATCTCCAGGCACGCCTCCAGCAGCAGCTTCTCGGCGAAGGGGTCGCCGACCTGCACCGTCGGGCGCTTCTCCTCCGAGGAATCGTCGAACTCGGCCGAGGCCATCGAGGCGCCATGAATGCCGTCGCGGCCGGTCTTGGAGCCGAGATAGACGATCGGCATGTTCACGCCGGAGGCCGCCGCATAGAAGATCTTGTCGGCGTCGGCGAGGCCGACCGCCATGGCGTTGACCAGGATGTTGCCGTCATAGCGGGTGTGGAAGCGGGTCTGGCCGCCGACCGTCGGAACGCCAAACGAGTTGCCATAGCCGCCGATACCGGCCACCACCCCGGACACCAGATGCCGGGTCTTGGGATGCTCCGGCGCGCCGAACGACAGCGCGTTCAGGCAGGCGATCGGGCGCGCGCCCATCGTGAACACGTCGCGCAGGATGCCGCCGACGCCGGTGGTCGCACCCTGGTACGGCTCGATGTAGCTCGGGTGGTTGTGGCTCTCCATCTTGAACACGACCGCCTGGCCGTCGCCGATGTCGATCACGCCGGCATTCTCGCCGGGGCCTTGGATCACCCAGGGCGCCTTGGTCGGCAGTCCCCGCAGATGGATGCGCGACGACTTGTACGAGCAGTGCTCGTTCCACATCGCCGAGAAGATGCCGAGCTCGGTGAAGGTCGGCACCCGCCCGATCAGCTTCAGGATGCGCTCATATTCATCGGGCTTCAGCCCGTGGGCGGCGACGAGCTCGGGGGTGATCTGCGGTTCATTGCGCATGGAGAAATGCCTTTGCCCGTGGGCCGCTGGTCCCTTGAAGCCTGCTTCATAGAAAGATCGCCAGGGCGGGAAAAGGCCTTTTACGGCCCTATTCCGCCCTGTCCAGAGCTTTGGCCCGGACCGCCAGAAGGGATATTTGCAGATTGGCGACCAATCGGATTTAAGACGGTAAATCAACAGTTAAAGGCCCTGACACGTGCACGACCTGTCCCGTTCCGCCTTCGAGAACCGTCCTGGCATCCACATCGCGACCGACGGCGAGTTCGCCGGCTGGCGGACCTGGATGCGCGACAGCTACGAATCCCACACCGGGCCATTCTGGCACCGGATGGAGGACGATGGCTCGATCCGCTGCGCCTTCCGGGTCGAGAAGAAGCACCTCAACGGCGGCGGCAACGTCCATGGCGGCTGCCTGATGACCTTCGCCGACTACTGCCTGTTCGCCTTCGCCGCGCCGATCATGCAGGGCCCGGGTGTCACGGTGTCGTTCTCGTCCGAGTTCCTCGATGCCGCGCGTGAGGGCGAACTGATCGAGGCTACCGGCGAGGTCACCCGCGCCGGCGCCTCGCTGATCTTCCTGCGCGGCATGCTGCATTCCGGCCCGAGGCCGCTGTTCTCGTTCTCTGGGACCATCAAGCGGGTCAAGCGGCGGACGCCGGAGGCGGCGAACTCGCCGTAGCGGATGATGTCGTAGCCCGGATGAGCGCAGCGATATCCGGGGTCTCACGCGCGCTGTCCGTGAACCCGGATATCGCTGCACTCACCCGGGCTTCCGGCTCACCCCGCGAGCTGCTTCTCGGCGAGGGCGATCCACTCGGCCTGCGCCTTGCGCACATGTCGTGGCGCGCGCTTCATCTGGATCAGCAGCTCGGTGAACACGACCTTGGCCTCATCGATCCGGCCGACCAGCTTGAGCAGCGTGCCGTAGCGGACCTTCGCCTCGCTGCCCGGCGCATAGTCCAGCAGCGCCTGGTACTCCTCGATAGCCTCGTCGGTGCGGCCGGCTTCCTGCAAAGCCCGCGCATAGAGCAGATGCGCCTCGGCCGAATTGTAGTCCGGCCAGGCCTTCTGCAGCTCGTCGAGCGTCGCCAGCGCATCCGCGGGGCGGCGGCGCGCGAACTGCGCCTTGGCCTTGCCGAGCGCGAACAGCGGCTCGTGGCCCATCGGCAGGCTCAGGATGTGATCGTAATGCTGCTCCGCCTCGTCATAGCGTCCGACGGCGACGCATTCCTCGGCCAGCGCCGCGCGGTTGGCGATCGTGTCCGTGATCGCGACACGATCGGACAACTCGCGGTAGTACTTCTCCGGGTCGAGCTTGTTGGCGACGCGCTTGCGCGCCTTCTGGACGTCGTGGCTGCCCAGCCATTCCGGCACCAGCTCGACCACGATGTAGGCGAGCGCGCCGATCAAGGGGACCAGCAAAATGATGAACGCCCAGGGCTGCATCCGCCCGGTACGCGAGGCGTGGTAGATCAGCGAGATCTGAAGAAGTATAATGACGAGTGCAACCGGCACGATGGTCCCCACGGCCAATCCCTACACGCCGACGTTGATAGCGTGGCCGAGCGCGGCCGACAATCCCGCATCCGCCGGCTCAATTGACGATGCCGGTTGGACGCATCGGGACAACGGCCGGTTCAAACAGCAGAGCGTTCAATCGCCGTACGGAAGGCGATCCTGTCGCGCAAAAAGGGCGGAAGCGCGTCGCGCTCCCGCCCTCGAGCCGCCGTCGTATCGCCGCGCCGTTATTGCTGCTGGTCGATGACCTGCACCACCTTCTGATCCCGCGGGTCGACCAGCACGACCTGCTCGCCGATCGCCAGATACTGGTAGTTGGCGAGTTCCGGATTGCTGCGCGCGAGCTCATCGGGCACGCGGCGCAGGCTCAGGCAGCTCGGTCCGGACGAGGTCGATGGCGATGTCGTCGAGCCCACCGTGCCCGTCTCGGTGGCGGCGCGGCGCAGGATCTGGCGCTGATCGTCCGACAGCACGATGCGGGTCGAGCTTACGCCGTAGCCACCGCGGTCATAGCCGAGATCGGCGCGCATGCCGTTTTGCGGGATCACGTCGACGATCTCGCGGCTGCGCGGATCGATGATGGCGATCTCGTCATGCACAACCGTATACTCGTAGCCGCGATATTGCGGAACGATGGTGACGATGTCCGACGGCAGCGGACGCGGCCGCACGCGCTCCGGCAGGCGCTCGCCGACATTGATGCGGATGTCGATATCGGCGCGGGCACGGTCGAAGTCGTGATCACGCTTGAGCTGGTCGACCACGCGGGTCTTCTGCTGCTCGTTGACCGAAACCTGCGTGCTCGAGCGGGTGCTGTTGGTCTGGGTCTGGTTGCTGGCCTGCCCGGTCGCATCCGGCTTGCCCGCGGTGGCGCCGGCCGGACCGGTCTGCTGGTTCTGCTGCGCGGTCGTGCTCTTGCTGTCCGTTGCGCCCGGCTGATTGGCCTGCCTGCTGCGGTCGGTCTGCTTGTCGGCCGCCTGGTCCGACGTGCCGGCCTTGCGCTCGTCCTGGCTCTGTCGGCTCTTGTCGATGCCGCTGCGATCGGCCTCGCGGTCGGACTTGCGGTCGGTTGCACCCGACTTGCTCTCGGCCGCGCGATCCTCGCCCTTGCGCGGTTCGTCGGCGCGTCCCTGCTGTTGCTTCGACTCGGCCTTGCCCTTGCTGTCAGACTGCTTGCTGTCAGCCTGGGACCTGGTCTCGGCGCTGTCCTTGGCATCGTGGTCGCGCTGCGCCGAGGCCGGCCCGCGCTCAGCCTTGCTGTCAGCGCCCTGCTTGGTCTCATGCGCCGAGCGCTCCGAGGCTCGCTCCTGCGCCTGCTCGCGCCCGGTCGAGGACGAAGGTTCGCTGCGGCGCAGATCCTGCGCGCTCTGCTTCGCATCGGACCCGGCGCGTTCCGCCGCGGCAGCGCCGCCGCCCTTCGACTCCGCGCCCGGACGGGCCGCCTCGCGCGGCGAGGCCGCCGCCGGGCCACCCTCGTGCTTCATTTCCGATTGCGCTGACGCGGCATTCGCACCCGCGCCGATCGCGAGAATGATGGCGGCAGTTCCCAGCCAATGTTTCGTCGTCATATAAGAACCTCCTTGGTTCATGCCCCATGGAATCGGGCGGACAACGCAAACAGCCGCCCGGTGTTGCCGGGCGGCGCGAGAAAAAAGCTACGGAACGATTTCGATGAACGGCCTTCAGGCCGCGCGATCGAGATGGGCGACGAGACCGGCAAACAGGCCACGACCGTCGGTGCAGCCCATGATGTCCTCGACGTGATTCTCGGGATGCGGCATCATGCCGAGCACATTCCCGTTCTCGTTGACGATGCCGGCGATGGAATGCGCAGCACCGTTGATGTTGCTGATGTCGCCGACCTCGCCATCGGCCGAGCAGTAGCGATAGAGCACGCGACCATCGCCATTGAGGCGCTTCAGGGTCTCCTCGTCGGCCGCATAGTTGCCCTCGCCATGGGCGACCGGCACGCGGATCACCTGGCCGGCATTGTAGCCGCGCGTGAACGGCGAGTCGGAGCGCTCGACCCGCAGATGCACGTCCTTGCAGATGAACTTGAGCTTGTCGTTGCGCATCAGCACGCCCGGCAGCAGGCCGGATTCGCACAGGATCTGGAAGCCGTTGCAGACGCCGAGCACAAGACCGCCTTTGGCGGCGTGGTCGCGCACCGCGTCCATGACAGGTGCCCTGGCCGCGATCGCGCCACAGCGCAGATAGTCGCCATAGGAGAAGCCGCCGGGGACGACGACGAGATCGGTGCCCTTCGGCAGCGCCGTCTCGGCGTGCCATACCATCGCCGGCTCATGGCCGGAGATCATGCGCAGCGCGCGCGCCATGTCGCGCTCGCGGTTGATGCCGGGGAAGACGAGAACGGCGGATTTCATGATCTTACGTGCTTGCTCGAGGATCGCTCCCTCGCGGCCACGCGAGAGTGTTTGAGTCTGACGAGAGCTCCAAATTCAACGCTCGCACACCGGCAAGGAGCTCATCGACCGAATGTTCGACAAGGACCAGATCACGCGAGATCTCCAGCAGTCGCTCGTAGATCTCGCGCTCGGTCACGGCCATTGCCCTATCCCAGCAGCTCCACCCGGTAATTCTCGATCACCGTGTTGGCGAGCAGCTTGTCGGCGGCCGCCCTCAGGGCGGCCTCCGCCTTGGCCTTGTCGGCGCCTTCGAGCTCGATGTCGAACACCTTGCCCTGGCGCACGCTCGCGACGCCGTCGACGCCGAGCGATTTGAGGGCGCCCTCGATCGCCTTGCCCTGCGGATCGAGGATGCCGGATTTCAGCGTCACCGTGACACGCGCTTTCACGTCTTGTTCCCTTTTAGCTCTTGACGAGAACCGGACCGGAGCCCACCGGACGCTCGTTCTCCATCAGGATGCCGAGCCGCTTGGCGACCTCGGTATAGGCCTCCAGAAGGCCGCCAAGATCGCGGCGGAAGCGGTCCTTGTCGAGCTTCTCGTTCGACTTGATGTCCCACAGCCGGCAGGAATCGGGGGAAATCTCGTCGGCGACGATGATCCGCATCATCTCGTTCTCGAACAGCCGGCCGCACTCCATCTTGAAGTCGACGAGGCGGATGCCGATGCCGAGGAAGAGCCCGGTCAGGAAGTCGTTGACGCGGATGGCGAGCGCCATGATGTCGTCGATCTCCTGGGGGGTCGCCCAGCCGAACGCGGTGATGTGCTCCTCCGACACCATGGGGTCGTTGAGCTGGTCGTTCTTGTAATAGAATTCGATGATCGAACGCGGCAGCTGGGTGCCTTCCTCGATGCCGAGGCGCTGCGACAGCGAGCCCGCCGCCACATTTCGAACGACGACCTCGAGCGGCACGATCTCGACCTCGCGAATCAACTGCTCGCGCATGTTGAGCCGGCGGATGAAGTGAGTCGGTACCCCGATGTCGTTGAGGTGCTGAAACAGGTACTCCGAGATGCGGTTGTTGAGGACGCCCTTGCCTTCGATCACCTGATGCTTCTTGGCATTGAAGGCGGTGGCGTCGTCCTTGAAGTGCTGGATCAGGGTGCCCGGCTCGGGGCCTTCGTACAGGACCTTGGCCTTGCCTTCATAAATGCGACGCCGACGGCTCATTGGGATGTACCGTGTTTTGTTGAAATCCATGAAATGGTGGGCTCCGGATGACTTTGGACAGGACCACGACGGAGCTGCCGCGAGGGCCCGGATGTTAAGGAAACAGAACGAGAACCGGGCCTGTGGGAAACCTATCTCATTGGTGTCCCGAGCACAATCGATCCGGGCCTCGGGAGCGGAGTTTTACCGCCCTTCCCTGCGGCCTCGTACCCGTTGTATTGGCAAGATGTTCCAATTATTTAGGCGTGCGGCCACCGCCCCGCAACCGCCTGCGCGGTTAACCCTCTTCGGCAACACTGGAAGTTCCGACCATGACCACGTTCGACAAGCGCGAGGACGCCTTCGAGAAGCAATTCGCCCATGACGAGGAATTGAAGTTCAAGGCAGAAGCCCGCCGCAACAAGCTGCTCGGCCTGTGGGCAGCCGAAAAGCTCGGCAAGTCCGGCGCTGACGCCGACGCCTACGCAAAGGAGGTCGTCGCGGCCGATTTCGAGGAAGCGGGCGATGCCGACGTGCTGCGCAAGGTGCTGGGCGACCTCGCCGCCAAGGGCGCGGCCGTCACCGAGGCGGACGTGCGCGCGAAGATGAGCGAGCTGCTGTCGACCGCCGTCGCCCAGGTCAAGGCGGGACAGTAAGAGGCGAATAGCGAATAGGGAGTGGCGAATAGGGATCTCCTGCCCCTATTCGCTACTCGCAATTCGCTACTCGCTTACTCCTCTTTGAATCCATATTCCGGCACGTTGCCGCTGGCGCCGTAATATTTGTACGGCAGGAACTTGCCCGACATCGTGATCTTGACGCGGTCGCCCTTGGCATTGGGCAGGCGCTCCATCACCATGTCGAAATCGATCGCCGACATGATGCCGTCGCCGAATTCCTCCTGGATCAGCTCCTTCCAGGCCGGGCCGTTGATCATCACGAGCTCGTAGAAGCGATAGATCAGCGGATCGGTCGGCGGCATCTGCACGCCCTCGCCGCGCATCGGCGTCTCGTTCAGCATCGCGATCTCGGACTTCGACAGGCCGAACAGCTCGCCCGCATTGGCGGCCTGCGGCTTGGTCAGCTTCATCTGGCCGAGGACGGCGCCGACGATCAGCACCTCGGAATAGCCGCCGATCGTCTCGCAGATGTACTTCCAGCTCCATCCCTTCTCGCGCTTGATGTCGAGCAGCTTCTCGGTGAGGTCGGATCGCTTCATGCTTGGTCTCCCTTGAGAGTCTTCGTTGATGGGTTTCTTCCGGCGGGGCGTCAGCGGGCGATCGCCTGCGGCGCGTCGTTCTCGACCGGGTTGGACGCGACGATCGTCGGCTCGCTGCGCCCGATCTTCACCACCGGCACCTTGCGCGGGTCGTAATCGGGCGTCTCGGCGGTGAAGGTCTTGCTGCGGCTGACCAGGAAGTCGATGATGTGGTTGCGCAGCGCGTAGTACAGCGGATGGCGGTGCAGGTCGCCGCGCAGCCGGTCCTTCGGCAGCGGGTTCTCGACGATCTCCGCCAGCACCGCGCCCGGCCCGTTGGTCATCAGCACGATCTTGTCGGCGAGATAGATCGCCTCATCGACATCGTGGGTGATCATGAACACGGTCTGGCCGGTCTCGACGCAGATGCGCCGCACCTCGTCCTGCAGCGTGCCGCGCGTCAGCGCATCGAGCGCTGAGAACGGCTCGTCCATCAGCATGATCTTCGGCGTGATCGACAGCGCGCGGGCAATGCCGACGCGCTGCTTCATGCCGCCGGACAGCTCCGACGGCCGCTTGTGCTCCGAGCCGGCGAGGCCGACGAGCTCGATATATTTCAGCGCATGCGCCTTGACCTTGGCGCGGTCCCATTTGCGCCACTTCGACGAGACTGCATAGGCGACATTGCCGAGCACCGTCCGCCATGGCAGCAGCGCGTGGCTCTGGAAGATGACGGCGCGGTCGAGGCTCGGCCCCTCGATCGCCTGGCCGTCGACGATGACGGCGCCCTCGCTCGGCACGTCGAGGCCGGCAAGAACATTCAGCACCGTGGTCTTGCCGCAGCCGGAATGGCCGATCACGCAGACGAACTCGCCGCGCGCCATCGCGAGCCAGAGATTCTCGAAGATCGTCGTGCTGCGCGCCCCATCATAGCGCTTGGCGATCCCTTCGATGGAGATGAATTTGTCGGTCATAGGAAGGTCTTTCCGTTCCCTCCCCCCTTGTGGGGGAGGGTCAGGGAGGGGGGTCCCCCACGAAGACTCGCGCGTGGGGCACCCCCACCCCTAACCCCTCCCCGCAAGGGGGAGGGGAACGGAGTTGCGCACCTTGCAGCAGTTCGCCTGATCATGCCCTACTCCGGAAACGTCACGAGCCGCGACACGCGGGCCAGGATCTGATCCAGCACCATACCGACGAGACCGATCAGCAGGATCGCGATGATCACGTTGGTGATCGACAGGTTGTTCCATTCGTTCCAGACGAAGTAGCCGATGCCGGTGCCGCCGACGAGCATCTCGGCGGCGACGATCACGAGCCAGGCGATGCCGATCGAGATCCGCATGCCCGTCAGGATGGTCGGCGCCGCCGCTGGCAGGATGACGGTGAAGGCGCGGCGGAAATTCCCGACCTCGAGGGTGCGGGCGACGTTGATCCACTCCTTGCGCACGCTCGCGACGCCGAAGGCGGTGTTGATCAGCATCGGCCAAACCGAGCAGATGAAGATCACGAAGATCGCCGACAGGCTGGAATCCTTGATGGTGTAGAGCGCGAGCGGCATCCAGGCGAGCGGCGAGATCGGCTTGAGGATCTGGATGAACGGATCGAGCGCCTTGCTCATCAAGGGCGACATGCCGATCAGGAAGCCGAGCGGGATCGCGACCGCGACCGCGATCAGGTAGCCGAGCATGACCCGCCCGAGCGAGAAGGCGAGCTGGATGCCGAGCCCCTTGTCGTTCGGACCGTTGTCGTAGAACGGCCGCCGCAGATGCTCCCACAGCTTGGCGCCGACATCGAGCGGCCCGGGCATCGCCGACTTGCCTTGCGTCGCTGTCATGCCCATCAGCTTGGCGTATTCGGGGCTCATGTTGGCAGCCGTGCCCGTGCTGCGGGTGGCGATATGCCAGGCGCCGAGGAAGACGGCGAGCAGAAAGATCGAGACGACGGCGGCGCGCAGGCGGAGTGAGGCGGTCATGACGTCGCTCCACCCACGCTGTCGTCCCTGCGAACGCAGGGACCCATAACCACCGTCGGCAGTTGGTGGAAACGATTGTCGCTACCGCCCCTGCCCCAAGACAGGTCACGGCGTATGGGTCCCCGCGTTCGCGGGGACGATACCGGTGGTGTGGTTGGCGGCGTGTTCATCACCATGGGTGGGGTCGGCAGCGTCGCCCTCGTCGCCCCCATCACGACGCCTTCTTGATCTTGAAGCTGGCGACGTAGTCGTCCGGCTTGGTCGGGTCGAACGGCTTGCCCATCACCGAGAACGATTTGTAGGAGTCCTTTGGCGGCGAGAGCCCCATCTCGGTCATGACCTTACGGGTGTCGGTGGCGAGATAGATCTGCTCGGCGACCGCCTTGTAGTCGACATCGCCCTTGATCTGGCCCCAGCGCTTCATCTGGGTCAGCATCCACACCGCGAAGGACTGCCACGGGAACGGATCGAAATCGACGCGCTTCGGATCGGTCTTCACCCCGCCGAGGCCGTCGGCATAGGTGCCGGTCAGCACCTGCTCCAGCACCGTCACCGGCGCATTGATGTAGTTGGCCGGCGCGATCGCCTCGGCGATCTGCTTGCGGTTCTCGGCCTTCGACGCATAGGCGGTGGCATCGACGATGGCGCGGGTCAGCGCGGCGAAGCTGTTCGGCGCGGCCGTGATGAACTCGCGGCTCGCCGCGAAGCTGCAGCAGGGGTGACCGTCCCAGATCTCCTTCGAGAGAATATGCAGGAAGCCGACGCCGTCAAAGATCGCACGCTGGCAGATGTTGTCCGGCGCGAGGAAGCCGTCGATGTTGTCGGCGCGCAGGTTCGCGACCATCTCCGGCGGCGGCACCGAGCGCAGTTGCACGTCGGTGTCGGGATCGAGGCCGTGCTCGGCGAGATAATAGCGCAAGAGATAATTGTGCATCGAATAGTCGAACGGAATGGCGAACTTCATGCCCTTCCAGTCCTTCGGGTCGCGCTTGTCCTTGTGCTTCATCGCAAGCACGATGCCCTGCCCGTTGATGTTCTCGATCGCGGGCACGGTAAACGGGATCGGCTGCGCGCCGAGTCCGAGCGAGATCGCGATCGGCATCGGTGCCAGCATATGCGAGGCGTCGTATTCCTTGTTGATGGTCTTGTCACGGATGACGGCCCAGCCCGCCGTCTTCACGACCTCGACGTTCAGGCCGGCCTTGGAATAAAAGCCGAGCGGCGCGGCCATGATGATCGGCGTCGCGCAGGTGATCGGGATGAAGCCGACCTTGAGATCCTTCTTCTCGGGCGCGCCCGCTTCGGCAAAGGCTTCGGTCGCCGTCTTCAGCGGAAAGAATTGTGAGACCGCGGCGAGCGCGGTGGCGGCGCCCACCGACTTCAGGAACGCGCGACGGGTGGCTGCTTCCGGAAACACCGCACGCAGCACGGCTGACGCGACCACGTTCTCGTAACGCTTCTCGGTGGAGTCCGCCACGGGCTCACAGCGCAGCGTCCGCACGGCGTGCTCGTGTTCGGCCGGACTGCGATGCTGGCCGCAGATACAACCGGCATTCACGCTGGCCTCGGCATCGAACGGATCATCGAAAATCGACATGTGCTGCGCCCCTTTGTCACACCTGCGCTGACTGCGCCTTCGAACTGCTCATCCGGCCGCATTTTTCAGCGGCCGGACGTGCCCTTGCGAATTTTCTATGCAGCTTTTATGCCGCCTTGCTGGTCATCGCCGGCATCGGCAGACCTTCCTCGATCGGCAGCGACGGGTCGCGCGACCACTCGTTCCACGAGCCGAAATACATCCGCACATCCTTCACGCCGGCGTTCTTCAGAGCGAGGAAGGTGTTCGACGCACGCGCGCCCTTGAAGCAGTAGAGATAGACCGGCGTGTCGACCGTGATGCCGACAGTGGCGCATTCGGCGAGGATCTCGTCCTTCGACTTGAAGCGCGGACCTTCGGCGGTCGGCTTCATCATGCGGTACCATTCGAGCCAGACGGCGCCGGGGATGCGGCCCTTGCGCGGGCAGAAATCCTTGCCGTAGGGCGAGGAGGAATCGCCGATCCACTCGTCGACATCGCGGACATCGAGAATGGCGATGGCGGGATTGCCGACCGCCGCGAGCATGGCCTTGGCGTCGATCAGGATGCTGCCCGCCTCCGGCACGATGCTGAACGAGGCCTTGGTCGGCGACGGCGCATCGGTGGTCACGGCCATGCCTGCGGCAACCCAGGCATCGTAGCCGCCATGCAGCACCTTGATCTTGGGATAGCCCAGCATCGTCAGCAGGAAGTAGCCGCGGCAGGACTGGCCGAAGCCGGAGTTCATCGACTGCTCGTAGACGACGGCGGTCTCGGCACCCGACAGGCCGGCGGCGCCGAACGCGTCGGCGAATTTCGTCTTCAGCTCCTCGATGCCTTCCGGCGTCGACGTCGCGAGATAGGTGAAGATCTCATGGACGTTGACCGCGCCGGGAAGATGTCCCGCGCCATAGGCATCCGGATTGCGGGTGTCGATGACGACACACGGTTCTTTCTTGATGAAATCAGCGAGTTCGCCGGCAGTAATCAGAACGTCCGTCATGGCAGGCCTCTCCTGGTCTAAACTTTGTTGGTTTGCCGTTCTCGCCGGCGTCAGCCGTCGGCGAGCATCTTGCGGAGCTGCTTGGTCGCGGGGGTGACGATCGCGACGAAATAGGCCTCGCGCAGGCGACGTTCGGCGCGATTGCCCTTGATGTAGCCGCGCGCTCCGCAATGGAGCATCGCGGCGTGAGCCGCAGCCACGCTGGCCTCCCCGGCCCGGAGGCGCAGCGCGACGACCTTGCGCCAGGTGGTCTCGTCCGTGTTGAACGGATCGCTGGCGAGGATCATGGTCTCCCGTGCGAGCTCATCGGCGAGCGCGCTGAAGTCGACCGGCTGCTGCGGCAGATAGCGGTTGACGTGGCCGAGCGGCGCCTCGACCTCCTGCATGATCTTGATGCAGTCCCTGATCAGGCCGAGCGCCATGCCGGCCTGCAGAAGAATGAAGCCGGCGCGGATCTTCTTCACGAAGGGGCCAGCGGGATCTGCCAGAATCAGTTCGTCCGGCACGAACAGGTCGCGGAGCTGGATGCCGTAGGTGCCGGTGCCGTCCATTGCGAGAAACTGCTGGCACGGCTGCAGCGTCACCGCCGGGTCCGAACAGTCGACGATGAACATCACGATCTCGCCGGGCGCATCCTCGCGCTCGAAGATCGTGCCGAACATGTGGTCCGGCCCGAGGTTCGAGACCCAGGGCAGCACGCCGCGCACGACGTAGCCGCCCTCCACCTTCCGGCCCTTCAGCTTGAGCTTCTCGATGCCGAAGAAGCTCTTCATCGGGTTGGAAAGGCCGGTGCCGCCGAGCAGCCTGCCGCTCGCGGCATCGTCGAGCAGACGCTTCTTGAGCGCCTTGTTGTCCGAATTGGCGATGTACCAGACCAGCGTGTTCTGGCACCACGCCATGAAGGCGGAAGCGCCGCAGACCTCGCCGATCGCCGAGATCGAGTCGATGGTGCAGTTGAGATCGGCCTTGCCGCTCTCAGGCACGTGGCTGCTCCACGCACCGACCTCGCCGAAGCGGCGGAGAACGTCAGCCGGATACACCGTTCCGGCGTCGATTCCGCTGGCCAGCGGCGCAAGCTCGTTGCGCGCGATCGCCGCGACCTGCTCCACGGTCGACGGCACGGGCATCACGCCCGCACTGTCGATCGCCAGATGCTGTCCGAGTGAACCCATGACGTCCTCCGCTCCACATGGCCTCGAGCCAGGCTCAGACGCCGACCTCGAGATTGACGGGACGCGTGAAGGTGTTGGCGACGGGCGACCACTTCTTCACGTGGTCGACCAGGGCCTGGACCTCCTCCTTGGAAATGCCTTCGCACTCCATGTCGACCTTGACGCGCACGTCGGTGAAGCCGACCGGCTTCTCGCTGACGTCGCCGGTGCCCCAGACGGCGGTGATGTTGAGGTCGCCCTCGAGCTCCAGCTCGAGCTTGTTGACGGTCCAGCCGCGATGCACGGCATTGGCGTGCAAACCCACCGCAAGGCAGGAGCCGAGCGCGGCCAGCGAGGCCTCCGACGGATTCGGCGCGGTATCGTCGCCGAGCAGACCGGGCGGCTCGTCGACGATATAGGGCGCGAGGTTGCGGATGTAGTTGGCGTGGCGGAACTTGCCTTCCGCCACGGTCTTGCACTTCAGGGTCTTGATGACCTTGGGGTTGGCCTTGCCGTTGACGATGAGCTGTTCGAGCCCGTTCTTGTCGATGGGTGCGAGGCAGCCCGTCAGCGCCGTCTTCTGAACCACAGCGGTCATCTCATTTCTCTCCCTGGGATGAGGATACCGAACGGTCTGTATCCTGCACGAAGCGTGCCAGAGAGGCCGAAAATCAAAAGCCGGAATGATCCTCGCGGCTTACGCGATCAGGGCGGCGAGCAGCGCCCCGCCACGACCCAGCCGCTGCCCAAGTGCGATGCAGAATGCCGCCTTCAGCGATCAAATTGAGCGCAACGCTGCCTCGACCGCATCAGCAGCCTTGCTGACTCACGCGCACAGCGATTAAGCTCGTACACATGGGCAAGTCAGCTGCGGGCAAACAAACCGGCAAGAAGCAGGCGATCGCAAGGACGATCGCGGCCAGCGACGACGAATCCGCGCGCGGCCGTCTGCTCGGCGCCGCCACGCGGCTGTTCTGCAAGAACGGCATCAATGCCACCGGCATCGATGCGATCATCAGTGAGGCGGGCACCGCGAAGACCACGCTCTACAAGCTGTTCGGATCAAAGACCGCGCTCGTCACCGCCGTGCTCGAAAGCGAAGGCAAGCAGTGGCGTGAATGGTTCATCGCGGAAATGGAGAGCGGCGGCGGTGACGCCGAGACCAAGCTGGCACGCATCTTTCCGGCGCTGAAGAGCTGGTTCGGCGAGGAGCGCTTCTACGGCTGCCCCTTCATCAATGCAGTCGGCGAGCACGACAAGGACCAGAAGCAGTTTCGCACCATTGCGATGCGCCACAAGAAAGTGGTGCTGGCGCATATCGAGAAGCTCGCCCGTGAGATGGGCGCTGCCGAGCCGGAGAGCTTCTCGCATCAGCTCGCACTGCTGATCGACGGCGCGATCGTGGCGGCGATGGTGTCACGCAATCCCGAGGTCGCGGACACGGCCGGGCTGGCCGCGAAGGCGCTGATCGAGCCGGCGAGGCACAAGACGGGAAAGCGCCTCGGCAAGCCGGACACGCAGCTCGCCGCTGTGTGAAGCGGCCTGCTCGCCCTGAGTCCCACCCACCGTCATTCCGGGGCAAGGCCGCAGGCCTTGAACCTGGAATCTCGATCTTGTCTTGCGCCCATTCCTCACAATCTCGAGATTCCGGATTCAATCGCCAACGCGCAAGCGCGTTGGCGATTGAATCCGGAATGACGGCGGAATGGACGGGGAGGACGGAGCTGTCAACTCGTGACGCCGCGGAGCGCCCCGTGCAAAGCCATCAATCGAACTAGCGGAAGTAGTCTGTCACAAGCTTCACGTCGGCCTGATCCGCGACTGCGCCGTTCAGGCTCGAATCGATCACGCGGCGGCAGGCGGCGACCGCAGCCTCGTCGCCGAGCTCGTTGGCCGCTTCGAGCACATGCCAGGCCACATCGACTGCCGCGCCGTCCGCAGGCGCCTCGCGATGGCCGAGCCGTTGCTCTCCGCGAAGAGGAAATCCCATGCCGCTCATCCGCGATCACCTCCGTCCGTCGCTGCAGGTTCAATACGCCGCGGCTCGCGGCGCGGACGCCTTGCCGCCTTTGCCTGGATTCTTGCGGGACTGATAGAATTCGAGCACGCTGCGCGACGTCTGCGACTGGAGCTTGGCATAGTCGCGCTCCAGCTCCTGCAGCTCGCCGGCCGTGATGCGATGTTCGCGGGCGCCGAGGAAGGCGAGCGCCATCATCGTATCCCAGGTAAAGCCAAGCGCCTTGGCGAGCATCAGCAGCATCTCACGGTTACGGTCGAACAAGGCGCGCTCGACGACGTCGACCGGCAGTCCCGACAGCAGCGCGAGGCCGATCGTCACCTCCTCGACCTTGTGTGCCGTCGCATAGCTGGCAATGGTGCTCTCGTGCAGATTGCCGAGGCGATGCTGGATCGTCACGGTGCGCTTGGCGACGAAGTAGTTGCGCGAGCCGGGGCCGAACTTCGACTGCAGGTCGCCGGCGATGTTGGCGACCGAGCTACTGATCTCGCCAAGCAGCTCCGGCCGCTCCCCGGCCAGCCGCTTGCCGACATCGTCCGAGGCCTTGGCGATCAGTTGCTGGAACAGGTGGCGCGGGATGTCGAGCCGCCGGCCGAGATGCTCGGCGAGGATCGAGTCGTTCTCTGCTCGCTGGACCATGTGCAGGAAACCGGCACCGGAGAACTGGGCGCCCTGATTGCGCGCCACCGCCGTGGCGACGTCACGGTTGCCGCGCGTGGCCAGCACGTCGGTCACCGCCGGGCTCAGCGTTCGGCGTTCGGCGATCGCGAGCAGATGGTCCTGGCTCTTGGTGCTGGCGTTCTCGACCAGCGTGGCGTCATCGAGCCGCTCGGACTCGCGCAGCACTGGACCGGCGACCCAGATCTCATCGTCGAAGGCCAGCTTGCGGATGACGCTGGCCGGCGAATATTCGATCCTGGCGAGGCGATCCGCAAGCTTGGCGCGCGCTTCGATCTCGATCTCGTCGGCGAGCCGGCCGATCACCTCGCCGAAGGTGGCGATCTCCTCCTCGCAGTAGCGCCCCGCGATCAGCAGGTCGGTCGCATGCCACAGCGCGCGCTCGCGGCTGTCCGCGGTCCCCCGCGCAATCGCATCCTCGAGGTCCCGCAACACCGATCTGGTTTCGTTCATGATGAAAGGCCGCACAGTTGCAACGATGAAAGGGCAATGCGCAGATCATAGCGTTCGAACCCGAGCGTTCCGTAACCCGCGCCGTGCGGATTTGACCGGGCATTTTCACTCAAATGCGCGCGCGCGCGTTAAGCATGCGGCCGGGGATCCGGTCGCGGCGCGATCGCCGCGCCGATCCGTTCTTCCCGCGCGAGCGACGCAGGAGGCCTACGGCATGACGCGGAGCGCGCGCGCCTCGGACTCCGCGACCGAGCGTTCGCGCGATGTCCACGGGCACTCGGCGAGAGCGCGGTCGATCAATTGCATGGCATCACGCTCACGACTCTGTTCGAGCATCAGCTCGCCGGCGAAGAAGCTCGCCTCGCAACGCCGTGCCCTGCGCGTGGCGGGAGCACCACGGTCGGCCGCCGCAAGCACAGCCTCTGTCGTCTCCTGCCCGAGGAAGAGACGGACGATCGGGGCCGGCCATTTGCCCATGTCGAGCCGCTTCGCGTGGTCGGCGAGCTCGCTCGGCAGGCCGGCGCGGCGGCGGGCCAGATCCAGCCACAGGGCCGCATCGGCATTGTGGGGATCGATCTCGCTGAGCCATCTGAAATCGTCGTGCGACTGCTCCAGGAGACCCGCCTGGAAGCTTGCGATCCCCAGCGCGCGATAGGCTTGCGCCCGGTAGCCGTTGCGCCCGAACGCCCGCCCGAAGCCCGACCCCGGCTGCGGCTCGCTCTCGCGCAGATCAGGAGCGGCGCGATCGAATGCGGCAAGAAGACCGGCCGAGGACTGCTCGATGACGATCTTGTAGTCGTCGATCGCATGCTCGACATCTCCCTTGCGGAAATAGGCTCCGGCGCGCGCGAAACGGGCCTCGATCACCTGCGGCGTCGCCGGCTTGCCGTGCTCGATCACGACAGTGCAGCCGGCGATGCGCTCATCGGCGCCGAGATCGGCCGCGGTCGTGCACCGCTTCGCGCCGGCTGCGTGGGCGCTTGCCGACAAGCCGAAGATCGAACCGATGATCAACGCACAACACAGAAACGAGCGCCATCGTCGCGTAGTCATGAATGCCCCCTTGGTCTTGCTCTTTGTGCTGCGATCTAACCAAAACCGATCGGGCAAACCACAATCTGGAATTGCGATCGCAAATCATCCTTCAGCCGGTGTAAACGGGATCGCAGACTCGGCCTGCCCTGGATGTTTGGATCAACTGCTACGGCGGAGTGAGCCACGCGACGGCGCAATCGGCGATTGCGCTCACGCGGGGAGCTGGCAGGCGGCGCCGTGCAGCCGGCAATGCGACCGTCAGCTACTTCGCTTCGGCGATGAGCGCCTGCAGCCGCACCAGCTCGGCCTCGAGATTCCCTTCGACATCCGCCGCCTTCACTTCGGTGACGCGGTAGTCGCGGCTTTCCAGCCACGCCCGTCGCGCGCTGCGGTCGGCGACGACGCCCTCGCTCTCGCCGGGGCCCACCAGCTCAATGGCGAGGCGGTGGATGAAAGAGACGAAGTCGGGGATGTGGCGGCCGACCGGGGTCTGGCGCTTGAACTGGCCGGCGAAGCGGCGGTCGCGCGACAGCGCGTGCCACAGCGCGCGCTCGGCGTCGGTCGGGTTGCGGCGGAGCAGCCGCGCCAGCCCGCGCAGCGAGCCGCGCGAATCCGGCAGGTTCGCCACCGTGCCCTGCTCGGCGATCAGGGCGCGCAGACGCGTCGCCTGCTCGCTGTCGAGCACGCCGCCCTTGGCCGGCCCCTTGCGCCCCTCGGCGATCGCCATGACCACGCCATGCAGGGTGTGGATGTCCTGCCGCGACGGCTCCATGCGGAAGAAGATGTTGCGCAGGTTGACCAGCATGGTCTCGCGCTTCTCGGCCGGCCGCAGGAATTCGACCCGGTCGAGCTCGCGCACCAGGTTCTCGAAGAACGCTTCCATCTGATCCTGGGAGGCGCGCTCGGAGCGCTCCGGCATCGCGAAGGGCAGCGCGCCAGATGTCACCAGCTTGAACCATTCATAGCCCATCAGCAGCACCGCCTGGGCGAGGTTCAGCGAGGCAAAGCCTGGATTGACCGGATAGGTGACGATGCGGTTGGCGCGGGCGACCTCCTCGTTGGTCAGGCCCGCGCGCTCGCGGCCGAACAGGATGCCGGCCCGGCCGCCAGCGGCGATCTGGCCCTGCATCTCGCGGGCGGCCGCCTCCGGTCCCATCACCGGCTTGGCCTGGTCGTGGGCGCGGGCGGTGGTCGCGAAGACGAGGTCGAGGTCGGCGATCGCCTCCGGCAGGGTGTCGAACAGCCGGACATGATCGATGATGTGGTCGGCCCCGGCGGCCGCCCGCTGGGCGGCGATGTTCGGCCAGCCGTCGCGCGGATTGACCAGGCGCAGCTCGGACAGCGCGAAATTGCCCATGGCGCGCGCCGCCATGCCGATGTTCTCGCCGAGCTGCGGCTCGACCAGGATCACCACCGGGCCTGCAATCTCCAATCCCACCTTGGTCTTGTCGGTGCCCGACACGCTCAATCCTCGCCCTCTGAATCCGGTTGAAGCGCCCGCGGCGCGCCCTGCCCGCTCCGTTGACCTGACCGGAGAGAATTCTCAAGCAAAATAATCGGCTTAGCCAAGAATTTTAGGGTTTGCTCGAACCTGCAGACCGGCCGGCAGCCGCCGTTGCCCACCGCATGAGCGGGCTGCGAAAATCAGCACCGGGCGCATACCGGGTGCGCTTCCGCCCGCGGTGCAGCAGTGCTATGACGCGCTTGATTTCACAAGCGCTTTCCACTCCTGGCGCGCTGTTCCCAAGAGGCCCCATCGATCATGGCAAAAATCAAGGTGACCAACCCGGTCGTCGAGCTCGACGGCGACGAGATGACCCGGATCATCTGGCAGTACATCAAGGACAAGCTGATCAACCCCTTCCTTGATATCGACCTGATGTATTTCGACCTGGGGATGGAGAACCGCGACAAGACCAACGATCAGATCACGATCGATGCCGCCAACGCCATCAAGAAGGTCGGCGTCGGCGTCAAATGCGCCACCATCACCCCGGACGAGGCGCGCGTGAAGGAGTTCGGCCTCAAGGAGATGTGGAAGTCGCCGAACGGCACCATCCGCAACATCCTCGGCGGCGTCGTGTTCCGCGAGCCGATCATCTGCAAGAACGTGCCGCGCCTCGTTCCCGGCTGGACCAAGCCGATCATCATCGGCCGCCACGCCTATGGCGACCAGTACCGCGCCACCGACTTCAAGTTCCCCGGCAAGGGCGTGCTGACGATGAAGTTCGTCGGCGACGACGGCACCGTGATCGAGAAGGAGGTCTTCAGGGCGCCCGGCGCCGGCGTCGCGATGGAGATGTATAATCTCGACGAGTCGATCTACGACTTCGCCCGCGCCTCGCTCAACATGGGCCTCGCCAAGAACTATTCGGTCTACCTGTCGACCAAGAACACGATCCTGAAGGTCTATGACGGCCGCTTCAAGGACATCTTCCAGGAGGTGTACGACAAGGAGTTCAAGGACAAGTTCGAGGCCAAGAAGATCACCTATGAGCACCGCCTGATCGACGACATGGTCGCCGCGGCGCTGAAGTGGTCGGGCGGCTATGTCTGGGCCTGCAAGAACTATGACGGCGACGTGCAGTCCGACACCGTGGCCCAGGGTTACGGCTCGCTCGGCCTGATGACCTCGGTGCTGATGACCCCGGATGGCCAGACCGTCGAGGCCGAGGCCGCCCACGGCACGGTGACCCGCCATTTCCGCGAGCACCAGAAGGGCAAGGAGACCTCGACCAACTCGATCGCCTCGATCTTCGCCTGGACCCGCGGCCTGTCGCACCGCGCCAAGCTCGACAACAATGCCGAACTGGCGAAGTTCGCCGCCACCCTGGAGAAGGTCTGCGTCGACACCGTCGAGTCCGGCTACATGACCAAGGACCTCGCGCTCCTGGTCGGCGCCGACCAGCGCTGGCTGTCGACCACCGGCTTCCTCGACAAGATCGCGGAAAACCTCACCAAGGCGATGGCGGCGTAAGTTTCCCCACTTTCGCCTTCTGGTTTCGTCACCTATCAACGGGCCGCGCCACCAGCGTGGCCCGTTTCCGTTTTCCCCTGCCGTCGAGGAACCTGATCATGCGCTTGACCTCATCGCTCGCCCTGCTGTTGCTCGGGGCCCAGATCGGCTCCTCCCACGCCGCGGAGACCACGATTCCCGATGCGCTGGTCGCGGCCGGCGAAAAGGCCGTGCTGACGCTGCATGCCGAGGGCGCGCAGGTCTACGACTGCAAGACCGACAAGGACGGCAAGCTCGCCTGGACCTTCCGCGAGCCGATCGCCACCCTGTTGGCGGACGGCAAGACCGTCGGCCGGCACTACGCCGGCCCGAGCTGGGAGCATCAGGACGGCTCGATCGTCGGCGGCCGCGTGCAGGGCACCGCCATCGGCGCCACCGACAACGACATTCCCTGGCTGAAGCTCGCCGTCATTTCTCACCGCGGCGCTCAGGGCGTGCTCTCCGACGTCACCACGGTGCAGCGGATCAACACCGCCGGCGGCAAGCTGGAAGGCACCTGCGACACCGCCGGGCAATTCCGCAGCGTCGCCTATTCCGCGGATTACGTGTTCCTGCGGAAGGAGTGAGGCTCGTTACGCCTCGCGATAATCCAGCAGGATCAGCCCGACCAGCACGAAGGCCACCGGCCAGACCCAGGCGGCGGCACGGCTGACGCGGCCGTCCAGGCGCAGCTCGAGCCAGCGCGCCCAGCCGGCGGTGATGCCGCACAGCGCCAGCGGCGTGTGGCTCATCTCGATCAGGAGCTGATCCTTGATGTTGGCGATGGCGTGCGAATGCGTCAGCAGCAGCGCGCCGCCGGCGGCGACCGTCAGCGGGAAAACCAGCGCCGCCCGGCCCGCCGCCTGCCCGCGCAGCCGCACCCGCCATTCGAACAGGCCGAACAGGATGATCAGCACCACGAACAGCCGGTGCTGCGCCACTTCGGGATCGCGCAACGAGGCCCAGAAGCCGATCGGGCCGAGCGGCCAGGCCATCTCGTCGGCGCGCAGGAACAGGAATGCCGCCATCCCCAGGAACAGCAACGGCCAGTGCCGCGCCCAGCGGCCCCAGGCGAAGCGCTCGATCAGCGCGAGCACGCCGATCAGCACGACGAAGATGCCCGCCCAATGGTGGTTGTATTCCGACCAGGCGATGTCGGCGGCGCTGCGCGGCAGGATCACGCCCTCGCCCGGCACATAGGCTTGCGGCGCGGTCACGCGCTGCGCGTCGGCGGCATCGATCCTGGCCTGCAGCTGCGAGATCGTGAGCTGGTCGACCGAGGGGCTCGTCAGCCGCGGCCATTGCGGCGCGGCGCGCGCGACGATCTCCTGCCAGCTCAGCCGGTCCTGGCTGAGATCGATGCCCGGCGGCAGCGAGGTCAGCGAGCCCGCGGTGAGCAGCACCGTCAGCCCGATGCCGAGCTCGACCTCGACGAAGCGCTTCATCCGCAGCAGAGGCGCCGCGCGATCGCGACGGCGCAGCCGCTCCACGGCGAAGAAGTTGGCCGCCCCGAGCGCGAGCAGCATCAGCAGCATCGCGACCTTGGCCGAGGTCATCACGCCGTAAGCGGTGCCGTAGATCGCCGCGAACGCGCCGAGATAGGCGATCGCCATCACAATGCCGCCGATCACGATGGCTGCCACCGAGACCATCGACATCAGCGAGTAGCGCCGCCCGATCAGGCGCTGATCGTCATCCGCCTTGCAGCCGTTCAGCGCCATCAGGAAATACGGCAGGCAGCCGATCCAGACGCCGGCGCCGAGCATGTGCAGGAAGTCGGCGGCGAGCAGCGGCCAGCGTACCTCGAGCCGGCTCGCCGCGTGCGTCAGGTTGAGCTGCAGCAGCAGCGCTGAGACGACCAGCACGGTCAGCGCCAGGACGCGCCAGGCGGCCCAACTGCCGGTCCGGGCGAGCACGGCGATGCCGAGCGCGCAGGCGGCAACGGCCATGCCGGAGCGGGCGAAATCCGCGCTCGCCGCCGCGCCGAGCGACAGGTCGAGCGTCCCGATCAGCGCCGCCATGTTGACCGCGAGCGAGGTCAGCACGACCGCGAACCAGCCGAATGCGCTTCGGCGCAGGAAACGCTGGCCGCGCTTGCCGACCACGATCGCGTCAGCGGACAGCCTTTGCTGTAGCGGGCGCAGCAGCAACAGCAGAAATGCCAAGCCGCCGATGGTGAAGGACTGTGCCAGCAGGGTCAGGCCGCGCAGCACCACCGAGAGATAGCCGAAGATGTCGAGCAACAGCGACACGGCTAGCGCACGTTGAAAGGAATGTCGCCACGGGTGATGTGGCCATCGACGCTGAGCACCTGCCATTGCAGATGCCAGGCGCCGGGGCTGAGCGCCTTGGCCTCGGCGTCGATCTCGTCGGCCGGCGCGTCGGCTGCCGGAGTAAGCGCCTGCTCGGCTCCGTCGGGCGCGCGCAGCTTCAGCCGCGAGCGGGCGTGATCGATGCGGCTGTTGAAGCGCAGCCGGATCAGTGTCGGCTGCGTCTCGATGGTCCCGCCCGCCGCGGGCTGCGACGAGACGATGATGGCATGGGCCGAGGCGGCGCCGGGAACGCCCAGAAGCAGCGCGGCAAGGGTCGGCAGGTGGCGGAAGCGGATGACGGACGGCATGGGACGCGCGGGCGGCGGAGGCTGCGGCAGGGACGTTCGGGGACAAGACCGGGACGAACAAAACTCGACCGTTCTAATCTAAGCGACCTTCCTGTTCCCGACGTAGCCACAAACGCGTGACCGGGGCCGGCCGGAACCTGCGGGAGCGGCACGAGGCCCCGGCCCTGCCCGGAGGGCATCCCGGAACAGCGAAATTTAGGGTCGAATCATCAAGCACTTCGCTGTATGCCTCGCCGCATCATTGCCGTCCGTCGGTTGTCGGGATCCTTTCCGCCCGCGGACCAACATTGCCTGATCCCGAGGAACGCCTGAGGAAACCGTCATGCCCGCCTATCGCTCCCGCACATCAACCCATGGCCGCAACATGGCCGGCGCCCGCGGCCTGTGGCGCGCCACCGGCATGACCAACGAGGATTTCGGCAAGCCGATCATCGCGGTCGTCAACTCCTTCACCCAGTTCGTGCCCGGCCATGTGCATCTGAAGGATCTCGGCCAGCTGGTGGCGCGGGAGATCGAGAAGGCCGGCGGCGTCGCCAAGGAGTTCGACACCATCGCGGTCGACGACGGCATCGCGATGGGCCATGACGGCATGCTCTACAGCCTGCCCTCGCGCGAGCTGATCGCCGACAGCGTCGAATACATGGTCAACGCGCATTGCGCCGACGCCATGGTGTGCATCTCCAACTGCGACAAGATCACCCCTGGCATGCTGATGGCCGCGATGCGGCTCAACATCCCGGCCGTGTTCGTCTCGGGCGGCCCGATGGAGGCCGGCAAGGTCAACATCGCGGGCAAGCTGCGCAAGGTCGATCTGATCGACGCCATGGTGACCGCCGCCGACGACAAGGTGTCGGACGCGGATGTCGAGGTGATGGAGCGCTCGGCCTGCCCCACCTGCGGCTCCTGCTCGGGAATGTTCACCGCCAATTCGATGAACTGCCTGACCGAGGCGCTCGGCCTGTCCCTGCCCGGCAACGGCTCGGTGCTGGCGACCCATGCCGACCGCAAGGGCCTGTTCGTCGAGGCCGGCCATCTCGTCGTCGACCTCGCCCGCCGCTATTACGAGCAGGACGACGCGTCCGTGCTCCCGCGCAACATCGCCAACTTCAAGGCGTTCGAGAACGCGATGAGCCTGGACATCGCGATGGGCGGCTCGACCAACACCGTGCTGCATCTGCTCGCGGCCGCGCATGAGGGGGAAATCCCCTTCACCATGACGGATATCGATCGCCTCTCGCGCAAGGTCCCTTGCCTGTGCAAGGTCGCGCCCGCTGTGGCCGACGTGCACATGGAGGACGTGCATCGCGCCGGCGGCGTGATGGGCATCCTCGGCGAGCTCGCCCGCGCCGGCCTGCTGCACACGGAATTGCCGAGCGTGCATTCGACTTCGCTGGCGGCTGCGCTGGAGCGTTGGGACATCCGCCGGACCGCGAGCGAGAGCGTGAAGAACTTCTATCAAGCCGCGCCCGGCGGCGTGCCGACGCAGGTCGCCTTCAGCCAGGACCGCCGCTACGAGGAGCTCGATCTCGACCGCGAGAAAGGCTGCATCCGCGACATCGAGCACGCCTATTCCAAGGACGGCGGCTTGGCCGTGCTGACCGGCAACATCGCGCGCGACGGCTGCATCGTGAAGACCGCGGGCGTCGATGCCTCGATCCTGAAGTTCTCCGGCCCTGCGCGCGTGATGGAGAGCCAGGACGCCGCGGTCGAAGCCATCTTGACCAACAAGATCAAGGCCGGCGACGTCGTCGTCATCATCTATGAGGGCCCGCGCGGCGGCCCGGGCATGCAGGAGATGCTGTATCCGACCAGCTATCTGAAGTCGAAGGGCCTCGGCAAAGCTTGTGCGCTGATCACCGACGGCCGCTTCTCCGGCGGCACCTCGGGGCTCTCGATCGGCCACGTCTCGCCGGAAGCTGCCGAGGGCGGCCTGATCGGCCTCGTCCAGGACGGCGACCGCATCGAGATCGACATCCCCAACCGCACCATCCATCTCGCAGTGTCGGATGAGGAGCTCGCCAACCGGCGCGCAGCGATGGCGGCGAAGGGCGATCAAGCCTGGAAGCCGAAGACGCGCGCCCGCAAGGTCTCGACCGCGCTGAAAGCCTATGCGGCGTTCGCGTCGAGCGCCGCCAAGGGCGCGGTGCGCATCGTCAAGGAGTAAGACCGATCTGTTCGGTCGGCAGCACCGGTCCTTTCCGACCGGTTGCTGCGGCCGGCGGCCGCGGCCTCACCATAGACTTCCTCGTTTCGCTCTCGTCCTGCGAACAGCCATGCCGCACTTCGTTCTTGCCCACTGACGACAGCGGGTTCAGGCTCCCTTCATCGACAATGAGCGCGTCAGCCACAATGCACGCGCCAGGCCCTGGGAAGGATCGCCATGCTGAACCGCCGCAGCCTGCTGCTCGCCTCACTTGCCGCCGGAGTGACGATGACCACGACAGCCGCGCGCGCCAAGCCGGCGCAACCTTCGACCCCGGTCGATTTCGACGTGCCGCCACAGGCCTGCGACTGCCACACCCACATCCACGGCGACCCCGAAAAATTTCCGTTTGCGGCGAGCCGGGTCTACACGCCGGAGCCGGCCCTGCCCGACGAGATGGCGGCGCTGCACAAGGCTCTACATATCCAGCGCGTGGTGATCGTGACGCCGAGCGTCTACGGCACCGACAACTCTGCGACGCTGTACGGCATGAAGGCGCGCGGCAATGACGCGCGCGGCGTCGCGGTCATCGACGACAAGACCACCGAGGCGCAATTGGATGCCATGCATGCCGAGGGCTTCCGCGGCATCCGCCTCAATCTCGCGACCGGTGGCATCAACGACCCCAATGTCGGCCGCGCCCGCTTCCATGTCGCGGTCGAGCGGATGAAGGCGCGCGGCTGGCACGTCCAGCTCTACACCAACACGGCGATGATCGCGGCCATCAAGGACCTCGTGATGCAATCGCCCGTGACGGCCGTGTTCGATCATTTCGGCGGCGCGCAGGCTGATCTCGGCCTCGGGCAGCCGGGCTTTGCCGATCTGGTCGAGCTCGTCCGCAGCGGCAAGGCCTATGTAAAGATCTCCGGCGCCTATCGCGCCTCGACCCGCGGCCCCGACTACGCGGACGTGATCCCGTTCGCGAAGGCCCTGATCGAAGCCAACCCCGATCGCATCGTCTGGGGCACCGACTGGCCCCACCCGGATTCGTCGCCGCATCCCGAATTGAAGGTCACGGATATCAGGCCGTTCTATCCGATCGACGACGGCCGCCTGATGAACCAGCTGCCGGTCTGGGCCCCCGATGCCGCGATCCGCAAGAAGATCCTGGTCGACAATCCGGCGCGGCTGTATGGGTTCTGAAAATCCGTAGGGCGGGTTAGCGCAGCGTAACCCGCCGCACGATGCTACGCCGCCCATTGGCGGATTACGCTCCGCTAATCCGCCCTACATACTTTGATTGCGAGCGCAGCGGCGCAGCGAAGCAATTCAGAGCTACACCACACCGAGAACCATAGGTGCTCATGATTTGGAATGTGATTGATCGGCGCAGTCGTCCCTACCGTTGGAAATTCGTGACAGCCATCGTCGAGGCCGTCGAGCACGACAACAGCTGCGCCGACGCCGACCAAGCCGACGAGGCTCCGGTGTCCCTGGTCGTAGATTACGACAAGAGAGAAGGCCTATCTGTTTGCGAGGCCATTCAATGGGCCAACGCACAGCGATGTCCCGTCACGCTCTACATCTATGATGCTGATGGAGAGACGACGGACAACCATTTTCATGCCTGCGGCGCACGCTTCGACGTCAACGACAAGTAAATCAGTCCGCAGGGCGGGCGAGCGCAGCGGCGCAGCGAAGCAATCGTAGGGTGGGCAAAGGCGCGCTCCACCGCGATCTCGGCTTGCACCGCAGTATCGCGCGCCGTGCCCACCGCCGTCACGCACCGGCGCCGTTGGTGGGCACGCGCCGCCTGACGGCGTCGCTTTGCCCACCCTACGATTCCCGGGGCTTTAGCGCCTCGCCATCCTGGCTTCGCGGAACGACACCAGCCGGCGCTGCGACTCGTCCCACAGCACCAGCCGGACGCAGCGCAGGCTCTCCGGCAGCGTGATGCGGCCGATCTCGCGCAGCTCGGGATGATCGCGCAGCACGACCGGCAGCCGGTAATAGGGAATCCGGCTCGAGAGATGGTGGACGTGGTGGATGCCGATATTGGCGGTCAGCCAGTGCAGCCATCCCGGCAGGTCGTAGTGTGAGCTGCCGTAGAGCGCGGCCTGCTGCATCGTCCAGCGCTCGTCCCGCTCCCAGACAGTGTGCTCGAACTGATGCTGGACATAGAACAGCCACACGCCGGCCATGGCGGCGAGCAGCATGATCGGGAGATGCACGACCAGGAACGCCTGGATGCCGATGAGCCACATCAGCCCGGCAACCACCAGGGCAATGCCGAAATTGGTGGCCATCGTGCTGATCCAGGGCGACCAGCCGGCCCGCATGAGACCGAACGGCAGACGGTGCTGCAGGAAGAACAAATACGCAGGCCCTGCCACGAACATGACCAGCGGGTGGCGGTACAGCCGGTAGCGCAGCCGCGCCCAGGCCGACCGCGCCTGATATTCCCGCACGGTCAACGTATCGATGTCGCCGATTCCGCGCCGATCGAGGTTGCCGCTGGTGGCGTGGTGGATCGCATGGGTGCGCCGCCACCAGTCGTAGGGCGTCAGGGTCAGCACACCGAGGACACGGCCGACCCAGTCGTTCGCCTGACGCCCGGCGAAGAAGGTGCCATGGCCGCAATCGTGCTGGATCATGAACAGACGCACCAGGAAACCGCCGGCGGGGATCGCGATGAGCAACGAAGCCCAGGCATGGCCGAGCGAGAACGCGAACCAGGCGGCCGTCCACAGGGCCACCAGCGGCACGGCGGTGATCACCAGCTCGGTCACGCTGCGCAGGCGGTTTGGCGTGCGGTAGCTGCTGAGAATCTGCATCCAGTAGCGGGCATCGGCCGCGGCGCGGCCCTCGTTATCGCCGGCGCGCAGCGTGGCGCGGTCCTTGGGCGGCACAATCGCCATCGCGACTGGCTGATCGAACTGCAATGTCGTCTCCACCTTGTGTTCTTGGCGATCGCGCATGGCGAGACCGCGGCCAAATGGACCCCTGCGGACCGCCGAACAGGCTGCAGGAGTTCGAAATCACGAGCTATCGTCGGTTTAACCGCCGTCGAAGCCAAATGGTTCATCGTGCGCCTGACAACGAACCGCTCTGGAAGAGAAAGTCTGGGACGTGGACGCCCGTCAGGAGACGGGTAAAGAGCGCATGCGGCGGATCAATGAACTTAACCCGTCGAACGCCTCATGGCTAGGAGAGGACGGGTTACGATCCGTTAATCCGCCCGATGAAATGCGCGCTCCACATTGTGCACCGCGTTCCCCTCATCCCGTCCCGCGCGTGGCATCCGGCGCCAAGGCCCTCTCACAGCGCGAGGTCGAGAAGATGTCCCAGATCGCGATGAACATTGCCGCGATCACCGGCCCGATGACGAACCCATTGAGGCCGAATGCCTCGATCCCGCCCAATGTCGAAATCAGCACCACATAGTCGGGCATCTTGGTGTCCTGTCCGACCAGGATCGGACGCAGGACATTGTCGACGAGACCGATGACGAGGGCGCCATAGGCGATCAGGACCACACCCTGCCAGATCGATCCGATGGCAAGGAGATAGAGCGCGACCGGAAACCAGACGAGGCCCGCTCCCACTGCCGGAAGCAAGGACAGGAAGGCCATCACGACTGCCCACAGCAGGGGCGCGTTGATGCCGAGGAACCAGAACATCAGGCCGCCCAGCGCGCCTTGCGCCAGAGCGACGAGCAGACTGCCCTTCACCGTCGCGCGGATGACCACGGTGAACTTCCGCAGCAGCGCATCGCGTTGCTCCGGGCGCAGCGGAATGGCGCTCTTGATGCGCTCCGATAGCGTCTCTTCGTCACGCAGCAGGAAGAACAGCAGATAGACCATGATGAACAGATTGACGAAGACTTCGAACGTACCCTGTCCGATCACGAGCGCCTGGCTCGCAATGACCTCGCTGCCCTTCAGCAGGACGGCCGACAGCTTGCCCTTCATTCCGGCGAGGCTGCCGAGTCCGAAGCGATTGAGCAGATCGACCACCCATGTCGGAAGCGCGGCCAGCATCTTCTGGAAGTACTGTCCAATGTCGAGCTGACCGGACTGCATCTGTTTGTAGACTCCGGAGGCCTCCTGCGCCAGCGACGCCCCGATCAGCGACAGCGGAAGGATGACGATCACGACGAACATCAACACCACGACGGCCGCCGCCAGGCCGTGTCGGCCGTGCATCGACCGCGCCAACCAGCGGTGCAGCGGAACGAAGACGATGACGCCGATGACGCCCCACAGAACCGCGCCGTAGAACGGCAGCAGGATCCACCCGAACATCAGCGATATCGCGACGAGCAAGAGAAGCAGGGCTCGGTCTTCGAGGCTACGCATCTGGCTTTCCTAGCGGACGGGACCATGACTTGGACCCGTTCCTTCATCCACAGCGGACGGTTTGCCGCTTGGTCGCGAGATGGTCAACGTTCGAATTCGACTTTGGCCCCTGCCACGACGCGACATTGCCGGCGAAAACATGCTCCAGAACGCCGAATTTGTCTGCCGTTCCAGCAACAACGCCGATTTCAAGAGCCTGCTCGAAAAATAAAGCGCTTCTGAAAATCAGCAAATCAGGCGTATAAGATCCGCGTTCCGGTCCGGATGAGGGGCGTACGCGTCGTCACGAGACGTTGGACCGGCAATGCGGTGGACGCGAGGGCATCGGCGCGCATCATGTGTGCGGACGAACGATGGCCTTGCGGACGTGAAATCGCGTGGTCCTGGCCTCCCGGTGCTGAGGCTGGAGGTTGCGGAGTCCTGATGAGCTCTGCGATCGACGGGGTCAATCAAGCCGGTCCCCGGGGAGATCGCGTATAAGCGTTAAAACCTCCGCGCAGGGAATGCCGGGATGTCTCGGCTGACCTGTGGTGACTGCCGCCTGCTTTTTTTCTGCAGGCGGGCCATGGGTGCGGCCAGCGCCCGGCATTCCCTGCGCCCTCATCGGTTCACGAGGGCCCGCCTGCCGCATGATCCGGACGCCCTGGCGTCGCGGCGATGCTGCGGCTTGCCTGATCGGGATCCCCGCCTGCGGCCCCGCCCCCGGTTGCCAACCGCACGGCGAGCCGCAATAGTCCGCGCTTCCGAGCCGGCCCGACCGGCCCGTTGACCTGGAGGCATGATGATGACGACGAGACCGGCCGCAAAATCATCCGACAAGGATGTCTGGCGCGTCGGCGTGCTGTTCTCGCGCAGCGGCCTGATGGAGGTCACGGAGTCCGAGCACTTCTTCGGCACCGCGCTGGCGATCCAGGAGATCAACCGGGACGGCGGCGTGCTCGGCCGCGAGATCGAGGTCATCGCCTATGATCCAGGCTCGCAGCCGGAAACGTTCCGCAAGCTCGCCGACCGCCTGCTCACCGAGGACGGCGCTTCCGTGATCTTCGGCTGCTCGACCTCGGCCGAGCGCAAGGCGGTGCTGCCGGCGATCGAGCGTCGCAACGGCCTGCTCTGGTACCCCTCGCTCTACGAGGGTTTTGAATATTCCCCGAACGTGATCTACACCGGGCCGGCACCGAACCAGAACGCGTTCCAGCTTGCCGAATACATCGTGCGCAAGCACGGCCCGCGCGTCTATATGATCGGCTCGGACTACATCTACCCGCGCGAATCCAATCGCATCATGCGCGACCTCGTCGAGTCCTATGCCGGCCGCGTCGTCGGCGAGCAATATGTGACGATGGAGGCGACCGACACCGAACTCGCACGCGGGCTCGACTCCATCAGGAACGCCGCGCCCGACGTGGTGTTCTCGACCATCGTCGGCCGTACCGCGCAGCGCTTCTACCGGATGTATGCACAGGCGGGCTTCGATCCGAAGCGGCTGCCCATCGCCAGTCTCACAATGGCTGAAGGCGAGGTCCGCGCCATCGGCGCCGAATACTGCGCGGGTCACCTCACCGCGGCGAGCTATTTCGGTACGCTCGCGCGCGACAGCAACGACCGCTTCAAGGCGGCGTTCGCCGCCGCCTTCGGCCCCGACAAGCCGGTCAGCATGTGGAGCGCCTCGGCCTATGCGCAGATCAAGCTGTTCGCGCTGGCGCTGGCGCAGGCGGGCAGCCTCGACACCCAGAAGCTGGTGGAAGCTGCGCTCGGCCTCAGCCTCGATGCGCCGGAAGGACCGATCCGGATCGATCCCGACAACAACCATGTCTGGGTGACGCCGCGGATCGGGCGCGTCCGCGCCGACGGCCAGTTCGATATCGTCTGGGAGAGCAAGAGCCCGATCAAGCCCGATCCCTATCTTTCGGTGTCGCCGATCGGCGGCCGCTGGCTGAGCGAAGAGGCGCTGTCGGCATGAGGCCGGATGACCGCATGAAGCCCGGCGTGCGCCGCCTCATCGAGGAGCTGCGCGGCGCCCGCGTGCTGGTGATCCATCCACGCGACGCCGAGGGGGACGCGCTGATCGACCAGCTCAAGCGCATCGGTTGCAACGTGCGCGGCGTATGGCCGCCGCCGGCCGCGATCCCGCACGACATCGACACGGTGTTCCAGCTGATCGAGACCTCGGAGGAGATGATCTTTCCGGAAGGCACCAGCGATCATCCCCTCACCTTCATCGCCATCGTCGACTACGAGAACCCGACCATCCTGAAGCGACTGCTCGACAGTAACGCGCATGGCGTCGTCAACAAGCCGATCCGCTCGTTCGGCATCCTGTCGTCGCTGGTGCTGGCGCGCTCGCTGCGCGGCTATACGCGGCGGCTCGAGGGCAAGGTGCAGAAGCTGGAGGAGACCTTGAAGGCGCGGCGCGACGTCGACAAGGCGGTCAAGATCCTGATGGGGCTGAAGCAGGTCGGCGAGGTCGAGGCTTACGAGCTGATCCGCGCGCAGGCGACGCAGAAGCGCGTCGCCATGGCCGACATCGCAATCTCCATCATCAATGCACAGGAGACGCTCGGAGGACTGGGGGTGCTGGATGCGCCGGCCTCGCGCTGAGCGGGTGTTTCCGCGCTCATGCGTTGGGCAGCCGCGGCCCGAAATTTTTGCAGCCGATGGCGTTGACTTCGTATCAAGCATGGGAATTACTTGAGGCCATCGCGGACATCGGATGTCCGCCAATGGCCGGTCGGCCATTTCACATCAGGCTATGCAGCCCTCGCATTGCGCCGCAAGGCGCAGTCGGGGGCTTTTTGTTTGGCGCGCGCGGACCTCGCGAACGCAACGGAGACTCGTGCCTTGACGACGGATGACGACAGCAAAGTGCGGATCGCCTGCATCCAGATGCAGCCGATGGTCGGCGAGTTGGCAACCAACCTCGCCCACAGCCTCGATCTGATCCAACAGGCGGTAACGCGAGGCGCCAAGCTCGTGGTGCTGCCCGAGCTCGCCTCCTCCGGCTACGTGTTCAAGTCGCGCGAGGAGGCCTTCGCGGCCTCCGAGACCATCCCGGGCGGCCCCGCGGTGACCGCCTGGAGCGAGATCGCGGCGAAGCACGGCCTGCACCTCGTCGCCGGCATCTGCGAGCGCGACGGCGACCGGCTCTACAACAGCGCCGTGCTGATCGGGCCGAAGGGTTACATCGGCACGTTCCGCAAGGTGCATCTGTGGAACGAGGAGAACCTCTATTTCGAGCCCGGCAATCTCGGCTTCCCGGTCTACCACACCGAGATCGGCCGCATCGGCATGGCGATCTGCTACGACGGCTGGTTCCCGGAGAGCTACCGCCTCAACGCGCTGCAGGGCGCCGATATCGTCTGCGTGCCGACCAACTGGGTTCCGATCCCCGGCCAGGCGCCGGGCCGCGAGGCCATGGCCAACATTCTGGCGATGGCGGCGGCGCATTCCAACTCGATCTTCATCGCCTGCGCTGACCGCGTCGGTGTCGAGCGCGGCCAGCCGTTCGAGGGCCAGAGCCTGATCGTCAGCTACACCGGCTGGCCCGTCGCCGGCCCCGCGAGCCGCGATAAGGAGGAGATCGTGATTGCCGACGTCGCGCTCGGCGAGGCCCGCCGCGCCCGCAACTGGAACGCCTTCAACCAGGTCCTGCGCGACCGCCGCTCCGACGTCTATGACGAGATGCTCGGCAGCGAGGTCAAACGGGGTTGGTACTGACTGCTCCACGACCATTTTCAATTCGACCATTCACGGAGGACAATCGATGACGTCGCGTTTGATCACCACCTCGCTGGCGCTCGCCCTTGCGGCAACAGCCCTCTCGCCTGCTCTGGCTGCCGATCCGATCAAGATCGGCGTCCCCGTCGGCCTATCCGGCGCCAACTCCGTCGTCGCTCCCTCGGTCGTGCAGTCGGCCGAGCTCGCAGTTGAGGAGATCAACGCCAAGGGCGGCGTGCTCGGCCGCAAGCTCGCGCTCGAGGTCGCCGATGACGCCTCGGGCGCCGCCGGCGCGCAGAAGGCATTCGACGCCCTGATCTTCCAGAAGAAGGTCAACGTGCTGATCTCGATGGAGACCAGCGCGGCCCGCAATGCCGGCCTGCCGATCGTCGCCCGCGGCAAGACGCCCTACATCTACACCTCGTTCTACGAGGGCAAGTCCTGCAGCCCCTATCTGTATGTCAACGCCTGGGTGCCGGACCAGCAGGTGCCGCCGATCGTCGACTACTTCAACAAGGAGAAGAAGGCGAAGAACTATTTCCTGATCGGCTCCGACTACGCCTTCGGCCGCGGCATGCTCGGCTTCACCAAGAGCTACATCGAGAAGACCGGCGGCAAGGTGGTCGGCGAGGAATATCTGCCGATGGATGGCTCCGACTGGACGTCGATCATCTCCAAGCTCAAGGCATCGGGTGCGGACGCGCTGATCACCTCGACCGCGGGCGGCGCACCGAACGTGACCCTGACGAAGCAGTTGCGCGCCGCCGGCGTGAACCTGCCTTACGGCAACCTCGCCGTCGACGAGGGCACCGCCAAGGGCATGGGCGCTGATGCCGCCGGCATCTTCCTCTCCGCCTCCTACGTGACCGGCATCGACACGCCCGCCAACAAGACGTTCCTGGCGGCGATGGCCAAGAAGTTCGGTGCCGAGCTCAAGACGCCGAACGATCTCTCGGTCCCGGAATATGAGGCGGTCTACGCCTACAAGGCGGCGGTCGAGAAGGCCGGCAGCACCGACCAGGACAAGGTCCTGAAGGCGTTGGCCGAGGTCTCGGTCGACGGCCCGCGCGGCACGATCAAGATGGACAAGCAGCGCCATGCGCCGCTGACGATGTATCTCGGCCAGGTCCAGGCCGACGGCAGCGTGAAGGTGATCCAGAGCTTCCAGAACGTCGATCCCGGCGCGCAGTGCCCGGGCAAGTCCTGATCGCGTATGCTTCCGCGGGGCGGACGCGCGTCCGCCTCGCAACCTCTCGACTGGAAATGTCCATGCTGACCGTCGCCCTTGATGCCGTCACGACGGCCGCCATGCTCTTCATCATTGCCGCCGGCCTGCTGATCGTGTTCGGCGTCATGAAGATCATCAATTTCGCCCATGCCGCCTTTCTCACCGTCGGCGCCTATGCCGCGCTGGTCGGCACGCAGTTGAACCTGCCCTGGTTCCTGATCCTGCCGCTTGCCTTTGCTGCCGGCGCCGTCTGCGGCGGGGTCACCGAGGTCGTGATCGTGCGGCGTCTCTACAAGCGCCCGCTCGATGCGATCCTCGCCACCTGGGGACTCGGAATCGTTCTCGGACAGCTCATTACGTTGATGTTCGGCCGCGAGGTCCAGTTCGTGCAGGCGCCAATCTCAGGCACGATCCATCTGTTCGGGGCGGACTATTCGGCCTACCGGCTGGTGATGATCGTCGCGGCCATCATTGTCGGCCTGCTGTTCACCGCCCTGCTCAACGGGACGCGGCTCGGCCTGTCGACCAAGGCCGTGATCATGAACGAAATGCTGGCGCAGGGCCTCGGCGTCGATTCCTCGCGCGTCAGGCTCATCACCTTCGCGCTCGGCAGCGGGCTCGCTGCGCTTTCGGGCGCGCTGATCACGCCGCTGTCGAGCGTCGATCCGAACATGGGGGTGCCCTGGCTGATCGGCGCGTTCATGCTGGTCATGGTGTCCGGCGGCTCGCTGCTGGCACTGGCCGGCTCCTGTGCCGTGCTCGGCACGCTGCAGGTGCTGGTCTCGACCTTTGTCAATCCGATCCTCGGCGGCCTTACCATTGCGATCTGCGCCGCCATCGTGCTGCGGATCCGGCCGGAGGGTTTTGCCCGTGCCTGATGCGCGTCCCCTCGCCTCGCCCGAGACGCCCGCAATGAGCGGTGCGATGCCGCGCATGATCGTCCCGGTGGTGCTCGTGGCCATCGCGGCCGGCGTGATCGTCATCGCGCCGCTGCTGCTCGATACCTACCTCGTGAACATCCTGGTGCGTGCCTGCTTCGTCGCCATCGCCGCCATTACCGTCGACATCATGTGGGGCTATTGCGGCACGCTGACCTTCGGCCAGTCCGCGTTCTTCGGCATCGGCGCCTATGCGCTCGCAATCATGTTCACCGAATATGGCTTCGGCACCTGGCAGGTGTGTGCAGCGATCGCCGCCGCGGTGACGATCGCTGCAGCTGTCGCAGCTTTCACTGGCTGGCTGTCGTTCTATCCCGGCTCGACACCGCTCTACGCCTCGGTGATCTCTCTGGTGGTGCCGATCGTGCTGGTGCAGATCCTCTATTCCGGCGGCACCTTCACCGGCTCGTCCAGCGGCCTCGTCGGCTTCGAGAGCTTCGATCTGGAGATCGAGACCTGGCTGCGCCTCGCCGGCCTCGGGCTGCTTGCCTCGGCCGTGCTGGCGCTCATCCTGATGCGCAGCGACACCGGGCGCCTGCTTGCAGCGCTGCGCGACAACGACGCGCGCTGCACCTATCTCGGCATCGACACCTCGCGGCTGCGCATCATCGTACTCGTGCTGTCCGCGATCGTCTCCGCGCTGGCCGGCTTCTTCTATGCCGGATTCGGCGGCGTCGCCGCGCCCGAGAACGCGAGCTTCGCCTTCGGAACCAACCTCGTGATCATGGTCGCGCTCGGCGGCCGCGGCACCGTGATCGGTCCGGTGATCGGCGCGCTTTGCATCGAGGTGGCGAGCGCCTACCTTGCCAATAGCCTCCCCTATGTGTGGGAGCTGATCGTCGGGCTTGCGCTGATCATCGTGATCCTTGTCTTCCCCGACGGCCTGCTCGGCGCTGTGATGCGCCTGTTCAAGCGCGGTGGTTCGGGACGGAGCACTGCGACGACGCTGCGCCCGGCCACCGCCGCCACGGCCGTCAGCCATCCGGACGCCGTTGCTATCGAAGTTCGTGCACTCGGCAAGCATTATGGCAGTCTCGCAGTGCTGGACGGCGTGCAGTTCACGGCATATCGCGGCGAATTGCTGAGCCTCGTCGGTCCCAACGGGGCCGGCAAGACCACCTTGATCCGTTGCCTCTCCGACGGCCGCGAGCGCTCGACCGGCGACGTCGCGATCGCCGGCCGTGACATTGCGCGACTGCCGCCGGATCGCGTCGTCCGTTTTGGTCTCGGGCGCAAGTTCCAGACGGCTTCGGTGTTCGAGACGCTGACCGTGGCCGAGTGCCTGCGCGTCGCGCGGACACATGCTGATCCTCCCGCACTGACGTCGCGCGCGGTGACGCTGGCGCTGCCGCCTGCAGCCATGTCGGTCGTCGAACGCTCCGGGCTCAGCGAGCGGCTCGATGAGGAAGCGCGCAATCTGAGCCACGGGCTCAAGCAGGCACTCGAGCTCGCGATGGTGCTGTCGCTCGAGCCCGACGTGCTGCTGCTGGATGAGCCAACCGCCGGACTGACGCGCGCGGAACGGCAGAGCTTCGCCGACATCCTCACCGCCCTCGCCCGTCGCGACCGGCTCTGCATCCTCCTGGTCGAGCACGATCTCGATTTCGTCCGCGAGATCTCCTCGCGCATCATCGTGCTGCACCAGGGGCGCCTCGCGCTCGACGGCTCGGTCGACGAGGTCGTGAACAGCGATCTGGTGCGCGAAATATATACCGGCCAGCACGCGCCGCATGCGGAGGCCACGGCATGAGCGCGACGCTGGAAGTCACCGAGCTGGCGAGCGGCTATGGCTCGTCGGAGGTCATCAGCAATGTCGGCTTTGCACTGGCAAAGGCCGAGACGCTTGCCATCGTCGGCAAGAACGGCATGGGCAAGACCTCGCTGCTCAAGGCCATCGTCGGCTTCCTGCCGGCCTGGCGCGGCCGAGTGAAACTTGCAGGCAAGGACGTGACGCGGGTGGCGCCGCATCTGAAGCGGAAGATGGGGCTGGTCTATGTTCCCCAGGAACATGCGCTGTTCCAGGACCTGTCGGTGCGCGACAATCTCAGACTTGGGGTGCTCACGGACGATGACATGACCGCGCGTTTCGAGCAGGTCGGCGGCTGGTTTCCGGTGCTGACCAAGCGGCTGAGCCAGCGGGCCGGCACGCTGTCCGGCGGCGAGCAGAAGATGCTGATCGTTGCCCGCGCGCTGGTGGCGAAGCCCGACGTGCTGCTGCTCGACGAGGTCACGGAAGGTCTGCAGCCGTCCGTCGTCGACCGGCTGTCCGAGGTGCTGGTGCGGGTCCGGCGCGAGATCGGCACCTCCATGATCGTGGTCGAGCAGCATCTGCCGTTCGCGCTCTCGATCAGCGACAGATACCTCGTGTTCAAGCGCGGCGAGATCGTCGATGCCGCCGCGGTCGATCGTGACTCCGCCGCGCGCATCGACGAGCACATGCGCATCTAGCGGACCCGTCGCCGCGAGAACAGCGAGATCAGCACCGGCAGCGTAATCAGGATGACCACCGGCGCCAGCATCATGCCGGTGACCACGACGATCGCGAGCGGCTTCTGCACCTGCGAGCCGATGCCGGTCGACACCGCGGCCGGCATCAGGCCGATGCCGGCGACGACGCAGGTCATCAGCACCGGACGCAGCTGCAATTCGCCGGTGCGGATGACCGCCTCGATGCGGTCGACGCCCTCGTCGATCAGCTGGTTGAACTGGGAGAGGATGATGATGCCGTCCATCACGGCGATGCCGAACAGCGCGATGAAGCCGATCGCCGCCGACACGCTGAACGGAATGCCCGACAACACGAGGCCGACGACGCCGCCGAAGATCGCCATCGGGATCACGCTCATCGCCAGCAGCGTGTCGACCATCGAGCCGAAATTGAACCACAAGAGCACGCCAATCAGAGCGAGGCTGATCGGCACCACGATCGACAACCGTTTGATTGCGTCCTGCAGATTGCCGAACTCGCCGACCCACTCGACGCGTGAGCCCGGCGGCAACTGCACCTGCTCGGCGACCTTCTGCTGCGCCTCCTGGATCGCACTGCCGAGATCGCGCTCGCGCACCGAGAACTTGATCGGCAGATAGCGCTCCTGCTGCTCGCGATAGATATAGGCCGCGCCCGAGACCAGCTTGATGGTCGCGACCTCGCTCAGCGGAATCTGGGTGATGCCGTTCGGCCCCTGCGCGCCGATGCGCAAATTCTCGATCGCCTCCGCACTCTTGCGATATTCCGGCGCCAGACGGACGATGATCGGGAAATGCCGGTCGCTGCCCGGCTCGTAGAGATCTCCCGCAGTGTCACCGCCGATCGCGACCTTGATGGTGGCGTTGATGTCGCCGGGCGCCAGCCCATAGCGTGCAGCCTTGGCGCGGTCGATGTCGATCTGGACCGTCGGCTGTCCGAGCGAGGTGAACACCGCAAGGTCGGTGACGCCCTGCACGGTGGACAGGACCTGCTTGATCTTGTTGGCGGTGTCCGTCAGCGCCTGCAGATCATTGCCGTAGAGCTTGATCGAGTTCTCGCCCTTCACGCCGGAGACGGCTTCCGAGACGTTGTCCTGCAGATATTGCGAGAAGTTGAACTCGACACCGGGAAAGCGGTCGTCGAGCTGCTTCAGCAGCTCCGCAGTGAGCTGGTCCTTGTCCTTGGTGCCGGGCCAGTCCTTGACCGGCTTCAGCGGCGCGAAGAACTCGGCATTGAAGAAGCCCGCGGCATCGGTGCCGTCGTCGGGACGGCCGTGCTGCGAGACCACCGCATCGACCTCGGGCCGCGCGCGGATGATCTTGCGCATCTCGTTGACGTAGGCGTTACCTTCCTGCAGCGAGATCGTCGGCGGCAGGGTCGCACGGATCCAGAGATTGCCCTCCTCCAGCTTGGGCAGGAATTCCAGGCCCAGCAGTCGGCCAACCACCACCGTCAGCAATACGAGGCCGATCGCGCCGGTCATCACCAGGTTGCGATTGCCGACAGCCCAGCGCAGCACCGGCGAATAGATCGCGTGCAGCAGTCGCATCAGGCGCGTCTCGGTCTCCTCGACATGCGCCGGAAGGATGATCGCACTGAGCGCGGGCGTGACCGTGAAGGTCGCGAGCAGACCGCCGGCGAGCGCATAGGCGTAGGTGCGCGCCATCGGCCCGAAGATGTTGCCCTCGACGCCGCTGAGCGTGAACAGCGGCAGAAACGCGGCGATGATGATGGCTGCGGCAAAGAAGATCGAGCGCGACACGTCCGCCGCGGCTGACAGGATCGCGTGGCTCTTCATGCCCATCATCGTTTCCGGTGAGATGTGGCTCTCCTCGGCTGCCGATAGCGGCGTGGTCTGCGTCAGCCGGCGGAAGATCGCCTCGACCATGATCACGGTGGCATCGACGATCAGGCCGAAATCGATTGCACCGACCGACAGCAGGTTGGCGGACTCGCCGCGCAGCACCAGGATGATGACGGCAAAGAACAGCGCGAACGGAATGGTGGCGCCGACGATCAGCGCGCTGCGCAGATTGCCCAGGAAAATCCACTGCAGCAGCACGATCAGGCCGATGCCGACCACCATGTTGTGCAGCACGGTGTGGGTCGTGGTGTCGATCAGGTCCTTGCGGTCGTAGATGCGCTCGATACGCACGCCCGGCGGCAGGATCGTCGAATTGTTGATCTGATCGACCAGTTGCTCGACGCGGGCGATCGTCGGCGAGCTCTGCTCGCCGCGCCGCATCAGCACGATGCCCTGGACGATGTCGTCATTGTTGTTCAGGCCGGCGATGCCGAGCCGCGGCTTCTCCGCCACCGTGACGTTGGCGACGTCCTTCACCAGCACCGGGTTGCCGCCGCTCTGCGACACCATGGTGTTGGCGAGGTCGTCCATCGAGCGGATCAGGCCGACACCGCGCACGACCGCCGACTGCGTGCCGATCTCGACCGTGTTGCCGCCGACGTTGATGTTGGAGTTGCCGACCGCCTGCAAGAGCTGCGGCAGGGTCAGGCCGTTCGCGACGAGCTTGTTGAAGTCGACCTGGATCTCATAGGTCTTGGTCTTGCCGCCCCAGCCGGTGACGTCGATGACGCCAGGCACCGCGCGGAAGCGGCGCTGTAGCACCCAGTCCTGCAAGGTCTTGAGGTCGAGCACGCTGTAGCCCGGCGGACCGCGCAAGCGATAGCGATAGATTTCGCCGACCGCGCTGAGCGGTGAGATCTGCGGCGTGACGTTGCCCGGCAGCGGCGACAGTTGCGACAGGCGATTCAGCACCTGCTGCAAGGCTTCATCGTAGGTGTAGTCGAACGAGAACTGCAGCTTGACGTCGGACAGGCCATACAGCGAGATCGTGCGGATGTTGCGCAGGTTCTTGATGCCCGCGACCTGGGTCTCGATCGGGATCGTGATGTAGCGCTCGATCTCCTCGGCCGAGAGGCCTGGGCTCTGCGTCACGATGTCGACCATCGGCGGGGTCGGATCTGGATAGGCCTCGATGTTGAGCTGGCGGAATGCGATCAGACCTCCGATCAGGACGGCGACGAACATTCCGACCATCAGGAAGCGCCGCTGAACGGCGATGGCGACGAGACGGTCCATTCAGATCGGCACTTTCAGGAAGACAGGCAGGAGAAGCGCATGTCAGCTGCCCGAGGCTGCGCGATCGATGAACAGGCTGCCCTTGGTGACGATCTGCTCGCCGGCGCTCAGATTGCTTTCGACCGCGACCTGATCGCCATTGATCAAACCGGTCTTGATCTTGCGCAGCTCGATCGACTTGTCGGGGCGGGCGACCCAGACGCGGACTTGGTTGCCTTCGTAGATCAGCGCCTGCCGCGGCACCGCGACCGCGGGCTGTTCGCCTGGCGAATAGATCGTCACGTTGGCGAACATCTCCGGCTTCAGCAGGCCATCCTTGTTGTCGATGGTGGCGCGGACCAGGAGCCGCCGTGTCGCCGGGTCGATCGATGCGGCGACGTAGTTGATGCTGGCCTTGAGCGGCCGGCCGGGCAGCGCCAGCACGTTGACGAGAATCTCCTCGCCGACGTTCACCAGCGCCGCATCGCTCTCGCGGACGAAGGCCGTCAGCCAGACGGTGGAGAGATCACCGATCACGAATACCGGGTCGCTCGCACCGGAATTGACATATTGTCCAGGGCCGACCTTGCGCTGCACGACCGTGCCGGCGATCGGCGAGTAGATGGTGATCTCGCGATCGATCACGCCCTTGCTCTGGAAATCGGTGATCGCGGCCTCGGTGAAGCCGAGGATGCGCAGCTTGTTGCGCGCGGCCTCCAGCGCCGTTTGTGACGACCGCATGTCATTCTGAGCCTGAACGGAGGTCGCCTCCGCCTGCTGGAAATCCTTCAGCGGGATCGCCCGGCCTTCGAACAGGTCCTTGGCGCGCTTGTACTGGATGTCGGCGAGGTCGAGGGCAGACTTCGCCTTGTTCATCGCGGTGATGGCGGCGATGAAATCGTTCTGCGCCTGCACGGTGTCGGCGGCCTCGATCACGAACAGCGGCTGGCCCTGGCGCACGGTTTCGCCGGGACGGGCGAGCAGCTTGGTGACACGGCCGGCATAGGGCGAGAAAACCGGTGTCGAACGATCCTCGTCGACGGCAACCTTGCCCTCGGTAATATGCTCGGCACGAAATATCTTCTCGCACACCGGCTCGATCGTCAGCGTCGACCATTCCGCCGCCGATGGCGTGAAGCTGGTGCCGTTGCGTTTGGACTGGCTGGAGAGCTCGATATTGTCCTTCGCAGCCGTTCCCGACCGGAACTGCATGTAGCCATAGCCGCCCGCGCCGGCCATCGCCAGGGCAGCAAGGCCGATCAGCAGCCGCTTGGTGCTGAGCATCTGCGGAGATGGGTTCATGTCAGACGCCATGGCTGGTCAGATCGGCTCGCTTTATCGGTCGACGATTCCGGCTCTGGCGGTCTCATCGTTGCGCTAATAGTGCGGAACTGGAGCTTTAAACAACCTAAAAATCGCCCAACCCGCCTCTGTTTTGCTTTAAAAATTTGAAAGTTGAACGACAGCCGTTCAGCCTGCATTCAGCTGGTTCCGGGCAATCGCGGTTTCACCGCGACGCACCATGGACGCATCGAGCGCGCGGCGGATCGCCGTGACGGTGTTGCTAGTCTGTAGGCCAACCTCCGCGGGTACGCACCTACTCCAGCCTGACGCCCATGCTCCGGATTTGCGTTCCAGCTCGGACGGGCTCGCAACGTCGCGCGTGTCCGCAAAAATCGAGTCATGGTTTTCAAGGCCCTGCGATGGGTGACGGTCCATCGTGCGATCATCCGTTGCAGCTTCGATCCGTTGACTGTGACACGCACATGAATACGTCGTCTCGCGGCGCGGATGCGCCCGAGTCTTGCCGATCGTTTCACCCTCTCGTGAAGAGGGCGCAGGGAAGGCCAGGCGCCGGCTGACGCCTGCGAGAAAAAATGCAGGCGGCAGGTACCACAGGTGCAGCCGAGAACGCCCGGCCTTCCCTGCGCGATGGTTTTCACGTTTACTGCGTACTCTCCCCGGTGTCCGGCTTTTAGCCACCGTCGCCGGCGGGATCATCACCCGCGGACTTGGCGCCAGCATCGGGGCGCCAGGACCATACGCCTTCACGTCCGCAAGCCTGCCGTTCGTCCGCGCAAGGCCTCGCCCCACGCTGCGGCATCTCACAGCCATCGCTCCCCGCCCCGCGTGTCGTGACGATCGCGCGCAACGCCCCTTCTTCGATGGAGCGGGATGGCCGCAATGAAACACATTTTCTGAAAAAAAGAAAGAAAAATCTTTGATGGTCGCGCAACGAGGCCACCACCATCTCGAACATGGACCCCAACATGTTCGACAGGTGCAGCTCATGCGGCTGGCCTCAAGGCCGCGTGCTCAAAGGTGAGATTCGTCCCTGGTTGAGCAGAAGACGAACTGGCGGGCAGGATGGCTTTGGCACCGTCACGACCTCTTGGATGCCTGACCGCCACTCATCAAGAACGATCACGTGCAATTTGCCCTCCACACATGCCGAAGCTCCCAGGGCCTTGATCAGCTGCGGGAGGTCTTCCGGGTGGACGTTCGCGTCCAGCTCGACCGGTACCGGCATTGCACGCAATACATCCTTGGGCGGATTGGCAGCCCAAGCAAACACGACGACAGCGACCGCAATCAGTGGCGTCATCACGTAGGTCATCCGCACCAGTTTGTCGAACAGGAGCCGCCTGAGCTCGGAGTTGGCGGTCAGGCTGATCAAGCGTCGGGATTCTTTCAGCGCACGCCAATCGATTGGAGAGAGTGCGGAACCGTCGCGGTTGCGGGGCGCGCGCAAATATTCGCACAATTCCTCCAGGCTGTTTACCGACAGACCTTTCAGAAAAGGTCTGGCCCTGAGTTCGATCCTCTCCTTCCAGCTGCTCGGTATGCCCCTGCTGTCGGCGAAGTCCTGCAGCGTGAGACTCGGCGGCGCGATGACCTTGATGGCAAAACCGAACAGGACCCCAAGCCCGATGAAGCCGACCGCGATGGCGGAAACGGCAATCACCAGCCGTACCCCGAAACCGAAAGCCCCCAAGGAAGAGAGCGACGTTCCGACCACGACACCAGCTGCCGCGACGGCGATCCCGCTCACGATCCACTTCGCTGTTTCCCGCAATGAGACGCCCGCTGCATCGACCTGCTTTTCCTGGGCGTCCGCGAGTTCGGCGATGGCCTCGAAACCGATCGGATCCTCCTGCGCTGGCGGCCGACTCGTCATGTGCAGCCCTCAGGTTCAGACGATGTGGATATGGGCGTCGACACCGTGACCGCGGAGAGCGGTCTCGGCATCAGCTTTCAGTGCTACGTCCTTGTGATCCTTGGCTCCAACCGTAAGCACGAAGTATGGGGCTGCTTCGCCGAAGCTCTTCATAGTCCGGGACAGCTCGGCAATCTTCGGGACGTGGGCGTGCAGCGTCCCGATGTTATCGAAACTCTTGAAGACTCTCGTCTGAATATCCGGCGACAGGATCTGTTGGAGCATTTCGTCGGTCAGGCGACGCGGGATATAGGATGGCGCAGCAAGTGCGTCGGAGCTCATTGCACCCGAGAATACGAAGGGGGCAATACCGATGCCGGAAGCGGCTGCGACAACGCAGCGATTCGCAAGATCGAGCTTGTATGTCCCACCCTTCGGGACCGTGAACTGATCGTGTTCATCTAATTTGTACCGCTCGTGGGCGGCTGGGTCAGGTACCGGCGACGCGGATCGTTTGGGGGTCTCGGTCATGGTGGGTTGCCTTCTTGCCGGAATGTTCTGGAACGAACTCTCCAACAACTTAAAGTTTTGTTTATTGATTTGGATCAACCGACGAACTGAGATGAGCGCGCGCAGCGCGCCTCGCGAAGAACCGTGGAGCTCTCCGGGAAATTGATAGGCTTGAAGTCGGATGAGACCGTTGTTGCGAATCGCAATGCTTCAGCCGGTTCGACGGACCAATCCAACGATGCTGTCCTCGGAACAGGGCAGCAGCACCGGTGTCACGTGGCCATGGCGGCTGTATTGCATAGCAATGACCTCAATGAAAATCCCGCGAGCGCGGCAGGATGCGGACGTTGCGGGGGTGGCTGACGCGCTGGGAGGGAGTGTCGAGGTGATCGCGGCGGTCGTCGTTGAGCGGCTCGGCCGGCATCGGGCCGTGCGGCACGGCACCGAGACGATCGTTCGACAACAAGGCGAGATCGGCGCTGCGGTCGACCAGGCGCTCGGCGACGAGATGCACCACCTTCTCGGGGCTGCTCTGGATGCGGCCTTCGACCAGCACGAGGCGCGCGCCCATCACCTCCTTGCGGAAGGTCTCCATCACCTTCGGCCACACCACGATGTTGGCGATGCCGGTCTCGTCCTCCAGGGTCATGAACACGACGCCCTTGGCGCTGCCCGGCCGCTGCCGCACCAGCACCACGCCGGCGCAACGGACGCGACGGCGGTCGTTGGCGTGGTTGACGTCGCGGCAGGCCAGCACGCCTTCCGTAACGAAGCGCTGGCGCAGGAACTCCATCGGGTGGCCCTTCAACGACAGGCGGATGGTCTGATAGTCCGCGACCACGTGCTCCGGCAGCGGCATCTCGGGCAGCGGCTTGGCGCCCTCGTCCGGCTGCTCGCGGGCGATCGCGGCCTCGAACAGCGGCAGCGGCACATCGTCGGGCAGCCGGCGCACGGCCCAGAGCGCGGCACGACGGTCGAGCCCCAGCGAGCGGAACGCATCGGCATCGGCCAGCAGCAGCAGCGCGCGCTTGGGCAGAGCGGTGTCGCGGGCGAAGTCTTCCAGCGAGGTAAAGGGCCCACGGGCGCGCGCCTTGATGATGCGGTCGGCCCAGTCGTCGTCGCCTGTCTGGTCATTGAAGAGAGAAGCGCCGGGCATGCCGCCTCCGTCATTCCGGGGCGATGCGACATAGCAAAGCAGCGAAGCTGTTTTGCTCTGAGCACCGAACCCGGAATCTCGAGGTTCCGGGTTCGCACCATCCGGTCGCGCTTCGCGCGGCCTCCCTGGCGCGCCCCGGAACGACGGAGAAATGACATCACGAGGGAATGATACCGACGACCAAGCCTCCGCCTCGCTCCGCATCGCCTCCGACAATCGCTTGATCCGCTCCTCGTCGCGGTCGATCCAGCGGAAACCGTCGATCTGGCGGAAGCCGAGGCGGACGGCGCAGTATTTGCTACCCATTTCCTCCAGCGTGTTGTCGGCGAAGCTGTGGGACACGTCGATGTTCCGGATCTCGACGCCGTTCTTGCGGGCGTCGCCGACGATCTGCGCCGGCGCGTAGAAGCCCATCGGCTGCGAGTTGAGCAATGCGCAGCAGAACGCGTCGGGATGGAAGCATTTCAGCCAGGACGAGACATAGACGAGCTGGGCGAAGCTCGCGGCATGGCTTTCCGGAAAGCCGTAGGAGCCAAAACCCTTGATCTGGTCGAAGCAGTTCTTGGCAAAGGCCGGATCGTAGCCGCGCGCGATCATGTTGCCGACCATCTTCTCCTCATAGGAGCCGATGGTGCCGACGTTGCGGAACGTCGCCATCGCGCGGCGCAGGCCGTTGGCTTCCTCCGACGAGAACTTTGCGGCCTCGATCGCGATCCGCATCGCCTGCTCCTGGAACAGCGGCACGCCGAGCGTCTTGTGCAGCACCTTGTAAAGCTCGTCTTTCGGGCCGTTTGCCGGCGATGGATAGCTGACCTTTTCGAGACCGTTCCGGCGCCGCAGATACGGATGGACCATGTCGCCCTGGATTGGTCCGGGCCGGACGATCGCGACCTCGATGACGAGGTCGTAGAAGGTGCGCGGCTTCAGCCGCGGCAGCATGTTCATCTGCGCCCGGCTCTCGACCTGGAACACGCCGAGCGACTCGCCCCGCTGCAGCATTTGGTAGACTTCGTTGTCGTCCTCCGACCGGATATCGGAAAGCACGTATCGCTGGCCCTTGTGATCGGCGATCAGGTCGAAGCATTTGCGGATGCAGGTCAGCATGCCCAGCGCCAGCACGTCGACCTTCATCATGGACAACGCGTCGACGTCGTCCTTGTCCCATTCGATGAAGGTGCGGTCGTCCATCGCGGCATTGCCGATCGGCACGTAGCTGTCGAGCCGGTCCTGGGTCAGCACGTAGCCGCCGACATGCTGTGACAGGTGCCGCGGAAAGGTGATCAGCTCCGATGCCAGCTCCACGGCGCGGCGGATCATCGGATTGGTTGGATCGAGCCCGGCCTGGCGCACCTGCATGTCGGAGAGGCCGTCGCCCCAGCTGCCCCACACGGTGTCGGCGAGCACCGACGTGACGTCCTCGGTCAGGCCCAGCGCCTTGCCGACGTCGCGGATGGCGCTGCGCGGGCGATAATGGATGACGGTGGCGATGATCGCCGCGCGGTGCCGGCCGTAGCGGCGATAGACATATTGCATCACCTCCTCGCGCCGCGAATGCTCGAAATCGACGTCGATGTCGGGCGGCTCCAGCCGCTCCTTGGAGATGAAGCGCTCGAACAGCAGATCGATCTTGGTCGGATCGACCGAGGTGATGCCGAGCACGTAGCACACGGCCGAGTTCGCCGCTGAGCCGCGGCCCTGACACAGGATGCCCTGGCTGCGGGCGTAGCGGACGATGTCGTGAACCGTGAGGAAATAATGCGCGTAGTTGAGCTCGGCGATCAGCGCCAGCTCCTTGTCGAGGACTGCGCGCAGGCGGTCGTCGAGATCATCACCGAAATAGGTTTTGGCGCCGGCCCAAGTCAGGTCCTGCAGATGCCCCTGCGCGGTCTTGCCCGGCGGCACCGGCTCGTCGGGGTACTGGTATTTGAGCTGGTCGAGCGAGAAGACGATGCGGTCGGTGAAGCGGATGGTCTCGGCAATCGCACCGGGATGATCGCGGAACAGCCGCGCCATCTCGTGTCCCGGCTTGAGGTGGCGCTCGGCATTGACTTGGAGCCTTCGGCCGATGGCCTCGATCGAGGCTTTCTCGCGGATGCAGGTCAGCACGTCCTGCAGCATCCGCTGCTGGGGATGATGATACAGCACGTCATTGGTGGCGATCAGCGGCACCTTGACCGATGCGGCGAGACGCGCCAGCCGCGCCAGCCGGCGGCGGTCGTCGCCACGATAGAGCAGGCTGCCGGCGAGCCACACGCCTTCGGCGCGGCTGTCCTTCAGCCGCGTCAGGACTTCGCTGATGACAGCCTCGTCGAAGCGATGCGGCGGCATCAGCACCAGGAGCTGCCCCTCGATGAAATCAAACAGATCCTCGAAGGTCAGGCGGCAGTCGCCCTTGGCGACCTTGTCGAGATCGCTGCCGCGCTTGCCGCGGGTGAGCAGCTGGCACAGCCGGCCGTAAGCCGCACGGTCGCGCGGATAGACGAGGATATCCGGCGTGCCGCAGGTGAAGACGAGACGTGCACCGTACAGGAGCTTCGGCTTGTCCTTCAGCCGGTCATTGCCGAGCTCGCTATAGGCGCGCACGATGCCGGCCAACGTGTTGTGATCGGCGATGCCGATGGCTTCGAGGCCGTACGCGGCGGCCTGGTGCACGTAGTCCTGCGGATGCGAGCCACCCTGCAGGAAGGAGAAATTGGTGGTGATGCCGATCTCGGCATAGGGGACGGGGATCATGGCGCGACCGCGCAGGCTGTTTCCGTGACAGCGCGTTGCCCGCCTCCTGCAGGTGATTTGCCCCAACGCACCGGCTTGCACAGCTGCCCACCCTCCCCTGGAGGGGGAGGGTCGACGCGCGCAGAGCGCGCGGCGGGGTGGGGTGAGCCCAGCAATCGGTTGTCATTGCGCCAGCTCTTCTCAGCTGCCGGTAAGTTGGCCTCGAGGACAACGGGCAGCGCAAACGCTGATGGTCTGTCACCCCACCCCGGTTCGCATGCGCGCATGCGAGCCGACCCTCCCCCTCCAGGGGAGGGTGAGCAGCGGGGTCGGCGCGGGATGTGTGCCATCTCCCCCACCCTCATGCGAACAGACCGTGCATGTACCAGGCGGGCTGTACGGGCAGGCCCTCCTGCTGATCGAGCTCGCGGTCATACAACCCGTCGCGGTAGAGCCAGAAGCGCAGGCCGTGCTCGTCCTCGACGCGGAAATAGTCGCGCGTCAGCCCCTGCCCGTCCGGCCGCCACCATTCCATGGCGATGCGCTCCGGGCCTTCGGCGCGCACCACCGCATGCGCGGCACGGCGCCAGACGAAGCGCGCGGGCGGGCCGTCCGGCACGCCCGCGATCACCTGGATCACTTCGGGGCGCGCGAACAGCCGCAGAGGCCGCAGCGGCGGCTCGCCCTCGCTGCGCTCCGGCCAATCGGCCGCCGTGGCGGCCGCAAGATTCTGCTGCGCCTGTAAGGGCAACGCCGCACGTTCCGGGATGTGGGTGTCGACCGGCAGATGCACGACCACACGCTTGCCGCCGATGCGCGCGGCGATGCGGTCGATCAGCGCCGACAGCTCGTCATTGTCGTGGACATGGGCGTCGAGATCGCGCTGCTGCTGCACCACGATCTCGCTGCGGCTCGCCGACAGCCGGATCATGTCGAAGCCGAAGCCGGGATCGAGCGGATCATTCAGGGCGTCGAGCCGCTCGCGGAACAGACGGTCGATGATTGCGGCCTCGGTGACCGGCTGGCCGGTGTCGACCGCGATGACGCGCACCAGGCCGTCGGTGCGGAAGAAGCAGGCCTCGAGCCGCCGCGCGCCCTTGCCCTGCTGTGCCATCGCCGCCACCAGCATCGCGGCGAGACTGGAAAGACTGGCCGCGATCACCGTGTCGGTCGCGACCGGCTCGGCGAAGCGCTTGTCGACGATGTAGTCCGGCGGGACTTTGCGCGGGCTGATCGGCGCATCGGCCTCGCCCAGCGCCTGGGCCAGCACGCGGGTGAAGGCGACACCGAACCGCGCCGTGATCTCGTTGCGGCCGCGCGACGCGACGTCGCCGATCGTCTTCAAGCCGGCGCGGCGCAGGCCGAGCGTGATCGCTTCGCTGCCGCCAAGGGCTGCCACCAGCAGCGGCGCCACCGCGGCCGCCTCCTCGCCGTCAGGCACGATGCGGCCATGCACCTGCCGGTTCAGCGTGCGCGCACACACGGCGTTGGAGGCGATCGCTGCCGACACGGTGAGACCGTGCGCGGTCAGCGCATCGCAGAGCGACCGCATCAGTTTGGCTTCGCCGCCGAACAGATGCACGCAGCCGGTGATGTCGAGCGAAAGCCCATGCGGCGGATCCAGCGCGACCAGCGGCGTGAAGCGGTCGCACCAGTCGGCGATGCCTTCGAGCATCTTGGCGTCAGCCGCGAGGTCGGCCTCGTGGACGACGAGGTCGGGACAGACCGCGCGGGCGTTCGCCAGCGGCTGGCCGAGGCTGACGCCATGGCACGCCGCCGCCTCGTCCAGCGCATGGATCAAGAGCGCATTGGCGTCCTTGATGACGACGACCTGCGGCAGGTCGTCACGCCGATCGGCGGAGCAGTTTCGCTTGATCCGATCGATGGGCAGGCGCGGCAGCCACAGGCTGAGGATCCGCCGCCGGTTCGCTGAAACGGCACGCATCGGGGCTCCACTCCATGATCCATCGTCCGGTCTGGCCGTGACGGTTGCGAATGAGCTCGGCGTCGAGACGCGGCGCGCCCCAGGCCATCCAGGGCGCCGAGGGCAGCGACCGCGCGGTGCGGACGATCCAGCGCGTCTCGGCGGTCGAAGGTTCGGGTGTGGCTGCAATGCGCAACACGAGCGCGGTCACGCCGGACTCCTGCGCGGCCAGGGTCAGCTTGCGGCTGGCGACGAGATCGAGCTTTTGCGTCTCGCCCCACACCTCCAGCATCACCCCGCCCAGCGCATCGCAGGCGAGCGCGTCGGCCGCGGTGCGCAAGCCGTGATCGAGATCGGGCGCCCGCACGATCACGATGCGGCGCGGGTCGAGGCCAAGCTCGGCGAGCCCGCTCATCGACAGCGCGCCCATCTCGCGCTCGGCGAAATCCTGCCGGATCCAGATCAGCGGGCGGCGCGCCGCGACGCGCGCGGCGAGCCCGCACAGGAAGCCGGTCGCGGCCGTCGCCTGACGGCCGGTCTCGGCGAACACCTCATGCAGCGCGCCGGTGGCCAGCCCGCCCTGCAGCACGGCGTCGGCCTCGTCATGGCCGAGCGCGACCCGGCGCAGGTCATGTGCGCCATCTCCCGCCTCGAGACGGGCAATGCGGCCGCGCAGACGCGCGAGCGTATCCATGCGTGCGCCGGTCATCCGTCGCCGCTCCTCTTCCATCCATCGTGCGGGCGCTGCCGTTGTTGCAGTTGAACCCACGACGGCCCTCTTTGTTCATGATACGTTCTAATATAAAGCTAACGCCTTCGAGAGAGTCAATCGGGATTGCCCCGGATGTGATTCAGCGAATGGAATCAAAAGGATTCAAAGGTATGGAGCTGCTCCGCAAGCTGGAGATCCTGGCCGATGCCGCCAAGTACGACGCCTCCTGCGCCTCCAGCGGTACCGAGATGCGGGATTCCCGCGACGGCAAGGGTCTCGGCTCGACCGCGCCGGGCATGGGCATCTGCCATTCCTATGCGCCGGACGGCCGCTGCATCTCGCTGCTCAAGGTTCTGCTGACAAACGCCTGCAACTACGACTGCCTGTATTGCGTCAACCGCGCCTCCTCCAACGTGCCGCGCGCGCGCTTCACGGTCGACGAGGTGGTGAAGCTCACCATCGATTTCTATCGCCGCAACTACATCGAGGGTCTGTTCCTGTCGTCCGGCATCATCCGCAGCCCGGACTACACCATGGAGCAGGTCGTCTCGGTCGCGCGCAAATTGCGCGAGGAGCATCGCTTCCGCGGCTACATTCATCTGAAGACGATTCCGGAGGCTGACGAGGCGCTGATCGCCGAGGCCGGCCGCTATGCCGACCGGCTCAGCATCAACATCGAGACGCCGCTGGAGGCGAGCCTCACCAGGCTGGCGCCGGAGAAGGACCAGCGCGCCATCCGCCGCACCATGGGCCGTCTCCGGCTCAAGCTCGACGAGACGGTGGAAGCCAAGAAGACGGTGCGGAAGGCGCGGCCGCCGCGCTTTGCCCCTGCAGGCCAGAGTACGCAGATGATCGTCGGCGCCGACGACGCCAATGACCGCGTCATCCTGTCGACCTCGGCCAATCTCTACGGCGCCTACAAGCTCAAGCGCGTCTATTACTCCGCCTTCAGCCCGATCCCCGATGCCAGCCGCGCGCTGCCGCTGCAGGCACCGCCGCTGGTGCGCGAGCACCGGCTGTACCAGGCCGACTGGCTGATGCGGTTCTACGGCTTCGATGCCGACGAGATCGTCGAGGAGAACGAAGGCATGCTGCCGCTCGACATCGACCCCAAGCTCGCCTGGGCGCTGCGCCACCGCGACCGCTTCCCGCTCGACATCAACACAGCAAGCCGCGAGGAGCTGTTGCGCGTGCCCGGCTTCGGCACCCGCACGGTGGAGCGCATCCTCGCGACCCGCCGCACCACCACGATCCGCTTTGCGGATCTGGCCCAGCTCAACGTCATCAGGAACAAGGCGCTGCCGTTCATCGTTCTCTCCGACCACCGGCCACAGCCGTCCCTGCTCGACGGCGCCAGCCTCAGAGCCCGGCTGCAGCCGAAACCGCAGCAGCTGGGATTTGGATTCTAACGGAAGCCGTCATCGCGAGCGCAGCGAAGCGATCCAGGGCCGCACGAGAAATCTGGATTGCGTCGCTTCGCTCGCAATGACGTGAGGAGAGAAATGCACGTCGTAACCCTCGACAACGACACTGATTTCGACGGCTGGCGCCGGGCAGCGCGGGCGCTGGCGATGAACGACGTCAAGCCGGCCGAGGTGAGCTGGCGCGTCAAGGGCGCGGCGGCCGATCTGTTCGACGATGAAGCCGAGACGACGCTGCCGGAGGTGCCGGAGGGCGCGTTCTCAGTGCCGGCGAGCTTCATGGAGCTCGCGGAGAGCGCGATCCTGCACAGTGACCCCAACCGCTTCACCCTGCTCTATCGGCTGCTGTGGCGTCTCAGGACCAATCACGACCTGATGGAGATCGCGACCGATCCCGATGTCGCGCAGGCCAACGCGCTGGCGCGAGCGGTGCGCCGCGACGTCCACAAGATGCACGCCTTCGTCCGCTTCCGCGAGGTCGGCCGCGAGCGCGAGACGCGCTACGTCGCCTGGTTCGAGCCGGAGCACCACATCGTCGAACGCGCCGCGCCGTTCTTCGCCCGCCGCTTCGCCGACATGCCGTGGTCGATCCTGACGCCCGAACTCTGTGCGCATTGGGACGGCAGCCGCGTCAGCTTCACGCCCGGTGTGAGCAAGGCTGACGCGCCGTCGGAGGACCGGCTCGAAGAGCTGTGGCTGCGCTATTACGCCAGCATTTTCAATCCGGCACGGCTGAAAGTGAAGGCGATGGAAAAGGAGATGCCGAGGAAATATTGGCAGAACCTGCCCGAGGCGAAGCTGATCCAGCCGCTGATCGCGGCCGCCTCCCGGCGCACCACGGAGATGATCGCCGAGCCCGGCACCTCACCGCACAAGCCGCAGAAACGCGTCGAGGAGAGCGAGATGACCCGCAAGCCAACCACACACGCGCATGCTGCTGAGACCTCACGTGATGTCGAGTCCACCGATCTCGAGACCTTGCGTGAAGAAGCCGCCGGCTGCCGCGCCTGCCCGCTGTGGAAGGACGCCACGCAAACCGTGTTCGGCGAAGGCCCCGCGCATGCGCCGCTGATGCTGGTCGGCGAGCAGCCCGGCGACAAGGAGGACCTCGCCGGCCATCCCTTCGTCGGTCCCGCCGGCCAGATGCTCGACCGCGCGCTGGCCGAGGCCGGCATCGACCGCAGCAAGGTCTACGTCACCAATGCGGTGAAGCACTTCAAGTTCGTGCCCCGCGGCAAGATCCGGCTGCACCAGAAGCCGAACACGCCGGAGATCAACGCCTGCCGGCAATGGTACGAGCGCGAGCTCGCCACCGTGCGTCCGGCCCTGGTCGTGGCGCTGGGCGCCACCGCGGCGCAGTCCGTGCTCGGCAAGATCACGCCGGTCAACAAGAGCCGCGGCCATGTCGTCGACCTGCCCGACGGCCCCAAGGCGATGGTGACGGTGCACCCGTCCTACCTGCTGCGGCTGCCGGATGCCGACGCCAAGGCGCGGGAGTATGAGCGCTTCGTCGAAGACCTGAAGATCGCCGCCGCCGCGATCAAGCGCGCCGCGCACGCGGCATGAGGCTGACCGCAACCGGCCCTTACTTGATCGCCAGGAAGCCCTCGAAGCAGACATGCTTGTAGATCGTCATCGTGTCCACGAACCCGGCCCGCCGCAGCATGTCGAGATTGCCCTGGGTCGAGAACGGTTCCAGCACGCCCTTGAGGCTGCTGGCCTTGCCCAGCACCTCGTCCGGCGAGTAGCCGTTGTCGAGCTTGTAGTCGATATAGACCGACGTCATGATGTCCTGGAACCGCGCGTCCGGCGCCCTGACCTTCTCGAAGAACAGGAACGCGCCTCCCCAATTGAGCGACCGATAGATCGCATCGATCAGGGTCTGGCGATAGCGCGGCGGCACGAACTGCACGGTGTAGTACGACACGATGAAGTCGCTCGCCTCGTAGCCGACCTCGCAGGCATCGGCCGCCAGGTATTCCACGTTCGCCACATCCCTGCTGTGCGCCCGCGCGTAATCGATCATGGCCCGCTCGGTATCGATGCCGATCCAGCGCGTGCCGTGCGGATGGCGCTTGGCGAGTTGCCGCAGCAACGTCCCCGTCGACGTTCCGATTTCATAGGCGACGGAATCCCGCTTCACGAAGAAATCGCTGATCTGCTCGACCAGCTTGTGGCCGGCTTCGTAGTTCGGAACCGACCTCGCGACGTGGAGATCGAAGTGCTGAGGCGTGTCGCCGCCGAAGCTCCAGCCGGCACGCGCGGCGCGGATGCCGTCACCGGTCGCGTTGTCCCGCTCGAGGGTTGCTTGCCCGGACACAACCATGACGTTTCCTCCCTGGTCGACGACGTGTTGAAACTCCCGATCTAACCGTATTGAAGCGCGCGCTCCGTCACTTTCGGCGACAACGCGTCCTTGACGGCCGGACTGAAGAACAGCGACAGCATCTCATCCTCGAACAGCCGGCCGAGCTCCGAAAGCCGCAGCCCCGCATGGCCGTCGCCGTCGCGATACGCTTCCAGGGCGCCGACGCTGCTCAGCCTGGCAACGAGCTTGTCATAATGGGCGGACAGCTCCCGGTTGTCGGCGCGCATGGCGCGGCGATCGGCATCCTCGACCCGGCCGGTCCGGAGCCCTGTGGCATAGGACGTCGCCAGCAATTCCTGCCGGTCGACGGCGCGCCCCGCCGTGATCGGACTGTTGCCAGCCAGGACGGTTTCGACATAGGCGTGCACGTCGGGAACATTGCGGAAGACGTAGCCGCTCTTCGCGGCCCCGGCACTGACATGCGAATACGCGCCCGCACCGATCCCGAGAAGATCCCGTGATGGCGAGGTCCGGATCGTCTTGAACGGGTCGGCATAGCGGCGCGCGCGCACGAAGCGGTTGCCGTCGGTCAGGTCATATCCGAGCGCCGCCATCTCCTGCCAGATCAGCATGCGTCCGAACAAGGTCGCGAACTCGCTCTCGAAGCTCGCCTGCTTCAGGTCGGATTTGAGCCAGTGTCCCTGGGGGCGATCGGCAAACCGAGCGTGATACCAGGTGAGGTGCGGAGGCTGGATCTCGGCGACCATCGCCAAATTGTTCCAGGTCTCGGATGGCGACCCCTTGTACAACCCTTGGATCAGGTCGAGATTCCAGTTCTCGAAGATGTCGGCGACGATCGAGCACGCGAGAAGTGGAACGTCCCGCTTGTAGCCGCGCGCGGCATATTTGAGCACGGTATCGTCGAACGATTGCACGCCGAAACTGAGGCGCGTGACGCCCTGCTGCTTCAGAGAGCGCAGCTTCTGCTCTCCCTCGGGCGCGGTGATCGTGAGCGGGCTGCCCTCGATGCAGATCTCGGCGCCGGGCCGCACGTCGAACGTATCGCGGATCGTCGCGATCAGATCCGTCAATGCGTCCTCATCGAGAACGAGCGGTGTGCCGCCCCCGATATAGATCGACGACACCACCGTTCCGGATCGGCGCAGCTGCGGCTCCCAGGCCGCCAGCTCGCGCTTGAGCGCATCGAGGTAGCGAACGACCTTGTCGTCGTCCGTGGCGGACTTGCTGTTCCGTCCGGCGTAGTGCTCGACCGTATAGTGACAGAACGTGCAGCGCGTCTCGCAGAACGCGATGTGCACGTAGAGGCTGATCTCGCGGCTCCAGTCGATCCCCCGCTCCAGGCAGGACGGATCGAGCGGCGTCAGCGAGTTGATCGGCGGATAGATGGCCACCGAATGCGAGCCGCCCAGGACCGTCCGGCTGATCCCCACGCCGGCTGCGTGGAGCGCGGGAAGGACGAGCGGAATTCCAAGCCGATGCAACGACGCGCGGGCTCGTTCGAAGGCGGTTTCTTGCGATCGCATATGAGCACCTCGAGCAATCACCTCAATGAAAACGAACGTCAATTTCGTTGCGCAATGATCGTCAGGTAAACGTCGGCACGCGTATCCGGATTCTCGTCCTGTCTGTACGTCACGTCGAAGGGATTGATCAGCCGCGGCATGTATTGCTTGCGCCACAGCGTGGCGTTCTCGCCCACCAGCGACGGCACGATCTGCCCCCATATGCGCTCGGTCACGATCGTCAGCTCCGGCTGCGCGAAGGCTTCGCGCATCCAGGCATAGATCCTGGCGTACTGCACCCAGGGCTGCGCCAGGGCCGACAGCTGCAGCTGGACCAGCCGATGCGTCGCCGCGATGCGGCCGCCGGGACGAACGACCCTGGCCATTTCCCTGACCATGATCGGTCCCATCCCGAGCTCCCAGATGCCGCCGGTCCACTCGTTGACGGCGGCGTCGGCGGTGGCGTCGGGCAGCGGAATGCGCTGCGCCAGGCCGGGACGAAATTGCAGATTGGTGATGTCCCGTTCGCATGCGAAGCGACGAGCCCGATCACTCAGACAGCGGAACATCTCGATGGAGATGACCAGTCCGTCCCTGCCGACGGCGGGCGAAAGCCGCCTCGCAACGCGACCGAGGCCGCCGCACACGTCGACCACGATGCTGCCGGGCTGGAGCTTCAGCAGCTCCGGATGATTGGGCAGCAGGTCATCCCCGGCGCGGACCAGCTTGTCTTCGACTTCGGGCGTCTGGCTCCAGCTATTGTCGTTCTCGCAAGACTTGAGCAGAGGCAAGCGCCAGCGCAGATATGACCGCCGAAAACGATCGGCGAGTTCGAGACCAGGACCGGATGGCAGACTCGTCGCCGTGTTTCCAAGCAGCACCTCATCGCTCGGCAGGTTCTCGATCAGAACATCTCCGAACTCGTTCTCGATGATGCTCAGCGCGTCGAAGACGCGGGCAAAGTCGTCGTCGCCGGCATCGCCATCCGGCCATAGCGTCCGCACGTCCAGAACGAGCCGGAGGCCGGAGATGAACCTGGATGCTGCCCAGCCGAGCATCCGGCTTCGCGCCGCCTCGTCGCAGATCGATTGATCCGGCGCCATCAGCACATGCACGGGAATGCAGGCCCGGACGATCTCGTCGAGCCCTGCGATCGGACGATCGGGGACGGGCCAGGCCACGTCCTCGACAGTCACTGACGCGCCGAGATGCAGCAGCGATTGGCGCAATTGGTGATCGGCGACCAGATCGCGCGTCTGCACCACCGTCTGGTGCATCCGCAATGCACCGCCCTGCCGCAACCTTGCCAGTCGATCGAAGCATTTGCGATGGTCCGACAACCTCGAGCAACGCAGCAGAACTTCCGGGGGAAGCGGCTCAGCGCTCAGGCGCTCGGTCAGCTGCTCGATCGATTCCAGAGTATCCAGATCGACGACAATGGACCGGCGCAGCATCGGCTCTCGCATCTGCCATGCCTTGCGCCGAAGAAGCGCGAGCTGTTGCGCCGATGGCGTTTCAGCCGAGGTGACATGCATGAAGCCCTGGCCGTGCAGGGACGCCAGCATCTTGTCGATCATCCCTTGATCGTCATATTGCGCCCGCAGCGCGGCGAGCCTGATCGGCCGCGGCATCAGCGTCGTCACGAAATCGAGCAGACCATCGCCGGGCGGCACGACCATCCCCGCATCGAAATGGCCGTGGCTCAACAAATGATGGCCCGAAACCGTAGCGTCCACCACCTCGACGGCCGGATCCAGCATGACGAAGGTATCGTCTGACAGCCGGCCGGGAAGGCTGTCGGGAGCAGAACGCAAGGGCTTTTCAAGCGGTCTCATGGGACTGGCGCCCATTCAATGCGCGACTGAACTGAACGGTCGGTGCAGCCCTCCATCGTCAGGATGTTTCCCGATGCTAGCCCGTCCGCCCCGCTCGTCAGGACGCCCAATTCCATCAGCGATCCGACCACGGCCTGCACGTCGTCACGCGAGAGATCGCGCATTTCCAGAGCCAACTCGTCAACGGTCCGCGGCGTGCCGAGCAGGTCGAACGCCCGGGCCCCCCGCTCCGACAGTTCTGCATATTCATGCGCTAGCTCGGGCCCCGGGAAATACACCAGCCAATGGCGCGACGAGGCCTCGAGATCGTCGGACGGATCGAACTCGAATGGGTCCTCGATCCAGGGCGTGAGATCGCAGGATGACGAAACCACGACCGCAGCCGGATTGCGACGGACGCGAGCCGCCTCACCCTCGCTGCGCGCCGCCACGCCCGCGTGGCGGGCCGCGTCGACGGGCCACGCCGGCGGCGCCGACCGGCCGAGCCTGCGCGCCAAGGCGATCGTCGCGTCATCAATCGCCATGACATCCTGATGGGCGCGGGACGCAAATTCCGGAAGCCTGGTCAGATAGGCGACGAAGCCGGCCGCACAGCGCCAGAAATTCGGTCCGTCGTCCGGATAGCCGGTCGATCTGACGAAATCCTCGGCCACAATATCGACGTCGCGACCGCTCATGTTCAGAAGGCGGCGTGTCAGCGGCACCAGATCGAGCGCCCCCAACGCATTCCTGACGAGTCCGCGCCGGTACATGCCGATATTGGCGTTCGTGGCCGCCGGCGTGCCCGCGTAGTCGGTGACGATCGCTCTCTCCTCCACGGAGAGGCCATCCGGATGTGCGGTTCGGGCGTCGGATCGGGTGATCCATGTGACGAGACCATCGTCTCTCAACACGCGACGCCAAGTGCTCCATACCAGCTCGGCATTCATCACGCGGCCTCGCTGCGGGTGGTACGGCGGCTCGCCGGTCCATAGGCGCGATCCCAGGCATTCCGCGCCCGCTCCAGGTCGGAGAGGATCAAGTCAGTGGTGCGGTCCGTATCGACCCGCTCCCCCGCGCAATAGAGGGATTGCGTCTCGTATTCGAGGATGACGGCCCCGGGGCGCGCCCGCGCCAGAACGTCATCGAGAAGGTCCCACACCTCTTCGGTGACCTGCGTGTCGTGAAGATCGTGATATTGGCCACCGATCCAACGCCCGCCTGCGAGGTGGATGGAGATGATGCGCTCGGACGGGATCGTCGCCAGGAAGCGTTGAATGGAGTAGCCGCGTGAGCCGTGGTTCTGCGCATTCGCATACAGATTGTGAAGATCGAGATGCAGATAGGTCCCCGATAGTTCCAGGATTGCCGCGAGGAACTCTTCCTCGGGCATCTCGCTGCCGGGACAGGTCCGATAATAGGCTGCGTTTTCGTGCGCGAGCGGGACGCCATAGAGCGCCTGCAGCGTGCGCGCCCGCTCGGCGAGCCGCACGACCTCCGCGCGAGAAAACTGCAGCGGACTGCTCCACACATCCGCCCAGGACGCATCGCTGTAGAAGCAGTGATTGGCAACCCAGGCCACGCCGAACTTCCTGGCCAGCGGCACGTGTCGGCGCACCGCGGCTGTCGCCGTCAGATCCTCGAAGCCGAAATCTCCGCCATAGTTCGAATGTCCGAGCAGCGGAAACTTGCCTGAGACATCACGGACGAGTTCGATGGCACGGGGAGACAACACCCCCGGGCCATCGAGGGGGCTCATGATCGAGTCGAACAGGATTTCGAGCGCATCAAGCGGCTGGTCGAGGAAGGGAAACCAGCCGATCAGTTCCGGGTTGAATTGGAGTCCCACTCCAAGACGCGGAAAGCTCATAGGTCTCATCTCCGACCAGCCCGACCACGCCGGCTCAGCCAGCGCGCCGGATTTCTTGCAGGAGATCTGCTTCAGGAGGCAGCACACTTTGCGGCTGTGGCCGCACAGCGCGCCGCAGTTGCTGCGCATCGCGCAGCGGTGGCCGCACACCGTGCCGACGCCGCCTTAGCCTGGGCATGCGCTGCCGTCGCAGCGCACTTGGCCGAGTTTGCCGCGCATTGCGCCGCAGTTGCCGCACACTTGGCCGCGGCCGCAGCCGCTTCCTTCACGGAGAGCTTCTTGACGTCCATGGGGGTCCTCCATCTGTGGAATCGAACTGGTGAACAAGGAAATTTCAGACAGGCAATGAACGCCCGATCACGAGCAGTGAGCAGAAACGCGAATGACTATAACTTACTCGCTTTCGTTGTAAATACCTTAGGTTGTGTCTTTGAAAGCACTTGCCTGTTACGACAGTGACGCTGGCGGAAATTTATTTCAGCTCCGCAGACGGGCGCGCGTCGTCAGCTGCGCATCGCGTGACGCGCGCCGATACAGATCATCGTTGCAGCGATGCCTGTCGTTGGGACGTGAGGAGAATTCGTAACAAACAAGCCGCACGATCGATGCAGGCGGATCGAATCAATACGCGCTGCGCCTGTCAGCGCCAGAGGCGGCAAAATAGCAAACAGGCGCCCCATCCATAAGACAGGGGCGCCGACTCCGGTCGGCGCCCCTGTCTGGCGGATCAGTTCATCTGAGATGGCTGGGCCGCGGCTCACGCCGCCAGCGTGTTCTCCACCACCTTGATGAAGAACGAGGTGCCGTAGACGATCGCCTCGTCGTTGAAGTTGTAGGCGGGATGATGCAGGCCGGCGCTGTCGCCGTTGCCGACGAAGATGAAGGCGCCGGGACGAGCTTCGAGCATATAGGCGAAGTCCTCGCCGCCCATCATCGGCGGCATCTCGTGGACGTTGGCGTCGCCTGCGACCTCCTTGGCGGCGCGGATCGCGATCTCGGTCTGCTCGGCGTGATTGATCACCACGGGATAGCCGCGCGCATAGTTCAGGTCGATCTTGGCGCCGGTCATCTGGGCGACGCCGGTCACGACCTCGCGCACACGCTTCTCCATCAGCTCGCGCACCTTCGGCGTCAGCGTCCGCACGGTGCCGCGCAGCACCGCGCTCTGCGGAATCACGTTGCGGGCGTTGCCGGCGTGGAACTCGCAGATCGACAGCACCGCGGCCTCCAGCGGATCGACGCTGCGCGACACGATCTGCTGCAGCGCCGTGACGAGCTGGGCGCCGACCAGCAGCGAGTCGATGCAATTGTGCGGCTTGGCGGCGTGACCGCCATGGCCCTCGATCGTGATGTCGAGCGCGTCGGTCGACGCCATCAGCGGTCCCTGGCGAATGGCGAACGCGCCGACCGGCAGGCCGGGGCCGTTGTGCATGCCGTACACCTGATCGATCTTGAAGCGGTCGATCAGCCCGTCCTTGATCATCGCGTCCGCACCGCCACCGCCCTCCTCGGCCGGCTGGAAGATCACGGCGACCTCGCCCGCGAAATTGCGGGTCTCGGCGAGATAGCGTGCCGCGCCGAGCAGCATCGCGGTGTGGCCGTCATGGCCGCAGGCATGCATCATGCCCGGGGTCTTCGAGGCATAGGGCAGCCCGGTCGCCTCCTCGATCGGCAGCGCGTCCATGTCGGCGCGCAGTCCGAGCACCTTCACCTCGCCATGGCCGGGCTTGCGGCCCCTGATGACACCGACCACGCCGGTCTTGCCGAGGCCCGTCACGACCTCGTCACAACCGAACTCGCGCAGCCGCTCGGCGACGAAGGCCGCCGTCCGGTGCACGTCGTAGAGCAGCTCCGGATGCGAATGGATATCCCGCCTCCAGGCCTGGATATCGGGCTGCAGATCGGCGACGCGGTTGACGATGGGCATGGGAAATCTCGTAACTCCTGTGGGACTTTGCGCCTGTTTAGCATGCAAAAGCCGCACCGCCCAAGATAAGGGCTGCGCCCGTCTCATGGCTCGGTCAACCAGCCATGAACGTGGCGCTTGTCCGGGCCCGTCCGAGCTGACTAAAAGCCTGGCAATGATGGGAAGGGAATGCCGATGCCGAGACAGCTCGAGGGGGATTTCGACTATATCGTGGTGGGCGCCGGCACTGCCGGCTGCATCCTCGCCAACCGGCTGTCGGCCGATCCGAACAGCCGCGTCCTGATTCTCGAGGCCGGCGGCAACGACAATTGGATCTGGTTCCATATTCCGGTCGGCTACCTCTTCGCGATCGGCAATCCACGCTCCGACTGGATGTTTCGCACCGAGGCCGAGCCGGGCCTGAACGGCCGCTCGCTGGCCTACCCCCGCGGCAAGGTGATCGGCGGCTGCTCGGCGATCAATGCCATGATCTCGATGCGCGGCCAGGCCGCGGACTACGACCATTGGCGCCAGCTCGGCCTCTCCGGCTGGTCCTATTCCGACGTGCTGCCGGTGTTCAAACGGCTGGAGGATCATTTTCTCGGCGAGAGCGAGCATCACGGCACCGGCGGCGGCTGGCGCATCGAGGCGCCCCGGCTGTCCTGGGCGGTGCTGGACGCGGTCGGCGACGCCGCCGAGCAGATGGGCATCCGCCGCATCCCCGACTTTAATACCGGCGACAATGAAGGCATCAGCTATTTCCACGTCAACCAGAAGCGCGGCCGGCGCTGGTCCTCCGCGCGGGGCTTCCTCAAGCCGGCGCTGAAGCGGCCTAACCTGCGGCTCGAAACCAACGTCCTCGTCGACCGCCTGATCGTCGAGAACGGCCGTGCCACAGGCGTGCGCTTCCAGCAGAATGGTGAGACCATCGAGGCGCGCACCAAGGGCGAGGTGATCCTCAGCGCCGGCTCGATCGGCTCGGTGCAGGTGCTGCAGCGCTCCGGCATCGGCCCGGCCGAGTGGCTCGGCGAGCTCGGCATCGACGTCGTCCTCGACAAGCCAGGCGTGGGGCGCAATCTGCAGGACCACCTGCAACAGCGCGCGATCTACAAGGTCACGGGCGTGAAGACGCTGAACGAGACCTATTACTCGCTGGTCCGCCGCGGCCTGATGGGGCTCGACTATGCGTTCCGGCGCCGCGGGCCGCTGACCATGGCGCCGTCGCAGCTCGGCATCTTCACGCGCTCGGACCCGAGGCGCGACCGCGCCAACATCCAGTTTCACGTGCAGCCGCTGTCGCTCGACAAGTTCGGCGATCCCCTGCATCGTTTTCCCGCGATCACCGTCAGCGCCTGCAACCTCCGCCCGACCTCGCGCGGCACGGTGCGCATCCGCTCCGCCAGGATCGACGAAGCGCCGTCGATCGCGCCGAACTATCTGGCGACTGAGGACGACCGCCAGGTCGCTGCCGATGCCATCCGCGTCACGCGCCGGCTGATGAAGCAGAATGCGCTTGCGGCCTACAGGCCGCAGGAATATCTGCCCGGCCCGTCGGTCGGCGATGACGACGCCGCGCTGGCCAAGGCCGCCGGCGACATCGGCACCACGATCTTCCACCCCGTCGGCACCGCCAGGATGGGCACCGCAGACGATCCGATGGCGGTCGTCGACGAGCGGCTGCGCTTCCGCGGCATCGAACGGCTGCGCGTCGCCGATGCCTCGATCATGCCGACGATCACCTCGGGCAATACCAACACGCCGACGGCGATGATCGCGGAGAAAGCGGCGATGATGATTCTGGAGGACGGGCGCTAGGCGCTCACGTCCGACTCCTCATTCCCGTCATTGCGAGCGCAGCGACGCAGCGAAGCAATCCAGGGTCCCGACCCCACTCTGGATTGCTTCTTCGCCTTGGGCTCCTCGCAATGATGCGGGAATCGTAGGGTGGGCAAAGCGGCGCCGAAGGCGGCGCGTGCCCACCGTCGTGCGGCAGACTCTGCGGCACGGCGGCGGGCACGACGCCACCAATATCTCGGATGTGAGAGAGCACGGCATCGCCTTTGCCCACCCTACGCGTCGCCGCATGCTGACCTAGATGATCCGCGCCACCAGCGGAACCCGGCGCAACAGTGCTGCTGCGAGCCAGCTCACCGACAGCGTGCCGACGAGCACGATCGCGAACTTCACGGCGGCCGGCCACGCCGGGTCGTAGACCAGATATTGCAGCCACAGCAGCGGCAGGAAGTGCAGCAGGTAGATGCCGTAGGCGGAGGGCTGGACGCGATCCATCAGCGCCAGCGGCGCCTTTGCCCAGCGCTGAAAGAAGGTCGGCACGGCGAACGCCATCGCGGCACAGAAGCTCGCGACCGCCATGCCATAGGCCGCGCGCCACCACAGCGGCGGTGAATCGAAATCGGCGATCCAGTTGTGATGCGCGTAGGCCAGCAACAGGATCGCGCCGTAGCAGCCGTAGGAAAGACCGAACCAGATCCACCAGCGCTGGACCAGTGCGCCATCGGCTGCGAACGGCCCCGCCCGCAGCCCGGCGGCACCGATCGCGACGCCGGCGACGAAGAAGGTCGGGTAGAGCAGCCCCCGGCTCGCCTGCAGCGGCAGCGGAAAATGTCCGGGCATGAACCAGAATCCGTCACCGAAGCCGAGATGCGGCGGCAGATAGACCAGGTTGGCGATCACGAGGAAGATCAGGAAGCCAGTGAGCGGATAGTGCAGCAACGTCCCGGCCCAGCGCCCGAGTGCGCCGACCGCCTGCGGTGCCAGGACGCAGACGAGCGCAGCCAGCATATCAAACCCCAGCAGTACGCCGAGAAACCAGGCCGAGCCGGACGGCCACGGCCCCTCGCTGATCATCCGCCACCACACCGCGCTGAGCTGATCCTCGGCCACATCGTAACGGTAGTAGGCGATCGGCATGATCACGAAGATCGAAACGATATAGGGCACGCCGAGCCGCAGCGCGCGGCGCCCGACATAGTCCGACGCTCCTCTGCCCGCCAGACTCGCCGGCACGAACAGGCCGGAGATGAAGAACATGCACGACATGAAGTAGCTGTCGTTGAACAGCGCGACCAGATCGAAGCCGAGCCAGTGCATGCGGTCGCCGCCCTGGCCGAAATCGGTGTAGTTGATGGCGGAGTGATAGAGCACGACCGAGAGCGTGATGAAGGTCCTGGCGCGGTCGAGCGCCACGATCCGATCGCGCGACGTCTCGGTTCGTTGCAGGGTCGGGGTCACGCGCTCATGCATCGACGTCGCATCCGGTCCATCAGCCGCTCATATATTTCGCGCGGCCCTGCGCCACATCCTGCGTGAACAGGTGAGCCGTCGGCCATTGCCGGCATGATCACGAACACGTCATCGCTTTTGGATCGCGAGAAGCCGGGAATAAACCCGGGCCACCACCGCTCTTCTCACCCGCAAGCTCGATGACGGGCAACGGGAGATGACGATGAGCCTTGGTGATCATGACGAGAACGGCGTCAGCCGCCGCAAGGTGCTGGAGTGCATGACATGGGCGGGCACGGGCGTGCTCTGGACCTTGTCGGGCGGCGTGCCACGTTCGCTCGGCCTGGTCGACGCGGCGCGGGCGGCCGAGCAGCCCGCCTCCGGCCTGACCTTCCTGCAGATCAGCGACAGCCATGTCGGCTTCGACAAGCCGGCCAATCCCAACGCGATCGGGACGTTGGAAGAGGCCGTGAACCGGATCAAGGCGATGCCGGTGAAGCCGGCCTTCATGATCCATACCGGCGACATCTCGCATCTATCGAAGGCAGCCGAGTTCGACGATGCCGACCGCATCATCTCGCAATCCCGGCTCGACGTGCACTACGTGCCGGGCGAGCACGACTTCCTCGACGAGGACGTCAAGCTCTACAAGGAGCGCTACGGCAAGGGCAGCCGCGGCGCCGGCTGGTATTCGTTCGACGCCAATGGCGTGCACTTCATCGGCCTCGTCAACGTGGTCGATCTCAAGGCCGGCGGGCTCGGCAATCTCGGCGCCGAGCAGCTTGCCTGGCTGGAGCAGGATCTCAAGGGCCGCTCCAGATCCACGCCGATCGTGGTGTTCGCGCACATCCCGCTGTGGACGGTGTATCCGCAATGGGGCTGGGGCACCGAGGATGGCGGCCGCGCGCTCGACACCCTGAAGGGGTTCGGCTCGGTGACGGTGCTGAACGGCCATATCCACCAGGTGATGCAGAAGGTCGAAGGCAACGTCACCTTCCACACCGCGCGCTCGACCGCGTTCCCGCAACCGGCGCCGGGCACGGCGCCCTCGCCCGGCCCGATGAAGGTCGAGGACGCAAGGCTGCGCAGCCTGCTCGGCATCGCCAGCATCGATTTCAAGGTCGGTGACGAGCGCCTCGCCATCATCGATACGCCGCTTGCGGGCTGAGGGACGAAAACGCGATGATCCAGCCTGTTCTTCGCGGTGTCGGCTTGGCCGCCGTACTGCTTGTTTGCGCCACGCCGGCGCGCGCCGAGACCATCAAGGTCACGATCGACAATTTCACCTTCACCCCGGCTGCGCTGACGGTGAAGATCGGCGACACGGTGACCTGGACCAACCATGACGACATCCCGCACACGGTGGTGTCGGCCGGGAAATACAGGTCGAAGACGCTCGATACCGACGACAGCTTCTCCTTCACCTTCGCAGCCGCCGGCGACTACAAATATTTCTGCTCGCTGCATCCGCACATGACGGGACTGGTCAAGGTTGAGTAGCATCGCGAACCAGGGCATGAGCATCGTCACATGGACCGGTCGGCGGCGCAGCGCCGGCCGCGCCGTGCGACCGCGAACCGAGCCGGAGACCACGCCGGTGACAACAGCCAATGACGATCCCGAGAGGGCGCGACGCTTCCGCGAGGCGGCGCTGCCCTATCTCGACGACGTCTACACCCTGGCGCGCTATCTCCTGCGCAACCCTGCCGACGCCGAGGACGCCGTGCAGGAATGCTACCTGCGTGCGCTGAAGCATTTCGACACTTACCGTGGCCCGGCGATGAAGCCGTGGCTGTTCGCGATCCTGCGCAACGTCTGCCACGCCGAATTCGCGCGCCGCGCCGGCGCGCCGGCCAAGGCGCTCGACGACGCGCCGGAAGCGGCCGAGCAGCCCCCGCTGTGGCAGGAGAGCGCCGAGACGCCGGAAGGCGCCGTATTGCGGGAACGTGATGCCTCGGCGATCCGCCGGCTGATCGACACGCTGGCCGAGCCGTTTCGCGAGACCTTCGTCATGCGCGAGGTCAACGATCTGTCCTATCGCGAGATCGCGGCGGCGGCCGGCGTGCCGGTCGGCACCGTGATGTCGCGCCTCGCCCGCGCCCGCGCGATGCTGCGCGCCGCCTGGCTCGCGCGGGAGGAGCCACAACGATGACCTGCGATGAAGCCGAGATCCTGATCCACGCGCTGGCCGATGGCGAGCTCGACGCCGGCCACGCGCGCGAGGTCGAAGCCCATGTTGCGAGCTGCCCTCGCTGCGCCGCGGAGCTTGCTGCAATCCGGCAGATGAAGCAGATGCTCGCCGGCACCGACCTCAGCTACAAGGCGTCCCCTGCCTTGCGCCAGCGGATCGAAGCCACCCTGCCGCCGGCCGATGCGGCCTCCATCACCCCGCTCGCTGCAGTGCCGAGCCGACGTACGCTGCTGCGAGGCTTCGCCCTGGGCTCGGCGGTGTCGGCGCTGGCCGCCACCGGCCTCGTCGCCATCGTGCTGCGCAATGACGACCAGCAGCGGATCGAGGCCGAGATCGTCTCGGCGCATCTGCGCTCGTTGCAGGCCGGCCACCTCACCGACGTCGTCTCGACCGATCAGCACACCGTCAAGCCCTGGTTCAACGGCAGGCTCGACGTCGCGCCGCCGGTGATCGACCTCACCGCACAGGGCTTCACCTTGATCGGCGGACGGCTCGACTATGTCGATGCACGCGCGATCGGCGCGGTGGTCTATCGCCGCCGCCAGCACGTCATCAACCTGTTCGTGGCGCAGACCGCGTCTACCGAGCGCCGCGCCGCACGGATGGACACCGTCCAGGGCTTCAACATTCGCTCTTGGCGCGACCGCGGCCTGAGCTATTGGGCGGTAAGCGATATCGGCGCCGACGAACTCAACGAGTTCGGCGAGCGGTTCGAGCGCGCGATGGGTGCGAACAAGGAGGGATGACGCGCTCTCGCGCTTCAGTCATTGCGAGCGAAGCGTGCCTACGGTCTGTCCGGATCCGGTCTGTCCGGAGACGAGCTGAAACGGTGGGCACGGCGCTACGCGCCTTTGCCCAACCGACGCGACCTCAGGCCGATTTGCGGATCGCGTTGTCGACCAGGGTCTTGCCGAGCGACCAGATCGCGCCGGGGACCTTGTGGCTCTGCGCGATGACGTCGTCGAAGGCGCGCTCGATCCAGGCGCAGTCCTCTTCGGTGATGGTCAGCGGCGGCAGCAGCTTGATCGTGTGCAGGCCATGGCCGGCGACCTGGGTCAGGATCTTGTGATCCTTGAACAGCGGCACCGTGATGAGCTGGCAGAACAGGCCCTTGTTGGCGCTCTCCAGCATGGTCCAGGAGGCCTTGAGGCGCAGCGATTTCGGCGGACCGAACTCGACGCCGATCATCAGTCCCTTGCCGCGCACTTCCTTGAGCAGCTCGTAGCCCGGCACCATCCGCGTCAGCGCCAGCCGCAGCTCGGCGCCGCGCTTGGCGGCGGCCTCGACCAGCTTCTCGGCCTTCATCACCTCGAGCGTGGCAATGCCGGCGGCCATCGCGAGGTCGTTCTTGGCGAAGGTCGAGCCGTGCACCACGGCGCGGTCCATGCGGTTGAAGATCTTGTCGAATATCTGCTTGCGCGTCAGCAGCGCGCCGACCGGGACATGGCCGCCGGACAGCGCCTTCGACAGCAGCACCATGTCGGGCTCGACGTTCCAATGTTCCACCGCCAGGAACCGGCCGGTGCGTCCCATGCCGGTCTGGATCTCGTCGGCGATGAAGATGGTGCCGTATTTCTTGCAGAGCGCGGCGGCGCCGGGCAGGAACTCGTCGGAGGGCATGTTGACGCCCTTGCCCTGGATCGGCTCGACGATGAAGGCTGCGATCTCGCGCGACGACAGCGCCTGCTCGAGCGCGGCAAGATCGTTGAAGGGGATGGCCGTGCAGCCCGGCAGCAGCGGCTCGAAGCCGTTGCGGAAGTTCGAATCATCGGTCAGCGACAGCGCGCCGTAGGTGAGGCCGTGATAGGAGTGCCCGCAATAGACGATACCAGGCCGGCCGGTCGCGCCACGCGCGAATTTGATCGCGGCTTCCACGGTCTCGGCGCCGGAATTGGCAAAGAACACCTTGTCCAGATACGGGACATATTCCAGCAGCCGCTCGGCAAGAACACCCGCCAGGGTCGAGACGTCGAGCTGAACGAGATTCGGCAGATCGCTGTCGAGGACGCTTTTCAGCGCGGCGCGCAGCGTCGGATGATTGCGGCCGATTGCAAAGACGCCAAAACCGCTGAGCAGGTCAAGATAACGGGCCCCATCACGATCGTAGAGATATTGTCCTTGTCCCTTCTGGAACCCAACATCATATCCAATCGTCTTGAGAACGCGGACAAGCTGCTCGTTCAGATGCCGAGAATGCATCGTGCTGCGCTGCGCTTGGCGCTCCACAAACATCTCGGAAACGTCTAGATTGGGTTTTAGCATCGGCTACATACTTCGGTTGATGGACGTGACGTCAACTGAAAACGCGCAATGCGGCGTTTTGCCCTCATTCGCACCATCAAAGCAAGCACGGGTTTCTGCCAATGTTGCATCGCCTTAGATATCTCATGTCGACGACACTAGCATACTCTGCAGTCGTGTTCGCAGCAGGAATTTCTTCCGCGCTCGCGGCCGACCCCACCGGCGACTGGCGGGTCGCCGACGGCGTCGCGAACATCCGAGTCGCACAATGCAATGGCAGCATGTGGGGCGTCGTGGCCTGGGAGAAGACCCCGGGCGGACGCGACAGCAACAACCCCGATCCGGCCCGCCAGAGCCGTCCGACGCTCGGCATGCCGATCCTGATCGACATGAAGAAGAAGCCCGGCGCAGACGCGTGGGAAGGCCAAGTCTACAACGCCAAGGATGGGCAGCTCTACAGCTCGACCATCACGCCGATCGATCCCGATCACCTGGAGATCAAGGGCTGCGTGCTCGGCTTCCTGTGCGGCGGCGAGACCTGGACGCGGGTCGCTCCGCCGATCCCATCGAGCCCCGTGAACAGCATGGCTAAAGGTACACAGAAACCAATCGCGCCAGCCCCTGCCCCGGCGGCCAAAACGACGACCGGCGTCGGCAGTGGCGCAACCGCATTGGCCAAGCCGGGACAAAAGCCCGCGGACCAGGTCGGCGATATCTGCCTGCTGCCCGATATCGCGCGCGCCCGTTAATTGGCGTCCGTCACCCGAACAAAAAAGCGGCCGAGAGATCGGCCGCTTTTTCTATTCCGGGATCACGAGCCCTCTTGCTCCTTGATCTCGCGAGGCTTGCCCATCAGCGCCGGCTGGAACAGCAGCACGGCCGCGAGCGTGGTGACCAGCGACAGCGCCAGCAGCTTGCCCATGCTGGACGTTCCGGGATGGCTCGACAGCCACAGGCTGCCGAACGCGGTCGCCGTCGTCAGCGCGCTGAAGAAGATCGCCCGGGTCAGGCTAGTCTGCAGCAGGTTGGTGCGGCCGCCGCGCCACGCCACCACGTAGTAGATCTTGAACGCGACGCCAATGCCAAGCAGGAGCGGCAGGGCGACGATGTTGGCGAAGTTCAGCGGCAGCTTGATCAGCACGCAGATCTCCAACGTCACGGCGCCTGCGACCAGCAGCGGCACGATCGTCATCAGCACGTCGGTGAAGCGCTTCAAGGTCACCCACAACAGGAGGCTGATCACGACCAGCGAGTAGATGCCGGCGTGGATGAATGCCTTCACGATCGTGTCACCTGACTTCAGGATCGACACCGGCCCGCCGATCGCATTGGGCTCGGCCGCCAGCACCGCGTTGGCAAATCGCCTGAGATTGTCGTTGTCATTCGGATCCCCCTTCGGCTGCGCCTCGACCCGAATCAATCCGTCCTTGCTCTTCCACTGCGACACCAGCTCCGGTGGCAGGTTCGCGAGGCTGACGGGCTGCGCCTGCAGGGTGGCGCTGAGCTGCGCCAGCGTGATCTTCCACGGCTCGACGAACACCGCCTGCGCCTTGTTGCGCACCGCTTCGCTGGCGCCCGCGAGCCTGGCAAGCGCGTCGGCGAGCCGCCGCGACGCGACCGCGCCCAGCCCACTGCTCTCGCCCGCGGTGCGCCGGAGATTGTCGACGGTCGAGTTCAGGGCGTCGACATTCTCCTTGTCGCTCGGCGCCGCATCGATCTGGTCCGGATTGAGTGCAGGCCCCAGCACCTTCGCGCCCTGCGCGATCAGCTTCAGCTTGGCCGGCTGGTCCTCGGGCACGAAGCTGTCGAGCGACATCACGCGCGCCACCTCGGGCAGCTTCTCGAGCTTGGCCTCGATCGCCTTGGCCTCGGTCTCGGAGCGCGTCAGCACGTCGATCGCGTTGGCGCCCGTGTTCGGATCCTTTCGCAGGTCGAGATAGGTCGCGATCGACTCGGCGCGCGGATTGCGCAGGTTCATCGGGTTGAAGTCGAACTTCATGTAGTAGAGCAGCGGCAGGCCGGCGACGACCAGGCCGAGGGTGCCGACGATGATCGGCACGCGGTGCTTCTCGAGGAAATGATCGACCGGCGCCAGGAAGGCGTAGCCGACCGGCTCCTTCTCGCCGGGCGGATTGAGAATCCTTAGCAAGGCCGGCAGCACCGTGATCGACGACAGGAACGCGATGATCATGCCCGCGCCGGCGATGGCACCGAGCTCGGAGATGCCCTTGTAGTCGGTCGGCAGGAAGCACAGGAAACCGGCAGCCGTCGCCATCGCCGCAAGCGACAGCGGCACGGCGGAGCGACGCGCAGCTTCCGCCAGCGCCTCAGGCAGATTGTCGTTCTTGAAGCGCTCGGAACGGTAGCGCACGCTGAACTGGATGCCGAAATCGACGCCCAGGCCGATGAACAGCACGGCGAACGCGACCGACAACAGATTCAAGGAGCCGACCATCATCAGGCCAACGGCCGTGGTGAGGGCGAGGCCGATGAACAGGTTGATGAACACGGCCGAGATGATCTTGGCCGAATGCAGCGCCAGCCACAGGATGATCAGCACGACGACCACGGTGCCGATGCCGTTGACGACGGCGCCCTCCTGCACGGTGGCGTATTCCTCGTTGGCGATCGGCACCGGCCCGGTCAGCCGCACGCGCGCATGAAAACGGTTCGGGAAATCGAGCTCGACCGCGGCCTGCCGGATCGCATCGGTGGCGGCCTTGCCCGGCTCGAGCGCCTGGTAGTCGAGGATCGGCTTGAATTGGATGAAGGCGCGCTTGTCACTGTCTTCGAGCGGCTTGTCGGAGATCAACTGGCGCCAGGAGAAGGTCGCATCGCCCTTGTCGAGCACGGTCTCGACGGTCTGGGAGATGTAGTCGAACGGCCGCGCGACGTTGTCGAGCTTGACTTGCCCGCGCTTGACGCCGGCAAGGCCGGTCTCCAGCGCACCGGTCAGGCCGCGGATCGAGGGGTCCCCGGCCATGATCTCGACCAGCGGCGCCGCCGCCGCGAACTGGTCCGTGAGCTGCTTGACCTCCTCGGTCGGCAGGAACAGCAGGCCGTTCCTGGCGAAGAACTCGCCGCCGCCGAGCAGCTCGACCGATGAGAAGTTCGCGGTGTCGCCCTTGAGCTTCTTGGCGAGCGCATCGGCCGCCACACCTGTCATCTCGGGCGTCGCCGCTTCGACCACCGCCAGGATCATCCGATCGCGATCGAACGCCTGCTCGTACTGCTGGTCGCGCTTGCGCCAGTCGAGCTCGGGCGAAATCAGCTTGTTGATGTCGGTATTGATGGAGAAATGACGCGCCGTATAGAAGCCCGCGCCTACGGAGAGCAGCAGGGCCGCAATCAATGTCGGCCAGGCAAACCGGGTGCAGGCCTTGACGATCGAGACGACAAACGTGGTCAGCACTTCGTGACTTTCTAATGTTTAGAGAGCTGGGCGGAAACGTCCGCTTCATGGCGGAGTTCCCCGATCAGGGCGAGCCCCGGACGCACACATCCTGAGCGGCGCCCCGACCCGGCCTGGCCCAACCTTTGAAGACGAGGATGGTCCCTCGACGGCGGATCAGGTCGAACGATGCACGGAACCGTCGGGGCGGCTGATATAGCGGCTGTTCTCGGCGGTAAAGTGACGAACGAGTGAGAGCATAACCAACTCAATTAATTGATCTAATTTATAATTACTAAATTACCTGCGGCCTGTCGCGGGCTGTGTGCGACGGGTCACATGCGAGCGACTTGCAGACTGGCTTTCCTCTTCGCTCGATTTTTGACACAAAGCCCTGCGCTTCCATCGGTGTGGCGGGCAATTGGGGCATTCGCTGGTGCGAATATTGCAGCCCCGTCGCACGCACGGAGGTGCCGGGTCGAAAGTGAGGCAACGTGGCTGGACGTCCCATGCAGGTGTATCTCGCGCAGCCGCGCGGTTTTTGTGCTGGAGTCGTGCGTGCGATCGAGATCGTCGAGCGCGCGCTGGAGAAGTATGGCCCGCCGGTCTATGTGCGTCATGAGATCGTCCACAACAAGCACGTGGTGGAGAGCCTGAAGGCCAAGGGCGCCATCTTCGTCGAGGACCTCTCCGAGGTGCCGCCGCGCGCCGTCACCGTGTTCAGCGCCCACGGCGTTGCCCGGACGGTCGAGGAGGAAGCGGCCGCCCGCGGGCTGCCGGTGCTCAATGCCACCTGCCCGCTGGTGACCAAGGTCCACAACCAGGGCAAGCGCTACATGTCCAAGGGCCGTACCCTGGTACTGATCGGCCATGCCGGTCATCCGGAGGTCGAGGGAACCATGGGTCAGGTTCCCGGCCCGGTCCACCTCGTGCAGAACGTGGCCGATGTGGCCACCCTGCCCCTGCCGGTCGATACCCCGCTGGCCTATATTACCCAGACCACGCTCAGCGTGGACGACACCAGGGACATCATTTTAGCCCTTCAAGCCCGCTTTACAGACCTTCAAGGTCCCGATATCCGGGATATCTGCTATGCGACACAGAACCGGCAATCTGCGGTAAGGGACTTAAGCAAGCTGGTGGACGTCATCCTGGTGGTGGGCGCCGCCAACAGCTCCAACTCGAACAGACTGCGCGAGATCGGCACCGAGGCCGGGGTCGCAAGCTATCTGATCGCTGATGGCAGCGAGCTCGATCCGGTTTGGCTGAAGGACGCCAAGGCCGTCGGCATCACCGCCGGCGCCTCGGCCCCCGAAGTCCTCGTCGACGACGTCATCGAAGCCCTGCGGCGCATCGGACCGGTTGAGGTCGCGGTGGTCCCGGGGCGGGAAGAAAACATCGAATTCCGCCTGCCGGCCGAGCTGGTCGCGGGCTGATCGGTCCTCGTTTGGTCCAGAAAGAAGAGACGTAATGGCAATCCCCTTCCATAAGGAACTGCGTATCGGGGCCTATCTGATGAAGCAGAAGCTTCTCGGCCGGAAACGCTATCCGCTCGTGCTGATGCTGGAGCCGCTGTTTCGCTGCAACCTGGCGTGCGCCGGCTGCGGCAAGATCGACTATCCCGACGCGATCCTCAACCGCCGCATGAGCGCGCAGGAGTGCTGGGACGCGGCCGACGAATGCGGTGCGCCGATGGTGGCGATCCCCGGCGGCGAGCCGCTGATCCACAAGGAGATCGGCGAGATCGTGCGCGGCCTGGTCGCCCGCAAGAAGTTCGTCTCGCTCTGCACCAACGCGCTGCTGCTGGAGAAGAAGCTCGATCTGTTCGAGCCCTCCCCCTACCTCTTCTTCTCGGTGCATCTCGACGGCCTGCGCGAGCATCACGATAAGGCGGTCTCGCAGAAGGGCGTGTTCGACCGCGCCGTCTCCGCGATCAAGGCCGCCAAGGCGCGCGGCTTCACCGTCAACGTCAACGCCACGGTGTTCGACGGCCATCCCGCCGAGGAGATCGCCAAGTTCCTGGACTTCACGACCGAGCTCGGCGTCGGCGTGACCATGTCGCCCGGCTATGCCTATGAGCGCGCGCCGGACCAGGAGCACTTCCTCAACCGCACCAAGACCAAGCAGCTGTTCCGCGACGTCTTCAAGCTCGGCAAGGGCAAGAAGTGGAATTTCATGCATTCCGGTCTGTTCCTCGACTTCCTGGCCGGCAACCAGGAGTTCGAGTGCACCCCCTGGGGCATGCCTGCGCGCAACATCTTCGGCTGGCAGAAGCCCTGCTATCTGCTCGGCGAAGGCTACACCAAGACCTTCAAGGAGCTGATGGAGACCACCGACTGGGACTCCTACGGCACCGGCAAGTACGAGAAGTGCGCCGACTGCATGGCGCATTGCGGCTACGAGGCGACCGCCGCCAATGCGGCGCTGACCAACCCGATCAAGGCGATGTTCGTGTCGCTGCGCGGCATCAAGACCGAGGGTCCGATGGCGCCGGAGATCGATCTCTCCAAGCAGCGCCCGGCGCAGTACGTGTTCTCGTCGGAGGTGCAAAAGCGCCTCTCCGAGATCCGTCACGACGAGGCGATCGAGGCGCAGCAGAAGGCCTCGACGGCCGCCTGATCTTCACGGCTCTGATCAATCAAAAGGCCGCCGAGTGATCGGCGGCCTTTTTCATTGAACTGATCTCTGGATCGGGATGGACGCTACGCTCCGTGATGAGCAAACGGCTCACGCCTCGGCAGCGGCCAGCGTTTCGGTCTCGAGGAAATGCTCAGCTGCCAGCATGCCGCTCAGCAGCAGGTCGCGGGCGCCGCGCAGCGAGCGCAGGGCGCGATTGAACTCGATGCCCGTCGACACCAGGCCGCGCAGCACGGCCGGATTGCGGGCGACGCCGCGCAGGATCATCGGCAGGTCGATGTCGCCGTTCGGCTTGATGGCGTCCTTGGCGAGCGACGGGAGGGTGCGATGGGCGGGATCGGAGATCACCCGCAGCGCCGCGAACGGCAGCCCATACTCGGCGGCATAGGCGGCGGCGATGTGGCTCTCCATGTCGACCGCGGCCGCCCCGGTCTTCATGCGCAGCGCCGCCTTTCGGGCCTGGGCCACGACAACCTCCTCGGCCCCGGCGAGCACGCCGCGCACGACGCGGCGCTTCTTCAGGGCGGCGCGGGCGATGTGCTCCTCACGCAGCGACAGTCCGGACAACCAGCGCGCGTCGCCCGCGGTCACCTCGGTGGCGACGACGATGTCGCCGGCCTTGAGGCTGGGATCGAGGCCACCGGCCACGCCAAAGCTGACGACGCCGCGGATCGAGGTCGGATCGAACACGGTGAGCAGCGAGCGCAACTGCCTGGGGTCGCTCGAGCTGCAGATCACCATCATGCCGGGCCCGGCAGCAATCCGGGCCTCCTGCACCAAGCCCGTCACGACCAAGACCGGCCGCGGATCAATCGGGCGATCCGCGGACGTATCGTCCCCCATCCCCAACTTCACAATCCGACCCCTGACACCTTCTCGGACGTCGCGTGATCCGACGTCTCCGTCTCTTGTTCCAAAGCCTCAGCCACGGCGGCGCCAGAGCGGAAAGGCCTTAACAAACCGAGGATTACGCAGAAAAAATCCGCGAGGAAACCCCGTTTGCGCCGCACTGCACCCGTACCCGATGCGTTTTTTGCCTGGTGTTGCCATTTGGCCCCGCCGATCCCTGTTCCGCCCTGGAACAAATTGCGCCGGCGCCACCAAGCGTGGAACTTTAAGCAAGAACTACGCCACGAAAATGTGAGACTCGCGGCGCGGGCGGCATGACGGCGCGGCCAGATTCGGCTGCCCTGCGCCGGTCAGCCGTGCCCGAGCAGGAGATTCGCAGCGCGGTCGCCGGAGCGGACGGAGCCCTCGATGGTTGCCGGCAGGCCGGTATCGGTCCAGTCCCCGGCCAGAGCGAGATTGCCGAACGCCGTCTTCGCTCCGGGTCGGAGCGCGTTCTGCTCCGGCGTCGCCTCGAAGGTGGCGCGACGCTCGCGCACGATCTGCCACGGCGGCAGCTCCGCCTTGATCCCGGCGGCCTTGCAGACGTCGGCCCAGATCGCGGCGGCGAGCTCCTCGCGCTGAATGTCGACCAGCCGATCGCCATTGCTGATGGTGACCGAGAGCCGCTGCGGGAAGGCGAACAGCCATTCGACCAGGCCGCCGACCACCCCGAGCAGAGCTGGTGCATCGCGCGGCGGCGTGATGCGGAAATGGGCATTGACGATGGCGCGATATTTCGTCGGCCCCGTGAGCCCCGGCAGCAGGGCCATCGCCGGCCGCGGCGGCACGGCGAGCACCACGACGTCGGACGGACCGAGCGCGACGGTTTCATCGCCGCCGAACCTGAGCCCGGTGACGCGACCACCCGCATCGTCGAGGCCACGCAGCTCGCGGCCGATCCGGACGCTGCCGCCCTTGCCTTCCAGGAATTTCACGGCCGGATCGATCAGCACGCCCGACAGGCCATCGCGCGCGATCAGCGGCCGGCAGGCCTGGCCGCCGGCGAGCAAGGTCTCGCGGACGATGGCGCCGGCAAGCCCCGCCGAGCCTTCCGGCGGATCGCAGTTCAGTGCCGCGAGCAGCAGCGGCTGCACCAGGCGGTCGTACAGCGTGCCCTTGCAGGGAATCGTGCTGCCGATCGTCTTGGACGTACCGGCCCAGATCAGCGGCGACAGCGCGAGGTAGTCGCCGAGCTTGGTATCCGGCACGCGGCGACCCTCGTCGAACACCCACAGCGGCAGGCGGCCGTTGCCGAGATCGAGCAGCCAGCGCTGGCCGCTCCGGATGTCGACGAAGGCGAACTGCGCCTTCTCCGGCCCGACCAGCCCCGCTTCCGAGCCGATCGCGCGGGCATAGGACAGCACGTGATGATTGGCCGACAGCAGCAAATGGTTGCCGTTGTCGATCACCAGGTCGGTCGCGGCGTCGTAATAGGACCGGCAGCGGCCGCCGAGCTGCTGCGTGGCCTCGTGGACGTGCACGATGTAGCCCGCATTGGCGAGCCGCACGCCGGCGGAAAGGCCGGACACGCCGGCGCCGATGATGTGAGCGGTCTTTTGCATCAGATGATTGCGTAACGGAGGATGATGCCGATCTTCGTGAGCTTGCTCACGCGGACGGGCTCGCGCGGCAGCGCGAAGCCACGTTCGAGCAGGAGGTCGAACACGGCGCGGTAGTATTTCGACATGATGCGCGGCGCACGCACGGCACGCCGGCGGTTGCGCCGCATGATCTCGTCGGCCTTCTCGAAATGCGTCTTCGCCCTGACGGCAACCGAGTTGCAGACCTTGGGCAGCGCTCGCTCCTGCGTCACCTTGGCCGGATCATCGCCGGTGATTCCGGCGAACAGCAACGCCTCGCGCGGCAGATAGAGCCGGCCGATGGCCGCGTCCTCGTCGATGTCGCGCAGGATGTTGGTGAGCTGCAGCGCGCGGCCGAGATGGTGGGCCAGCAGGATGCCGTCCTCCTCGGGCATGCCGAAGATGCGCACCGAGAGGCGGCCGACCGCGCTCGCGACCCGGTCGCAATAAAGGTCCAGCGTGGCGAGATCGGGCGCGCGGATCTCCTGCGGCACGTCCATCTCCATGCCGTCGATGATGGCGAGGAAATCCTCCCGCTTCAGGCCGAACGTCTTCACCGCGGCGACGTAGTCGTGCAGCCGCGGCGGCGGGTTACCCTGGTAGAGCGCGTCGATGTCGTCGCGCCATTTCTGCAGCGCCGCCAGCCGCTCGGGCCGCGGCCCGTCGGAATCGGCGATGTCGTCGACCTCGCGGCAGAAGCTGTAAACCTGGAACATCGCATCGCGCTGGGCGCGCGGCAGGATGCGCATGGCGGCATAGAACGAGCTGCCGGACGCCGCCGTGCCGTGATCGATATTGTCTGCGGTCGCCTCGAGGGTCATGCGCCGGCTGCCGATTTGGTGGCGGGATGACGCCCGGCCACGCGGCGGCCGATCTCGCCCATCACCGACGTGAAGGTGAGACCAAGCATGCCGACGGGCGACAGGTGCACGCGCTCACTCAGTGGATCGCGCACCTTCAGCAGCGCCACGATACGGTCAGCGAAAGCCTGGATCACGGCGATCTCCAGTCCGAAACGGAAATCCTTGACGCCGCTGTTGAGGTCCCTGCCCTCATCGAGCAGCGCCGCGTTACGCACCGCGAGCTTCTGCAGGCAGGCCAGCAGTTGCGGCGGCGATCTGGACTCGCCGAGCATCTCGACGGTGGCGCCGGCTTCCGCCAGCGCATCGCGCGGCAGGTACACGCGGTTGAGCGCCTTGTAGTCCTTGCCGCAGTCCTGCAGGTGGTTGTTGATCTGCAGCCCGGCGCAGATCGCGTCCGAGGCCGGCCAGGTCGCGGTGGACTCGCCGTGCACATCGAGCATGAAGCGGCCGACCGGCATCGCCGAGTAGCGGCAGTAGTGGATGACCTCGTCCCAGTTCTCGTAACGCAGCTTGGTCACGTCCATCCGGAAGGCAACCAGCAGATCGAGCGCATGCCGGGGCGGCATGCCGCGTTCGGCGAGCGCCCGGCGCAGGCTGACGGCGACATCCTGGGTCTCGCCGGTCCCGGTCAGCTCGGCTTCGAGCAGATCGAGCAGCCGCAGCTTCTCCTCGCCCGGCAGGCTCGGATGATCGGCGATGTCGTCGGCGGTTCGCACGAAATTGTAGAAGGCGAGGATCAGCGCCCGGTGCTCTGGACGGATGATCCAGGAGGCCACCGGAAAGTTCTCGTCCCGGTGTGTCTTGCCGGATCGCAAATCGCTCGCGGTGGTCATGGACGAAACAGCTATCAGGTTGAAAGGGCGCTACCGAAAACAATGCCCGCCGCTTCGCTCATGCGAACGGATTGCTCGCCCCCATATAGGCGAAGATCCAGCCAAAACCAATGCAATCGATGTCGGGCAGCCCATAGGATCGAACCGCCGCCCCTTCCCTGAGGGGCGGGCCGGCGGTCGTTAACCAAAAGAGTTCGGAAACAACCGTTCCGAACGGCAACCGCTTACTGGTTGTGGGTCTTCAGCACCTGATCGCAGGCCGGGCTGATCTTGGGGCGGTTCTCCTTCAGGCACGCAAGGATCGTGAAGTCACCCTGATCGATGACGGCACGGCAGAACTTCTGAACGTCACGCGTGCAGGCCGCCTGCTCTTCGGGCGTGCCGCCGCGGCCTTGCGCGAACGCGCCGGTGGAAACGGACACCGACGACAGCAGGGAAAGTGCCAGGAAAATCTTACGCATCGTGTTCCTTCATTTTGACAGCAGAGGAGACCTCCCGGATCGCCGATGCTGCCCGGGAAACACCTGTTTGGTTTGGCAAGGACCGCAAGCCCCCCAGCGCCGGAGGTACGCTGCCAAATGCGGCCAAATTTGCGCCCTATGATCCCGAGCGGATCAAGCTCGGAGATCACAGCTTTGGCACAAACAAGGCGTTGATACTAGGGCGTTATTCTCGGAACACGTTTTTCGCATTTGGCTGTTGCAAGCATGCCGCGCGGACCGTTAGATGCAGCGCCGTCGAGGCGGCTTGCGTGCAGCCGTCTTGCGAGGACGACCATTCGGCGCCGACCCGTCGCACGGTGTCGGCGGGCATCATGGCATCCGGTCGCAGCGCCCGACCGGCCGTCATTTGAACCTAACCTTCGGCGAGAACACCAAGTGTTCGAAGCGGCGGCGTACGCCGACACAGCGGTGTCATTTTGGATGGGAAACTCGATATGAAACTGTTCGGCTCACCTTTCTCTGGGCGCGTCGTCAAGGCCGCCGGTCTCGGAGCGGCATTGTTCGTGGCGGCGACCGCGGTTCAGGCTCAGTCGGGCCCGTTCGCCGGCTTCGACGGGTCGTGGTCGGGCAACGGTACGGTCGCGCTGTCCGACGGCACCACCGAGCGCATCCGCTGCAAGGCCAGCTACAAGGTGGCCGGCGCCAATCTGAAGCAGAGTCTGCAATGCGCCAGCGACAGCTACAAGTTCCTCCTGACCAGTGACGTCACCAGCCAGGGCGATCGCATCTCCGGCAACTGGAGCGAATCCAGCCGCAACGTGAACGGCGAGCTGCAGGGCACCGCCGGCAACGGCCAGATCGACGTGTTCGTGCAGGCCGCCGGCTTTGCCGCCAGCATCACCCTGAGGACCAGCGGCAACAAGCAGGTCGTGCAGATCTCCTCCAAGGGCGAGATCCGCGGCGTCAACATCACGATGTCGAAGACCTGAACGGTCGCGACATCGTCAGCAACGGAATGCGCGAACGGCCCTGACGACGTCAGGGCCGTTTTGTTTTTTCGCCCGCGTCGTACGCGGGCGATGACAGTGTTGGATTGGGCTTAGATCACGCCCCTCACACCGGCTTGCGCTTCAGCTTCTGCGACAGGTTGATCAGGAACATCGCGGTCGGGCGGAGGATGAAGAGGTCGGCGAACAGCGCCGCCACCATCGAGAACGCGCTGAGCCAGCCGAACAGCCGCAGCGACGGCAGATCCGAGAACACGGTGACGACGAGGCCGCAGGCCAGCACCACCGTGGTGAGGATCAGCGCCGGTCCGACCAGCACGGTGGCACGCTCCACCGCGACCGCGGCGCTGACGCCGGGCGCACTCTCCATCCGCAGCCGGTTCAGGAAGTGGATGGTGGCCGACAGGCCGAGGCCGAAGGAGACCGTGAGCGCCACCACGCTGGCAAATTGCAGCCCCTCCCCCATCGCCCACAACAACGTCCCGGACATCACCACCGGGAAGATGCCGGGCAGGATGCAGGCGAGCATCACCACCCAGGAGCGGAAGGCGAGCCCGATGAACATCGCCACCAGCGCGAACTCGATGGTGAGCCCGTGATTGAGCTTCTGGATCATGCTGGCGGAGTTGCGCGCGGCGATGGCGGCTAGGCCGGTGACCGCGATCTCAAAGCCGGGGTGCTTCTTCCTGACCGTGTCGAGCTCATGATCAAGCTTGTCGACCACCGGCAGCAGCTGGCTGGAATCCAGATCGGGAACGCGGCCGGCGACCACCACCGCATCCTGCTCCTTGTCGATGAAGCGGCGCACCAGATGCTCGGGGATCAGATTGACGTATTCCTGCAGCGTCGTCGTATCGGACGAGCCGGCCTTCTCGGCCAGCCAGCGCCTGAGCGTCTCGACCGACCAGACGTTGCCGACACCGGCAGTCTTCTCGACGGTGGCATGGACGTCGGCGATGGTCTGCAACGTCTCCGGCGCATAGAGCGAGGCGCCCTTGGGAAACTGGACCAGCACATTGACCGGATTGGCGCCGGTGAGCTTGGCATCGAGCCGGTTGCTCGCCGCCACTGCCTGGCGCTTGTCCGGCACCTGGTCGGCGAGCCGGTAGCGCGGCTCCAGGCTCGCATAGACCACCGCGAGCGAGCCGACGAACACCACCGCGATCAGGCTGAACAGGCCGGGACGACCGACCATGCGCACCGCGATCCAGTAGCAGAAATTGCGCAGCGCCTGCACGCCGGCATCGGCCCCCTGGAATTTGACCGCGAACGTCTTCTCGTTGCGCACCAGCAGCACGCCGAACACCGGCACCAGCGACAGCACCGCGACCAGCGCGATGATGGTGGCGGCAAGCCCCGCCTCGCCGAACTTGCGGATCAGGTCGCTGTCGGAGAACTGCAGGGCGATGAAGGAAATGCCGGCGGTGGCGTGGGTCAGCACGCAAGCCGGGCCGACGACCAGCACGGCGTTCTTGAACGCCGTCACCTTGTCCTGCCCTGCGATCAGGCGGTCGCGGGCGGCGAAGGTGAGCTGCATCGAATCGGAGAAGCTGATGACCATGATGAGCGGCGTCATCACGTTCAGGAACATGTTGAGATTGAAATTGGCCCAGCCGAGCGCGCCGAGCGCGAGCATGATCGCGATCAGCGGCGGAAACGCCGCCGCGATCATGAAGGAGACCTTGCGGAAGAAGATGATGGCGATGATGCAGCCGGCGAGAATGCCGAGAATGTTGTAGGTCAGCCCGTCACGTTCCACCGCGTTGCGGATCTCGAGCTGCATGACCGGCACGCCGGAAAGCTGGACATTCAGGCCGGTGTCGGCGAGGTTCTCCGCCATCAGCTTCCGGATGTCGCCCACCACCTTCCCGAGATCGTTCGAGGCCACCACCTTGGGCTCGAGCGACAGCACGATCAGGGCGAGCGTGCCGTCCTCCGACAACAGCTTGCCGCGGATGATCTCGTTGGACTTCACCGTTTCGATGAACTTGTCGTAGGCCTCGCCCTCCGGCAGATCCGACGGAAACAGCGCTGCCGGCAGCTTGCCGGGCGCCGGCGCCTGACGGGCCGAGAACAGCGACACCAGGCCACGGGTGCCCTCGACCAGTTGCAGGTCGGTCACGAAGTCACGCAGCTTCTCGAGGTTCTGGCGGGCCAGCAAGGTCTTGCCCTCGACCACGACGAGGACGTCGAATTCCTCGGCCGGGAACTTCTTCGTCACCTCCTCGTACTGGTGGAATTCCTTGCTGTCGGAGCGAAACAGCTGGCTGAGCGAATCGTCGATCTGGATCCGCTTGATGCCGAACACCGCCGCCACGATCAGGACGAGCAGGACGACGCAGGAGAAGATCGGCGCCTTGACCGCGAGGAGGCCGAGCCGCTCGATGCCGAAAGCGATGCTGTCGGCCGGCCGGTGCTCGACCTTCTCGACATGGACTTCGTTGTCGTGCCTGACTTCCAGCATGCGGTGTCCAGTGGTTGGGGGCGGCCTAATTCGGAAGGCCTGAGCGCATAGGGCAGAAATAAGGCCGCTCAGCGAAGCAGAGATGACCGCATTGTGGCCCGCAGCCGAAGCTAATCCTTGAAAACACGTGACAATTCGTCGAGGCCGGGTCTAGCAGGGTTCACTCCCCGGCCGCAACCATGCCCGGCCACACAAGACGGCGAGCCGGCATGGCTTCCGATCACGCCACGATTCTGCCGTGCTTGAAAAGAGCGTGGACGACCCGGACGGACGCGGGGCTCAAAAACCTGAACGACTCAAGGACCGGTATCCGACCGAGCCGTCCCTTGCCCGGGGCAGGCCGCGGCCGGTGCTGGCGAGCGCCACTCGCCGCCCCTGTCCCAGAGAGGACCATCACCCTGCGGGAAGGGCGGCCTCGCGCAGCCGGATCGAGTAGTTCGACGCGTTCTGATTCCCGCGCGAGGCGGCGCGCGCAAACATGATGAGGTGATGCGCGATCAGCGCCACGGCGATGAAATTCTCGATCTCGCCACGCTTGAGCTGGCTCCAGGCAAAGCGCCAGAACGGCCGCTTGTAGTCGCCGAGCACGCCCACCTTCCAGAAGATCTTGCCCATCATGACCAGGCCGCGCCTGATGTTCGGCCAGCTCTTCATCTCGTCGCTGACCGGCACCTTGATGCGTTTGGCGTAGGTGGTGTCGCATTGGTGCTTGTAGCGCGCGAGCAGCCGCTCCGGCTCATAGGCCACCTCCATGCAGCGCCGCCACGCCGTGACCACCTCGTCATAGGGCATCAGGAATTTCACGTTGGAGTCGCGGCCGTCATCGTGGACCAGCCTGCCCTCGCGCTCGAGGCGATCCCACAGCGGCGTCTTCGGCAGCGCCTGCAGCAGATTGATCGTGAGCAGCGGGATCCGGCTCTCCGCGACGAACTGCAGCAGCGCGTCCGCGGTCTGCGGCGTATCGGTGTCCAGCCCCATGATGATACCGGAGACGACCTCCATGCCATAGCCGTTGATGGTCCTGATCCCCTCCAGGATCGGCACCATCATGTTGTGGTCCTTGTGCATCGCCGTCAGCGCATCCGGGTCGGGCGTCTCGATGCCGCAGAAGATGGTGATGAAATAGGCCTCACGCATCTTCTCCAGGATCTCGGGCCGCTTGGCGATGTTGAGCGTGGCCTCGCAGGCGAGCCGCATCACATAGCCGGTGCGCTTCTGCCATTCGATCAGATGCGGCAGCAGGTCCATCGCCGCCTTGCGGTTGCCGATGAAATTGTCGTCGACGAAATAGACCGAGCCGGTGACGCCGCATTCCCTAAGCTTGTCGAGCTCGGCGATGATCTGCTGCGGCGACTTGATGCGCGGGTTGCGTCCATAGAGGCCGGGGATGTCGCAGAACTCGCACTGATAGGGGCAGCCGCTGGAATACTGGATACTGCCGAGAAAGTACTTCTTCACCTCGGCGAGCTCATAGGCCGGCACCGGGAAATCGGTCATCGCCACCCGCTCGTCGGTCCGCAGCACGACCTGCTGCGCAGGCCGCGACGGATCCCGCGCCAGCCGCGCGATCAGCTCGTCGGTGGCATCGCCGAGCTCGCCGACATGCAGATAGTCGAAGCTCGGATAGTAGTCCGGACAGGCGCTGACGGAAGGGCCGCCCAGCGCGACCGGCAGGTCGAACGCATGCGCCCTCTGGCAGATGTCGTTCATCTGCTGACGCTGGATGTGCATTCCGCTGACGAACACCGCTTCGGCCCAGGAGAAATCCTCGTCCCGCGCCGGGCGGATGTTCTCATCGATGAAGCGCACCTGCCAGGAACTTGGAAGATAGGCCGCGATCAGCAGCAGCCCCTGCGGCGGCATGAAGGCCTGGACGCCGTCGGTGAGCGGATAGGCATGCTCGAAGGTTCCGAACGACGAGGTGTAGCGCGGAAACACACAGAGAATGCGACGTACCGTTTCGATGCCCTCGAATCTCATCGACTGCCCCTCGCGACAACCCGCTAACTGGTTACCTTACGGCCGAAGATAAGGCTTCGCCACCCCTTCCGGAAAAGTTGAGTGCGATCGAGCCTTCCGCTCCCGTCGCAGGGCGCAACGTCCCCTCCGCATGCCGGATGCTCGCGCCGTCTGGCCTGATCAGACGCGACCCGACGAGGCGACCTGATCCGATGCATCGCAATGCGGATGGCGGAATGCGAAAGGCGATCTAAAGTTCCAATCAGATGGATCATTGATCGATCGAACGCAACGACTGTTCCCGGCCGGTCTCCGATCGGCGAACCAATGGGGGAGCGCGTGCGCGGCCGGCCACCGGTTGCAATGCATTTGCAGGGGAACGAGGGGCCTCGAAATGGCGCATGCCCTCCGTAGTCAACCGGATGCCCCGGCGCCCGCCCCTGCTGCGGAGCACCAACTAATCGATTGAAACGCCAAGCGAAGTACGCGGGGGTTGCATAATACTGACGGTGTCAACTTAACGCTTTCTCCATGAAGGTTTTGCATAACTATTAACAATCAAGCGCCTCCTGCGTCGTAGCAAAAACTCGCGGTATCTCACCTCATGACCTCACGCCCGACGTCAACGAATACGGCCACGCGCCAATCCATCGCAGTCAAGCTCTATGCAATCTTCGCGTTGTTTGCGCTATTGACCGCCGCAATCACCTGGCTGTCCGACTACAACTCGCGGCGAGCCACGGAGCTCATCAAGGCCATCGAGACGGCCAATCTCGCCGCTCACAACGTTCAGCTGGTCAACGGCCTCGTCTATGCCGTCGTCATGGAGTCGCGCGGCGTCTATATGTCGACCGACCCCGCCGTCGTAAAACAATACGGCAACGGCTTGCTCAAGTTCAATGCTGACATCCTGAAGGTCGTCGACAAGTGGCAGGCGATCGTACAGGCCGACGACGCCCAGCAATTCGCAACATTCAAGAAGCGGATCGAGCAATTCGTCGAATTCCGCGCCGAACTGGTCCGCCGCGCCAATGAAATCAGCCCGGCCGCGGGACGCGAGTGGGGCGACAACGACGCCAATCGCTCCGTGCGCAAGGCGCTCAACACGGATCTCGAGGCGCTGTCCAAAGTCTATGTCGAGCGCGCAGGAAAGATCGCCGAGGAAACGGCGCTGAACAACAAGCTCTCGCTCGTGCTGACCGGCCTTGGCGGCTTGATGTTGGTTCTGGTCGCAGCCGGCGTGGTGATCATCGCTCGCTCGATCGCTCGGCCGCTGTCTCAGATCACCGATACGATCCGCCGGGTCGCCACCGGCGCCGAGAACGTCGAAGTGCCGTATGCCGGGCGCGCCGACGAGGTCGGCGAGCTCGCTCGCGCCATCGGCGTGTTCCAGCAGGCGATGGCCCATAACCGCGACCTCAATGTCCAGGTCTCGCAGGACTCCGAAATCCGCGAAGCCCGCGCCCGCCACATCGAGACCGCGGTCGACGAATTTCGCACCGCGATCGGCAGCGTGATGCGGACCGTCACCGAGAACGCCGCCGCGATGCGCCAAACCGCCGAGATGATCACGCGGCTGACGGCCGATGCCAACGAGCGCGCGGTCACCGCCGCCGGCGCGACGTCGCAGGCGTCGACCAACGTCTCCGCCGTCGCGAGCGCCGCCGAGGAATTGTCGACGTCCGTCGAGGAGATCGGCCGGCAGATCCGGCAGTCGGCCGGCGCCGTCGAGCAGACCGGCCAACGCACCGAGAAGTCGGTCACGGAGATCGAGGGCCTTGCCGCCGCCACCCAGCGCATCGACGGCGTGCTGACCCTGATCCAGACCATCGCCGAGCAAACCAATCTCCTCGCTCTGAATGCGACCATCGAGGCCGCCCGCGCCGGCGAGGCCGGCCGTGGTTTTGCCGTGGTCGCTCACGAGGTCAAGGCGCTGGCCGGGCAGACGGCCAAGGCGACCGAGGAGATCAGCCAGAACGTCGGCCTGATCCAGGCCTCGACCAAGACCGCGGTCGACGCGGTCCGCGAGATCGGCCAGGCGGTCCGCGGCATCAACGAGATCACCTCGAACATCTCCAATGCGATCCAGCAGCAGGACCAGGCGACGCGGGAGATCTCGGCCAACGCGCAGTCGACCGCCCAGGGCAACCAGACGCTGGTCATGAACATCGGCTCGCTCCGCGACGCCATCAGTGAGACCTCGACGGCCGCGGCCTCCGTCCTGTCGGCGTCCGGCGACCTCAACGCCACCGCGCAGACGCTCGCCAACGAGGTCGAGAAGTTCTTCCAGAACCTGCGCTCGGGTCCCTCCGCGGAGATGCGGCTGCGCAAGGCGAGCTGACGGCGGCGAGCCATCGGTCGCGGAAATCGCCCCGCAAGACGTGATCCGTTCCGATACTGGAACCGTTTCTTGGTTTTTGGAGAGCTCTCGTGCGCCAGACAGCCAAGAAACTTCCGTTCGCCTGCGACCCGGTTGCGGTCACCCAGGATGACGTCGAGGACGCCATCCGCACCATCCTGACCTGGATCGGCGAGGACCCGTCGCGCGAGGGTCTCTCCGAGACCCCGACCCGGGTCGCGCGGGCCTACAAGAGCTATTTTGCCGGCTATGAGCAGAACCCCGAGGAGTATCTGCGCAAGACGTTCGAGGAGACCGCCGGCTACGACGAGATGGTGCTGTTGCGGAACATCCCGTTCCAGAGCCATTGCGAGCACCACATGGCGCCCATCATCGGCCGCGCCTGGGTCGGCTACGTGCCGCGCAACCGCGTGGTCGGGATTTCCAAGCTCGCCCGGGTCGTCGAGGCCTATGCCAACCGCCTGCAGATCCAGGAGCGCATGACGGCCGAGATCGCCAACATCATCGACGAGGTGCTGCAGCCGCAGGGCGTGGCGGTCGTGATCAAGGCAGCCCATCACTGCATCAGCTCGCGCGGCGTGAAGAAGCACGGCGTCGATCTCACCACCAGCCGCATGCTCGGCTGCTTCCGCACCGACCCGATGAGCCGCCAGGAGTTCCTGGCGATGGTCAATTCCGAGCTGAAGAATTGAGGGTCCGGAAAATCCTCGGCCCGCTGTGATCCAGCCGTCCATGATCCACGTTATCCGGGATCAAGCATGCGTGCCGGGGACCATGACCACGCGATGAGAGCGGCTGGATTAGCGCAATGGAACGTGGCATCGTCCCGGCAGAAATTTGCACGGGCGTTCGGTGCCCGTACCAGGGTGAATGTGAGCAGAGGGCCGAAGGCGACTGTGGACTGGGCTGAATTGATCGGACGCGTCGCCGCGCGCGGCGACCGCGAGGCGTTCAAGGCCCTGTTCGCGCATTTTGCGCCCCGCATCAAAGGCTTCCTCATCAAGACCGGCTGCAACGCCGACGACGCTGAGGAAATCGCCCAATCCACCATGGTGGCGGTGTGGACGAAGGCGGGGCAATTCGATCCGTCGACGGCCGGCGCGGCCGCCTGGATCTTCACGATCGCGCGCAACCAGCGGATCGACGCCGCGCGCAAGGCCGCCCGCGACAGCCGGCTGAGCAGAGAAGTGGGGCGCGACGAGGAAGCCGATCCGACGCCCGCAGCCGACCAGATCGTCTCGCGTGTCGAAGATGCCACACGGGTGGCGGCCGCGATCGAAAGATTATCGGTGGAGCAATCCACCGTGATCCGCCTGTCGTTCGTTGAAGAACGACCACATTCGGAAATCGCGGCGGTGCTCGGCCTGCCGCTGGGTACGGTAAAGTCACGAATCAGATTGGCGATGAATCGCCTGAGAGACCTGTTGGACGACGCGACATGACGATCAGCCACCACCCGCCGGAAGACCTGCTGGCCGACTTCGCCACTGGTGCGCTCGACGAGGCCGAGCGGCTGGTCGTCGGTGTCCATGTCGCCGATTGCGGCCGATGCCAGCGCTTCGTGCGCGCCATCGAGCAGCTCGCCGGCGCCTCGCTGGACGCGGCCGAGCCGGTCGCGACGGGCGCGGATGCTTTCGATGCCGTGATGGCCCGCATCGATCGACGCCCGCAGGCGGCGCCGCAGGTGAGCGAGGTCGCCGAGCACGATCCCGAGCTCGCGGACCTGCCCGAGATGGTCAAGCGCTGCAAGATCGGCAAGCGCCGGCGCGTCGCGCCCGGCATCAGCATGCGCCCGATCCTGCTGCCGGGCACCGGCAAATCGCGCGCCTTTCTGCTGCGCTCGGAGCCCGGGGCGCGGATGCTGGAGCATACGCATTCCGGCAACGAGCTGACCTGCGTGCTGAAGGGCAGCTTCAGCCATCTCGGCGGCTATTACGGACCAGGCGACTTCGACTATGGCGACGACGAGGTCGACCATCGTCCGGTGGTCGGTGACGAGGGCCCCTGCCTCTGCCTCGTCGCGATGACCGGCGACCTGCGCATGCACGGCCTGCTCGGCCGCCTCATCAGCCCGTTCGTCCGGCTCTGAATTCCTCCGCCGTCCTTGTGAGCGCAGCGAAGCAATCCATGGCGACGCGAAGGACCTGGATTGCTTCGTCGCTTCGCTCCTCGAAATGACGACCGCAAGCATTCGGGTGATCCACATCTGACTCTGACCCGTTTCCGCTCAGAGAGAGCGCATGGAGGAGAAGGATGCGATCAGCAAGCGCGGATCAGCGGATCAGAAGGATTACGTTGCGCATCTCGGCAGACTTCTGGCCCGTGCCGGACGCAACGATGAGCAAGCCTTTGCCGAGCTCCATGCTGCAACGATCTTGAAGATGCGGAAGACCGTGCGCCGCAGCGCGGCCGAGATCCGCGCCATCCGCAGCCACGCCGACGCGATCGCGTCGGCCGTGGTGTAGGACCCGACGCGGTTTCGGTCCCCTGCTTGCTGGCGGACCGCCGATCGGTCATATCTGGGGCGGTTCCACGCTGCCCATGCCGAGATTCATGACCGGAAATCCCCCGCGATGACCGCTGCCATCGTCGCCGTCTTCACGCTCGCCTATGCCGTGGTGGCGCTGGAGCACCCGTTCCGGATCAACAAGGCGGCCACCGCCCTGGTCGGCGCCGGCCTGATGTGGACCGTTTACGCCGTCATGGACGGGACGGCTCCGGCGGTCGCGACCGAGCTCAACGAGTCCGTGGCCTCGACCGCCCAGATCATCTTCTTCCTGATCGGCGCGATGACGATCGTCGAGGTCATCGACGCCCATAACGGCTTCGAGGTCGTGACCTCGCTGATCGGCACCCGCAACCAGGTCACCCTGGTCTGGCTGGTCGGCTTCGTCACCTTCTTTCTCAGCGCCATGCTCGACAACCTCACCACCGCGATCGTGATGGTGTCGCTGATGAAGAAGCTGTCCGGCCGCGACGAGGACCGCCTGGTCTTCGCATCGATCATCGTCATCGCCGCCAATGCCGGCGGCGCCTGGTCGGCGATCGGCGACGTCACCACCACCATGCTGTGGATCGGCGGCCAGATCACGCCGCTCGCGATCATGAAGTCGGTTTTCATCCCCTCGCTCCTGAACCTGCTGGTCCCGCTCGCCGTCGTCAGCGTCACCCTGCGCGGCAAGCAGCTGGTGCCGCCGGCGAGCGCCGGCCTCGCCTCGATCAGCCCGATCCTGCCGTTCGAGCGCAATTTGATGTTCTTCATGGGCCTTGGCATCCTGGTCGCCGTGCCGGTGTTCAAGGCGGTGACCCACCTGCCGCCGTTCATGGGCATCCTGTTCGGCCTTGGCCTCTTGTGGATGGTCGGCGAGATCGTCCATCGCGAGAAGGCTTCAGAACAGAAGCAGCGCCTGACGCTCGTGCATGCGCTGACCCGCATCGACATGCCCTCGATCGTGTTCTTCATCGGCATCCTGCTGGCAGTCGCCGCGCTCGAGCACACCCACATCCTGCAGACGCTGGCGCAATGGCTCGATCGCACCGTCGGCCGGCTCGACCTGATCGTGATCGTGCTCGGCCTCGCCAGCGCGGTCATCGACAACGTGCCGCTGGTCGCGGCATCCATGGGCATGTACAGCCTGAGCCAGTTTCCGCCGGACAGTTTCCTGTGGGAGTTCGTCGCCTACTGCGCCGGCACCGGCGGCTCGATCCTGATCATCGGCTCGGCGGCCGGCGTCGCCGCGATGGGGCTCGAGAACATCCACTTCTTCTGGTACGTCCGCCGCATCAGCGGCATCGCCCTGCTCGGCTATTTTGCCGGCGCTGCCGCCTACATCATCCAATACAATCTGCTTCACTGAGCGGGACCGACGCATGGGATGGTCGTGGCACAGTCTTGCAGCCGTCGCGACCGCCATGCTCATCGGCATCGGAGCTGGCCGCGCCGACGACGCGACGGTCCGCAGCGGCTACGCGCTCGGCCCGGCCAGTTGCGGCGACGGCGCCCTCGCCTTTCCGCGCCTCCAGATCGACATGAAGCCCGGCTTCTGCGCCGGCCTCGTAGCCGGCCGCGACGACGGCCTGAGATTTCCGCGCGGCATCGTGCAGATCTCCGGCCATCGGCTGTTCGTGATCGCGGACATGGGCGGCTGGGGCCATGACGACGGCCGGCTGCTGATCCTCGATCCCGCGGCGCCGGCCGGCCAGCGCCTCCGCGAGGCGATCACGCGGCTGTCCTATCCGTTCGGGCTTGCGGCCGGCCCCGGCGGCCGGATCTACGCCTCCACCGACACATCGATCTTCCGCTTCGATCCGCTCGCGGCCGATCCGAAAGCAACGATCGAGACCATCATCCGCGACCTGCCGGGACGCCGCCTCACGCTGCCCGACGGCACCCGCCTATCGGAAAGTGCGCATCCGCTGAAGGCATTCGCCTTCGACCGCATCGGACGGCTGTTCGTCAACATCGGCTCGCCCAGCGACAACTGCCTGTCACCGTCTCCGATCACGCAGCCCTGCGCCGCGGGCGAAGGCACTTCGGCACTCGCCGCGATCTGGCTGTTCACGCCACCGGCCGGCGGCGTCTTTGCGGCGCTGAAATCCGGCGATCCGTCGCCGCCGCACGAGGTCTACGCGCGCGGCCTGCGCAACTCGATGGCGCTGGCATTGCATCCGCGTTTTCCCGATCCCGGCACCGCCTTCCTGCAGGGCGAGAACGCGCGCGATCTGCAGGACGTGTTCGCACCCAACGAGGAGATCAATGCGATCGAGCAAGGACGCCATTACGGCTGGCCCTATTGCTACGACCTGACGACGCCGAGCCCGGAATTCAAGCGCGTGCTGCAGTCCGGCGCGCTCAAGAACCTCTGCAACACCACCACGCTCTACAAGCAGCCCTGGTCGCTGCTGCCGCCGCATGGCGCGCCGCTCGGCATGCTCTACTACACGGGCGATCGCTTCGACGAGCTGAAAGGCAGGCTGCTGGTCGGCCTGCACGGCTACCGGCCGACCGGCAGCCGGCTGCTCGCCTATGAGGTCGACGAGCGTGGCTTCCCGAAAGTGAGCCCGGCGCCGGTGCGCTATCATGTGAGCTGCGCCGCCGAGCCGACCCGCGCTTTCCAGACCGCAGCCGGTCCCGCGCCGGCCGCGGCGTTCGACGAGATCATCACCGGCTGGCATCGCGTCAACGGCATCCGGTCGCAAGGCGCGCCGGTCGGCATGACCGTGGCCGACGACGGCGCGATCTGGCTGGTGGAGGACAAGAACCAGACCGTGATCCGGATCGACCGCACGGACGAGGCTGCACCCGAGCCGTTGCCTTGCGACACGAGAAGCGATCAACTGATCGACCGGCTGGCCGCCTTGGTGATGGACGGCTCTGCCAGCCGCGCGCGGTTGGCGATGGTGCGCAAGAACCTCGTCGAGAAACATTGTCGCGGCTGCCATTCGGATTTCGGCCTCAAGGCCGGGCAATCCGATCGAGACAAGGACCTCGCGGTGCTGCGCTTCATGCTGACCCAGGACGGCTGGATCTATCCCGGCGATCCCGAAGCCGGCCGGCTGCGTCAGCGATTGCGCGGGTTGGGTGCCGAGCGGCAGATGCCGCCCGGGGCCGACCTGATCAAGACGGAACCAGGCTATGCGAAACTGCTTGATGTGGCCGACGACCTCGTCGCGCGCCTGGTTCCAGGCACGCGGATGCGGGTCAAAGCGGGTGGCCCGCCGCACCGCAAGTTCTTCGCCGCGGACGGCCGCGAATGCGGCGACATTCCGTTCGGCAAGATCGTCGTGGTGACCGAGAGGTCTGCCGTCAATAAGCCCGGCTTCAGCCGTTTCTTCCGGCCAGCCGACACCTATCTCAACGGCACCTGCACGGACGACGATGGCTATTACATCCAACAGCAGTTTCTGGTGCCGCTCTGACGGACGCGACGAGATCATCCCTGGGATGAGCAAAGCGACTGCCACAGGCGCAGTGTGCTCCCCTCCCCCTTGCGGGGAGGGGTCGGGGGTGGGGGTAGTCGCGAGCACCGCTGCCCGCGATGGTGGGCACGGCGTGCCGCACACGGTGTTGGCTCGGAAGCAGCGTCGCATCGCGCCCTTGCCCACCCTACGCATCCCGCGTTTGGCGGAACTCGCAATGCTCGTCCTTGCGACCGTCCCTGCTCTGGCCGCCCCAAAACTGTTCGAGAGCACGCAGCTCACACCGTCAGGCGAATACACCTTCGGCATCGAAGGCCCCGCCGTCGACCGCGACGGCAATCTGTTCGTGGTCAATATCAGCAAACCCGGCACGATCGGCAGGCTGGCGCCGGAAGCGACGGCCTCGGAGAAATTCACCGAGCTGCCCGACGGCAGCATCGGCAATGCGATCCGCATCGACGCTGCCGGCGTCATGTTCGTCGCCGACTACAAGAAGCACAACATCTTCGCCATCGCGCCCGGCACCACCGAGCCCCGCCTCGTCTTCCATGCCGACGACATGAGCCAGCCCAACGACGTCACGCTGTCACGCGACGGCACCATCTATGCGAGCGATCCCAACTGGAAGGCGCGCAGCGGCCGCGTCTGGCGCATTGCGAAGGGCGCTGATGGCGTGATGCAGGGCGCGGCGATGATCGCGCCACGCGCCATGGGCACCGCCAACGGCATCGATCTCAGCCCCGACGGCCGCACGCTCTATGTCGGCGAATCCAACAGCGGCGAGATCTGGTCCTATGCGATCGACGGCGACGCGCTGACACGGCCGAAGCTGATCAAGACCTTCGAGCCGAACACGATCGACGGACTGCGCACCGACGCCAGCGGCCGGCTGCTGGTCGCGCGCATCCTCAAGGGCAGCATCGCCATGCTGGCGCCGGATGGGCGCATGATCAGGGAGATCGCGCTGAAAGCCAAGGAGCCGACCAACCTCGCCTTCGGCGGCACCGACGGCAAGACCGTGTATGTGACCCAGCGCCAGGGCGGCTTCATCGAGTCGTTTCGGACTGATGTCGAGGGACGAGAGCATTGTTTGCAGATGCGGAAGTGCTGAGCTTCTCTGCTGGTGCCGGATTCAGCATACCGCTCGCTGTCTGAACGACAACTAATCGATCGCGCATATCCGCCATGCCCGAATTGCCCGTCGTGCCAGTTTGTCGCACGCATGTCGCGAGAACGCTGCCTCATACTCCGTGTCATGCCCGCGCAGGCGGGCATCCAGTACGCCGCGGCGTCTCGATTCATCACCCCTGCTGGGGAATACTGGATCGTCTGCTTTCGCGGACAATGATAGCGGAAAGTATCCCGCCGCAGCGCGAATGGTGGAGAGACCGTGCAACAAACTCGCCGTCGTCCCAGGCAAGCCCGGGACTCATACTCCGCAGCAGGAGTGACGTGCGAGATGCTGCTAACAGCGTGCCGCCCATCACTCAGTTGGGGTTATGGATCCCGGCGTTCGCCGGGACGACAGTGATTGTGAGGCCGGCACCTTTCATCTCACCCGCAAACCAAGGCCCCCGCGTGCGCGAGGGCCTTGGTAGCAATGGCGATCGCTTATCGCCCGTACACGACCGGCGCGCGGCGCACGATCAGCGGCGGCGGCAGGTCGCGCTCCCAGACGCGGCCGTCGTCGAACTGAATGCGCATGCCGTCGGGCGAATACACCGCGCTTTCGTCGCGCGCATCGATCCACAGCCGGCTATTGGGAGCATTCCAGTCCGGCCAAGCCTGGAGGGACTCGCCGGTCTCGGTGGTCAGGTTCACGGCATCGCCGTTCTGCGTCACGAAGGCCGGCGCGCCGATCATGCCGTCGCGGCACATCTGGATGCAGCGGTAGGTGCCGGTGAGGTTCGCACTCGGCTGGGCCGAGGCGCTGCCGGCGACGCAGGCGCCGACGAGGCCAATGACGATTGCAACGCGTTTCATGTCGATCACTCCATCGCTCGAAAAGGTCAGCCAGCCCCCATTCGGGCCCCTCGGGCGGATCAAGTGCGATGCGGGAAAAATGTTCCGGCCGTTCCCGGTGAGGGAACCCTACTCGACCATCACCACATCGACGGCGACGCCGAGCTTCTGCTTGCGCGAACCGACGATGATGCCATCGACCGGCGAGACGTCGGAGAAGTCGCGGCCCATGCCGAGGATGATGTGATCATTGCCGACCAGGAGATCATTGGTCGGATCGAAGCCGATCCAGCCCAGCTCCTCGCCACCCCACAGCGACACCCAGGCATGGGTGGCGTCGGCGCCCTGCAGCGGCGGCTGGCCCTCGGGCGGGATGGTGCGCAGATAGCCGCTGACATAGGCCGCGGGCAGACCGAGACCGCGCAGGCCGGCGATCATGATATGAGCAAAATCCTGGCAGACGCCGTGGCGATTGTCGAACACCTCGCGCAACGGGGTCGAGATCACGGTCGCCTTCGGATCGTATCTGAACTCCTTGCGGATGCGCCGCATGAGGTCGGCCGCGCCGGCAACGATGCCGGTGCCGGCGCGAAAGCTTGCCGCGGCATAGTCCGTCACCGGCTCCAGCACCGGCACCAGCGCGCTGGCGAAGACGTAGCCGATCGGCGACGACGGGCCGAGGCTCGTCGCCTCGAAGGCGGCATCGCGCACGTCCTCCCAGGCCGCGCTCGGCGCATCGCGCTCCGGCGGTGTGCGCGACAGCTTTACCCGCGAGCGCGAGTCGATGCGCAGATGGCGGTGCTGAGTGTCGATCACGATGCTCTCGGTCAGCGTGCCGAAGAAATCACGCCGCGCCGTCCGCTCCGAGGGACGCGGGCGAATGTCGACGCTGTGCGAGATCAACTCCTGGCCGTCGCCGCTGAGCGGCTCCAGGCGCAGCGAGCAGCGCGCAAAGCTGACGGCGCTCTCATACTCATAGGTCGTGACATGCCGGATGTCGTAGATCACGCGAGGCCCGTCAGCTTTTCCGGCCGCGTCGCGTTCGGACCGTGCGGGAAATAGTGCTGGCCAATCGCCTCCGCCAGATTGAGCAGGTCCTGCTCCAGTGCAAACAGCGTGCGGCCGTCGAGATGGGCCGCCTCCGCTGCGGTCAGCCGCGCGCCCAGCGAGATCGCGAGGCGTTGCGGCCGCTCGATCAGCCCGTTCTCCTTCAGGACCGGCAGGCTCGCAATGTGCTCGTTCAGCAGCTCGACCTGGAACGCGACCGAGCGCGGGTTATAGAGATCGAGCACGACGAGATCGCGGATCGGCGCCAGCGCCGGGCCGATCAGATAGCGCGAGCGATAGGTGATCTGACAATCGACCAGGGTGAGCAGGACGTCGAGATCCTCGGGCGTCGCCTCGTCATAGCCGAACTGCCGCGCGAACCGCGCGGTGTTGATGGCGCGCTCGGCGCGGCGACCCATGTCGAGGAAGCGCCAGCCGGCGGCGCGGTTCATGTTCTCCTGGGCAAGGCCGGCGAAGCTCGCGAGCCGGTCGAGCGTGAGCTCGGCGATGCTGACGACGGCGTCCTCATCCTCGGCCTCCTGCGCCAGCCGATTCGGCATCTCGGTGATGACCTGCCAGGCGTCGGGCGAGAGGCGCTCGCGCAGCGAGGTCGCGGTGCGCTGCGCCGATTTGAGCAGCGACAGCGCCGAGCCGAACTGCGCCTCGGCCTGCAGGGCTTCGGCAGCCACCTGGAATCCCTTGCTGCGCGAGGTCTGCTCAACAGCGCCCCACGCCAGCAACAGCCGCTGGATGCGCTCGGAGGTGTTGAGCTGCGCCGGCGATCCCTTGCCGGGATCACGATGCTGGGCTGCGAGCGCCCGGATCAGCCGCACGGTGGCCTCGGCGCGCTCCAGATAGCGTCCGAGCCAGAACAGATTGTCGGCGGCGCGGCTCGGCAGCACGCCGGCGATGCGGCGTATCCGCACGTTGTCGGAGCCCGGCAGCAAGGTGCGCGCCGCCACCGCCTTGTCGGCGACTACCCAGACGTCGGCGGCGCGCGCACCGTCGCCCATCGACACGGCGCGCGCATCGAGCTTGTCGGCGATGCGGCAGAAGCCGCCGGGCATCACGGTCCAGCCGTCGGGCGTGGCGGCCGCGAACACCCGCAGCACGAACGGCCGCGGCGCGATCCGGCCGTCCTGCCACACCGGCGTGGTCGACAGCCGCACTACCTCCTGGCCGACATAATCGATGCCGCGCAGGCTGATGGCAGCGCGCAGCCGCTCGCGCTCGGCGGCCGACAGCTCACCAGCGAGCACCGGACCGCTGCTGGCAAAGCCCGGCACGGCGCGGCCATAGGCGCCTTCGATCGCGAACTCCTCGAGCCGCGACAGCACCTCGTCGCGTGCGGACTTCTGGCCGCACCACCAGGTCGCGATGTGCGGGATCTTGAGATCCTCACCGAGCACGCGCCGCGCAAGGCTCGGCAGGAAGCCAAGCAGCGCGCGCGCCTCCAGCACGCCGGAGCCCGGCATGTTGGCGATCACCACACCGCCCTTGCGCACGACGTCCATCAGGCCGGCGACGCCGAGTCGCGAGGCCGCGTCGAGCTCGAGCGGATCGAGCGAGTTGGAATCGAGCCGCCGCAGCAGCACGTCGACGCGCTTCAGGCCGGCGACGGTGCGGATGTGCACGCGGTCGCCGCTGACGGCGAGATCGTCGCCCTCGACCAGCAGGAAGCCGAGATAGCGCGCCAGCGTCGCGTGCTCGAAATAGGTCTCGCTGAACATGCCCGGCGTGAGCACGCCGATGCGCGGCTCGTCACGATCGGCGCTGGCGCGCAGCGCATCGCGGAACGCTTCGAAGAACGGCGCGAGACGCTCGACGTTCATGGACTTGTAGATCGAGGAGAAGGCGCGCGACAGCACCAGCCGATTTTCCAGCGCATAGCCCATGCCGGACGGCGCCTGGGTGCGGTCGTTGAGCACCCACCAGCCGCCGTCGGGCCCACGGCCGATATCGGCGGCGTAGATGCTGAGGAAGCGGCCGCCGGGCGGTTTGACGCCGCAGACCGGGCGCAGATATTCGCTGGACCCGGCGACGGCGGCTGCCGGCAGCGCGCCGCTCGCCACCAGCCGTCCCTCGCCATAGATGTCCTGCAGCACCCGCTCGAACAGCTCGGCGCGCTGGACGATGCCCTGGGACAATTGCGCCCATTCGGACTCGTCGATCAGCAGCGGCAGATGGCTCAGCGGCCACAACCGCTCGGCGTTATCGCCCGGCGAGCGATAGGTGACGCCGGCTTCGCGCAGATGGCGATCGGCGGAGGCGAAGCGGCGCTCGATGTCGCTCGGCGCGAGTGCGGCGAAGGTCTCGGCAAAGCGGGTCCAGACCGGCCGCGGACGGCCGTCGGCCCCGATGAACTCATCGGGGATGCCGGGGAGCCGGGCATAGTCGCGCGCCCAATGCTCGGCGCGGCGCAGCGGAGAACGTGCCGCCGGCCGACCGGCGGCGGGGCTCGCTCCCTGGTCCTGGCCGCTCGAGCCGTCCATACCCTGGTCCTCCGCACAAACTCCGTTTCATCAATGCAGGAGCGGCCTGCGCAAGTCGAGGGTCATCGGGAATTCATTTGTGCGTTCTTCCGGCGGCAGCGCGATTCGTCCGGGAGTGTGGCCGTGATCCTGGAAGCGGGCGAGCCGCCGCGCCTCCGCCTCGTAGGAGTTGATCGGCTTGGTGTCGTAGTTGCGGCCGCCGGGATGGACGACGTGATAGACGCAGCCGCCGAGCGAACGGCCATTCCAGGTGTCGATCAGGTCGAAGGTCAGCGGCGCATGCACCGGAATCGTCGGGTGCAGACCGGAGGCCGGCTGCCACGCCTTGAAACGAACCGCCGCCACCGCCTCCGCCGAACGCCCCGTCAAGGTCATCGGCATTCTCCTACCATTGCAGGTCACGAGGTGGCGGCCTTCGATGAAACCTTCGGCTTTCACTTGAAGTCGTTCGACCGAGGAATCGACATAGCGCACCGTGCCACCGGCCGCGCCTTCCTCGCCCAGCACATGCCAGGGCTCCAGCGCCTGCCGCAGCTCCAAGGTCACGCCGCCATGCTGCACGCGGCCGAAGGTCGGAAAACGGAACTCGAGCTGCGCCTGGTACCATTCCGGCGAGAAATCGTAGCCGGACGACCTCAGCTCATCCAGGACATCAAGAAAGTCGTCCCATATGAAGTGAGGCAGCATGAAGCGGTCGTGCAGCGCCGTGCCCCAGCGCACGAACTTGCCGTCCTGCGGCTCGCGCCACAATTTGGCGATCAGCGCACGGATGAGAAGCTGCTGCGCCAGCGACATGCGCGGATCGGGCGGCATTTCCAGCGCACGGAACTCCACGAGTCCGAGGCGGCCCGTCGGTCCCTCCGGCGAGTAGAGCTTGTCGATGCAGATCTCCGAGCGATGAGTATTGCCGGTGATGTCGACCAGCAGATGCCTGAACAGCCGGTCGACCAGCCACAGCGGCACGCTCTGCCCGATCCGTGGCACATTGGCGAGCGCGATCTCCAGCTCATAGAGACTGTCGTGGCGCGCCTCGTCGATGCGCGGAGCCTGGCTGGTCGGCCCGATGAACATGCCGGAGAACAAATAAGACAGCGACGGATGCCGTTGCCAATACAGGACGAGGCTCTTCAGCAGATCGGGGCGGCGCAGGAACGGCGAATCCGGCGGCGAGCTGCCACCGACCACGACGTGATTGCCGCCGCCGGTGCCGGTGTGGCGGCCGTCGATCAGGAAGCGATTGGCGCCGAGCCGCACCTTTGCAGCATCCTCATAAAGTCCGAAGGTGATGTCGACCGATTGCCGCCAGCTCGCGGCCGGCTGGATGTTGACCTCAATGACGCCCGGATCGGGCGTCACCTTGATCACCTCGATGCGCGGATCGAACGGCGGTGCATAGCCCTCCACGTGAACCTTGATCTGCATCACCTCCGCCGTCGCTTCGACCGTTGCGACCAGCTCCAGGTAGTCCTCGATGGTTTCGACCGGCGGCATGAACACGCAGAGAATGCCATCGCGGATCTCGACCGACATCGCCGTGCGGACGCCGAGCCCGCCCCAGTACTGATACTGAACGTCCTGCTGCGGCTTCGGCGCGCGGTCGAGCTTCGGCAGCGGCGGCACCTGTGGCACGATCACCGGCCGCCCCTGCGTGAACATCGGCAGCGGCCCGCGCTCCTCCATCGGGTCCTGCTCGTGGATATACGGGAAATCTTCCGGCGGAATGTAGGCCAGCGAGCCGATCGGCAACCGCAGGCCGAGCGGCGAGTCGCCGGGAATCAGGAACAGGCGCTTGCGCCGCAGGCCCCAGCGCTCGCTGCGCCAGCGCCTGGGCTGTGCATTCCAGCGCTGGATCGGCAGCACGAAGCCGCGCGGGATGTGCAGGCCTTCGTCGAACACCCGCGCCATGCGCGCGCGCTCTTCGGGATCGGCGAGCTTGGAGTCGAGTGCGTCGACGTTCTCGGGCAGGGCGGCTTCCTTCTGCAGCCAATGCACGGGATCCTCGAACGCGGGCAGCACGTAGTCGGATTCGAGCCCGAGCGTCTCGGCGGCCGTGTCGAGGAAACGCTCCGCATCCTGGATCGTCGCCTTGCGCGGACCATCGACGCTGGCGATCAGGTCCGGATTGCGCCAGATCGGCTCACCATCCTTGCGCCAATACAGTCCGAACGCCCAGCGCGGCAGGCTTTCGCCGGGATACCACTTGCCCTGGCCGTAATGCAGCAGGCCACCGGGCGCGAAGCGCGCGCGCAGACGCCGGATCAGGCTGTCGGCGAGCCCGCGCTTGGCCGGGCCGACGGCAGCCGTATTCCACTCAGCCGATTCCATGTCGTCGATCGACACGAAGGTCGGCTCGCCGCCCATCGTGAGCCGCACGTCGTTCGCGGCGAGATCGGCATCGACGGCTTCGCCGAGGCGGTCGAGCCGGTCCCACGCCTCATCCGAAAATGGCCGGGTGATCCGCGGCGCTTCGCGGATGCGCCTCACATTCATCTCGAAGTTGAAGTTGACCTCGGCAACTCCGGCGCTGCCGCTGATCGGCGCGGCCGAGTGATAGTGGGGAGTCGCAGCAACGGGGATGTGTCCCTCGCCCGCCAGCATGCCCGAGGTGACGTCGAAGCCTATCCATCCAGCACCGGGCAGATAGACCTCGGCCCAGGCATGCAGATCGGTGAAATCATTCTCGACCTCGACCGGCCCCTCGACCGGATCAATGTCGGGACGAAGCTGAATCAAATAGCCGGAGACGAAGCGGGCGGCGAGGCCGAGATGCCGCAGCGTCTGGATCAGCAGCCACGCCGAGTCGCGGCAGGAGCCGGCGGCCGACGACAGCGTCTCCTCCGGCGTTTGAACACCGGGCTCCATCCGGATGATATAACGAATCTTTTTCTGCAACTGCGCATTGAGTTCGACGAGATAGTTGACGGTGTTGTCCGCATCGCGGGGAATCGACTTCAAGTATTCCGCGAACAACGGCCCCGGCTCGATCGTCTCGAGATAGGGCGCGAGTTCCACCTTGAGACCCTCCGGATAGGCAAAGGGAAAACTGTCCGCATAAGGCTCGACGAAGAAGTCGAACGGATTGATCACGGTCATCTGCGCCGTGAAGTCGACCTCGATTTTGAGTTCGTTCACCTTCTCAGGGAAAACGTAGCGGGCCAGCCAATTGCCTTGCGGATCCTGTTGCCAGTTCACGAAATGGTTGGGCGGCGTGACCTTGAGCGAATAGCTCAGCACGGGGGTCCTGGTATGTGGTGCAGGACGCAGGCGGATGGTCTGCGGGCCCAGTTCGACCGGACGATCGTATTTGTAATGGGTGACGTGATGTAATGCGACGTAGATTGACACGAGGTTTCGGCGCTCCAGCAACTTTTTTAAGCAGAACATTGCTGTGCTTAGGGATCAAGCACTAACAAAGGGCAGAGCTGCCTATTGAACTATCCTAAGCCCGAAAGGCGGCATTTGGGTCCGCGTAGGTCGAGTTAAGCCTCCCCTGTCAGGTGCTTCAGCTGCACGCACCGGTCGCTTTTCCGGCCGCTGCGCGCCCCAATCCGGCCCGTCACGAAGAACGAGAGAAGAACAAACAACCTCTCCAGCCGCACGCGGAGAGTTGTCCACAGGAAGGCGCGCAGGCGCTCACGGAAGATTGACCAGTCCCTCAAAGCAGGGATTAACCCCGAATGATGAACTAACAAGAACTAATAGCGTTGCATTTGCCGCAATCGCTTGATAGCTCGACTACACATGCTATTTAGGACCACCATTGCCAAAAGGAGAATCAAGTGGCGAAGACAGCTAAGAAGGCAGCTACCAAGAAGTTGGCGCGGAAACCCTATACGCCCGCCGACATCAAGCTGCTGAAGCAGCACTCGAAGTCCAAGACCCCGGTTGCCAAGATCGCCAAGGCCATGAAGCGGACCGAAGGCTCGCTCCGTCAGAAGGCCCTGGCGCTCGGCATCGGCCTGGGCCACCAGCGGTAAATTGCTCTGCGCCGCTGCCACGCGAGCGTCGGCAGGGCCAGCCCATGACGGACTGCCCGCGACGGCCAGCACATGGCGGCGCGCTCACCTGTCATCTGATCTCAGTTGCGATCCAGTCTCAGCTATAGGCGATCTCAGCTGCGATCAGATGCCGGGACATCTCAGACGGCAGCCCCGATATGGGGCAGCCGAATAGCTGAGTGATCCTGCTACATCGTCGCGCCGAGCACCCAGGGTGCGAACTCGGCCCCGCCGAAATCGAAGCTCTCGCTCTTGGTCGGCTGCCCCGAGGCGGTCTTCAGCATCAATTCGAAGATGCGCTGGCCGCACTCCTGCACCGTCTCCTCGCCGTCGAGGATGGTGCCGCAATTGACGTCCATGTCGTCTTCCATCCGCCTGTACATCGGCGTGTTGGTCGCGAGCTTGATGGACGGCGCCGGCTTGCAGCCGAACACGCTGCCGCGTCCGGTCGTGAAGCAGACGAGATTGGCTCCTCCGGCCACCTGCCCCGTCGCCGCGACGGGATCGTAGCCAGGCGTGTCCATGAACACGAAGCCCTTCTTGGTGACGGCCTCGGCATAATGCAGCACATCGACCAGATTGGTGCTGCCGGCCTTGGCCATCGCGCCGAGCGACTTCTCGAGAATCGTCGTCAGGCCACCCGCCTTGTTGCCCGGGCTGGGATTGGCGTTCATCTCCGCGCCCTCGCGCGCCGTATACTCCTCCCACCAGCGCATCAGGGAGACGAGCTTCTCGCCGACGTCGCGGCTGACTGCGCGGCGCGTCAACAGATGCTCGGCGCCATAGGTCTCGGGCGTCTCCGACAGGATCACCGTGCCACCATGTCGCACCAGCAGATCGCTTGCTGCACCGAGCGCCGGATTGGCCGAGATGCCGGAATAGCCGTCGGAGCCGCCACACTGCAGCGCGACCGTCAGCTCGCTGGCCGGAACCGTCTCGCGCTTGACCCTGTTGGCGTCGGCGAGCGCTTCCTTGACGAAAGCAATGCCGGCCTCGACGGTCTTGCGGGTGCCACCGACCTCCTGGATGTCCATGGCACGCAGACGGCCGGCGAGCTTCTGCTCCTCCATCAGTCCGCCGATCTGATTGGCCTCGCAACCGAGACCGAGCACGATCACCGCAGAGAAGTTCGCGTGACGCGCGTAGCCGCCGAGGGTTCGCCGCAGCAGCTTCAGCGGCTCGTCGAGCGTCATGCCGCAGCCGGTCTTGTGCGTCAGCGCCACGACGCCATCGACGTTCGGGTAGTCGGCGAGCGGATCATCACCGGTGAAGGGATTCCGCTTGAAGACGTCGGCGACCAGGCCCGCGACATGCGCGCTGCAGTTCACCGACGTCAGAATGCCGATGTAGTTGCGGGTCGCGACCCGGCCATCGGGCCGGCGAATGCCCTCGAACGTCGCCGGAAGATCGAAATTCGGCGTCGGCTTCACGTCGACGCCATAGGCATAATCCTTGGCGAAATCGCCCATGCCGCAGTTCTGTGTATGAACGTGCTGCCCCGGCGCGATCGGCGCGGTAGCGAAGCCGATGATCTGGCCGTAGCGGCGGATGGGCTCGCCCTGCGCGATCGGACGCACCGCGACCTTATGCCCCGCCGGAATGCGGTCCACCGTGGCCACGCCATCGGCAACCGCGAGGCCGGGCGGCAGACTCGCACGCGCGATCAGGACGCTGTCCTCGGGATGAAGACGGATGACGGGGGCGGGAGCCATGGCAGTCTCTCTTCGTTTGTATCGGTAGGTCGCAAACCGGCATGCGAATAGCGAGTTGCGAATAGCGAATGAATGAATCCCCTATTCGCTACTCCCTATTCGCAATTCGCCTCAGGCCTTGCCGCCGGAGTCCTTGCGGGTCTGCGCGACTTGCTGGCGGGCATAGACCTGCATCAGGCCGACCTCGTTGGACAAGGTCACGAGCTTAAAGCCCATGTTGATGGCGCGGACCGCGCCCTCGGCGCCGCTGCAATGAATACCGGGATTGAGCCCGCGCTTGCCGCATTCCTTCACGATCTTCTCATAGATCTTGAGGATCTCCGGCTCGTCGCGATCGAGCTTCGGCACGAGACCATAGGAGAAGCCGAGATCGGAGGGACCGATATAGACGCCGTCGATGCCTTCGACATCGAGAATGGCTTCCATGTTCTCGACCGCGGTCCTGGTCTCCATCATCGGCAGCAGCACGATCTCATCATTGGCCGTCTTCTGATACTCGCCAGCGCTGCCATACATGCCGGAGCGGATCGGGCCGTTCGAGCGGACGCCCTTCGGGGGATATTTGGAATAGGAAACGAGGTCGCGCGCTTCCTGCGCTGTGTTGACCATCGGGCAGATGACGCCATAGGCACCGCCATCGAGCACCTTGCCGATGATGCCGGGCTCATTCCACGGCACGCGCACCATCGGCGTGACCGGATGGCCATGCATCGCCTGAAAGCACTGCACCATCGACAGATAGTCCTGCACCCCGTGCTGCATGTCCACGGTGACGCTGTCGAAGCCGCACTGAGCCACGACCTCCGCGGAAAAGCCCGAGGGGATCGCGAGCCAGGCATTCACCACCGTCTTGCCTTCGGCCCAGAGCTGCTTGACCTTATTGTTCGCCACGACTGCGTTTCCTTCCCTTGTTGTTCAACCGATCTGTCTCATTAGAATTCGTTTTCGCCCATGGCTCAACGCAATGCAATCCCGCTCAATTTGAGCATGGATGCTTCGCGCCACCCGCAAATCACACTGATATCACGATGTCGCCCGCTGAATGCTCGCTTCGCTGACACCCACTTCGCGTGCCGTGTTCACTATTGCCGCCCAGGTGTCATCGGGCAAGGGCACGCCATTGGCCGTACGCTCGGCCCGCATCTTGCGCTCGGGATCGCCCGGCACCAGCACCTGATCGACGCCGGAGACCGGCTTGGTCGCCCGGATGAAATCCGTGTAGCGGGTGATCTCACCATCGAAGAAGCTCGCCGGATCGACCACCTTCGGGTCGATGTAGATCGCGAGCATGCCGTTGGCAAAGCGCCGGTTTGCCGACGTCGCCCCGGTGCCGGTCAAGGCGCCGCCAAGCAGCTCGCAGATGAAGGCGAGACCGGAGCCCTTGTGCTCGCCGAAGGCGCGGATCGCTCCCGTCCCCTTGGTGTGGTCACGCGTCCCCTCGGCCTCATAGGGTCCATAGAGCACCGCCGGATCCTCGCTGAGCGTACCATCGGCATCGATCAAGGCGCCCTTGGGCAGCTTCTTGCCGCCGCGGCTCGCCACCAGGACCTTGCCCTCAGCCACGATCGAGGTCGCGAAATCGAGCACGATGGGATCCTGTCCCTGGCGTGGGATGCCGACACAATATGGCGCGGTCGAGAACCGCTTCTCGACTCCGCAATAGGGAGCCACCAGCAGCGAGCCTGCGGCCGTGACGAAATGAATGGAGACGAGTCCCTCAGCGGCGGCCATCTCCGCCCAGTCGCCGACCCGGCCGAGATGGCCGGAATTGCGCAGCGCCAACGCAGCCAAGCCGCTCTTCTTGCAACGCTCGATGCCGATCTTCACGGCCTGTGGTGTCACGGTCTGGCCGTAGCCGAACTTGCCGTCGACGACCACCAGCGACGGGGTGTCGACCACGACCTCTGCGGTCTGGTTGGGCACGATCGAACCCATCTTCTGCCAACGGATATAGACGGGCACGCGGATCACACCGTGGCTGTCATGCCCGGTCAGGTTGGCCGTCGTCAGATAGGTCGCGATCCGGCGGGCCTCCTCCGGCGAGGAATTGGCGTGCTCGAAGACGTCGGCAACGAAATCGATGAGATGCGCAACCTTGATAGTGACCATGACAACTCGCGGGTTCGATCAGCATGCGAAAACAGAGTTAGCATGGTTTGCCATGCCTGCGACGCACGCCCTCTCCGCTCGACTGCATCGCTTCTTATCAAAACGCCGAACGGCCTGCCAAGCATGAGACCGCGCCATTGCGCTTGGTCCGCGGCATATCAGCCATCGCCGTCGTCGGAGGCGTCGAGATCGCCGCCGACGCTCTGCTCCAGCTCGCCCAGCATCTTGTGCAATGCGGCAAGCTTGCGGGCCCCATACCGGCTGGCAATCGATGCATAGATCGCCTCTGAGCTCGGCGCGACCTGCGCGATCAGCTTCATGCCCTTGGCGGAAATCGACAACACGCCCCTGCGCATGTCGCGGCTATCGACTTCGCGCTGAATCAAGCCGCGCGCCTCGAGATCGCGCAGGATGCGAGAGAGGCTGGGCCCGAGCAGGAACGCGACCCGCGCCAGCTCCGTCACCTCGATCACATCGACCGCCGCCAGCGCGCGCAAGATGCGCCATTGCTGCTCGGTCAGGCCGTGCTGTCGCAGATTGGGGCGAAACTGCCGCATCACGGCCTCACGCGCCCGCAACAAGGCCATCGGCAGCGACTGCGAGAAGTCGCGCATTGGCACCTTGCGCGCTTCCTTCGCAGCCTGCCTGGCGACCTTGGCCCTGGTCTCGCTCACATCAATCTCCCGTGGGCCATCCTGAATATTTGCACTGCAGCAAACGCCGTTTCGGTTTGCCGGCTGAAACTTAACATGTTAATCATCTGCCGCCATCTCTTTTCTGAGCGATAGACCATGCCTCTTGCGAGCGACCAGATTCATAGCTGCGCCTTACGCCTGGATCAGGCCGAAAAGAGCCGCCGCCAGATCAGGCAGTTGTCGCAGGAGTTTCCCGATATCACCATCGCAGAGGCCTATGCCATCCAGGAGGCCTGGATCGGCATCAAGGTGGCCGGGGGGCGCATCATCAGGGGTCATAAGATCGGGTTGACATCGAAGGCGATGCAGAGCGCGCTGAACATCGATGAGCCGGATTCGGGCGTGCTGCTCGACGACATGTTCTTTGCCGATGGCGGGCTGGTGCCGTCCGACCGCTTCATCGCGACGCGTATCGAGGCGGAGCTTGCCTTCGTCATGAAGCATCGTCTTTCGGGACCGGACTGCACTCTGTTCGACGTGCTCAACGCGACCGATTTCGTGGTGCCGGCATTGGAGATTCTCGACACCCGGATCGAGCGGGTTGATCAGGAAACGAAGGCGACGCGCAAGATCTTCGACACGATCGCCGACAACGCCGCAAATGCCGGCATCGTGCTCGGCGGCCGGCCGCTGCGGCCGCTCGATGCCGACCTGCGCTGGATCGGCGCACTCTGTTATAAGAACGGTCAACTGGAAGAGACCGGCTTGGCCGCCGGCGTGCTGAACAACCCGGCAACGGCCGTTGCGTGGCTCGCCAACAAGATCGCGGCAAATGGATTCGCGCTGGAGCCGGGACAGGTGGTCCTTGCCGGCTCGTTCATCCGGCCGATCGAGGCGCGCAAGGGCGACACGATCCAGGCCGACTACGGCCCGTATGGGACGGTGAGCTGTTACTTCGCCTGACGCCTGCCCCGGAGCGACCGCACCATGCCGCATTTCAGCATCGAATACTCCGCCAATCTCGACGGCTTTGTCATGATGGGCAACCTTTGCGAAGTGGTCCGCAAGGCCGCCAGCGAGACCGGGATCTTTCCGATCGGCGGCATCCGCGTGCGCGCGATCCGCTGCGAGCACTACGCGATCGCCGACGGCAAGCCCGATTCCGCCTTCCTCGCGATGCTGCTGCGGCTCGGCGAAGGCCGCGACCTCGCGGCACGGCAGAAGGCCGGCGAGCACGTCTTCAAGGCACTTTCAGATTACCTCGACCCAGTCTTCGCCAGTAGCAAGTTCGCGCTGTCCTTCGACATGCAGATCAACGATGCCGCGACCAGTTGGAAGCGCAACAACATCCACGACGCCCTGAAAGCGGAGGCATCCCATGGATAAGGCCAGTCCCAAAGCCGACATCTACAAGGCCAATCTCGACCGTGCCGCTCCCCTGCTCGCGAAGCTGAAGGACGAGGGCATCGGTCACTTCATCGACGGCAAGGTGGTGCCGGCGATCTCAGGCGCGACGTTCGAGACGAAGTCTCCGATCGACGGTGCCGTGCTCGCCAAGGTCGCGCGCGGCAATGCCGAGGACATCGATCGCGCGGCGACGTCGGCCGCCCTCGCCTTCAAGTCGTGGCGCGACATGGCGCCGGCGATGCGGCGCAAGCTGCTGCATCGCGTGGCCGACGCGATCGAGGATCATGCCGACGACATCGCCGTGCTCGAATGCATCGACACCGGTCAGGCCTATCGCTTCATGGCCAAGGCCGCGATCCGCGCCGCCGAGAATTTCCGCTTCTTCGCCGACAAATGCACCGAGGCCCGCGACGGCCTGAGCACGCCGAGCGACGAGCATTGGAACATCTCGACGCGGGTGCCGATCGGGCCTGTCGGCGTGATCACGCCGTGGAACACGCCGTTCATGCTGTCGACCTGGAAGATCGCCCCGGCGCTCGCGGCGGGCTGCACGGTCGTGCACAAGCCGGCGGAATGGTCGCCGATCACGGCGCAGTGGCTGGCCAAGCTCGCCAAGGACGCCGGCATTCCCGACGGCGTCCTCAACACCGTTCATGGCTTCGGGGAGGAGGCCGGCAGGGCGCTGACCGAGCATCCCACGATCAAGGCAATCGGCTTCGTCGGCGAGAGCTCGACGGGATCTGCGATCATGGCGCAGGGCGCACCGACCCTGAAGCGGGTGCATTTCGAGCTCGGCGGCAAGAACCCGGTGATCGTGTTCGACGATGCCGATCTCGACCGCGCGCTCGATGCCGTCGTGTTCATGATCTACTCGCTCAACGGTGAGCGCTGCACCTCATCCAGCCGCCTGCTGGTGCAGCAGAGTATCGCCGAGACCTTTACGGCCAAGCTTGCGGCGCGCGTGCGTGCGCTGAAAGTGGGTCATCCGCTCGATCCCGCCACCGAGCTCGGGCCGCTGATCCACGAGCGGCATCTCGCCAAGGTCTGCTCCTATGTCGACGTTGCACGCGAGGACGGTGCGATCATCGCCGTCGGCGGCAAGCGGTTCGACGGCCCGGGTGGCGGGCATTACGTCGAGCCGACGCTGGTGACCGGCGCGCGCCAGACCATGCGCGTGGCGCAGGAAGAAGTGTTCGGGCCGTTCCTCACCGTGATCCCGTTCCGCGACGAGGCTGACGCGATCGCGATCGCCAATGACGTGCAATACGGCCTTACCGGCTATGTCTGGACCGGCGACATGGGCCGCGCGCTGCGCGTCGCCGACGCGCTGGAAGCCGGCATGATCTGGCTGAACTCGGAGAATGTCCGCCACCTGCCAACCCCGTTCGGCGGCATGAAGGCATCGGGCATCGGCCGCGACGGCGGCGACTATTCGTTCGACTTCTACATGGAGACCAAGCACGTCTCGCTCGCGCGCGGCACCCACAAGATCCAGCGGCTCGGCGTGTAAGGAGACAAGCCCATGACCTCCCCTCGCCTCGCCACCTATGTCGCCGATGGCTCGGTCCGCTACGGACTTGCGACCGACAAGGGCCTCATCGATCTCTCCGCGCGGTTCGCCAAGGATTATCCGACCTTGCGCGAGGTGATCGCCGCGGGAGCCCTGCCCCGGCTGATCGATGCCGCAGCCGGGCTGTCGCCCGATCATGGCCTCGATGCCATCAGCTGGCAGCCGCCGGTCCCCGCGCCCGAGAAGATCATCTGCATCGGCGTCAACTATCCCGATCGCAACGCCGAGTACAAGGACGGCCAGGACGCGCCGAAATATCCGTCGATGTTCATGCGCACGCCGCGCTCCTTCGTCGGCCATGACACGCCGCTGGTGCGCCCGCGCGCCTCGCCGCAGCTCGACTATGAGGGCGAGCTGGTCCTCGTAATCGGCAAGGCCGGACGGCACATTCCGGAGAGCGAGGCGCTGGATCACATCGCCGCGCTCACGCTGTGCAACGAGGGCACGATCCGCGACTGGGTGCGGCATGCGAAATTCAACGTCACGCAAGGCAAGAACTTCGATTCGACGGGCAGCCTCGGCCCCTGGATCGTGCCCTACACGGATGAGCGCCAGATCGCCGACATCAGGCTGACCACGCACGTCAATGGCGAATTGCGCCAGGACGACCGCACGTCGCGGCTGATCTTCGGCTTCCGCTACCTCATCAACTACATCTCGACCTTCACCACGCTTGTCCCCGGTGACGTGATCGTGACGGGCACGCCCACCGGCGCCGGTGCACGGTTCGATCCGCCGCGCTATCTGAAGCCCGGCGACGTCATCGAGATCGAAGCCGAGGGCGTCGGCACCTTGCGCAACGGCGTCGTCGACGAAGCCCTGTAGAAGTTCAGAAACGGAATGTCAGCATGACCACCATGACCGGCGGCGAAGCCATCGTCAGCGGGCTCGTCGCCCACGGCGTCGACACCGTGTTCGGCCTGCCCGGCGCGCAGGTCTACGGCCTGTTCGACGCCTTCCACCAGGCGCAGCTCAAGGTCGTCGGCGCCCGCCACGAGCAGGCCTGCGGCTACATGGCGTTCGGCTATGCGCGCGCCAGCGGCAAGCCCGGCGTGTTCAGCGTCGTACCGGGTCCCGGCGTGCTGAATGCTGGTGCTGCGCTGCTCACCGCCTTCGGCTGCAATGAGCCGGTGCTGTGCCTCACGGGCCAGGTGCCGACCGACTATCTCGGCCGTGGCCGCGGCCATCTGCACGAGATGCCAGACCAGCTCGCGACCTTGCGCACCTTCGTCAAATGGGCCGAGCGCATCGAATATCCCGACAGCGCGCCGACGCTCGTGTCGCGCGCCTTTCAAGAGATGATGTCCGGGCGGCGCGGCCCCGCGGCGCTGGAAATGCCCTGGGACGTGTTCACGCAGAAGGCTGAGACGGCCGCCGCAAAGCCGCTGGCTCCGTTCGCGCCGCCGCAGCCCGATCCCGACCGCATCGCCAAGGCCGCCGCGCTGATCACGGCTGCGAAGACGCCGATGATCTTCGTCGGTGCCGGCGCGATCGAGGCGCGCGAGGAAATCCGTGAGCTCGCCGAGATGATCGACGCGCCGGTGGTCGCCTTCCGCTCCGGGCGCGGCATCGTCTCCAATGCGCACGAGCTCGGGCTCACCATGGCCGCGGCCTACAAGTTGTGGCCGACCACGGATCTGATGATCGGCATCGGCACCCGCATGGAGCTGCCGACTACGTTCCGCTGGCCGTTCAAGCCGGATGGCCTGAAGTCGATCCGCATCGACATCGATCCCGCCGAGATGCGGCGCCTGATCGTCGATGCCGGCATCGTCGCCGACGCCAAGGCGGGCACGGCCGCGCTCGCGGCCGCCGTCAGCAAAGCGGGCTATCGCAAGACAACAGGCCGTCGCGCGTCCATCCGCGACGCCAGCGCTGCGACCTTGCAGGAGATCCAGCAGGTGCAACCGCAGATGGCCTATCTGAACGTGCTGCGCGAGGTGCTGCCGAAAGACGCCATCGTCACCGACGAGCTGTCACAAGTCGGCTTCGCCTCCTGGTACGGCTTTCCGGTCTACGAGCCGCGCACCTTCATCACCTCGGGCTATCAGGGCACGCTCGGCGCCGGCTTTCCGACCGCGCTCGGCGCCAAGGTCGCGCATCCCGACAGGCCTGTCGTCGCGATCACCGGCGACGGCGGTTTCATGTTCGCCGTGCAGGAATTGGCGACCGCCGTGCAATACAACATCGGCGTCGTCACCCTGGTGTTCAACAACAATGCCTATGGCAATGTCCGGCGCGACCAGCGCGAGCGCTTCGACGGCCGCGTCGTCGCCTCCGACCTCGTCAATCCGGATTTCGTCAGGCTCGCCGAATCCTTCGGCGTCGCCGCCAGCAAGGTCACCTCACCCGACCAGTTCAAGTCGGCGCTGGAGACCGCGCTCGCCCATGGCGGGCCGTATCTGATCGATATCGAGGTGCCTCGCGACAGCGAGGTCTCGCCCTGGGCTTTCATCCATCCGCCGAAGCCCTGAGGGCACTGATCGAGCTTACGGCGGGGACGCGCGGCGTCCCTGCAATCCGGCCGCGGCCATCGCCAGCAGGCCGGCCCCGGCCATGAGCCAGCACGCGACCGGCGCCCACTGCACCAGCGGCGCATAGTCGGGCAGCTTCTGCAGGCCGCCGGCAACGGCGGCGATGCGCGCGAACGTCGCCAGCGCGAGCGCCGAGAACACGAGGCCGGTCACCTTGCCTTCGGCGCCGGTCGATCCGATCGCAAGCGCCGCCGAGATCGCGCTCATCATCATGCAGCCCCAGGCCGCACCGGCGATGAACTGCGCCACGATCAGCACGTTCAGCGCGCCCGCGAGCTCGGCAATGACGATGGCGAGTGCGCCCAGCAGGCCCGCGATGCCCATCACGATCAGCCCGCCGCGATGCTTCACCACGACGCTGGCCGGAAACAGCACGAGGTTGAAGCCGATCCAGAATACCGGCATCAGCCAGGGCAGGTCCTCCGGCTTGGCAAAGCGCAGATAGAACGCCGAGCTGTTGATGCTGAAATGCAGCTGGTAGCCGAGCGCGAGGATCACCATGGCGCCAATGAACAGTAGCGGCAATCCCCGCAGCGGCTTGGGCTCGGGCTTGGATTCGGGCTTGGCCGGCGCTTGCGCGGCCGGACCGGCATCCTGCGGGATGCGCGCGAGACCGAGCGCGGTCAGCAGCAGCACCGCCGATGAGATGACGAACGGCAATCGCGGATCGTAGTCGCGCAGGATCACGCCGAGATATGGCGACACGGCGCCGGCCACGCCATAGCCGAGCATGACCAGCGCTGCCAGGAACGGAATGGCCGGCCGGGCCGCATGGCGCCCGAGCAGGGTCAAGGGCGGCGCGCGCAACACCGAGGAGGTCAGCGCCCAGATCGCGATCAGTCCGATGAAGACCGCTGGACCCGCCGACGCCGCCACGAAAGGCAGCGCGACAAAGGCGGCGCAGGATACCGCAGCCAGCAGGCCGACGAAGAGACCGAACCGCGCGGCGACGCGCCCGATGCGATCGGCCGCGATCCCCATGGCCGTATCCGAGAGCGTGAAGATCGCCTGGTCCAGCATCAGGATCATAACGACGGCCGAGGGCGCGATGCCGGCCTGGGCCGCGAGCTTCGGCAGATAGATCACATAGGTCGTCCACAGCAGCGTGAACACCAGCTGCAGCAGCGCAAGGTGAAGTCCTATTCGCGTCGCCGCCGGCGCTCGCTCCTCCGCAAGTTCGACAGTGCTCATGGCCCCTCTCCCGGGGGCAGCATAGAGCCAAGGATGCCCGTTGCAAAACGAGGAAGGTCACAGACCGGCCAGGACTACCGCGCTCGGCGGAAGGTCAGGTTGATGCGCCGGCGGCCGAGCCGAGCATGCTCACCGTCGGCGAGCGGCGCAACGCCGTGAAATGCGAGCCGCGCCGGCCCGCCCCAGACGACGACGTCGCCGTGGACCAGCCGATAGCGTTGCGTCCTGTCGGTGCGTTTGAGCCCGCCGAACAGAAAGGTCGCGGGCAGCCCGAGCGACACCGAGACGATCGGCGCGCCGATGTCACGCTCATCGCGGTCCTGATGCAGCGACATCCTGGCGCCCGGCTCATAGCGGTTGATCAGGCAGGCATCGGGCGCAAAGCCTGCGAAGCCGGCCTCGCTTGCGGCTTGCTCGGCAAGTTGATGAAACAGCGGAGGCATCGCCGGCCATGGCTGGCCGCTGTCCGGATCAACAGCATCATAGCGGTAGCCGCTGCGATCCGTGACCCAGCCACACGCGCCGCAACTCGTCATCGCGACCGACATCTGATGGCCGCCCGGGGTCACCATGCGGCGGAACGGCGCCTGCGCCGCGATCGTCTCGATCGCGGTGATCAGCTCTGCCTCCTGCGGCCGCGCGAAGCCGCGCAGCAGCACCGCGCCGGGCGCGAGCTGCTCGCGGGCCGGTCCTGCCGCCGCGAGTCCATCGAACAGATCCGCCGTCATGCGCCTCACTTCGCATCGTGAAAGATCACGCCCAGCGTATGGCGCCGGCCGGCGCGCAGCCGGCTGACACCATGGCGCATGTTGACTCGGTAGCTGTCGCGCGTGCCCTGCACCGGACGATTGTGGACCGCGAACACCACGGCATCGCCTTGCCTGAGAGGCACGACCTCGGCCCGCGACTGCATGCGCGGCCGCTGCTCGGTCAGCACGAACTCGCCGCCCTCGAAATCACGCCCCGGCTCGGACAACAGGATCGCGACCTGCAGCGGAAACACGTGCTCGCCATAGAGGTCCTGGTGCAGGCAATTGTAGTCGCCCTCGACATATTGCAGCAGCAGCGGCGTCGGCCTGGTCTGGCCGGCCTGGTGGCAGCGCGCGAGAAAATCGTCGTGCTCGGCGGGATATCGCACATCGATCCCCATCGTCGCGTTCCATCGATTGGCGATCGCGACCAGATGCGCATAGAGCTGCGGCCGCAGCCGAGCGATCGGATCCGGCAGCGGATAGCTGAAATATCTGTACTCGCCGCGCCCGAAGCCATGCCGCGCCATCACCACGCGGCTGCGAAAGCGACTGTCGTCCGGATAGAGCGCCGCCAACGCGCGGCAGTCGTCGGGCGAGAGCAACTGCGTCAACACGGCGCAGCCGCGCGCATCGAGGTCGCGTTCCACCATCGCCCAGTCGACCGCGTTGGGGCGCGGCGTGGGTTCGGGCGACGATGGAGTCATCTTGCGTGCCTTGATCATGCAAGCAATGTGGCCATCAGGCTGGTCCAGCGCCACCCGTTTTCCGGGGTAGAGCAAACTCGATCAGAGACAACGCTGCTCCCCGCGGCCGCCTCAGCCCCGCACCACGCCCTCGACCCCCGCCGCGATCTCCAGCAGCTTGCGGTCATTGCCGCCGGATTGCGCCAGCATCAGGCCGACGGGGACCTCGCCATGGCGGTGCGCCGGCAGCGAGATCGCGCAGCCGTCGATCATGTTGATGAAGGTGCAGTTGCGCAAAGCGCGGATGTTCTCGCGGGCGAAGGCTGCGTCGTCGGCGAGATCGGCGATTTTTGGCGGCGTGTTGGCGGTGGTCGGCATGACAAGCGCGTCGTAGGGCGCGATGCGCGCAGCGGTGCGCTTCACCAGCGAGCGGCGGGCGTTGAGCATCTCGATGTAGTCCGGCACCGTGATCGCCTCGCCGCGCAGGATGCGGACGGAGACGCGCGGATCATAGACGTCGCCCTTGGCGGTCAGCAGGAAGCGGTGCCAGGCGTAGCTCTCGGCCGCGGCAAAGCCGCCCTTCGCGCCGATGACGCCGACGTCGAGGAATTCAGGGAATTCGATGCGCTCGATCAGCGCGCCCTGCTTCGCCAGCGTCTCCAGCGCCCGCTCGAAGGTCTCGGCGACCTCGGCATCGAGCTCGTCGAGCACGATCGTCGTGGGCACCGCGAGCCGCAGGCCCTTCACCGGCCGCGCAGCCAGCGGCCGGATCGGCTCATCGGCCAGCACCGAGTCGAGGATCGCGCAGCAGGCGACGGTGTTGGCGAGCGGACCGAAGCTGTCGAGCGTGGTCGACAGCGGCACGCCGCCGTCGAGCGGCACGCGGGCCTGCGTCGGCTTGAAGCCTGTGATGCCGTTGAAGGCGGCGGGGATGCGGCAGGAGCCGCCGGTGTCGGTGCCCAGCGCGCCATAGGCCATGCGGTCGGCGATCGAGACGGCGGCACCCGACGACGAGCCGCCCGGCACGTGGCCGACCTCGCGCTTCCACGCGCTCTTCGGCGTGCCGTAATGCGGGTTGATGCCGATGCCGGAATAAGCGAACTCGGTCATGTTGGTGCGGCCGATCACGACGAAGCCGGCCCGGCGCAGCCGCGCCACGGCGGGCGCATCGGCCTCGGCCGGCGCGGAGTCGTCGAGCGCGCGCGAGCCGGCGCGGGTCACCTGGCCCTTGATGTCGAACAGGTCCTTGATCGAGACCGGAATGCCGGCGAAGGGCGACGGCGCGGCATTGGCCTTGCGCAGCGCGTCCATGCCGTCGGCGGCCGCCAGCGCGGCGTCCTTGTCGACATGGATGAAGGCGCGCTCCCCCTCACCCGCGGGATCGGCAATGCGGGCGAGACACTCCTCCACCAGCTTGCGCGCGGTGGTGCGGCCGGCGGCGAGATCGTCGGCCAGCGCGGCCAGGGTCGGATTTGAAGCGGTCATGGCGTCCTATCGCGTGTGATCAGCGGCATCGGCCGCGATATCCATATCGAGCAGCGCGGAACTCAGCGACTTGCCGTGCGCATCCAGCGCCAGCGAGCGGGTCACCCCGCCGCCGAGCGCCCGGCTCATCACGAAATTCAGCGCCGCAATGTTGGGCAGCTCATAGCGGACCACCTCGCCCCGGACAATGCCGGCAAAGTGGGCCCTGACCCGCTCGGCCGTCACCTGTGCGCGCAGCAATGGATAATCCTTGGCGTCGTAGGCGATGACGGAGATGTTCGAGGTATCACCTTTGTCGCCGGTCCTGGAATGGGCGATGTCGCGCAGCTTCATCTCGTCTCCGATCATGCGGCCGCATCAAAGACCAATTTTCACCGGACGGCAATTGCTGCCCGGGACACCTCTGCGCTTGCCGGAGAGCGGCATGCGCGGCGTGATGGACCGTTGACGCGTCTGCTTCAAATGGCGCATCACATCCGGCAAATGAGCAGGCGACGGAGCCCGCCACAGGGAGGATCCATCGGATGGCCGAGCCAGCGCGCGCACGTCCCAAGCCGACACCCGAGACCCAGCATTTCTGGGACGGCACCAGAGCCGCTGAATTGCGACTGCAGCGCTGCGACGCCTGCGCCCACGTCTACTTCCCGCCGCGCCCGTTCTGTCCGGCCTGCGCCAGCCGCAAGGTCAGCGTCTTCAAGGCCACGGGCAAAGGCACGCTCTACAGCTACGTCATCAACCATCGTCCCCCTGCGCCCGGCTTCACGCCGCCCTACGCCATTGCCGTCGTGGCGCTCGAAGAGGGCCCGCGCATGATGAGCAACATCACGGGCTGCCCGCAGACACCGGAGGCATTGGAGCTCGACATGGCCCTCGAAGTCACATTCGAGAAAATGGACGAGCAGATCACCCTGCCCCTGTTCCGTCCGGCGAAGGGCTGAGCCGATGCGCAGAAACCAGGTTGCCGTGGTCGGCGCCGCCGAGACCACCGAGCTCGGAATCATCCCGACGATGTCGCAGATCCAGCTGCATGCGGACGCGGCGCTGAATGCCATCGCCGATGCCGGGCTCAAGCTGTCGGACGTCGACGGCTTCGCCACCGCGGTCGAGACGCCGCAGCAGATCTGCCATTATCTCGGCATCACACCAACCTGGGTCGACGGCACCTCGGTCGGCGGCTGCTCCTTCATGCTGCATGTCCGCCACGCAGCCGCGGCGATCGAGGCCGGCCTGTGCAAGACCGTGCTGATCACCCATGCCGAGAGCGGCAAGTCGATGATCGGCAAGCTGCCGCGCTCGATTCCGCCTGACAGCCTGCAGGGCCAGTTCGAGGCGCCGTTCGGCATCTCAGGGCCGCCCAGCATGTTCCCGATCCCCGTGCTGCGCTACATGAAGACCTACGGCATCACCCATGAGCAGCTCGCGATGGTGGCGGTGGTGCAGCGCGAATGGGCGGCAAGGAACCCGCGCGCGATGATGAAGGACCCGATCACGGTCGAGGACGTGCTGAACTCGCGCATGATCGCCTATCCGTTCCGGCTGCTGCAATGCTGTCTCGTCACCGATGGCGGCGGCGCGCTGATCCTGACCTCGGCCGATCGCGCCAAGGATTTTCCGCAGAGGCCAGTCTATGTTCTCGGCACCGGCGAAAGCGTGGAGACGCCGATGGTCAGCCAGATGGAGACGTTCAATTCATCGCGTGCCTTCAAGGTCGCGGGCCCCCTCGCCTTCAAGGAGGCCGGCATCGGCCATGCCGACGTCGACCATCTCATGATCTACGACGCGTTCGCGCATCTGCCGCTGTTCGGTCTCGGTGATCTCGGCTTCATGCCGCATGAGGAGACCGGGCCGTTCATCGCCGCCGGACACACACGTCCCGGCGGCAAGCTGCCGCTCAATACCAATGGCGGCGGCCTGTCCTACATGCATTCTGGCATGTACGGCATGTATGCGCTGCAGGAGAGCGTGCGCCAGATGCGCGGCATCGCCCCGGCGCAGGTGCCGGGAGCCAAGATCTCGGTGTGTCACGGCGTCGGCGGCATGTTCGCCGCGTCAGGGACGATTATTTTTACGAACGAAAGATAACCACCGTCATTCCGGGGCGCGCGAAAGCGCGAACCCGGAATCTCGAGATTCCGGGTCTGGTGCTGCACACCAGCCCGGAATGACGGGGCAAAACAAGGAGACCTCCCCATGACCAAATCGCTCCAGGACAAAGTCATCATCGTCACCGGCGCCGGCCGCGGCATCGGCCGCGAGATCGCGCTGCTGTGCGCCGCCGAAGGTGCCAAGGTCGTCGTCAACGATCCCGGCGTCGCCTCCGACGGCTCGGGCACCAGCGCGGCGCCGGCGGAGGAAGTGGTCGAGGAAATCAAGAAGCGCGGCGGCACGGCGGTGGCGAATTTCGAGAGCGTGTCCGAAGCGATCCCGGCCAACAAGATCGTGAAGGCAGCGACCGACCACTTCGGCAAGCTCGACGGCGTGGTCAACAATGCCGGCATCCTGCGCGACATGATCTTCCACAAGATGAGCATCGAGGCATTCGAAGCCGTCATCAAGGTCCACCTGATGGGTTCGTTCTATGTCGCTCACTCCGCCGCGCGGCTGTTCCGCGAGCAGGAGAGCGGCTCCTTCGTCCATTTCACCTCGACCTCAGGCCTGATCGGCAATTATGGCCAGGCCAACTACGCCGCGGCAAAGCTCGGCATCGTCGGCCTGTCGAAGTCGATCGCGCTCGACATGGGCCGCTTCAACGTGCGCTCCAATTGCGTCTCGCCGTTTGCCTGGAGCCGCATGATCGGCACCATCCCGGCGGAGACCGAGGCCGAGAAGGAGCGCGTCGAACGCATGAAGCGGATGGGGCCCGAGAAGATCGCGCCCGTCGTCGCCTATCTGCTCAGCGATGCCTCGAAAGACGTCACCGGCCAGATCTTCGCCGTTCGCATGAACGAGATCTTCCTGATGAGCCAGTCGCGCCCGCTGCGCTCGGTGCACCGCGGCGAAGGCTGGACGCCGCAGACCATTGCGGAGCATGGCATGCCGGCGCTGAAGCCGTCGTTCTACAAGCTCGATCGTTCCGCCGACGTGTTCGGCTGGGATCCGATCTGAGATTTGCAGCGCGCAAAATCTGCTTGCAGCGCACACCATCTCAAGTTGTTTTTTGTCCAAACGACCCGCGCGTTGCCATGATTTCGTCGTATGGTCGCCTCCCAACAAAAGTCGGGAGGACATAGATGACGAATGCACGACACGACCTCACGCAGGATTCGCCGGCCGGAACTGATGGCTTCGACCGGCGCATGCTCCTCAAGGGCGTCGCCGGCTTTGCCGCGGCGGCAGCGGCAGTCTCGCCGGCCGGTGCCCGCGATTTCGGACCGGGCGCGCAGCCGCAACGCTATCCGGATCCCGACATCGTCGTGATCGACGAGAAGCGCTTCAAGGCCAAGGTTGGCAACACCACGATCAAGCGTCTGTTCACCGGCTGCCTGTGGGCGGAAGGTCCGGCCTGGAACGCGCAGGCGCAGTATCTGGTCTGGAGCGACATCCCGAACAACCGACAACTGCGCTATCTCGACGACGACGGCCACATCTCCCAGCAGTTCCGCAAGCCATCGAACGAGTCGAACGGCAATACCTTCGATTATGAAGGACGGCAGATCACGGCCGAGCGGACCCGCCTCGTCCGCTTCGAGCACAACGGCTCGGTCACCGTTCTCGCGGAGAAGGCGAACGACAAGCCCCTCAATGGCCCGAACGACATGGTCGTCAATCCCAGCGACAAGTCGATCTGGTTCACCGATCCCGGCTACGGCTCGATCAACCTGTATGAAGGGCAGAACGCCCGCAACGGCTCCAACCAGCCGTTCCAGAAGGAAGCCGTCTACCGCGTCGATGCGCAGTCCGGCGCGATCACCAAGGTCGCGGACGAGCCGTTCAAGCCGAACGGCATCGCCTTCAGCCACGACTACAAGAAGCTCTACGTCTGCGACACCGGCATCACGCACTATCCGAACGCCAAGAACGTGATCTGGCAGTACGACATCAATGGCGACAAGCTGGCGAACCCGAAGGCGTTCATCGACATGACGCTCGACGGCAAGTCGGGCTTCGCGGACGGGCTGCGGGTCGACATCGACGGCAACATCTGGGTCGGCGCCGGCTGGGTCGGCGAAGGCTATGACGGCGTCCACATCTTCGCGCCGGACGGCGTCCGCATCGGCCAGATCAAGCTGCCGGAGATCTGCGCCAATGTCTGCTTCGGCGGCAAGAAGCGCAATCGCCTGTTCATGACCGCGAGCCAATCGCTCTATGCGGTCTATGTGGAGACGCAGGGCGCGCATATCTGTTAGGCCGGAAAACCGCCCTTGCTACGAGGCGTCCCTGCGAAAGCGGGGATGCCTCGTCAACGATGGGGCCACACTCACACTGCCGTCCCGGACAGGCGCGCGGTACGCGCGCGCAGATCCGGGACCCATAACCCCAGGGAGAGGTGCGAGGCACGATGGTCGATCCTCCTCGCCCAGCCACATCTGCCTGCGGCTCCGGGTCCGAATCAAGACCGGGCCCCGACGAACGGACGCACCTCGCCTTCTGAAACGAATAAAGAACTTGCTATTTTTCGGAAATCGTGTTCTTCTCTCGCCATCCCGCCTCATGCAAGGGGCGTAGCGCGCGATCGTCACGACACGCGAGGCGGGGATGCGATGGCCGCGGTTGAGCCGCAGCGTGTCCCTGGATGCGCGGACGAACGGCTTTGCCGCGGACGTGAAATCGCGTGGTCCTGGCGCCCCGAAGCAGGCGTCAAGTCCGTGGTGATGCCCAGCGCATCGCGCGGGCGACGGTGTCTACGAGCCGGCACACCGGGGAGATCGCGTATAAGCGTGAAGACATCGCGCGGGGAATGCCGGATGTTTGGCTGAACCTGTGGTGACTGCCGCCTGCTTTCTTTTCTGCAGGCGGGCCATGGGTGAGGCCTTCACCCGGCATTCCCCGCGCCCTTGCACTCTCGTGAGGGACATGTTCGCTGCATGCACTCGGGCGCGAAACGCCGCGAGGACGAGATCGTATGTCATTTGCTGCTTGAGCCGCAAATCAGTCGCACCACCGCTGTCGTCCCGGGCAAGCCACGATGCGCGCAGTGCGTCGTGGCGCCGACCCGGGACCCATACGCCGCGGCGGCCGTGATAGGCGAAGGTCGACAACGCATTCGCCCCAAACTACTCCCTGGGGTTATGGGTCCCGGCGTTCGCCGGGACGACAGAGAGTCTGTGGTTACAGCCGAGCTATCCCGTATTTCTCAACCCCGCCGAGATGCCGTTGATCGTCAGCTGAATCCCGCGCAGCACCTGCTCGTCCGGGTTCTGCGCGCGGTGCTCCTTGAGAAGCTCGACCTGCACGTGGTTGAGTGGATCGAGATACGGAAAGCGGTTGCGCACCGAGCGCTCCAGCAGCGGATTGCCCTGCAGCAAGCGCTCCTGTCCCATGATATCGAGCAACGTCTCGATCACCAGATTCCATTCGCGCCGGATGCGGCCAAAAATCTTTTCGCGCAGGGCCTCGTCCGGGACCAGCTCGGCATAGCGCGAGGCGATGGCGATCGAGCTCTTGGCGAGCACCATGTCCATGTTCGACAGCAGCATGCGGAAGAACGGCCATTCCTGATAAAGCTCGCGCAGGAATGGCATGCCCTGCTCCGGATTTTCCGCGATCCAGGTCTCGACCGCGCTGCCGAAGCCGTACCAGCCCGGCAGCATCAGCCGGCACTGCGCCCAGGAGAACACCCAGGGGATCGCACGCAGGTCCTCGATCGCGCGGGTTTTCTTGCGCGAGGCCGGGCGGCTGCCGATGTTGAGGGTGGCGATCTCGTTGATGACCGTCGAGGCCCAGAAATATTCGACGAAGCCGTCGGTTTCGTAGACGAGGCCCCGATAGGCCTTGAAGGCGAGCTCCGAGAGCCGGTCCATCGCAGTGAGATATTCGCGCTTCGGCGCCGGCTGCCGCGGATGCAGCAGGCTGGCCTCGAGCGTCGCGGCGGCGAGAATTTCCAGATTGTTACGTCCGACCTCGGCGTTGGAATATTTGCTGGAGATGATCTCGCCCTGCTCGGTGATCCGGATCTGGCCGTTCACAGCGCCGCCGGGCTGGGCGATGATGGCGTCATAGCTCGGACCGCCGCCGCGGCCGACCGATCCGCCGCGGCCATGGAACAGCCTGAGCCGAATGCCATGGCGTTCGAAGATGTCGACCAGGCCGATCTCGGCCTTGTAGAGCTCCCAGCCCGAGGTGACGAAGCCGCCGTCCTTGTTGCTGTCGGAATAGCCGAGCATGACCTCCTGCACGGCGCCGCGGCTGTCGACCAGGCGGCGGTAGTCGTGCAGCGCCAGCATGCGGTCCATGATGGCGCTGGAGGCCTGCAGGTCCTCGATGGTCTCGAACAGCGGCACGATATTGACGGCGCAGCGGCCCGATGGATCGATCAGGCCGACCTCCTTGAGCAGCAGCGCCACCTCGAGCATGTCGGACATGCCCTTGCACATCGAGATGATGCACTGGGGGATCACGTCGGCGCCGAAGGTCGCGTGCGCCTCGGCAGCGGCGCGGAACAGCGCGAGCTCGCCGACGGTCTCATCGCTGTACTTGACGAATTGCGACACCAGCGGCCTGGCGTTGCGCAGCTCGCTGACAAGCAGGCCGACCCGCGCATCCTCGCTCAGCGCCATATAGGACATGCCGGGCATCGCGGTGTCGATCAGCTCGGCGACGGTTCGCTCGTGCACCGCCGAGTTCTGGCGGATGTCGAGCCGGGCCAGATGGAAGCCGAAGCAATCCACGGCACGCCGCAGCAGCCGCAGCCGCCCGCGGGCGATCACCTCGGCATTGTTGGCGACCAGCGAGTGATGCAGCACGTCGAGATCATCCTGCATCTGCTTGACGCTGTCGTAAGGCGCCACGGCCGCCACGGGAAGGCGGCTGATCTGGATACCGAGCTTCTTCGCCGTCGCCGCCAAGCGCGCATAGATGCCGGACACCGCCAGGCGATATGGCTCGCCGTGACGATGCGGCGACGTGTCCGGCGAGCGCTCGGCCAGCGCACGCAGCTCCTCGGAGACATCGGCGAGATGCGCGGCGATGGACAGCTCGCTGCCGAGCAGGTGCAGTTCCTCGAGATAGTAGTGCAGCGCCAGGCTGGATTGCAGCTTGAGCGTTCCGCGCATCACTTCGGCGGTGACGAACGGATTGCCGTCGCGATCGCCGCCGATCCAGCTCCCCATGCGCAGGAACGAGGCGAGATCGCCCGCCACCTCCGCTCCGTCATTGAGCCGATCCTCGAGCGAGCACAGCAGACGCGGCACCTCACGCAGAAACGTGTAGTCGTAGAACGACAGCCCGTTGGTGACCTCGTCGAGCACCGTCAGCTTGGTCCGGCGCAGCAGGTTGGTCTGCCACAAGGTCAGCACGGCGCGGCGCAGCGCCTCGTCATTGGCCTCGCGCTCATCCGGCGTCAGCTGCATCCGCTCGCGGCGGTCGAGCAGCATCGCGATCTCCATCTCGCGATCCATCGTGCTCTTGCGCCGCACCTCGGTCGGGTGCGCGGTCAGGACCGGGCTGACCAGCGCCGTCGAGAAGAACTTGCGCAGATCGGAAGCCTCGAACCCGGCGGATTTGGCGTGAGCGAGCGTCGCCGCCAGCATGCCGGCCCCGCCATTGGAGTCGCTCTTGGCACGCATGCGTCGGATGTTGTTCTGGTCCTCGGCAATGTTGGCGAGGTGCGAGAAATAGCTGAAGGCGCGGACGATGCGGACCGTCTCAGCCGTCGTCATGCCGTCGAGGATCTGCTCCAGCTCGCGCCGCGCTTGGCGGTCTTCGTCGCGGTGGAAGCGCACCGAGGTCTGGCGGATGCGCTCGACGAGGTCGAACAATTCGGCGCCTTCCTGGTCGCGGACCGTATCGCCGAGGATGCGGCCGAGCAGCCGGATATCGTCCCGGAGCCGCGCATCCTCCTCCATGGCCTGCGCCTCGGCAGCGCGGTTGGGACGGATTTCCTCTGTCATGGCTTGCGGCGACATGGATGCGCTCTCCAGCAGCTGCCCATTTACGGGTCAGTCTGCCGTATCTATACCGCAGCGCAAGATCAAGAAAGAGGCGTCGCCTGCCCTATTCAATGCTCACGTGACGTCTTCTCATCGCTGAGAGCCGCCAATCGATCAGATCTTTCGCCCTGCCTGCGCCCAATAGGGGTCGCGCAGCCGCCGCTTGAAGATCTTGCCGGAATCCTCACGAGGCAATTTGTCCTGGATTTCGATGTGCTTGGGCACCTTGTAGTCGGCCAGCGAAGCCCTGAGCCGGTGTCTGATCTCGCCGGTGTCCAGCACGACGCCGGGCTGCGGCTCGACCACGGCCATCAGGGCTTCCCCGAACTCGGCATCGGGAATGCCAAATACCGCGCAATCGTGCACGCCGGGCACGGCATGCAATACGGCTTCGATCTCGGCCGGATAAATGTTGACGCCGCCGGAGATCACCATGTCGCGCTTGCGGTCGCACAGGAAGACGTAGCCCTCGGCATCGATGTAGCCGACATCGCCCGAGGTGATGAAGCCGTCGCGGTCGATCTCGGCAAGCTTCTCCGGCTTGTTGTGATAGGTAAAATCCGGATTGCCCGCGATGCGCGAATAGATCTCGCCAACCTCGCCCTGCGGCAGGATGCGGCCGTCCTCGCCGAGGAAACGAAGCTCGGCGCCCGGCGAGACCTTGCCGACGGTGCCTGGCTTCCTCAGCGCGTCCTCGGAGGTTGCGAAGGTGACGGCGCCGGATTCGGTCGAGCCGTAGAACTCGTAGATGACCGGCCCCCACCAGTCGATCATCGCGCGCTTGACGTCGGCCGGGCACGGCGCGGCAGCGTGAATGACATGGCGCAGCGACGATACGTCGTAGCGGCGGCGAACCTCCTCCGGCAGCTTCATCAGCCGGATGAACATGGTCGGCACCATGAAGATCGTATCAATCCGCTCTGTCTGGATGATGCCGAGAAATTCTTCCGGCTCGAAGCGCGGCATCAGCACCAGCGCGCCGCCGAGACGTCCGGCACGCAGGCCGAACGCATTCGGGGCAGAATGATACAGCGGCCCCGGCAAGAGCGCGCGCGAGCCCGGCTTCAAGCCGTAGATCAACGCTCGCATGCGCTCGGCCGACGCGGCCTGCTCCACCGTCGGCGCATTGCGGCGGACGCCCTTGGGATGACCGGTCGTGCCCGAGGTGTAGATCATGTTCTGCGGCTGTGGCACCTGCGGCCCTTCGTAAGGGCTCTGCTGGGCAAGCCAGCCCTCGAACTCGATTGCGAACTCCGGTGTCGCGAGCAGATCCGCGCCGATCTTGTAGTTGGACAGAATCTCCGGCGGTGTGGGCACGCTGAGCGCCGTGACATCGGCCGGTATCGCCCCGGCGAGCTGATGCAGCAGATCGGCGTGACCGATCAGCACCTTGGTCGCGGAGTCCTTGAGGATGTAGTCGATCTCCTCCGGCTTGAAGTGCCAGTTCACCGGCACGCCATAGGCGCCCAGCCGCATCGCGCCATAGGCCGCCTCGATGAAGGCGATGTCGTTGCGCATCAGCATGCAGACGCAATCGCCCTGGCCCACGCCGAGCTGCGCGAGGCCGCTGGCGATCCGCGCGGCGCGGTCGGCGATTTCGGCGTGGCTGCGCCGGCGCTCGCCGGAGATGATGCCGCAGAACAGGGAGGACGTTTCCATTTTCTCTGCTATCCGATCTGGCGTCGGTTTGAGTTTCGGCCGTCACTCCGGGGCGATGCGCCGCGACAAAACGGCGGAGCCGTCTTGCGCGGAGCATCGAACTCAGGTGCGCAGTTGCGCACCGGAGAATCTCGAGATTCCGGGCCTGCTCCTTCGGAGCATCCCGGAATGACGGACTCAGTCCGCAAACTTCGGCGCGCGCTTCTCGATGTTGGCGCGCACCGATTCGAGCTGGTTCGGACTGCCGATCAGCTTCTGCTGCTCGACCGATTCGGCGAGCAGCACCGGCCCCGGATCGACCGAGAGATTGTTCAGCATCCGCTTGGCGGCGCGGATCGCATCCGGATTCTTGCCGGCAATCTCCCGTGCGGTCTCCAGCGCAGCCGCGCGCGGATCGGCGCAGATGCGGGTGACGAGGCCGTAGGACTGGCCTTCCTCCGGCGAGAACACCCGGCCCGTGTAGGTCAACTCGCGCAGGATGTCGTCGCGCATCAGGGTGGCCAGGATCGGCGTGCCCGCCATGTCGGGCACGAGACCCCATTTGATCTCCATGATCGACATCTTGGTGTCGGGCGCGACGTAGCGCATGTCCGCGCCGAGCGCGAGCTGGAAGCCGCCGCCATAGGCGACGCCATGCACTGCAGCAATCACCGGCACCGGCAGCTGCCGCCAGCCCCAGACAGCCTGCTGGGCGAAATTCGCCTTGCCGTGGGTGCGAATGGTGAGATCGCGCGTCTCGCCGCCGGGTATGCCATTGCCGCCGGACTCCTTCATCGCGGCGAAGCGGCCCATGTCGAGGCCGGCGCAGAAGGCACGCCCCTCGCCGGACAGCACCACCGCCCGCAGTCCCTTCTCCTTCGACAGCCGGTCGGTCGCCGCGACCAGCGCCTCGAACATCTCCATGTCCAACGCATTCATCTTGTCGGCGCGAACCAGGCGAACGTCGGCGACGCCGTCCTTGATCTCGATCGCGAGGCGGTTGTCCATCGAGCGGTCTCCCTACGGATGTCTTTGTGACTTTACAGAAGGCTGTCGGAGCGATTTAGTCAATCGACCAATTAACTCACAACATGTCAGGCGGAAACTCCCATGTTCAAGGACAATCTCCTCGAAGGTCGACGCATTCTGGTGACCGGCGGCGGCACGGGCCTTGGCAAAGCGATGGCTGCACGCTTCCTGCAACTCGGCGCCGAAGTGCATATTTGCGGCCGGCGGAAAATCGTCTGCGACGAGACCGCGACCGAACTCATGGACCTCTACGGCGGCCGCGTGACCAGCCATGGCGTCGACATCCGCAATGCCATGGCGGTGGAGGAAATGATCGAGGCCATCTTCCAGGAAGGCGGCCTCACCGATCTGATCAACAACGCGGCCGGCAACTTCATCTCCCGCACCGAGGAATTGAGCCCGCGCGGTTTTGACGCGGTCGCCAACATCGTGATGCACGGCACGTTCTACGTGACGCATGCCGTCGGCAAGCGCTGGATCGCCGCGAAGCAGCCGGGCAACGTCGTGTCGATCACGGTAACCTGGGTGCGCAACGGCTCGCCTTACGTGGTGCCATCGGCGATGAGCAAGTCGGCGATCCACGCCATGACGATGTCGCTTGCGACCGAATGGGGCCGCTATGGCATCCGCCTCAACACCATCGCACCCGGCGAAATCCCGACCGAAGGCATGAGCAAGCGCATCAAGCCCGGCGACGAGGCCGGCGCGCGGACCAAGGCGATGAACCCGATGGGTCGCGTCGGCACCATGGAGGAGCTGCAGAACCTCGCGGTGTTCCTGATCTCCGGCGGCTGCAACTGGATCAACGGCGAGACCATCGCGATGGACGGCGCCCAGGCGCTGGCGATGGGCGGCAACTTCTATCAGTTGCGCGACTGGAGCGACGACGATTGGACCAAGGCCAAGGAGTCGATCAAGGCGCAGAATGAGAAGGACCGCGCGACGCGCACGAGCTGATGGTCCAATCACCCGGTTGATCGGCGACGTGCGCCCTGTAGACTGATCGAGAGATGCTTGCTCCGGCGCGATCCGGGGCGAGGACCACGACAAGACATCAAACAAAGAACAAGACGCAATCGGAGGGGAAACATGTCCGTCTCGACGGCATCGTCGACGCTCGTCGACGTCGTGCGCGACAGAGCGCAAACGCTGGGCTCCGCCACCGCCTATGAGTTCGAGGGGCGCATCACCAGCTTCGCCGCGTTCGACCGCAAGACCAACCAGGTCGCCAACGCGCTGAAGGCGCTCGGCATCAAGCCGCACGAGCGGATCGCCTATTTCGGCAAGAACAGCGACATCTATTTCGAGCTGCTCGTCGGCGCCATGAAGGCCAACGTCGTCATGGCGCCGGTGAACTGGCGCCTCGCCGGTCCCGAGGTCGCCTTCATCGTCGAGGATTGCAGGGCTCCTGCCCTCTTCGTCGGGCCGGAATTCATCACGATGATCCGAAACATCCGCGACCAGATTCCAAGCGTGCGGCACATCATCACCACCGAGGGCGGCGCACCGGAATGGCAGGACTACACGGCTTGGCGCGACGCGCAGAGCGCGGATGATCCGGGCGTTCCGATCACGCCGCAGGACATCGCGCTGCAGCTCTACACCTCCGGCACCACCGGCAAGCCGAAGGGCGCGATGCTGTCGCACGCCAACTTCCTCAACCTCGTCAACACCGGCAATCCCGAGGAGAAACCGGACTGGAACAAATGGTCGACCGACGACGTCTCGCTGATCGCGATGCCGATCTTCCACATCGGCGGCTCCGGCTGGGGCCTGATGAGCCTCTATCGCGGCGCCCGCGGCGTGATCGCCCGTGAGTTCGATCCGACCAGGATCCTCGACTTCTTCGAGCAGTCCGGCATCACCAAGCTGTTCATGGTGCCGGCGGCGATGCAGTTCGTGGTGCGGCAGCCGCGCGCGCGGCAGGTCGATTTCTCCCGCCTGAAATACATGCTCTACGGCGCCTCGCCAATCCCGGCCGCGCTGCTCAAGGAATGCATCGACGTGTTCAAATGCGGCTTCGTGCAGATGTATGGCATGACCGAGACCACGGGCACCATCATCGCGCTGCCGCCCGAGGACCATGTCGAGGGACTGGAGCGCATGCGCTCCGCCGGCAAGCCGCTGCCCGGCGTCGAGGTCGCGATCATCGATATCAACGGCAACCCGCTGCCGCCGCGCCAGGTCGGCGAGATCGCCACCCGCTCCGGCACCAACATGACCGGCTACTGGAACCTGCCGGAGGCGACCGCACGCACGCTCGGCAAGGACGGCTGGCTGCGCACGGGTGATGCCGGCTACATGGACGAGGACGGCTACGTCTACATTCACGACCGCATCAAGGACATGATCATCTCCGGCGGCGAGAACATCTATCCGGCCGAGGTCGAGAGCGCGATCTGCGATCATCCCGATGTCGCCGAGGCCGCGGTGATCGGGATTCCCGACGACAAATGGGGCGAGGCCGTCAAGGCGATCGTCGTGATGAAGCCTGGCACGCGCGCCACCGAGACCGACATCATCAATTTCACCCGCACGCGCATCGCCGGTTTCAAGACGCCGAAGAGCGTCGACTTCCTCGACGCCCTGCCGCGCAACCCCTCCGGCAAGATCCTGCGGCGTAATCTGCGCGACCCGTATTGGGCGGGCAAGGACCGGCAGGTCAATTGAGTGCACGCACCGCCATCCTGGATCGCTTCGCTTGCGCTCGCGATGACGCCGTGGAGAGAGTGCGCGCTCCCTCTCCGCCGTCATTGCGAGGCGCCTTGCGCCGAAGCAATCCAGGGCTCCGGAGACGACGCTCGATTGCATCAATTGCGCTTGCGACAGGGCCCTGCCGCTCAACAGCGTGTCACCGCTTGTTCACCCCCATGTAGCCGAACAGGAAGCCGGCGACCTTGCGCATCTGGATCTCCTCGCTGCCCTCGGTGATGCGGTAGCGGCGGTGGTGGCGGTAGATGTGCTCGAACGGCTTGTGGCGCGAATAGCCCATGCCGCCATGGACCTGGATGGCGCGGTCGGCCGCCTCGCAGCACAGACGGTTAGCCCAGTAGTTGCACATCGAGACCTTGTCCGAGAGTGTGTGCTCGACCTGGGCCTGGGTGAGCTGGTCCATCTCCCAGGCCGTCTTGCGGATCAGCAGCCGCAGCATCTCGGCCTGGGTCGCCAGCTCGACCAGCGGCCACTGAATCGCCTGGTTCTCGGCCAGCGCCTTGCCGAACGGTTTGCGCTCACGCGCGTAATTCACACTCTCATTGATGCAGTAGACGGCCGCGCCGAGCGAGCTCGCCGCCTGGCGGATGCGGTTCTCATGGACGAAGCATTGCGCCAGCGACAGCCCGCGCCCGACCTCGCCGAACTGCGCATCCTCCGGCACGAACACGTCGGTGAAGCTGACGCGCGGATGGTCGGTCGGCATGTTGAAGGTCCAGAGATACTCCTCGACCTTCACACCCTCGGTCTTGGCCGGCACCAGAAAGCAGGTGATGCCGCGCGCGTCACCATCATTGCCCGAGGTGCGCGCGAACAGTGCACAGTGGGTGGCGACGTGCATGCCCGTCGTCCACATCTTCTCGCCGTTGATCAGCCAGCCCTTGATGTTGTCGCGGGTGGCCGGAACGGCCTTGGTTTCCATGTGGGTCGCGTCCGAGCCGTGATGCGGCTCGGTGAGACCGAACGTGATGCGGTACTTGCCGGTGATCGAGCCGTCGATCATCGCCTTCTGGTCGTCGCGGCCGTAGCGGTCGAGCATGGTGACGATCGGCAGATTGCCGACGATCGAGTGCTCGTTCTGCAGGTCGTTGTGCAGGCCGAGGCCCTTGGAGGCGAAATGCTCGCGGATCACGGCCATCCAGAGGTTGGACCCGTCCTTGCCGCCATAGCGCTTCGGAATTGCAAAGCGCAGATGGCCGGCCGCATCGGCACGATCCTTGGCCTTGCGCAGCAGTTGCTCCCATTCATGCCGCGGCAGGCCGCCATTCTCGAAATCGGTGCGCGCCCATTCGCGGCGATGATCGAAGAAGCGGATGTTGTCGTCGGCCTGCTCCAGCGGCTTGATCTCGGCGGCGATGAAGCGATCGAGCTCGTCGAGATAGGCGACCAATTCCTTCGGCAAGGAAAAATCCACGGCGTGTCTCCCTGTGCGGTTCGTTGTTGTTCTTGGTCCTGGTCGGCGCGACCTGCCGTCGCGCGCTTGTGGCGCGCAGCGCCGTTGCGTATTTGGATGACTGCAACACCTGCGCAGGCGCTAAGCTGATGCGCGACGGCCAATCAGAAAACAGGAGGAACAGCCGATGGAGCTGAAGTTTTCGAGAGTGACGCGCAAGGGGCCGATCACGATCGTCACCCTGGCACGCCCCGAGGTCTACAACGCCCTGCACATCGAGGCCCATCATGAACTCGAGCGCGTGTTCGACGCCTTCGCCGCCGATCCCGAGCAATGGGTGGCAATTGTCACCGGCGAGGGTGACAAGGCGTTCTGCGCCGGCAACGATCTGAAATGGCAGGCGGCCGGCGGCGCGCGCGGCTGGGGTAAGAGCGGCTTCGCGGGGCTCACCTCCCGCTTCGATTGCGACAAGCCGATCATCGCCGCCGTCAACGGCGTCGCAATGGGCGGCGGCTTCGAGATCGCGCTCGCCTGCGACCTGATCATCGCTTCCGAGAATGCGACCTTCGCGTTGCCCGAGCCGCGCGTCGGCCTCGCCGCGCTCGCCGGCGGCCTGCAGCGGCTGCCGCGCCAGATCGGCATGAAGCGCGCGATGGGCATGATCCTCACCGGTCGACATGTCGGCGCCCGCGAAGGCCATGAGCTCGGCTTCGTCAATGAGGTGGTGCCGCAAGGCGAGGCGCTGGCGGCGGCGGAGCGATGGGCCGAGACGATCGCCAAGAACTCGCCGATGTCGATCCGCGCCTCCAAGCAGGCGATCGAGAAGGGCCTTGCGGTCTCGCTGGAGCAGGCCATCACCGAGCAGCGCGACTACCCGGCGGTGCAGGCGATGATCCATTCGCAGGACTACATCGAGGGACCGAAGGCGTTCTCGGAGAAGCGGCCGCCGAGGTGGCTCGGGCGGTGAGTTATCCGATACTTCGCATGCTCTGGGCCTGATCGCGCCGGGTTGTCTCCGCTCCGTCATGGCCGGGCTTGACCCGGCCATCCACGTCTCGCAGCAGACTCGTGAAGAGATGGATGCCCGGGTCAAGCCCGGGCATGACGCCGGTGGGTTAGGAGCCATCGGTGCTCCTCCCAGCTTCGCGCTTGTAGGACGCGTAGTTCGGCTGATCGACGGCGAGCTTGGCGAGAGTGGTCCGCCAGAGGTGCTGCTTCAGGCCCGGTGTCTGGAGACCAACGGCGCCGCTGGCGATCTGAGCCGTGAGCGCTCGATTGAGTTCGAGTAAATCACCATCCTGTCCCAGCAATTCTCTCAACCGCGCATGCTCCGCCTCATCTGCCGCAGCCGCCTGTGTCAGCTGTCGCACCACGAGATCGAGCGCGTTGATGCCCACGCGCAGCTTGAACGCCTGGTGCCCCGAGATCAGCGGCGCGATGTCGTTGCGCAGGAAGTCGGCGACGGATTGCACCAGCTCGGTCGGCGTCGGCTCGTCCTGCATCAGCCCTCTCCCCTCGGCGCAAGCAGTCGCAACAGATCGATCTCGGTCTCCGACGCGCGGCGGCCGATCACGGCGCGCTCCATCGAATGGTCGGGACCGATGCGAAAACGCTGCATCATGCCGCAGCACATCACGCCCCAGCGCAACGTGCCCATCACTTCCCAGAATTTCACCCTGTCAGGATCGACCTTGCGCCCTGCGGACTCATAACCGGCGAACAGCTCCTCGCGGGAGCCGAAGCCACCGACGGGCTTGTCGATTTCGCCGAAGCGCCAGGAGTTGACGCAGATCCAGCCGAGATCCTCCATGGGATCGCCGAGATGGGCGAGCTCCCAGTCGAGCACGGCGCGCACGCCATCGCGGCCGATGATGAGATTGCCGTTGCGGAAATCACCGTGCACCAGCGTGATCTCGGCCGGGGGACCGGGATCGTTCTGCGACAGCCAGCGCAGGGCCAGATCGAACACCGGGCGCGGCCAGTCGAAGCTTTGATATTCCCGTGCGAGCTCCGCGATCTCCTTGGTCGCGGTCATCCCGCGCAACGCGGGCAGCGTCTCGCGTCGAATCCCGTGGATGCCGGCGGCGATGCCGCCCAGCTGGCGCGCGAGGCGCGGCCGCGCCTCGGCGAATTCGGCATCACGCAGGATCTTGCGCGCGATGGTCTCGCCCTCGACGCGGCGCATGATGAAACCGGCGCCGAGATCGTCCTCCGGCCGCAGCACGTGCAGGACCTCGGGCGACGGCACGCCGGCGGCATAAGCGAGCCGCATCAGCGCCGCCTCGTTGTCGAGCCCGGCGGCACGCCCGGGCGCGGCGCCGTAGCCTTTCGGCGAGCGGCGCAGGATGGCGCCGACATCACCACCGGGATGGACGATGTCGAAGCGCCACGTCTCCTGGCTGGCGCCGCCGGAGAGTTTCGCGGCGCCGCTCACACCGGTCGCCCCCGGCATGAACGAGGCGACGCAGCGGGACAGCTCGGTCTCGATCATTGGCCCTTGAACTTGGCCGGGCGCTTTTCGAGGAACGCGGTGACGCCTTCCTTGAAATCCGAAGTGCTGCCTGCGACGCGCTGCGACTGAAATTCCGCGTTGAGCTGCTCCTCGAAAGAGTTCTCCGGGCTGTCCCAGTACAGCTGGCGGATCTGCGCCAGCGCCACCGTCGGCCCGTTGGCGAGCTCGTGCGCGAGCTTCATCGTCTCCTCCTTCAGGACCGCATCGTCATAGACGCGGTTGACGAGGCCCCATTGCAGCGCCGTCTCGGCCGGCAGCTTCTCGCCCAGCAGCGACAGCTCGATCGCGCGGGCCTTGCCGACGAGGCGCGGCAACAGCCAGGTCGAGCCGCAATCAGGCACCAGTCCGATGCGGCGGAAGGCCTGCAGAAAGTAGGCGGACTTCGCGCACAGGATCATGTCGCCCATCAGTGCGAAGCTCATGCCGGCGCCGGCGGCCGGGCCATTCACCGAGGTCACGATCGGGCAATGCAGATTGCGCAAGCGGCGCAGGAACGGATGGAAGGCGGTCTCGAGCGCGGCGCCGGCATTGCTGCGGCCGGGCTTGGCCTGCGCATTGCGGCCCTGCAGGTTGGCGCCGGTGCAGAACGCGCGGCCGGCGCCCGTCACGACGAGGCAGCGCACCGCAGCCTTCTTCTCCTCGATCTCGTCGAGCGCTTCGGCCAACCCGCCGAGCATGTCGATCGAGACCGCGTTCATCACCTCCTGATGATCGAGCGTGAGGATGGCGACGGGCCCGTCGAAATCGAGCGTGACGTGCTTGTACTGCATGGTTTCCTCTCAAGAGCTTTTCGGTCGCTGCATTCTTCGCGGCGGAAATTCGAAGCGCAGCCCGGTTCGTGCGGCATATTTGATTTTTGCGCTTCGCTTGTCCATGGTTGCATCATCCAAATAACCGAAGCGACGCGTAGCGCGCTCACATCATCACGGAAACGCCCGAGAGAACCCCATGACCATGTTCGACCTCACCGGCCGTGTGGCCGTCGTCACCGGCGGCAATGGAGGCATAGGCCTCGGTATTGCCCAGGCACTTGCGTCCAGTGGCTGTAACGTCTCGATCTGGGGCCGCAACGCCGAGAAGAACAAGGCTGCGGCGGCGTCGATGGCCGCCGGGCCCGGCAAGGTCGACACCCGTATCTGCGACGTGACCAGCGCCGCTTCCGTCAACGAGGCGATGAAGGCCACGCTCGACACGTTCGGTCGGGTCGACGGCTGCTTTGCCAATGCCGGCATCGGCGGCGGTGGCCGCAAGCCGTTCATCGAGCGCAGCGAGGAGGAATGGCGCACGATGTTCGCAACCAATCTCGACGGCGTGTTCCATGCGTTCCAGGCTGCCGCGAGGCACATGACCGCGCGCGCCGAAGCCGGTGACGCGTTCGGCCGGCTGGTTGCCACCTCGAGCCTGGCCTCGCTGTTCGGCACCGCGCGCAACGAGCATTATGCAGGGACCAAAGCCGCGCTGAATGCGCTGTGCCGCGCGCTCGCGGTGGAGCTGGCGCGCTATGGCGTCACCGCGAATGCCATCCTGCCCGGCTGGATCAAGAGCGACATGACCGCGGGCATCATGGGCAACGAGAAGTTCGTCGCCAACGTCATGCCGCGTATCCCGGTGCGCCGCTTCGGCGAGCCGTCGGATTTCGGCGGCATCGCCGTCTACCTCATGAGCAAGGCGTCGTCCTATCACACCGCCGACTGCTTCGTGATCGACGGCGGCTATACCGCATTCTGATCCCTCGCAGCGGGTGGTGAGCCGGTGCGCCGGCTCACCAGACGGGGATCGTTCCGTGCTGCGCTCCAAGATTTCCGAAATTTAATCCGCCTCTGGCTGCCACGCCCCCGTGACGCCGGCGTTGTTACCCATCACATAACGGAGAGAATTTCCAGGAAGGATGCCATGAAGCGCGGTGTGACGGTTTTGGCCTGTGTGTCTGCCCTGGCTGTGGCCGGCTACTTTGCGATGGCAAAGTGGGGCATCCAGCACGAGAGCCGCGAGTTCTTCGATGCCGCGCGGCAGCGGTCGATCAATGTCGATGTCGCGGTGCGCAAGGACTACGAGATGAAGGCCAATGCCGGGCTGTGGCGGCTGCCCGTGGCCATCATCAGCAACGGCAACACCGTCAAGAACACCGAGTACTCGTTCCTCGCGAACGTGTTCGCCGCGCGCGGCTACCTCGTCGCCAGCGTCCAGCAGGACCTGCCGACCGATCCGCCGCTCGTCACCAAGGTCGGGATGCCATATGTCGGCCGGCTCGACGTCTACCAGAAGGGCGAGGCCAACATCCTCTGCGTGCTGAACGAGATGAAGAAGCGTCATCCGAATGCCGACTACGATCACCTGACCCTGGTCGGCCACTCCAATGGCGGCGACACCGCGATGTATTTCGCCAAGGAGCATCCGAACATCGTCTCGCAGGTGGTGACGCTCGACAATCTGCGCGTGCCTTTCGTCATCAGGGACAAGCTCAAGATCCTGTCGTTCCGCTCGGATGATCCGCAGTTCAAGACCGACCCCGGCGTGGTGCCGACGCATGTCGACAGGAAGAGCGGCATCGACATCATCAAGACCGAGTTCCAGCACACCTGGATGAGCGACCGTGGCCCCTACACAGCGCGGGAACGGATCCAGGCGACGCTCGACAAATATCTCGGCGGCGATGCGACGAGCGAGCTGGCCCCGGCAGATACCGACAATCTGATCGTGACCAACGGGGCAGCCGCCCTTCCCTGATCTGGCAATCAGCGCGACGGCACGACCGGCGAAATGCGAAGGGCGGCCGCGCAATCGCGCAGCCGCCATCGCAGACGTCAGTCCTGCGGTTTCTTGGCCGGCGGGCCGCTCTTGTTCCCCGGCATGCCCTTGATGTTCGACGGGTCCTGCGCGCTGACGTCCGGATTATGGCGGTTGATCGTGGACGAGCCCACCGTGCCGCTTCCCGTCTCAGTGCCCGGTCCGTTCTTGTTGCCTGGCGCGCCCTGGATGCCCGCTCCGGAATTCTGCGCACTCGGCGGCGGCGTGGTCTGTGGGCTGCCCTGCGCCAGCGCGGACGTGGCCGAGACGACGAATGCGCAAGCAATCAGACTGATCATTGGTTTCATGGCGCGACCTCCATTTGTCGTTGCCGTGTGCTGTCCGAACGTAGCGCTGGCGGAGCCGTTCCCGGGAACATCGAATTTCCGCGAAGACAGCGCTGATGTGCGCAACCCCTGCCCGCTTTATTGGCTTCCGCATCGCGTCACAGCCCACTACGGTCGGGGAACCGACGCACCAGAGGCCTCTAGATGGAATACCTCTCCACCGATCTCAGCCCGCGCGAGCGCTACAAGATTCTGACCTCCTTCGTGCTGCCGCGGCCGATCGCCTGGGTGACGACGAGAAGCGAGACCGGGATCGTCAACGCCGCGCCATTCTCGTTCTTCAACGTGCTCGGCGAGGACCCGCCGCTGTGCGTGTTCGCGATCAACCTGCGGCCCGATGGGCGGGTCAAGGACACCCTCGTCAACATCCGCCGCGGCGGCGAGTTCGTCGTCCACATCACCGACGAGCCGCTGGCGCAGGCGATGCACGAGACCGGCGGCGACTTTCCACCTGAGATCGGCGAGCCGGATCACCTCGGGCTCAAGCTTACACCGTCGCGGATGATCGGCGTTCCGCGGTTGGCGGAGGCACCGTTCGCGATGGAGTGCAAGACCTGGCAGCTCATCGACGTCAATGGCGATCGCGTGCTGGTGCTCGGCGAAGGCCTCGCTTTCCACATCCGCGACGAATTGTGGGACACCGAGAAGATGCGGGTCGAGATGGAGCTGTTCCATCCTGTCGGGCGCATGTTCGCCGACCGCTATTGCCGCACCAATGACCGGATGGATTTCCCGCCGGCGAAGGGCGCCGCCTGAGCGCTCCCGGCCGCCGGCACGGGCAGTCAGTAGGTCGCGGCGAGATAGTCGACGATCTTGCCGACATCGGCCGCGTCGATCGGGGCGCCATAGACCTTGATCATCTTGGTGACTTCGGCCTGCCAGAACTCCTTCCTGTTCTGCATCGGCGGCTGGGTCCTGATGTAGTCGGAGGAGTGACAGGCCGTGCAATTGCCCTGCACGACGGCGAGATCGGGCCCCGGCTTGAAGGCCGCCGTCTCCTGCGGAACCTGATAGTTGACCGGGGCTGCCGTGAGCGAGATGGGGCGGCCCGCCAGGCAGCCAAGTCCGACGGCCAGCGTGGCGATGAGGAAAGGCGTCCGACGCATGGTGATGCTCCTCAGGCCGCCGTGACGCGGACGGTTTCAACGACGTTGCGCAGATAGCCGGCCGGATTCCAGCGCGGCGTCTCCGGCTGGGTCTCGCCGGAATTGCTCGTGGCACGCACCTTGAGATCGTGGGCCCCCGCGGCCAGCTTCACCGGCAGCTTCCACTCGCGGAAGGAATATTTCCCGAGATCCTTGCCGAGCTTGGCGTCGGTCCAGGTCTTGCCGCCGTCGGTCGAGACCGCGACCTGCTTGATTCCCGTTCCGCCGTCGAATGCGAGGCCGCGCAGCATTGCCCTGCCCGCCTTGAGCTTTGCGCCATCGGCCAGGCTGGTGATGAACGAGCGGACCGTGAAGCGGTTGATCGGGATCGTCGCTTTCGGCGTGGTTCCGGGCTCGACGGCATTGTTCGGCGTGTCCGGAATTCGATAGGCCGATTTCATCCAGAAGCCGTCAAAGACGTTGTCGATGACAGTGATCTCGTTGAGGTGCTTGACCCAGTAGGTGCCGTAGTAGCCGGGCACGATCAGGCGCAGCGGAAAGCCGTTCAGGAACGGCAGATCCTCGCCGTTCATGCCGTAGGCCAGCATCACCTCGCCATCCATGGCGTGATCGAGGTCGAGCGCCTTGACGAAATCCGGCGTCTTGTCGATCACCGGTCCGTCCATGCCGCCGAAGGTGACCTGCCTGGCGCCGGCCTGAACACCCGCCATGTCGAGCACGGTCTTGAGCGGCACGCCACGCCAGCGCGCATTGCCCATCGCGCCGTTGCCAAGCTGGCCGCCTGCGACGCGCGGCTCGAAGAAGCCGCGGCTGTTGCCGGAGCATTGGTTGACGGCGACGATCTCGGTCGCCTTCATCTTGCGGATGTCCTTGAGCGACAGCTTGAGCGGCTTGTCGACCTTTCCCTTGATCGCGAGCGTGAACTTGTCCGGATCGAGATCGTAAGGCAGGCCCGCCAGATGATAGCGGACGAAGAAGGCATTGTTCGGCGTGATCACGCCGTCATTGAACACCCCGAATGGCGTTTCGAGTTGCGGCGGCCGGCTGGTCAGACCGATCATCGGTCGCTTCTGCGGATATTTCACCAGCGGGCGCTCGCCATTGGCGAAGGGCAACGTCACCGTCTCCTCGGCCAGCGCACGGGTCGTGTCGAAGCTGCCCAGCAAAGCAGCCATCCCCGCTCCCTTGAGCAGATCACGTCTGTCGATCATGCAACTCCCTCCGGAGTGGTCGTTTTGAACCCGCGGTCATCACCGCCGACTCTCATCAATCTGGCGGCATGCACGGCCGCTGCGAATTGATCGTTGCACATTCTCTCACTGCGAGAAAAGCCGTGAACGTCCGCAATCATGGCATCGCAGCGCGGCAACGGACGAGACTTCGCACGTGCAACAAGAGCAATCGTGCATCGAACCGCAGGGTGGGCGAGCGGGGCCGTCAGTCGGCGCGTGCCCACCGACGGCGCCGGCGAGGGACGACGTTGGGCACGGCGCACTCCACAGTCGTTGCACGCCGCGATGAGCTCGCCGCGCCTTTGTGCACCCTACACGCGCAACTACGTGCCCTGCCCGATCTTGTCCTGTGTCTTGGTGTCGAAGTCGCTGGCGTCGTGGCGCTCGTGGAGCTGGCTCTTTGGATCGCCGGAGACGCGGTTGACCATGCGGCCACGCTTCACAGGGGGGCGCTGCGCGATCTGGTCGGTCCAGCGCTGAACATTCCTGTAGTCCTGCACCGAGAGGAACTCGCCGCCTTCGTAGAGCAGGCCCTTGGCGAGCGCGCCGTACCACGGCCACACCGCGATGTCGGCGATGGTGTAGTCGGGGCCGGCGAGATACTCGCTTTCGGCGAGACGACGGTCGAGTACGTCGAGCTGGCGCTTCACCTCCATCGCGAAGCGGTCGATGGCATACTCGATCTTGGTCGGCGCATAGGCATAGAAGTGGCCGAAGCCGCCGCCGAGATAGGGCGCAGCTCCCATCTGCCAGAACAGCCAGGACAGGCATTCGGCTCGCTTGGCCGGCTCGGTCGGCAGGAAGGCGCCGAACTTCTCGGCCAGATACACCAGGATCGCACCGGACTCGAATACGCGGATCGGTTCGGTCCCGCTGCGATCCAGCAGCGCCGGGATCTTGGAATTGGGATTGATGGCGACGAAGCCCGAACCGAACTGATCGCCCTCGCCGATCCGGATCAGCCAGGCGTCGTATTCGGCGCCGCTGTGGCCGAGCGCCAGCAGCTCCTCGAGCATCACTGTGACCTTCACACCGTTGGGCGTTCCCAGAGAATAAAGCTGCAAGGGATGACGGCCGACAGGCAATTCCTTCTCGTGCGTCGGACCTGCGATCGGCCGGTTGATGTTGGCGAAGCGGCCGCCGCTGGCCTTGTTCCAGGTCCAGACCTTGGGCGGCACATAGCTGTTCTGTTCAGACACGGCAGACTCCGGCGTGAGCGTCAGGAGCGAGCGTTTTAGGCGCATCTGCCGTGAAGCGGAAGCCATGCTGCGCGCGGGCGCCATCAGCATTTTCTGCATTGCGCGGTCGAACCTGCGATGACAGAACGGAGACAAGACAACAATGACGGTCCGTCACGGGCCGGCTCTTGGAAACGCCGATGACTGCAAGTACCCTGCCCCCCGACCGCATTCCCGTGATCGTCGGCGTGGGCGAGATCGTCGATCGTCCCAAGGATATCGGCGACGGTCTCGAGCCGCTGACGCTGCTCGAACAGGCGATCCGCCGTGCGGAAAATGACGCGGGCGCCAAGCTCATCCACGACATCGGCTCGCTCGACGTCGTCAACTTCCTGAGCTGGCGCTACCGCGATCCCGAGCAGCTTCTCGCGCAGCGGCTCGGCGTGACGCCGGCGCACTGCCACTATGGTCCGGTCGGCGGCGAGAGCCCGATCCGCTTTCTGCACGAGGCCGCCTTGCGCATCGCGCGCGGCGAATGCGAGGTCGCGGTGGTCTGCGGCGCCGAGGCGCAATCGACCGCGACCAAGGCCGAACGCGCCGGCGTGCCCCTGCGGTGGACGCCGTTCGCCCACGACGTCGAGGAGCCGAAGCGCGGCGCCGCGTTCCAGAAGCCGCTGGCGGTGAAGCTCGGCGTATTCCGCCCGGTCTCGGTCTATCCGTTCTACGAGGTCGCGAGCGCGCCCAAATGGGGCCAGACGCCGCGGCAGGCGCTCGCGGAATCCGGCGAGCTGTGGTCGCGCTTTTCCGCGGTCGCCGCCTACAATCCCAACGCCTGGCTGAAGCGGCACTTCGCGCCCGAGGAGATCACGACGCCGTCAGCCGACAACCGCCCGATCGCCTGGCCCTACACCAAGCTGATGGTCGCCAATCCCATGGTCAACATGGGCGCGGCGCTGATCCTGACCAGCCTGGCCAAGGCGCGTGCGGCGGGCATTGCCGACAGCCGCATGATCTATCCGCTCGGTGGCGCAGCGGCGGAGGATCCGCGCGACTACCTCACGCGCGATCAGTTCGCCGAGAGTCATCCGCAGAACGCCGTGTTGCGGGCCGCAATGAAACTCGTAGGCGGCAACGGCGCGGCGTTCGACGTCATCGAGCTCTACAGCTGCTTTCCCTGCGTGCCGAAGATGGCACGGCGGATCCTCGGCCTCGGCGCCGACGTGGAGCCGACCGTCACCGGCGGGCTGACCTTCTTCGGCGCGCCGCTCAACACCTACATGACGCACGCCGCCTGCGCGATGGTGCGGCGGCTGCGCGGCGGCGCCAGGCGCGGCCTGCTGTACGGCCAGGGCGGCTTCGTCACCAAGCATCATGCGCTGGTGATCTCGCGCGAGCCGCCGTCGTCCCTGTCGCAGGAGGTGAGCGTGCAGGCCGAGGCCGATCGGCATCGCGCCGCCGCGCCGGCGTTCGTCAGCGAAGCCGGCGGCGGCGGCCGGGTCGAAAGCTTCACCGCGCTGTTTGATCGCAACGGCGAGGTCGAGCATGGCGTTGCGATGCTGCGCACCGAGCAGGACACGCGCACGTTGGCGCGCGTTCCGGCGCAGGACGCAGCCACGCTGGCGCGGCTGATGGATCAGGACAGGACGCCGGTCGGCGCGCTCGGCACGATCACGATGGCCGCCGATGGTGTGCCGGAGTGGCGGACGAATTAGTTCGCTTCCGTCGCCTCACACCTCCCGGGCGTCACGCTGCCAGCGCGCATAGGCCGTGTCCCAATCAGGATCAGGATCGCTGTCCGCCACGAAGCCGAGCGTCCTGCCGCCGCCGAGGTCGCGGAAGCCGATCATGGCGCGGCGGTGCGCGCCGCTTCTGACATAGGCGCGCATGCTGGCTTCGTCGGTCCAGACCGTCAGCGTATGATAGATGCCATTCACCGGACGAAGCTCGACGCGCAGATTCCCGGGAGCCGCACGCGCCTGGCGGACGGCGCGCAACGTGTGCCACCAGAATCGCGCCAGCCGATTGAGGCCGCGATGCGGGCGGAAGCCGGTGACGGAAACGTAAACGCTCATGGCGCGCTCCTGGATCGCAGACCGCCGCGCAATGGAACGGTCGCGCCGACGGGTGTGAGCACAACGCTGCTCGCCGTCTCCCGGATGTCGGAGCGCAGATCACGGTCCGGCGCTCAGCGCCCGCTACGCCTGGGCTTCGCGTCGGCAGGCACCGTGCCCGTGGTCTCCGCCGCCGCCGGAGGCGCGCTGTCGTCGCCGGCCAATTGCCGGTCGCGCCTGCGCGCGAGGGCCTCATCCCGCCGTGCGGCCGCGATCGCCAATTCCGGATCCAGCTTGAGGGCCTGGTTGAAGTCGGCGAGCGCGCGGTCGTAGCGCCCCTTCGCCAGCCACACCGCGCCACGGTCGCTGTACATTCCGGCATCGCTGAAGCCCATGCGCACGGCGTGGTCGAGATCGACGAGGGCCTCGTCGAGATCGCCCTTGCGCTGAAGCGCGAGGCCACGATCGTGAAACAGCACCGGGTCGTTCGGATCCAGCCGGATCGCCCGCTCAAAATCGCCAAGCGCGCGGTCGATGCGGCCCATGCGGACCAGATCCCTGGCGCGATAGTGATAGAGATCGGCATTGCGGGGCGCGAGCCGGATCGCTTCGTCGAAATCAGCGACAGCGCGCTCGAGATCGCCCTGCCGGCTGCGGTCCATCCCCCGCTTCAGGAAGGATGCGGCGGTCGTCGGTGCAGCCGGGACGACCTGCTCTGCGGCTCTAGGCTCTGCCGGCGGAGACAGCGCGGGGGCCTCCGCCTCCGGAGGCGGCACCGGCAGCACGGCTCCGGTCGCGTCCTGGACGGCAGGCGCCGGGACGGTCTCACCTGCGACCTTGCGCTGCGGCCCCGATCGGGCCTGCGGCGACGGTGTCACGATCGAGCGCGTCGCCGGCCTGCTCATCCAATCACCGGAGGAGGGCAAGAGCAGAATCTCGAGGCCGATCAGGATCGCGCTGAGCACGGCGGTCGCCGCTGTGAACTGCAGGATGGCGTCCCAGCGTTCGCGGCGGACGCGGTCGCGCTCAGAAGCAAGATGGGCGTCGTATTCGGCGCGCAGGTCAGGGTCGCGCAGCACGTTGTAGGCGACGATGATCAACTTGAGCTGGTGCTCCGACGCCGGATCGGCGCCGCCCCGGAGGTCGGGATGGTGCGCCTTGGCGGCCTGGCGGAACGCCCGCTTGATCGTGTCGAGATCGGCCCGCGGCGATACGCCGAGCACCTCATAATGCGTCGTCATGGCGCGATCCCGAGCCTCTCTTCCGAGGCCGGTTCGGGATCACGCGGGGAGCAGGTCGAGCGCATAATGGGCGCCATCGCGGGTGAGCCGACCGAACGCGGCCCACGGAAAATGAGATCCACAAACCAACATCTTTTCTGCAACGATACGATCGAGCAATCTGCGCCGGCTGACCTCGGCAGCCGCGCCGTCCTGGTCATAGGCGCCGTGCCATTCGGGATGGCGCAGGCACAACGCCGGCACATAGGCGGTGTCGCCCGAGATCATCAGTTGCTCCGCTCCGGAGCTGAGATGAAACGCGGTGTGCCCCGGCGTATGACCGGGGACGCTGACGAAGCGGATGCCGGGCACCACCTCGTCCTCGCCCTCGACCGGCAGCACGTTCTTCCAGCCCGGGATCACGCTCTGGATGCGGCGCGCCAGCGACTGCCGCCACGGCGGCAGCCGGCTGGTCAGAGATGCATCGGTCCAGAATTTGTATTCGGCCGCAGCCACGATGATCTCGGCGGAGGGAAACACCGGCGCGTTGGTGTCCTCGCCGAGCAGTCCGAAAATATGATCGGGATGGAAGTGCGAGATCAGGATGGTGTCGATGTCCTCCGGGCGAATGCCGGCTGCTTTCAGATTGTCCAGCAGGCGGCCCGAAATGAAGATCGAGTCGGAATTGTAGCCCTGGACCTGACCGCCGCCGCCGGCATCGCACAGCACGGTCTTGCCCTTCAGCCGCACCACGAAGGTGGAGATCGGGACCGGGACGAAGGCGGGGCTCAGACCCGCAGCGCGCAGTGCTTCCTTCACGTCGCTGATGCTGGCATTGTCGATGAAGCCGGCCTCGTGCGGCTTTTCCCATACACCGTCGTAGAGGGCGATCACCTCCGCCTCGCCGATCGTGATCCGGCGATAGCCGTGCGCGGGATCCTCAGTGCGGCGGCGCGGCTTGGCGGCAACCACGGCAAGCCCCGCATCGAGACCCAAGGCGACCGCGGCCGTCGCGGCCGTTAGCACCAGGGTCCTGCGCGAAGGTCTGCTCGCAATCACATTGCCTGCCACTAAATGTACCGCTGGTTGAATAAATATCTAACACAAGTTAATCTCTGCACCTTAGCGGGATTATGGCGCCACAACGGCCTTTCTGGCCGGGGCGTCAGGTGTGGGGAGTCTGCAACGGTGGGGGATGATCCGGTCGAGCGGGGCGCCGCCTGACGAACGGCGCACGCATGAGCGTCCACGTCGACGTGGTTCGCCGCGGCGTCATCGGCTGTGCCCGCGGCTATCGGTCGGGGCTGTGTCGTTCGACTATCGGACGCGACAGCGGGCAATCTCGGCCGCTGTCGCCGGCTTCGTCATGTCGCGGATCAGGCGGCGCGAACCGATTGCAGGAAGCGGCCGACCTCCTGCTTGAGACGCTCGCTATCACCGGAGAGCTGGCGCGCGGCGCTGAGCACCTGCCCCGAGGTGTCGCCGGTCTCGCTGGCGCCGCGCTGGACGTTGGTGATGTTGGCGGACACCTGCTGTGTACCCGCGGCGGCGTGCTGGATGTTGCGCGAGATCTCGGCGGTCGCTGCGCCCTGCTCCTCGACCGCGGCCGCCACCGTCGCGGCGATCTCCGACAGCCGCTCGATCGTCGTCGAGATCTCCCTGATGGCGCCGACCGACTCCTGCGTGGCCCCCTGGATGCCGGAAATCTGTTGGCCGATCTCGCCGGTCGCCTTTGCAGTCTGCTCGGCCAGCGCCTTGACCTCGGAGGCGACGACGGCAAAGCCGCGGCCAGCCTCGCCCGCCCGCGCGGCCTCGATGGTGGCATTGAGCGCCAGCAGATTGGTCTGCCCGGCGATCGTGTTGATCAGCTCGACGACGTCGCCAATGCGGGTCGCCGCCTTCGACAGCTCGCCGACACGATCATTGGTGCGGCGCGCCTGCTCGACCGCATCGGAAGCGATGCGCGCGGACTCCTGCACCTGGCGGCTGATCTCACGGACCGACGAGGTGAGCTCCTCGGTCGCCGACGCCACGGCCTGAACATTGGCCGACGCCTCTTCGGAGGCCGCGGCAACAGTGGTGGAAAGCTCCTGCCCCCGCACGGCGGTGCTCGACAGCGAGTTGGCCGAGCTCTCGAGCTCGCTGGAGGCCGAGGACACCGTATTGACGATGTTACCGATGGCGCCTTCGAAACCGTTGGCGAGCTCCGACATCTCCCGCTTGCGCGCGGCGGCTGCGCGCCGCTCCTGCTCTCCGAGCTCCCTGTCGTTGAACCGCACCATCGTCTGAACGGTCTGCAGGTTACGCAAGGCGCGGCCGATCTCGTCGTCGCGCTCGATGCGCATGCGGGTGTCGAGCGTGCCCTGGGTGATGCTCTCCATCGTCTCGTTCAGATGATCGAGCGGCGCCACGATCACGTTCATCGTACGCAGCCCGACCAGACCACACAGCACGACACCAGCGGCAGCAATCGCCACGGCGGTCATTCCGGCGAGCCCGCCCTCCCCGAACGAGATGACGCCAAGCACGAGCAGGAACAGCGTCTGCAATCCGACCAGCGTTCGCAGCCTTGCCGCGATCGAGCCGGTGAACATCGAGAGATGGTCGAACACCGAGCGGCGGCGGACGATGCCGTCGTCGATCTTGTAACCATGCGGCCGCTTTTCGCGGATCGCCGCATAGACCTGCTCGGCCTCCGCGCGCTGGTCGGCGGGCAGCTTGGTGCGCACCGAGGTGTAGCCGACGACTTGGCCGTCTTTGCAGATCGGCGACGCCGTCGCCAGCACCCAGTAATAGTCGCCGTTCTTGCGGCGGTTCTTGACCGCGCCGACCCAGGGTCGGCCGGCCTTGAGCGTGGTCCAGAGATTGTCGAAGGCTTCAGGCGGCATGTCGGGATGACGCACGATGTTGTGCGGCTGCCCCATCAGCTCGGCTTCGGCGAAGCCGGCCGCGTCGACAAAATCCTGGTTGAAGAAGGTCAGCTTGCCCTTCGTGTCGGTCTTGGACACGATCAGCGTGTCATCCGTGATCGGATACTCGACGTTGGTGACCGGCAAATTCTTACGCATGGCGAGTCTTTCGAGCCATGCCGGCATCGGCATGGCTAATTTTGCTGCAAACGATGCGTCCATTGTCGCAGTCGCCGATTAACCTAAGATAAAGTGCCGCAACCGTTGAAATACGGATCGCTGGACCCCATTCACGGGCGATTGCCGTTGTCCGGCGGGCAAAGCAAAGGGCGCGGTTTGCGCAGCCGCGCCCTCCTATCATCGGCGGCCGTGCGCACTCAGGCGGCGCGGACAGTCTCCAGGAATCGGCTGACTCCGGCCTTCGACCGGTTGCTGTCGGACGACAGCGCCTGCGCGGCGGACAACACCTCGGACGAGGCGGAGCCGGTTTCATTGGCGCCGCCCTGCACCTCGATGATGTTGGACCAGACGTCCTTGGTGCCCTGCGAGGCGTGCTGGACGTTGCGGGAAATCTCCTGCGTCGCGGCCCCCTGCTCCTCGACCGCAGCAGCGATGGTCGAGGCGATCTCCGAGAGCCGCTCGATGGTGCCGGAAATCTCCTTGATGGCGCCGACCGATTCCTGGGTCGCGCTCTGGATGCCGGAAATCTGCTGACCGATCTCGCCGGTCGCCTTCGAGGTCTGCCCGGCCAGCGCCTTGACCTCGGTGGCAACCACCGCGACGCCGCGGCCGGCTTCGCCGGCGCGCGCCGCTTCGATGGTGGCCTTGAGCACCAGCACGTTGGCCTAGCCGGCGATGGTGTTGATCAGTTCGACGACGTCGCCGATCCGCGCGGCGGCCCTGGACAGCTCGCTCACCTGGTCGTTTGTCCGCCGCGCCTGGTTGACGGCCTCGCTCGCCATACGGGCCGATTCCTGCACCTGGCGGCTGATCTCGGTCACCGAGGAGGACAGCTCCTCGGTGGCCGACGCGACCAGGAAACGTCCGACCTCGCGCCTGAGGGGGGTGCTGTCGCCCGACAGCATCTGCGGCCGACGGCCGAAGAAATCGCCGACAGCATCTCGATGATTGCGAGCTGCTGCATCTCGCGCTTGCGATGCGGCCGCCATGGGCCGCACATGCTGGCGCTCGCTCCCCCCTTTTTATCCCGCGCCGCGGGTCACTCCAGCTCGATCGCCTGATAGGCGCCGGTCTCGTCGAGCGCCGTGCCCCAGATCTTGTGCGAGGCCTGATGTTCGGCGGGGCCGAAGTTGAGCAAGGCTCCAAGACCGAGATCGATGTTACGCATCGACTCGAGGGTATCGATCAACCGCTCGGTATCGAGCTGCGGACCGGCCTTTTTAAGGGCTTGAATCAGGATGCTCGCCTCGATGTAGCCCTCGAGCGAGGTGTAGTCCGGCGGCTCGCCGGGGAAATGCTTCGCCAGCGCGGCCTTGTAGTCGAGCACCACGCTCGAATAGCCGGAGACGGCGGGAACGGTCTGGGTCACGATGACCCCGGAGGCGTATCGCGAACCAAGCAGCATGAGCTCGTTGGCAAGCGCCGATGCACCGACCGCCGACACATTGACGAAGACGACGCCGGGAAGCGCGTCGCGCGCCTTTTCGATGAACTTCGCTGCCGCGCGCGAAGTCGCGACCATGATGACCGCACGGACGGGCACCTTCTGCGCCTTGAGCTGGTTGATCGCGGGCTCCACATCCACGGTGTTGCGGGTGTAGTTGACGCGCAGGATCGCAGCGTCGCTGAGGCCCAGGACGCGAAATGCCTTCGCCACGCCGGCAAAGCCTGCATCCCCGAACGAATCGTCCTGCGCGAACAGCGCGATCTGGCGCGGCGGCACTCGGCGCAGCTTCACCAGGTAACGGACCAGCGCATCGGCTTCTTCCGAATAGCTCGGGCGATAGTTGAAGACGTAGCGGTCCGGCGGATCGTGGCGCGAGACGTTCGCACCGGTGTAGGGGCTGAAGAACAGCATCCGGCGCTCGAGCGAATATGGAATTGCAACGGCCGCGGTCACGGTCCCGAAACTGCCGACGAAGCCGAACACGCGCTCCTTCTCGTAGAGCTGCTTCATGGCATCGAGCGTGCGGTTCGGATCATAGCCGTCATCGGCGACGGCGAGCTTGAGCATCCGGCCATTGACCCCGCCGGCGTCGTTGGCATGGTTGAAGGCGGCTTCGATACCGACCTTGAGCAGACGTCCTGATTCCTTGTTCGCGCCCGACAGCGGCAAGACGCTGCCGAACGTGACGTCACGCTCCGTGACGCCGCGAACCGATGGAGCAGGCACAGCACTCGTCGCACCAGCCGCAGCGACCGGGAGCGTCGCATCCGGCGGCGCGCCGGCCGCCGTTGCCGGTGCGCCGATCGATCGCTCGATGTCTCCAAGCTGGAGCTCGGCCCGTCGGCAGTCCTGGCGGCCACTCGCCACGGCCGCGCGACCGTCGGCGATGAAGCGGTCGAACTGGCGCGTCAGCTCGTTTCGATCGCCGTCGTTGTTCGAGGCCTCCCGGATGACGGCCTGGAACTTGCCGATGATGGCTTGGATACGCGGCCGAGGGATATCGCTGCAGGCAAGGGCCCCCCCGATGACGGGACCGATCCTGCCACTGAGGTCGCGCACGACGGCGAGGTTGTCGCCGGGCGCTGCATGGATCGATGTAGTGAACATGAGGGCGAGGATGATCGCCGAGGAATTCGCGAACGATCGCATCCGGCTTACCACCTCGTGGCGGGGCCGGAAGTCAAGAAAGGTGATCATGGCGGAGCTTCAAACTCGTTGAGACACGTTGGTTGGATCGCTGATTTAGCTGATGAGATTGCTGCCGGCCTCTCAGGCCGCGCGGACCGTCTGCAGGAAGCGGCTGACCTCGCGCTTGAGGCGGTTGCTGTCTGTCGACAGACCCTGGGCCGCCTCCAGCACCTGGGTCGACGCCGAGCCGGTCTCGGTCGCGCCGCGCTGCACGTCGGTGATGTTGACGGAAACCTGCTGCGTGCCGTGCGCCGCCTGCTGCACGTTGCGCGAGATTTCCTTGGTCGCGGCGTTCTGCTCTTCGACGGCGGCAGCAATCGTCGAGGAAACCTCCGACAGCCGCTCGATGCTGCCGGAGATCAGCCTGATCGCCGCGACCGATTCCTGTGTCGCCGCCTGGATGCCGGCCACCTGCTGGCCGATCTCGTCGGTCGCCTTGGCGGTCTGCTCCGCCAGCGCCTTGACCTCGGCGGCGACCACGGCAAAGCCCCGCCCCGCCTCGCCGGCACGCGCCGCCTCGATGGTGGCGTTCAGCGCCAGCAGATTGGTCTGCCCGGCAATGCTGTTGATCAGCTCGACCACGTCGCCGATGCGGCTCGCCGCGCGCGACAGTTCGCTCACCCGCTCGTTGGTCTTCTTCGCCTGCTCGACCGCTTCATTGGCCATGCGCGCCGATTCATGCACCTGGCGGCCGATCTCGGTGACCGAGGACGTCATCTCCTCGGTGGCCGAGGCGACGGATTGCACGTTGGTGGACGCTTCCTCCGACGCGGCCGCCACCGTGGTTGCGAGCTCGCCGGCGCGGACCGCCGTCTTGCTCAACGTGTCCGCCGACACTTCCAGTCTGGACGAAGCCGACGAGACCGTCTCGACGATCTCGCCAACGGCGCTTTCGAAGTCGTCGGCCATCTTGTGCATGTCGGCCTTGCGGCGGGCCAGCGCCCGCTGCTCGGCTTCCTTCTGCTCCGCTTCCAGCGCGTGACGTGCGACCGCATTGCTCTTGAACACCTCGACGGCGCCGGCCATCTCGCCGATCTCGTCGCCGCGTCCCACGCCGGGGACCTCGACGTCGAGACGGCCGCCGGCGAGGCTCTTCATCGCGCTGGTCATGCGATGCAGCGGGTTGGTGATGCCGCGCCCGACGAGCGTCGACACGACGAGCAGGATCAGCAGCACGATTCCGGCCGCCGTCAACGACTGCCGCGTCGAGGCCCAGGCCTGCGCCGAGAGGTCATCGATATAGACGCCGGTTCCGACCAGCCAATTCCAGGGTGCGAACCCCGCGACATGGGTCAGCTTGGGCTGCGGCGTCTCGGAGCCGGGCTTCGGCCAATCGTAGTCGACGAAGCCGCGGCCATGCTGGCGAACCACATCGATCATCTCGATGAACAGCTTCTTGCCGTTCGGATCCTTCATGTCCGCGACGTCCTGCCCGACCAGCTTGGTCGAGATCGGATGCATCAGCATCTTCGCGGTCATGTCCGTGACGAAGAAATACTCGTTGCCGCCATAGCGCAGCTGGGAGGCGCGCTCGAGAGCGCGCTTCTGCGCCTCGGCGACCGAGATCGTCCCCTTCTGCGCGGCCGCATGCTCCTCGGCGAAGATGCCGAGCGCGAGCTCGGTCAGATGCCGGAGCTCGAGCTGCTTCTGCTGCTTGAGGCCTGCGGCGAGCTCGCGGGAATTGAAGGCAGTCAGGCCGATCAGGCCGAGGAAGCTCAGACCGATCAGGGCATAGATCTTGATCCCGATGGTGAGCTTGAGGCGATGGGGCATTGCAAAGGACATGTCGGTCTCCACGGCGCGACTCATGCTGGGGGCGCTCGGGGACAGATCACGTCGACGGGCGCGGGCTCGCCTCGTCGTCACGCAAACGGGCCCGCAGCCCACGCGTGGAAGCTACGGGAGCCAAAATTAAGTCTGGTTAAGACCGTGTCCGTGCAAATACGGAGCAGCGATCGAAAAGTGATCGTTGCCCGTCCAGATCGGTAACGCGCTCCGGCTTGGCCGTGCGGCGCGTCATCTCGTGCCGTGCGACCGAACGAGAGAAGCGCCGTTTGCCCGTGGGGCTCGACTGCGCGTTGGCCGCGAATGACCAGACCCTACACGCCTATTCTTAACGTAAGTTAAAAACGCAGATTGACTACGCAGGTTAGTTTTCCGGCGTCGATGTAGCGCGAACAGAAAAGCCGCGGGCGACGGGGCCGCGGACTGTCCTTGTTGGGCCAGAAAACGCAGAAGGCCGGAGCGTTCGATGCTCCGGCCTTCCAATCCCCCGCGCGACCAGCAGTTCGTCGCTTCCGCTGCTCAGCGTTACGCCGCCCGCACCGAGCCGAGGAAGCTCGCGACCTCCTGCTTGAGGCGATTGCTGTCGCCGGACAGCGCCTGTGCCGCTGAGAGCACCTGGGCCGAGGCCGACCCGGTCTCGGCCGCGCCGCGCTCGACATCGGCGATGTTGGACGAGACCTGCTGCGTGCCATGCGTGGCCTGCTGAACATTGCGTGAGATCTCCTGCGTCGCCGCACCCTGCTCTTCGACAGCCGCTGCGATGGTCGAGGAGATTTCCGACAGCTTCTCGATCGTGGAGGAGATCTCCTTGATGGCGCTGACCGACTCCTGCGTCGCCACCTGGATGCTCGAGATCTGCTGGCCGATCTCGCCGGTTGCCTTCGCGGTCTGCTCCGCCAGCGCCTTGACCTCGGAGGCGACGACCGCGAAGCCGCGGCCGGCGTCGCCGGCGCGCGCCGCCTCGATGGTGGCGTTGAGCGCCAGCAGGTTGGTCTGGCCGGCAATCGTGTTGATCAGTTCGACGACATCGCCGATGCGGGTGGCCGCCTTGGACAGCTCGCTGACACGCCCGGTCGTGGTGCGGGCCTGGCCGACGGCGTCGTTGGCGATGCGCGCCGATTCCTGCACCTGACGGCTGATCTCGGTGACCGACGAGGCCATCTGCTCGGTCGCAGACGCCACCGACTGGACGTTGGTCGTGGCTTCCTCCGAGGCAGACGCAACCGCCGTCGTCAAGCCTTGCGAGCGCGTCGCGGCCTGGGTCAGCGTGGAGGCGGACTGCTCGAGCTGGCTCGAGGCCGACGAGACGGTGTTCACGATTTCGCCGACCGCGGCTTCGAACTGCTCGGCCAGCCGCTGCATGTCGGCCTTGCGCTGGCGCGCCGCGATCGCGTCCTGTGCATTCTTCGTTTCGGCCTCGGCACGCGCCTTCTCCTCCGCGTTGCCCCGGATCACCGTCACGGTCTTGGCAAGATCGCCGATCTCGTCGCCGCGCGATGCACCGGGGATGACGATGTCGAGCCGGCCACGCGCCATCTCGCCGAGCGCCGCGTTCAGCCGCGTCAACGGCCGCGCGATCCCGAGGAACGAGAACACGACCGAACCGATCACCGACAACAGAACCGCCAATCCGACAAACAGCGTGATATAGCTCGCCTGCGCGGCGACCTGGTCTGCCTCGAACCGCGCGCTCGCGTTGCGCGCGCGCGCATCCTGGATCGCAGAGGACATCAGCTCGCCGGCCTCGCCGAGATAAATGAGCGTGCGGTCGCGCAGCACGGCCTCCTTGATCCCCTCGGTCTTCACCACCTCGTCGTTCGCGGCGACGAAGTCCGAGGCGAGGCCATTGAGCTTGGTGATCGTGGCCTGGATCTCGCGGTCGTCGGCCAGCATGCGGGCGTCGGTCAGCGAGCTCTTCAGCCCCGGCACCGTCTGCTTCACCGTCAGGATCGTCGCGGCATCGCCAGTCATACCGAACCGCCAGGCCTGCGACCGCATGTAGTTCAACTTGGCATCGGCGGCGTGAAGCTGGCGCTCGACCCGCTCGCGGAAGGCGAGCTTCGGCAGCGACGGTGAGGCGAGCAGAGCCTTCAGGCTGGTGTTCCAGTCGTTGGAGACGGCACTGCGCTTCTCGATCTGCGTCAGCAACTTCTTCTGCGCCTCGGCGAGATCGACCGCTCCCGCGGCATAGCTCGTCATCAGCTCCTTGATCCGGGTCAGCCGGGCACGATTGTCGGCGGTCGACACGTTGGCGAGCGCGGCGTCGATGTCCGTCACCATCCCGGTCGAGAACTGCTGAATGTCGGCGGCTGCCTTCTCTGCCTCGGCCGGCGCACGCGCCAGCCGCGCCGAACGGCCACCGAGCTGGGTCTGCTGCATGTTGATGCTGGCCGACAGCACGCTCTCGACGACGCGCCGCGCGCGCTCGGCCTGCTGATTGGCGTGGTTGACCGCTCTTTCCGCCATCAACTGGTTAGCGATCATGCCGACGGCGAGAGATGCGCCGATGGCGCCAGCGAGCCCGAGTTTGTAGCCGATCCGATTCAGTTTCATTGCCCTACCCACAGATGGACGCGTCACGCGACGGTCCGTACCGGAGGTATAGCGGTGAGGTCCCTAGAGACCGTTAATTTACGGGAGTTATCGGGCATTACACGCAAAAAACTTCTGCTTTTTCAGTGTGCGTCCCGATGCTTATGGCGGCACGGCGGCGCTGCCGTGCCGAGCGACGGCTCACAAACTAAGCAGATGATGAGATCGGGACCGAGGCCCAACACGTCGTTCCAAAATCCGGCACAGGCCGACGCAGCCGGCAGTCGGCTGACGCGCAGTTAGCGCATCAGCCCGAGCGCGTCGGCGAAGAACTGCGGCCCGCCGAAATTGCCGGACTTCAGCGCCAGCAGCATATCGCCGCCCTGCGCGCCGATTGCGCGAAGCACCGGCACACCGGCCGCGATCTCTGGACCAACGAGGAAGCCGGGAATCCCCAGCCGGTCAACGACGGCGCCCGAGGTCTCGCCGCCGGCGACGATCAACCGCCGCACGCCGGCCTCAATCAGCCCCTCGGCGAGATCGGCCATCGCCTGCTCGATGGCGTGCCCCGCCGCTTCGCGGCCGTGCCTGGATTGCAGCGCGCTGACCTGATCCGGCGTCGCGCTGGAGGCAATCAGCACAGGCCCCTTGGCAATGCGCTCACGCGCCCAGGCCAGCGCGCGCTGCGCCTCGTCCGGACCGGCGACCAGGCCCGCCGCATCGAGATGCAGCACCGGCATGATGGTCTCGGCCTGCGCAATCTGCTGCAGCGTCGCCTGCGAGCAGCTTCCGGCGAGGCAGGCGGCCATGCCGCCGACGGGTGCATCCGCGTGATGCGCCAAGCCGTGGGTATGCACGTGCCTGGCCTCGACCAAAGCGCGCGCCAGCCCGAGCCCGATGCCGGACGCGCCGACAGAGACCCGGTTCTTCAAGGCGGCCGCGCCGATCGCAATCAGGTCGGCGTCGAACACGGCATCGACGATCGCCGCACCAATGCCCTGCGCGGCCAATTCCTGCAGCCTGTGGCCGATCGCCTCCGGCCCGTGCACGACGGCGGCGAGGTCGACCAAGCCGATTTTCCTGCGGCTCTGGCGCGCCAGCACGCGCACCAGATTGGCGTCGTGCATCGGGTTGAGCGGATGATCCTTGAGCGGGCTCTCGTTGAGCGGCACGCTGCCGACGAAGAGGTTGCCTTGATAGACGGTCCGCCTGGTTTCCGGGAAGGCCGGGGTCACCAGCACGATGCCGTCGCCCGCATCACCGGCGAGCGCATCCATGACAGGGCCGATATTGCCGGCATCGGTGGAATCGAACGTCGAGCAGATCTTGAACAGCACGTGGTCGGCACCCCGTGCGCGCAGCCATTTGTCGGCCTCGCGTGAGCGGGCCACGGCGAGCGAAGCCTCGATCGACCGGCTCTTCAGCGACACCACGACGGCATCGACCTCCGGCAGCGTGAGGTCATCAGCCGGCACGCCGATCGTCTGCACCGTGCGCAGGCCGGCGCGAGTCAAGGTGTTGGCGAGGTCGGAGGCGCCGGTGTAGTCATCGGCGATGCAGCCGAGCTTCAAGGTCACGGCTTCACTCCCTTGTAGGGCGCAAACCAGCCGAGCCCGTCCTCGGTGCGACCGCGCGGATTGTACTCGCAGCCGACGAAGCCGGCATAGCCCAGCCGGTCGAGCTCGGCGAACAGGAACGGATAGTTCAGCTCCTCGCCGTCGGGCTCGTTGCGCGAGGGAATGCTGGCGATCTGGATGTGGCCGATGATGTCCATCATCTCGCGCAGCCGCATGGTGACGTCGCCATGGATGATCTGGCAGTGATAGATGTCGAACTGCAGCTTGAGATTGGGAATCTTCAGCTCGCGGATGAGATCGCGGGCGAAGCCGAAATCGTTGAGGAAGTAGCCGGGCACGTTGCGCGCATTGATCGGCTCGATCATGACGTCGAGGCCGTGGGGCGCGAAGAACTCCGCCGCCCAGGCCACCGACTTGGTGTAGGCTTCCACGGCCTTCGCATCACTACGTTCGGCGATGCCCGCCATCATGTGCAGCCGCTTCACGCCGGTGGCCTTGGCATAGGGCAGCGCCGTCTCGAGGCTCGCCTTGAGATCATCGAAGCGCTGGGGCAGCGCGGCAAAGCCCTTCTCGCCGGCATCCCAGTTGCCGGGCGGCAGGTTGAACAGCGCTTGCGTCAGGCCGTTGCCGTGCAGCCGCTTGCCGACCTCCTCGGCCGGATAATCATAGGGAAACAGGAATTCGACCGCGGTGAAGCCGGCCTTGGCGGCGGCGGCGAAGCGGTCGAGGAACGGATGCTCGGTGAACATCATCGAGAGATTGGCGGCGAAACGGGGCATGGCGTGAAAACTCGTCGTACTGCTTGCTACTTGGAGGAGCCCGGCAGCGTCGTGCCGGTGACCTGCGCGTACATCCGCGCCACCGAGGCGTCGTCGTCGCGGCCCATGCCGGCGGCCGACGTCATCAGGAACATCTGCAGCGCGGCGGCCGAGACGGGCACCGGAAAACGATGGCTGCGCGCCATGTCCTGGATGATGCCGAGATCCTTGACGAAGATCTCGACCGCACTGCGCGGCGTGTAGTCGCCGTCGAGGACGTGCGGCATGCGGTTCTCGAACATCCAGGAATTGCCGGCCGAGGCTGTGATGACCTCATAGACCTTGCGGATGTCGAGGCCCTGCTTGGCGGCAAAGGCGATGGCCTCGCTGGCGGCTGCGATGTGCACGCCGGCGAGCAGCTGGTTGATCATCTTGAACGCGGCGCCCTGCCCGGCCGCATCGCCGAGCTCATAGAGCTTGGCCGCCATCGCATCGAGCGCCGGCCGCGCCTTGGCAAACGCAGCCGCGCTGCCCGAGGCCAGGATCGTCAGCTCGCCCTGCGCGGCGCGCTGCGCGCCGCCGGAGATCGGCGCGTCGAGGTAGTGCCGGCCGGTGGCTTCGAGCTGCTTCGCGAGCCGCCGCGCGACGTCAGGGTCCATGGTCGCGGAGGAGACGAACACGGAGTCCTTCGGCATGGTTTCGGCAGCACCGCCGGGGCCGAACAGGATGGCTTCCGTCTGCGCCGCGTTGACGACGACACTGACCACGATGTCGGCACCTCGCGCCGCCTCGGCCGGGCTCGCCGCGCCTTTGCCGCCGTCGGCGACGAGGCGCGCTACGGCATCCGCCGAGACATCGCATCCGGTCACCTCGAAGCCTGCGCGTTTCAGCGAGGTCGCCATGCCGAATCCCATCGAGCCAAGCCCGATCACGGCGACTTTCAATTGCGATGGCGACGGCATGCGGCAGATCCCTGAAGCGTTTCCTGGTGACGTCCGGTTGCCCCGGACTGCACTCTGGGTATCACGGCTTGGCCGCGTTGCCAAAGCGTGAGACAAAGCGGCCCAAGAGCGAAATGCGAGGAAAATCCCGTGGCGGAAACTGCGATTCGCGAGGCCATCTGCCGGTTCGGCCGCTCGCTGTTCGAGCGCGGGCTGACGCCGGGCTCTTCCGGCAACATCAGCGTGCGGCTCGATGATGGCGGCTGGCTGGTGACGCCGACCAATGCCTCGCTCGGCTTCCTCGATCCGGCCCGTTTGTCGCGGCTCGATGCCGCGGGAAAGCTGGTCTCGGGCGACGCGCCGACCAAGGAGGTGCCGCTGCACACCGCGCTGTACCAGACGCGCAATGCTGCCCGCGCCGTGGTGCATCTGCACTCGACCCATTCGGTCGCGATCTCGATGCTGCCGGACATCGATCCGCGCGCCGCGCTGCCGCCGCTGACACCTTATTATTTAATGCGCTGCGGTCAGACCGCGCTGGTGCCCTATCATCGTCCCGGCGATCCCGCGGTAGCCGATGCCATCAAGGGTCTCGCCGGTAAATACGCCTCGGTGCTGCTCGCCAATCACGGGCCGGTGGTGTCCGGCGATACGTTGGAAGCCGCCGTGTTCGCGATGGAGGAGCTCGAGGAGACCGCAAAGCTGCATCTGCTGCTGCGCGGACTCAACCCGCGTCACCTCTCGCCGCAACAGGTGGACGATCTGGTGAAAGTGTTCGGCCTCGGCCTGCCCGATCACAGCGATCATCACTGATCCCACCGGTCCGGATGGATGGGCATGCAATATCCCGCAACAACGCCAGCCGAGATCGATGCCGCTGTCCGGGTGCTCTATGAGGAGGCCCGCTTCTATCGCTGGTTTCCGATCGCAACCGACTCCTATGACGCGTTCGCCGCCTCCGATCCAATCGCGGTCAGCGAGCTGCGCGACATCGCCGAGCGCATGCTGGTGGCCGCCGCGCAGGCCAGATCGCGGGCACGGCGGGTCTAGCATCCCGCCCGGCCTGCCTGCATGCATGCCGCGGCGCCTGCGCCGCCTTGTCACTGATCAAGCTGCCTTGCCTCCAGACGGCAACGATGCCTAATATTGAGGCAAGATAAGGCTGCGGCAGCAATCACGGGCGGATCGATCGAACAAGGACGGCACCGGCAGCACACCACTGCCGCGGCGCGAGGATGCGCCCCGCTCTTCCACCATCGATTGTAGTCCATCGCTCAGCACGCCCAGAGCACGAAAGGACAAGGGCAAAATGCCTCCACATCGGCGTGGGCGCGGCTGTTTGGCCGGATCGGCGCCCGATCTGAGCGGGCTGCCGCCGGGACCGGGGAATGCCCTTTCGAGCGTTGCATACGCATCTCACCCAACGCGCAATCTTCACGCACTGCCCCGCCCCCACGGCGACCCTTGGCATATCCGTTGCAGACATCAGACGGATCGGATCGCAGCCGCCCGATGGAGCGAGCCGCGATCATGACCGACACGCAACAGGACGACGGAGGGCGGATGGCGGCGGGCGCGAGCTTGGAACTGGTGAGGGTGACGAAGATGTACGGTCACGTCACCGCCGTCGACGCGATCGATCTGCGGATTCCCGCCGGCTCCTATTGCTGCCTGCTCGGTCCGTCCGGCTGCGGCAAGACCTCCACCCTGCGCATGGTCGCCGGCCATGAATCGGCAACATCGGGCGACATCATCGTCGGCGCCAAGAACGTCACCGAGCTGCCGCCCGCCGGGCGCGGCACCGCGATGATGTTCCAGTCCTACGCACTGTTTCCGCATCTCTCGGTGATCGACAACGTGGCGTTTGCGCTGAAGATGAAGGGCGTCGCCAAGCCCGAGCGCCACGCAAAGGCACGCGAGCTGCTCGAGCTGGTGGACATGCAGGGCTATGCCGGCCGCCTGCCGGCGCAGCTCTCCGGCGGACAACAACAGCGCGTGGCGCTGGCGCGCGCATTGATCACCTCGCCGCAGATCCTGCTGCTCGACGAGCCGCTGTCGGCGCTCGACCCGTTCCTGCGCCTGCGCATGCGCGCCGAGCTGAAGCGGCTGCAGCGCGAGCTCGGCCTCACCTTCGTCCATGTCACCCATGGCCAGGACGAGGCCATGGCGCTGTCCGACCTCGTGGTGCTGATGAATGGCGGCCGCATCGAGCAGCAGGGCAGCCCGCGCGAGATCTTCAATCATCCACGCACAGAATTCGCCGCCCGCTTCATCGGTGGCCACAACGTGATCCCGCTGAATGGCGAGACCTTCGCGGTGCGCGTCGACCGCATCCAGCTCAAGGCGCCGAATGCTGCGATCGACGGTCCGGCGGTGTCGGGCACGATCAGCAAGATCGAATATCAGGGCACCTACGTGCTGGTCGCTGTCGCGACCGATAGCGGCCCCGAGATCTCGGCGCAGCTCAGCGACGATCAGTTCGATGCACAGACCCACAGCATCGGCGAGCGCGTCGTCGTCACCTGGAATCCGGCGCTCGCCGATGCGCTGACGACCCGTCCCGCAGCAGCAGCCGCACCGGCCGCTGAGCTGGTCGCCTGATTTCGTTTGCTCGTTTTCCCAAGGAGATGATCATGACCGACCGATCGAAGACAACATCCATCAGCCGCCGCACGCTGCTCAAGGGCGCGGCGGGCGTCGCCGGTCTCGCCGGCTCGGGCACGCTGCTCAGCGCGCCCTATGTCCACGCCGCCGACGCCAAGGTGCTGCGCTATCTCGGCACCGCCGTGAACGAGGGCGACGAGATCTCGAAGAAGTGCCTCGCCGACACCGGCATCAAGATCGAGTACATCACAGCGACGACCGACGACGTGACCAAGCGCGTCATCACCCAGCCGAACTCCTTCGACGTGCTCGACACCGAATACTTCTCGCTGAAGAAGCTGGTGCCGTCCGGCAACATCTTTCCGCTCGATGCGCGCAAGATCAAGGAGTTCGACAACATCACGCCCGTCTTCACCAAGGGCGAGCTGCCGAACGGCAAGAAGATCGGCGGCCAGGGCACCGCGCCGTGGAAGGTGCTCTATCTCGACGGCCCGAACTCCAAGACGTTCTCGGCGACGCCGACCGAGTTCGTCACCTTGATCCCGACCGTGTACAATGCCGATACGCTCGGCATCCGTCCCGACCTGATCAAGCGCCCGATCAACTCCTGGGCCGAGCTGCTCAACCCCGAATTCAAGGGCAAGGCCTCGATCCTCAACATCCCCTCGATCGGCATCATGGACGCCGCCCTCGTCGTCGAGGCGACCGGCCAGTACAAATATGCCGACAAGGGCAACATGACCAAGGCCGAGATCGACCTGACGATGAAGGTCCTGACCGAGGCCAAGAAGGCCGGCCAGTTCCGCGCGTTCTGGAAGGACTTCAACGAGTCCGTCAACCTGATGGCCTCGGGCGAGACCGTGATCCAGTCGATGTGGTCGCCGGCGGTCACCAAGGTGCGGTCGATGGGCATCCCCTGCACCTTCCAGCCGCTCAAGGAAGGCTACCGCTCATGGGCCTCGGGCTTCTGCGTCTCCAAGGCGGTGGCCGGCGGCCCGAAGCTCGACTGGGCCTATGAGTTCGTCAACTGGTACTTGTCCGGCTGGGCCGGCGCCTATCTCAACCGCCAGGGTTACTACTCGGCCGTGCTCTCCACCGCCAAGGCCAACATGACCGAGGACGAGTGGGGCTATTGGATGGAAGGCAAGCCGGCGAAGGCCGACATCAAGGCGCCGGACGGCACCCTGATGGAGAAGGCCGGCGCCGTGCGCGATGGCGGCTCCTACGAGGACCGCATGGGCAACGTCGTGTGCTGGAACGCGGTCATGGACGAGAACGACTACATGGTCCGCAAGTGGAACGAGTTCATCGCCGCCTGATGTGACGATCCCGGCCTGCCGTGCCGTGCTTTCCCGCGCGGCAGGCCTCCTTCTCTCTCTCCCCGCACACACAGGACGACAGGTTGCATCCGTGGCCGTGACGATCGACAATTCGCCTGACAGCGTGGCGCCGGCGGAGAGCGCTTTGCGCAAGATCACCATGCGCTCGATCGCCTGGCTGCAGGCCGGCCCGATGATGCTGGTGTTCGCGCTGTTCTTCCTGTTGCCGCTCGTGCTCGTCGTCGTCGTCAGCGCCTGGGACTACAACGAATATGAGATGATCCCGGCGTTCAGCTTCCGCGGCTACACCGACACGTTCGAGGGCTGCGTCGCCAACCTGCCCGAGCTGTGCACCATCCTGAAGACCTATCTCAAGACGCTGAAGCTGTGCCTCCTGACCTGGGGCCTGACGCTGATGATCGGCTTCTGGGTCGCCTATTTCCTCGCCTTCCACGTTCGCAGCAAGACCTGGCAGATCGTGCTGTCGCTGTTGTGCACGATCCCGTTCTGGACCTCCAACGTCATCAGAATGATCGCCTGGATCCCCCTGCTCGGCCGCAACGGCCTCGTCAACCAGGGCCTGGTCGGCGCAGGATTCGTCAACAAGCCGATCGAATGGCTGCTGTTCTCCGAATTTTCGGTGGTGCTGGCGCTGGTGCACCTGTTCACGTTCTTCATGGTGGTGCCGATCTTCAATTCGATGATCCGCATCGACAAGCGGCTGATCGAGGCCGCCTATGATGCCGGCGCAAGCGGCTGGCAGACGCTGGTCAACATCATCATTCCGCTGTCGAAGCCCGGCATCGTGATCGGCTCGATCTTCGTCATCACCATCGTGATGGGCGACTTCGTCACGATCGGCGTGATGGGCGGCCAGCAGATCGCCTCCGCCGGCAAGATCATCGAAGCGCGGCTGTCAGCGCTGCAATTCCCGGCCGCCGCCGCCAATGCCGTGATCCTGCTCGGTATCACCATCATCATCATCTCCGCGCTGACGCGGATCGTCGACGTGCGCAAGGAGCTCTGAGCCATGGGCGACAAGCGGCCGCGCTCGTTCTACATCCTCGCCTTGTTCTTTTCGGCCTATGTGCTGTTCCTGTACGGGCCGATGATCGCGATCTACATCCTGTCATTCCAGGGGCCTGACGGCGGCCTCACCTTTCCGATGAATGGGGTGTCGCTGACCTGGTTCGGAAAAGTGTTTTCCGGCGGCGGCATCGTCGATATCGGCGCGGCGTTCAAGCGGTCGCTGGCGCTCGGGCTCGTCGTGATGGTGATCACAGTGGTGCTGTCGGTCGCCGCAGGCATGGCCTTCCGCAAGCCGTTCCGCGGCGCCTCGGTGCTGTTCTACACGGCCATCGCCAGCCTGATCATGCCGTCGATCATCACCTCGCTCGGCATAGCGCTCGAATTCCGCCTGATCGACGACTTCGTCAACAAGCATGGCGCCAATGTCGGGCTCGGCTGGCTCGCTGACGGCTATACCACGGCCATGGGCCTGTTCACGTCGGGCCTGGGTGCGCATCTCACCTGGACCTTGCCGTTCGGCCTCCTGATCATGTTCGCGATCTTCAACCGCTTCGACGGCCGGCTGGAGGAAGCCGCACGCGACCTCGGCGCCACGCCCTGGCAGACCTTCCGCCACGTCGTGCTGCCGATCATCCTGCCCAGCGTGGTCGGCATCGGCCTGTTCGGCTTTACGCTGTCCTGGGACGAGCTCGCCCGCTCCAGCCAGGCGATCGGCTCGGTGAATACGCTGCCGCTGGAATTGCAGGGCCTGACAACGACGGTGACCAAGCCCGACATCTACGCGCTGGGCACGCTGACCTCGGCGGTGTCGTTCGTGGTGATCTTCGCCGCGCTGTCGGTGATCCTGGTGCTGCAGGCCCGCCAGCGCCGCCAGGGCTCGGACGCCGGCAAGGGCATGGTGTAAGCTACGACGGATCATAACGCGGCCTCGGTCATTCCGAGGCGGTCTTGCGCTGAAACAATCCATACCTTCTAATCGGCTGGAATCCCCGGATTGCTTCGCTGCGCTCGCAATGACGGCTGTGGTGGGCGCCGTCTCCTCCTCATACTCCGTCATCGCGAGCGCAGCGAAGCGATCCAGGGGCAGCGGAAAAGACTCTGGATAACCTCGCTCCACTCCGGTCGCCCCGGACCTCGTAGCCGATCCGATGAGACAACCCTGCGTCTACATCATGGCGAACAGGCGCAATGGAGCGCTCTATATTGGTGTGACCAGCGACCTGCCTAAACGCGCGTACCAACATCGTGAAGGTCTCGTTCCGGGATTCACCAAGACATACGGGTGCAAGCTGCTCGTCTGGTACGAAGTCCATGAAACGATGGTAGCCGCGATCGAACGCGAGAAACAGATCAAGGCAGGCAGCCGAAAGAAGAAATTGGCACTGATCGAGGCGATCAATCCGCAATGGAATGACTTGTACGATGCTCTGACCTGATTCTTCCGATCGTGATTTCGAAATACCGAGAGAACAAATGCCAGACCTCCTACTGGTCTGGCATTCTGGATTGCTTCGCTCCGCTCGCAATGACGGTCGTGGTGGGCACGGGAGCCCCCACATACTCCGTCATACCGAGCAAAGCGATCCAGGGGGCCGCAGCAAGAACCCTGTATTACCCTTGCTTTGCAGCGGCTCGGCGGCTGCGAAGCACACAGTCGATCACAGCCCCAGATACGCCTTCCGCACATCCTTGTTGCCGCTGATCTCAGCCGCCGTGCCCTGCATCAGGACGCGGCCGGTCTGGAGGATGTAGGCGCGGTCGGCGATCTCCAGGCATTCGGCCATGCGCTGCTCGACGATCAGCACGGTCATGCCGGCATCGCGGATGCGCTTGACGGCCTGGAAGATCTCGTCGACCAGCTTCGGCATGATGCCCTGCGACGGCTCGTCGAGCATCAGGAGCCGCGGCCGCGTCATCAGCGCGCGGCCGATCGCCAGCATCTGCTGCTCGCCGCCGGACAGCGTTTCCGCGCGCTGCTCGAGCCGCTCCGACAGCCGCGGAAACAGCTTGAACACGAAGTCGAGCGGCTCCTCGCGATTGGCCTCGCCGCGATACAGATAGCTGCCGAGCCTCAAATTGTCGCGCACCGAGAGCCGCGGAAACAGCCGGCGGTTCTCCGGCACATAGGCGATGCCCTTGGCGGTGATCAGATGCTGCGCCATGCCGTCGATGCGATTGCCGTCGAAGGTGACAGTGCCCGCACGCGGCCGCTCGGCGCCGGCGATCGACTTCAGCAGCGTCGACTTGCCGGCGCCATTGGCACCGGCGACGCAGACGATCTCGCCCTTGTTGACGTCGATCGAGACGTTCGAGATCGCGACCAGGCCCTGATAGGCGGTGGTGACGTCACGCACCGACAGCATGGCGGTCTCCAAGATAGGCGGAAATGACTTTGGGATCGCGGACGACGTCCGTGGGCTTGCCTTCGATCAGTACCTTGCCGAGATCGAGCACGATGGCGCGGTCGACCAGCGGCATCACGATCTCCATGACGTGCTCGACCATCAGCACCGTGATGCCGGTGTCGCGCACGCGACGCACGAGCTCGACGCCCTTTTGTGACTCGACCGGCGTCAGGCCGGTCAGCACCTCGTCGAGCAGCAGCAGCTTCGGCTCGGTCGCGAGCGCGCGGGCCACTTCCAGCCGCCGCTTCTCCGACGGCACGAGGTCGCTCGCCAGCACGTCGGCACGCGTATCGAGCCCGCAGAAGGCCAGCACGTCATGCGCCTTCCGCCGCGCCTCGCGCATGACAGTGGTGCGCACCAGCGCGCCGACGATGACGTTCTCGATCACCGTCATGCTCTCAAAGCTCTTCACGACCTGGAAGGTGCGGCCGATGCCACGCTGGCAGCGCTCGGCTGCCGGCAGCGCCGTGACGTCCTCGCCGTCGAAGATGATCGCGCCTTCGGTAGGCTTGAACGCGCCGGCAATCAGGTTGAACAAGGTCGACTTGCCGGCGCCGTTCGGCCCGATCAGGCCGACGATCTCGCCGCGCCCGACCGAGATCGAGACGTCGGAGTTCGCCGTCAGGCCCGAGAAGCGCTGGGTGATGTTGCGGGTTTCCAGCAGCGCGGTCATGACGCCACCGCCTCTCGCGCCGGCTGAGCGGCCGGCTTCGGCTTGCGCGAGAACAGGCTGACCAGACCCTGCGGCCGCGCCAACGAGATCGCAACGATTAGGCCGCCATACACGATCAGGTCGACGCCGCGGCCGGAGCCGCCGATGAAGGAGCGGGTCAGCTCGGTCAGCGGGATCAGGATGACCGCGCCCAGCATCGGTCCCCACAAGGTGCCGATGCCGCCGAGCACGGCCGGGAGCGCCATCAAGAGCGAGAACTGGAATCCCATCACGCTTTCAGGATCGATGTAGGACACGAACTGCGCATAGAAGCTGCCGCCGATCGCGACCAGGAAGGCCGAGACGGCCGCTGCGCCCATCTTGGAGTTGAACACGTCGACGCCGAGGCTCTCGGCGGCGACCGGGTTGTCCTTCACCGCGCGCCACCAATAGCCCCACTTCGAATCCTCCAGCCACCAGGTCACGAACCAGGCGACGCAGGCGAGCACGAGCGCAAAGTAGAAGTATGGCAGCTTGGAGCGTGTGAACTGGAACGTCAGCCAGGAGTCGCGCCGCACCGGAATGTCGATGCCGAGCGCCGCACCCGCCCAGTCCCAGTTCTGAAACAGCAGCAGCGTGATCTCGGCGATGACGATGGTCGCGATCACGAAGTAATGGCCGCCGAGCCGGAAGCAGGGATAGCCGAGCGCCATCGCAATGACGGCTGAGATGAGACCGCCGGCGAGCATGCCGAACCACGGCAGCACGCCGAACTTGGTGAACAGGATCGCGGTGGTGTAGGCGCCAAGCCCGAAATACAGCGCGTGTCCCAGCGAGATCTGGCCGCAATAGCCGGACAGGATGTTCCAGCTCTGCGACAGCGCCGCATACATCAGGGTCAGCACCATGATGTTCTGGACGTAGACGTCCTTGACGAACAGCGGCACCGCGGCCGCGACCGCGGCGAGGAAGGCGGCGAGGACGAGGTCGCGCCGGCGGCGTTGGATGAATGCCTTGTCCATCAGATCGATCCGAACAGGCCGCGCGGGCGGATGAAGACGACGAGGAGATAGACGCCGTAGATGCCGACGGTCTTGAGTGACGGCGGCAGGATCAGCGTGGTGATCGCCTCGACCAGGCCGACGACGATGCCGCCGGCAAAGGCGCCAAACACGCTGCCGAAGCCGCCGAGCGCGACCGTCACATAGGCGATGGTCGCGAACGACGCGCCGACATCGGGGAAGACGTAGAAGAAGATCGCCATGACCGCGCCGGCAAGACCGACCAGCGCAGCTCCAAGGCCCCAGCCGAGCGCGAACACCTTGTTCTTGTCGATGCCGACCAGCGCCACCGCGCCGGCATCCTCTCGCGTCGCCTCCAGCGCCCGGCCGAAATCGGTGCGGTGGATGAAGAAATAGAGCCCGGCGAAGGCCGCGATCGCGATCAGCGCACCGACCAGTTGCGGCTGCGGCAGGTAGATCCCCGCGATCGAGATCGTCTTGCCGCCGAGCCAGGAGTGCGGAATGCTGCGATAGTCCGGCGTGAAGAAATACTGCGCGACCCCGCGCATCAGCACCGCGAGCCCGAAGGTGGAGAAGATCTGCACCATGCCGGTATTGGCCTTGGCACGGACCGCGAATCTGACGATCAGCAGATAGACCACGGCCCCGAACACGAACAGAGCGGCGGCGACCAGCGGCGCCGCAAGCAACGGGTCGAGCGCAAAGAACGCGAACAGGAAGAAGGTCGCGTACATCGCGATCATCAGGAACTCGCCATGGGCGAAGTTCACGACGTCCATCAGCCCGAAGATGAGCGCCAGCCCCACGGCGATCAGGCCGTAGAGCAGGCCCATCAAGAGGCCGCTGGCGAGACTTTGGATGATTGTTTCTGCTGTCACAGATCTTGCCCCACTCTCGATGTGACACTTGGTGTCGTCCTGGCGAAAGCCAGGACCCATAACCACGACTGTTTTTGTGGGGCACGACGACGACCAATCATCGTCCAACCACGGCCTCGGAGTATGGGTCCCGGGTCGGCGCCGCCACGCGCTGACGCGCGTCGCGGCTTGCCCGGGACGACACTCGAGGTTGCTACTTCATCGGCCAGGTGGCTTGGGCCACCGCGGCCTGGGTCGGGAAGATGGTGACGAACTTGCCGCCGACATATTGCAGCAGCACCGGATCCGCGTCGTTGTTCTGGCCGCTCTCGTCGAACTTCACGCGCTTCCACGGCATGATGGTCTGCTCGCCCGGCATGTCGGTCGCGGCCAGCGCGTCGCGGATCTTCTCGCCGTCAACAGACTTGGCGCGGTTGATGGCATCGGCCATCACGATCAGGCCCATGAACTGCCGCGAGGAGTAGTCGTTGAAATCCTTGCCCGACTTGGCCTTGAACATGTCGTTGATCTTGCCGACCATCGGCCGCTTGGCGGCGAGATCGAGCGAGAACGAGCCGCGCGAGATCACGCCTTCGAGCTTGTCGCCGACCGCGTCATACAGCGCCTTCTCCGAGAAGCCGGCGTCCTGCGCCACGATCGCATTCGGCTTGTAGCCGAGCTCGGCCATGGTCTTGACCAAGAGGATGCCGTCGGTGGTGTAGCTCGACGGCATCAGCACGTCGGCATTGGCCGCCTTGAGCTGCTGCACCTCGGCCGACAGCGACGGCGAGTTGGCGCGGTACTTGATGTCGGCGACGATCTTGTAGCCGCGCTCATTGGCGAGCTTGAGCTGGGCGTTGCTCGAATCCGTGCCGAAGATCGTGTCCTCGTGGAACAGCGCGAGCGTCTCGATCTTGGTGCCCTTCTTCTTCATCGCATCGAAGAAGTCGAACATCGCCTGCGAGAACATCTCGTCATGCGGCGCGGCGCGGAAATAGTATTTCAAGCCGCGGCGATGCAGGCTCGGCGAGGAGTTGTCGGCGGAGAGATACGGGATCTGGTAGCGCTCGCAGATCTGGCTCGCGGTAACCGCGACGGCACTCTGGTAGGAGCCGATGACGGCTGCGACCTTCTCCTGCGTGATCAGGCGCTCGGCCTCGGCGCGGCCCTTCTGCGGATCCGCCTGATGATCGGCGAACACCAGCTTGATCTTGGCGCCGCCGAGACCCGGCAGACCCTCGGTGCGGGCCAGCGGCAGGTCGTAGTCGTATTTGCCGTTGATGATCTCGGCCGCCGTCTCGAACGCGCGCTGCGCGTCGACGCCGATCTGGGCGCTGGCGCCCGAGAACGGATAGATCACGCCGATCTTCACTTCCGATGTCTGGGCGCGGGCGGCGATCGGACCGAGAGCAGCGGCAGCGGTGGCTCCAAGCAGGACGTTACGGCGCGTAATGGTCATGGCAAGATCCTCTGATGAAAGCGCATCGATGAAGCGGTTGACGTCGGTGGTAAAGGCTCAAAAAGCAGCACAAGCTGGCTGATTAGAGGACGGCGAGATCCTTGTTCCTGAGATCAGTGATCAGCATCAGGCCCGGCGCGTGGGTAATGGCGAAGGGCAGCTTGGCCGCGGCGATGACCGCCTGCGGTGTGACGCCGCAGGCCCAGAAAACAGGGATTTCGTCCGCGGCGACGGGCACCGGATCGCCGTAGTCCGGCGTGTTGAGATCAGCGATGCCGATCTGCTCAGGATGACCGAGATGCACCGGCGCGCCGTGCACCGCGGGAAAGCGCGTCGTGATCTGCACGGCGCGGATCGCCTGCGCCGGCTTGAACGGGCGCATCGACACCACCATCGGCCCCGCGAACGGCCCCGACGGCGTGCAGGCGATGTTGGTGCGGTACATCGGCACGCGACAGCCCTGCTCGATGTGGCGGATCGGCAGACCGTCCGCCATCAGCGCCTCCTCGAACGAGAACGAGCAGCCGAGCACGAAGGTGACGAGGTCGTCGCGCCAGTGCGCAAGCAGATCGGTCGGCTCCTCGACCATCTCGCCATCGCGCCAGACGCGATAGCGCGGCACATCGGTGCGGATGTCGAGGTCGGCGCCGAGCGCCGGAATGAAAGGATTGCCCGGTTCGGACATGCCGATGATCGGACACGGTTTTGGATTGAGCTGGCAGAAGCGGTGGAAGGCGCCAGCGTACGTCTCGGGGATAATCGCCAGATTGCCCTGGACGAAGCCGTTTGCGACCCCCGCCGTGCTCCAGCCCCTGCCGGTGCGATAATCCAGGCGGGCTTGATGGCTCGGGAGAAGTTCACTCCCACCCGCTGATTGCTGCAATGCCGCAGAAACAGTCATTTGTGCCACTTGCCTAATATCTCGACAAACTCACTGAACATCAGCCATGCTATAAAGTCTAATCTTCGTTTTTAATCGGGATCGATAAGACAAATTGATCCGAGCGGGGCGCGATGTTGGATTTCCGTTCCATCGAGACCTTCCTCTGGGTGGTGAAGCTTGGCAGCTTTCGCGGCGCGGCGCAGCGCCTGAACACCACTCAGCCGGCCATTTCCCAGCGGATCGCCCAGCTCGAGCGCGAGCTCGGCGTCAAGCTGCTCAACCGCGACCACCGCGTGGCGTCGCCGACTGCGAGCGGACGGCAGATGCTGGTGTATGCCGAGAAGCTGATCGGCCTGCGCGCGGAGATGCTGGCCGAGGTCGGCGACCGCTCCGCGATGCGCGGCGTGCTTCGGCTCGGCGTCGCCGAGACCATCGTGCACGACTGGCTGCCGCGGCTGATCAAGAGCGTCAACGAGAGCTATCCGAACCTCTCGCTGGAGATCGAGGTCGACGTCACGCCGAACCTGCATGCGCGGCTGCTGGCGCAGGAGATCGAGCTCGCCTTCGCGCTCGGCTCGCCGTCCGCGTCGGGCATCCGCAGCCGCGTGCTGTGCGACTATCCGATCAGCTTCCTGGCCAGCCCCTCTTTGGGTTTCGGCAAAGGCCTGATCACGGCGGAGCAGATGGCACGGTTTCCAATCATCACCTTCCCGCGCAACACCCAGCCCTACGACAATGTGCGCTCGCTCTTCAATCGCCCGCATCTGCCGCCGATGCGTCTGCACGCCAGCGCCTCGCTGGCGACCGTGATCCACATGGCCGTCGAGGGCCTCGGCGTCGCCGTCATTCCCGCGGCGATCGTCGCCAACGAGATCGAGCGCGGACGCCTGCAGGAGTTGAAAACGGACTTGCGGATTCCGCCGCTGACCTTCACGGCGAGCTGGCTGTCATCGCCCGAGATGGTCGCGATCGAGCGCGTCGCCGAGCTCGCAGCCAGGACGGCGCAGACGGCCAGCCATCCGGCGGCATCGGTTGACGCCATCGTCGCGGCGCGCGATGGACAGGATGCCGGAGTACAGGGATTTCAAGCATGAGCCGCGCCGTCACCAATCTGCAGATCGATTCCGCCCGCCTCTGGGACAGCATTCACGAGACCGCCAGGTTTGGCGCGACGCCGAAGGGCGGCGTGCGGCGGCTGACCTTGAGCCAGGAGGACAAGCAGGTCCGCGACTGGTTCCGCAAAGCCTGCGAGGATGCCGGGCTCGACGTGCACGTCGACACGCTCGGCTCGATGTTCGCACTTCGCAAGGGCCGCGACATGTCGAAGCCGCCGGTCGGGCTCGGCTCGCATCTCGACACCCAGCCGACGGGCGGCAAGTTCGACGGCATTCTCGGCACGCTCGGCGCGCTGGAGGTGATCCGCACGCTCAACGACGCCGGCATCGAGACCGACGCGCCGCTCTGCATCGTCAACTGGACCAACGAGGAAGGCTCGCGCTTCGCGCCGGCGATGATGGCGTCGGCCGCCTATGTCGGCGACTTCACGGTCGAGGACATTTTGTCGCGGACAGATGCCGCAGGCATGACCGTGGGCGCGGCGCTGGACGAGATCGGCTATCGCGGCGAGACCAAGGTCGGCACGCAGACATTCTCGGGTTTCGTCGAGCTGCACATCGAGCAGGGTCCGATCCTGGAGGCCGAGAACAAGACCATCGGCGTGGTCGATCACGGCCAGGGCGTGTTCTGGTACGACGGCAAGGTCACCGGCTTCGAGAGCCATGCCGGCTCGACGCCGATGCCGCTGCGCCGCGACGCGCTGCTGGCGCTGTCGGAGTTTGCGCTGACCCTGGAGCAGATCGCGCTCAAGCTCGGGCCGAACGCGGTCGCGACCATCGGCGAGGCCGTGATCGCCAATCCCTCGCGCAACGTCATCCCCGGCGAGATCGCCTTCACCATCGACTGCCGCAGCGCCAACGCCGATACGCTGGACGCACTCGATGCCAGCCTGCGTGCGGCGGCGAGCGAGATTTCCAAGAAGCGCAAAGTCGAGATCGCGATCGACCAGGTCTGGCGCAAGCCGCCGACGCACTTCGATCCCAAGCTGGTCGATGCCGTCGAGCGCGCTGCCGGCACGCTCGGCTATTCGCACCGGCGCATCACGTCGGGAGCGGGCCATGACGCCTGCAATCTCAACACGATCATGCCGGCCGCGATGGTGTTCGTGCCCTGCAAGGATGGCATCAGCCACAACGAGCTCGAGGATGCCACGCAATCCGACTGCGCCGCCGGCGCCAACGTGCTGCTGCACACCGTGCTGTCGCTGGCGGGCGTGGCGTCGTGACGGGCTGATTGCTCTCACTCGCTCCTACTTTAAGTTATCATTCTCCGATCTAAGTCGCGCAGGCACACTGAGCTCCCCTCCCCCTTGCGGGGAGGGGTCGGGGGTGGGGGTCCACAACGGCGGTGTCGCCCGGGGCTACCCCCTCCCCAACCCTCCCCCACAAGGGGGGAGGG
>NZ_JAUEYN010000016.1:0-272430 GCF_032489675.1 Bradyrhizobium sp. SZCCHNR1043
GCGCGAAAACCATGGTGTTACCTTTGAAACATTGTCCGCCGAAGTCTTCTCGTCCGATCCCAGAACCAAAAGCCGAAGCTCTCAATCCCGAGACCCGCAAGGACTCCGCCGTCCACGTTTCTCTTTCTTCATCTTCACTTGTCAAACAGCCCGCACTTGTTAGTTCGCTTGAACTAATTAGTGCAACTTCTCTGGTCTCTTTCGCCGTCGAAGTCCCCGTTGCCGGGGCGCTTCACATAGCTGATTTTGAGAGACCGTCAAGAGCTTTTCTGAAGAAAAACTCAGGAGCCAGTCGGAAGAAAAAACACCAAAGAAAGCAACGTTGGTCCCGAAAGTCGGGGGCCTCAGTCATCAGTGATGTCCGGCTGGCGTGGTGGTGAGATAGTGCGGCGCCGCATCCCGTGCAAGAACTTTTTGCGACGGCTGTGCAGAAATGTGGATAGCGCTGTCGCCCCCCACGCTCGGACCCGTCACACGCCGTTTCCGTTCCATTTTGAAACGGTTGGCGCGCGCAGCGTCAGGAATTGCTCGTGTGCGGTTGCACCAGCGCACGATACGAGTGCGGCATCCGCATGCGGGACGAGATCTTTCCGCCGGACGACGTTGGTCGGATGGAAGCTGTCGAGATTGCTGGTGTCGATGTCGACGGTCTCGATCCCCTCCCCCGCCTGCGACGATCGCCTCACGGCGCGGAAACGCTGATGTATCCGGACCGAACACGCCGCTGAGCCCGGGATCGAAATTCGCGGCGTCGCACACATTCGCGAATGCGAAGTAGGCGTTGTTCTCACCACCGCGAACACGGAGGTGAGGCCAGTGCTGCAGATCGGCACCGGCCGGGATGCGTCTTGCGATAGGTTGAGAGGGTGCCGTCCGGAATTGGCCCGGCCTCGGCCGGATCGGTCAGCCCTGTTGCCGCAAGTTCCGGAAACACCACTGGCAGCGCCGCGCCCCCCTCGTCCGACGCCGGCGCGAGACGGCGTCAACGCGATCGCGGCGGAGTGCTGCGTGCTGGAGCCGTCAGGAAGCGATCGAGCTCGACGATCGCTTCGGCCTCGCGGGCGCGCCGCAGCTGCCTGGCCTGCTCGATGCCCGGCGGCAGACGTTTCGCCCTGTCTCGCGCCTCGCGCGCCATCTCTAGCAACCGCTCACCCAACGACATCGTCTGCTTGACACGCCGACGCCGTTTCTTCCGACCTTCTACTTCCATGCGGGTTTGCATCCAGTTTCATTGATGCGCACCGACAACTCTAGATCAGGAGATGCCGGGCGCATCAACATAAGTGAATCGGCCGCGACCACCCTAGTCCGGGCGGCAGAGCAGCAGCGGCCGGCCGCGCCGGGAGCATCGAGGCTAGCTGCAGCGCCGGCCCGCTCTCGTATCATTTGATATGCGATACACAGGTCTTCCGGCAGGCCTCTGCAAAGGCCGCTCGAGAAGTTCGAACGCTCGATCCGATGCCCCACGCAACGCCATGCGACGCGTAATCAAGCCGTTTCGATCGTTTGAGCGTTCCAAATCCGAGACCAACGCCGCCGCTCAGGATTGCGTGAACTTGATGGTCGACACCGGCCAGCGCCCGTCATGACCGCGAAGGGTGATGCGCAATCCATGCAGCTCATCAAGATACACCTGCTCCACGGTTCCGGCCTTGCCGTCGCTCAAGGCCACGCATTTGCCGATCAGCTCGGTCTGGACGTGCTCGAACTCGCACAGAATGGTGAAGGCTCGCGTCTTGGCAACCATGAGGGACCGGTGTGTGGGCTGATGGAGCCGCAACGCTGCGGAGACAGGTCGGCTGGCAGATAGATCGGCTCATCCCCCTCCCGGGTCAACCGCTCATCAAGAGATCGTGCACACCGTGCAGACGGCATGCACGACCTGTTCAGCGGCACTCGAAATTCGCTGCATCCTCGAGGCTGCCGCTGCCCTTGGAGGTCAGCACCTTCGGGAACGCGCAGAGATCGCGCGTGCGCCCGGGCCGTGGTACATCGGCCGCACGCCGCGCGGTGGCGTGGATCGCCTCAGGCGCCGCGGCCGTGCCCTCCGCCCATTGGTCCAGAGCGGTCAGCAAGTGAAACTGATTGGTGGCGGGTCCGCCGCCGCAATGGTTCATGCCGGGAACCAGGAACAGCCACGCGACCCGGCAAGCGGCACGCGATAGGCCCGGCGCGCCCGCGATGACGCCGTCGAACAACTCGGGGAAGCGCTGCCCCAGAGGCGGTCACGCCCGCGGGTGCCGGCGGTGCCAGTTGCACGCCGCCCGCGGCGACGAACTCGGCCGTGACGACGCGCCCGCTGTCGGCGAAGCCTTGCGCGAGCGCGGCGCAACTCGCCTTGAAATCCTGCGCATGGACGGAGGCCACAGCCGACGATGTCAGTACCAGCGCGGCCAGCGTCGTGATCCGGATCGCCGTCAATCTCGTCCTCCCCACGTGCGGGCCACGGCCCGTCCTGCGCCGTCATTGATCCGCGGCGCGCAGCGGCCGTGCGCATCCACGCGATTGAAAACCATAGGCGAAGCGTGCCATCTGGTCGGCTCAAGACAGCGTCGAGGACATCATGGCTGCGGACATCCGGTTGAATGCGTTTGCGATGAACTGCGTCGGGCACCAATCGCCCGGCCTGTGGCGGCATCCGCGCGACCGCTCCTCCGACTACAATCGCCTGCCCTATTGGCTCGACCTCGCCAAGACCTTGGAGCGCGGCCGCTTCGATGGACTGTTTCTCGCCGACGTACTCGGCGTCTACGACGTCTATGGCGGCAACCCCGACGCGGCGCTCCGCCACGCCATCCAGGTGCCCGTCAATGATCCGATGATGCTGATCTCGGCAATGGCCGCCGTGACCGAGCATCTCGGCTTCGGCGTCACCTGCACGCTGTCCTATGAGCCGCCCTACCCGTTCGCGCGGCGGATGTCGACGCTCGATCATCTCACCGAGGGCCGCATCGGCTGGAACGTCGTCACCGGCTATCTCGACAGCGCCGCACGCGGCATGGGCAGGGAGCGCCAGACCGCGCATGACGACCGCTACGACGTCGCCGACGAGTACATGGAGGTCGTCTACAAGCTGTGGGAAGGCAGCTGGGAGGACGACGCCGTCAAGCGCGACCGGACCAGCGGCGTGTTCACCGATCCCACGAAGGTTCACCGCGTCAGCCATCGCGGCGAGAACTACCAGCTCGACGCCATCCATCTCTGCGAGCCGTCGCCGCAGCGGACGCCGGTGCTTTATCAAGCCGGCACCTCGCCGCGCGGCCGCGTGTTCGCCGGCCGCCATGCCGAATGCGTGTTCATGTCCGGCCCGTCGGCCAAGATCATCGCGCCGCGCGTCGCCGCCATCCGCCAGGCCGCCGCCGACGCGGGTCGCGCCGGCAGCGACATCGTCATCTTCAGCATCGCCACCGTCGTGCTCGGCGAGACCGATGCGGCGGCCGAGGCGAAGTTTGCCGACTACCGCCGCTACATCGACCACGAGGCGTCGCTGACCCTGATGTCGGGCTGGACCGGCGTCGACTTCTCGACCTACGACCTCGACCAGCAGGTCCGCCACGTGCTCAACGATGCCGGCCGCAGCGCCATGGACAACGTCACGCGCGCCGATCCGGACCGGGTGTGGACCGTGCGCGAGGTTGCCGAGCATGTCGGCATCGGCGGCATCGGCCCGGTGTTCGTCGGCGGGCCTGCGAAGGTCGCCGATCTCGTCGAGAGTTGGATCGAGCAGACGGGCGTCGACGGCCTCAACCTCGCCTTTGCGCTGTCGCCGGAGAGTTTTGCCGATGTCACCGACATGCTGGTGCCGGAGCTGACCCGACGCGGCCGCTACAAGAAGGCCTACCAGCCGGGAACGCTACGCGAGAAGATGTTCGGCCGCGCCCGGCTCGCGGCACCGCATCCGGCGGCGAGCTACCGGCCGTAATGCTGCTGGCACTCAGCCCGACAGACGCGACAGCAGCACAGCCACCGCTGCCTCGATCGGCTTGATGATCGGCACGGCGAATTGCCGCTGCAACTGATCGGCGGCCTGCGCCAGCGGCCCGCCGCCGATGATCACGGCCTCGGCGCCGTCCTCGGCAATACAGGCGCGCGTGGCGTCAGCCAGGGCGGCAGCAAGCCGCGCCGGATCGGTGGCGAGCGCGGCCGGGGCGCCCTCGGTCAGCCGCGTCCCGGTGAACTGCGCCGACAGCCCGAGTTTCTCTGCAAGGCCTGCGATGCTCACGACCAGCGCCGGCGTCACCGTGGCGACGCCGAAGCGCCGCCCGCTTTGCGCGGCCTCGCGCATCGACGCCTCGCCGATCCCGACCACCGGCAGCGGGCAGAGCTTGCGCAGCTCCGCGGCGCCGGGATCGCCGAACGCCGCGACGATGATGCCATCGCAAGCATCGCGATGCGCGCGGCCGATATCGACCACTTCCGCCGACGATGCGGCCAGCGCCTCGGCATCCACGATCATGGCCGGCGCCCGCGTCGCGGTCGCGCCGACCACCTCGGCCCGGCCGGCGCAACAGGCGGCCGCAATCGACACCATCATCGCGGTGGTCGCGGCCGAGCTGTTGGGATTGATCAAGAGGATGCGAGGCATGCAGGTCGGTCGCTCATGATGACGGGACTCTCCTCGTGAACAATCGTCGGCCAAACGTCAACTCCAGGCACATTCGCCTATGAGGGTGGCGGGCATCGCCGTTCGTCGCCGGCCGCTCACACGATCCGCATCGACAATTCGACTTCGTCGCCGAACGGCACCGACAGATAGCCGTTGGCCGGCGAACGGACGTAGGCGAGGTAGTCGGGGCTGTGGTCGGCATTGTCAGCGACGATGAACGCGCCGGCGCTGAGCCGGCTCTCGAGCAGCGCCAGGATATCGCCATACAGCGGCTTGGCGCCGTCGAGCAGCACGAGATCGATGGTCTCCGGCAGATCGGCGCTCAGCGTCTGCAGCGCATCGCCCTGGCGGACCTCCACCAGATCGGCCAGGCCGCCCTCCGCGAGGTTGGCACGGGCACGGGCGACCTTGGACGGCTCGAACTCCGTGGTGATCAGCCGCCCGCCGCCATTGTCACGCAGCGCCGCGGCGAGGAACAGCGTCGAGATGCCGAACGACGTGCCGAATTCGACGATCGATCGCGCACTGACGCCGCGCGCCAGCATGTAGAGCAGCACGCCGGTGTCGCGCGACACGGGCAACGGAAAGTCCTTGAGCTGCGTGTAGAGCTCGACATGGCCGGACCTGCTGCGCATCAGTTGCGCGCCCCGTTCGGCCATGCCGGCGAAGATCGGGCTCGTCTCCGGCCGCAGCAACGTGGCCTCGGCAAGCAGGCGATCCAGCAGCGGCGCTACCGGCTGAGTGGTCAGGGTGATCATTGATATTCTCCGTGTTCTCGATGCGTGTCGTTTGCGTCGAAGTCAGAATACGAATAATCATTCGCATTCGCTAATCGCATTTCGGAACGCTCCATGGCCCTGGTTCGAAAAGCCCCGATTTCCCTGCGAAAACTGCCGAAACAGGCACGCTCGGCCGACCTCGTCGCGGCCATTCTGCAGGCGGCTGTTCAGGTTTTGACGAAGGAAGGCGCGCAACGCTTCACCACTGCGCGCGTCGCCGAGAAGGCCGGCGTCAGCGTCGGCTCGCTCTATCAGTATTTTCCGAACAAGGCGGCGATCCTGTTCAGGCTGCAGAGCGACGAGTGGCAGCAGACGACGGAACTGCTGCACGGCATTCTGGAGGACACGCGCCGTCCGCCTTTGACGCGATTGCGCGCACTCGTTCACGCGTTCCTGCAATCGGAGTGCGACGAAGCCGCGGTGCGCGGCGCGCTCGACGACGCCGCCCCGCTCTACCGCGATGCGCCCGAAGCGCGCCGGGCCAAGGCCAGTGGCCGCCACGCCATGCTCGCCTTCATGCACGAGGTGCTGCCTGGTGCTGGAGAGGCCGAGCACGCGCGGACAGCAGACCTGATCAAGACGACGCTCAGCCAGGTCGGCAAGCACTTCTCGGAGACGCCGCGCAGCCGGGCCGAGATATCGGCCTATGCCGATGCGATGGCCGACATGTTCTGTGCGTACCTCTCCACCGCGAACAAGCCTCACAGACGCAAGGCCGGGTAGTCCCGCAGCCGGCGCGTCCCCGCCTCTCCTTAGCGCGATACTTCTTAGGTGTTTGCGCAAGGACGGCGGACAGGATTGCACTTGTTTGTTCGCACGTCGAGGTTTGCGAGTACGGCGAAGCTGAAAATCCACTTGGGCGGGAAGTTTCCTGCCTCGGGATCGCGCAGCCATCCTACAAGGAACTGTTTCCGCATCACGTGAAAGCGTACGAAAGTCGGCTCAAAGAGTGACATTCGTCCGCTTCTGCCCATCCCGGGCCTTTCGGTCGAAGCTTGCGACGTCGGTTCTAGGGGTTCAACCGGAAGTAGGCCGTCGGACGGCGGCTTTGACCCAAAGCGAACGATCACGCTGCACCGGCAGAGTGCGTGGAGCGGCGTCACATTTGGGTGGATCAGAGGGGCTAACCTCTGACGCCGGGACCGCCGTTGCGCTGGGGCTTGGGCGCACAGTTGTTGTTCTCGGAGGTAGGTTCGCACTTCAAGACGTGGTCCTTGACGAAACCTCGGATCGTGCCGCCCGCCCGCCTCAGGATGCCGGGGTCGGACGGGGTGTAGGTCTGGTCGCATTTCGACATTACCGAGGCGACCTTCGTCATCTCGTTGCTCGCGCCGATCTGCACCGACTCCTTGCCGCAGCTGCCGGAATTGATCTGCTTGAGCAGTTCGATTCGCTTTCTCCCGAGGGCGAGAATGGGCCCGCACTGCTCACGCTCGCTGGCCCTCTGCCACAGACCCTTCAGCCTGTCGTCGTGAGCCTGCAGCGAGGCGATGTTTCCCGCCTTGCAGGCCCGATCGGGGGCGTCGGCCACCGTATCGGAGGCGCGCGAACGGGCGCTCGCCGGCGCCGGCCCGATCCGAGTCGCGGTGGCCGTGCCGGTCGACATCGACTTGCCGTCGGGCGCCAGCGTGTAGTTCCAGGTGCCGAGGCTGTTGGTGTAGGTGAGGACGTTGCCCGAGCAGGTCCAGGTGCCCTGCACGCAGGCGGGATGTTCGCTGCACAGCGCGCGGCCGTCGGCCTTCACCGAACCGCGGTTGCCACTGCCGGAATGCCGCCACTCGCCGACGAACTTGGAGGCACAGCTGGCGGGCGGCGCGGCTAACGCCGGGGTGGCGAGGGTAGCGAAAATCAGGGAAGCCGCAATCAACGATCTCATCAATATGTCTCCTTTGGAATGCGGCAGCAATCCTACAGACCGGCGTCGGCGCGGCAAGGCCGACCGCCTGCCTTTTCCCCGACATGAGTCGAGGCAACCCCGCGATAGCTGCGGGTTCTCCAACCATGCAGGCGTCGTCGGTGTGGGCGGCGGCTTCACCAACGTGCTGCGCAATGTAAACACGGCGCATGGCGACAAAGATTGTCACCATTCAGCTGATCGAGTGGACGTCCTGAGGAATGTGCTTGGCGACGACGAGTTGCCGCCTCCATTGCCATGTCCGCCCGTGGCCCGGGCTCGGACTACCCGGTCTACGCTTGGGATGCCCGCAATGGGCTGAGTGCGAACGCCGCTGACTCGGTCGCGGAGGCTTGCTTTAGTCACGGGCTGTCCTCCCGAATGCGCTTGCTCCGCGGCTCCTGCCCCCAATGGCTGCCGATTTGTCGCACCGCGCAAGTCGGAGGCCTCAGGCCAAATCCGCTCATGAGCTCCCGCGCTTCATCTCGGCCGGCAGATGCAAGGCCGTTCGATCGGACAACCCGCCCAAACCTCTGCGGAGAGTTACTAAGACGTAGATGGCCGGGACGAGGCCCGGCCATGACGTGGAGGCAGAGGGGCTCAAGCTGATTGTCATATGCCAAAGCTCCAGGTCTTGCGTGACGAGCCTATTGCTTCTCCTCGCGCTTGCGCGACGGAACGAAATTCGCCCGCGTTCTCAAGCTGATTTGCCCTGTCCAGTCCTCCTGCGAAAAACATTCTTGTTTCTTTTTTTCGGAATTTGTGGTTGTATCACCCTATCCCGCCCGATCGAGAGGGGCGCTTCGCGAACGTCACGAAACGTTGGTGCGGGATGCGATGGCCGGTTCTCGTCGCAGCGTGCGTCAAGCGCGCGGACGAACGATGGGAGCCGGACGGCGAAATCGCGTGGTCCTGATACTCCGACGCTAGTATCAAGTTCGCGAAGATGCTTGCGTGTCTCGCGGATGACGGTGGCCAGAAAGCCCGGCGCACCGGGGAGATCGCGTATAAGCCGTAAGCCCATTGCGCAGGGAAGGCCGGATGTCCGGCTGATCCTGTGGTAACCGCCGCGTGCTTCCTTTTTTGCACGCGGGCCATGGGTGTCAGTCGACGCCCGGCCTTCCCTGTGCCCTCTCTCGATGGAGGGACGAACGGCAGACACATCTCGGACGCCCTGCGCGTCGCGAGGATGCGAGCGGCTGTCTCGTCAGATCTCGCGCGCCAAGAAAACAAAACCTCTCGCGGCACGGGCACATGAGAAACTTTCATCTCCATATGAACATATCTGCAAAATTGCGCAGGGCTCACGATCCTGCGAATGATCCTGGACAATTGCATGCAACCGCCTGTTTGGGAGATTGCCGAATGACACCGTCCTTCAGCGGCCTGCGCCGCGCGCGGCCCTTGCATCTCGCCCGTCGCGGCGTCCTGATGATGGCCGCGGCCCTGCTCGGTGCGCTCGCCACGTCGCAAGCCGACGCAGCCGAGACGCTGCGCATCGGCTATCAGAGATCCTCGACCCTGATCGCCCTCCTCAAGACCAATGGCGAGCTGGAGAAGGCGCTGGCGCCGCTCGGCATCAAGGTGTCGTGGCACGAATTCTCCAGCGGCCTGCCGCTGCTGGAAGCGATCAACATCGGAAGCATCGATGTCGGCGCCGATGTCGCCGATACCGTCCCGGTGTTCGCGCAGGCCGCGGGCGCGAGGCTCGCTTATGTCGCCGAGGAGGCCGCCTCGCCGTCGGCGCAGGCGATCCTCGTGGCAACGGCTTCGCCGGCCAAGACGCTCGGTGAGCTGAAAGGCAGGAAGATCGCGGTGACCAAGGGCGCCGGCAGCCACTATCTGCTGCTCGCCGCGCTCACCAAAGCGGGTCTCACCTTCAAGGACATCACCCCCGCCTATCTGCCGCCCGCCGACGGCAGAACCGCCTTCGTCAGCAGCAACGTCGACGCCTGGGTCGCGTGGGATCCGTTCCTGACCAGCACCCTCCGCCAGTCAGGGGCGCGCGTGCTCGCCGACGGCAGCGACGGGCTTGCCAGCTACAAGCGCTACTATCTCGCATCCGCCGACTACGCCGCCGGGCACGGCGACGCCCTCAACGTCATCTATGGCAAGCTCGTCGAAACCGGCAAATGGGTGAAGGCCAATCCGGGCGCCGCGGCGAGCCAGCTCGCAGCGCTCTGGGGCATCGATGCCGCCACCGTCGAGGAGGCCAACAGCCACCGCTCCTACCAGGTCGGCGCGGTCACCGCGGCCGGCCTCTCGGAGCAGCAGAAGATCGCGGACGCTTTCCTTGCGGAGCGCGTGCTGCCGGTGAAGGTGGATACATCTGCGTTGGCGATCTGGACTCCCAAAGCGCCGTGAGCCACGCAGAGGCGAGGATCGTGCTCCGCAGCGACGCGCGGCACGAGGCCCGATGACGAGTCTGAACGAAGGAGACCCCCGTGACTGCCCATCTTCCCCCGCCGACCGACCGCGTCACCGAGCATCCGGCGCATCGCATCTTCGTCGATCGCTGGTCGCCGCGCGGCTTCAGCGACGAGGCGCTTCCGGAGACGGAGCTCCTGACCTTCATCGAGGCGGCACGCTGGGCGCCCTCCTCCTACAATTCGCAGCCCTGGCGCTTTCTCTACGCGCTGCGCGGCTCGGCCGAGTTCGACACCTTCCTGGCGCCGCTGGTCGAGTTCAACCGCGGCTGGGCGCAGCATGCCGCGGCGATCGTCTACGTGCTGTCGAAGAAGACCTTCATCCCGGCGGGCAAGACCGAGCCGGCACCGACGCGCACGCATTCCTTCGATGCCGGCGCGGCCTGGGCCAATTTCGCCAACCAGGCGGCGGTGTCCGGCTGGATCACCCACGGCATGAGCGGCTTCGACGTCGCCGCCGCACAGACAGCGCTCGGGGTGCCCGACGGTTTCGCCGTGGAGATCGCGATCGCGGTCGGCCGCAAGGGCGATGGCGAGAAGCTGCCGGCCATGCTCAAGGAGCGCGAGAAGCCGAGCGCACGCCTGTCCATCGCCGAGATCGCCTCGGCCGGCCTGTTCCCGCAGCGCTTCGGCGGCTGATCGATGTCGCAGGGGCGGCGCACCGCGCCGCTCCTGACTGACGGCGAAATCTGTGGCAGAAGATGCGATCTGCTTGAGGAGAGTTGATCCGCATGCCGCCGCCGAAACCGCCCGCCTTCGAGACCCTGAGCCTGCACGCGGGCCAGCACCCGGATCCCGCGACCGGCGCCCGCGCGGTGCCGATCTATCAGACCACGTCCTACGTGTTCGACGACACCGAGCACGCCGCGGCGCTGTTCAATCTCGAACGCGCCGGCCACATCTATACCCGCATCTCCAACCCGACCACGGCCGTGCTCGAGGAGCGGCTCGCCGCGCTCGAAGGCGGCGTCGGTGCCGTCTGCACCGCGAGCGGCCAGGCGGCGCTGCATCTGGCCATCGCCACGCTCCTGAATGCGGGCGATCACATCGTGGCCTCCTCCTCGCTCTATGGCGGCACCATCAACCTGCTCGCGCACACGCTGCCGCGCTTCGGCATCACCACGAGCTTCGTCAAGCCCAGGGATCACGACGGTTTCCGCGCCGCGATCAAGCCGAACACGCGGCTCCTGATCGGCGAGACATTGGGCAATCCCGGTCTGGAGGTGCTGGACATCCCCAAGGTCTCGGCGATCGCGCATGCGGCCGGCGTGCCGCTCCTGATCGACAACACCTTCGCGACGCCCTATCTCAGCCAGCCGATCGCCCAAGGCGCCGACATCGTGATGCACTCTGCGACCAAGTGGCTCGGCGGCCATGGCATCGCGATCGGCGGCGCGATCATCGATGGCGGCCGGTTCGACTGGCGCGCGTCCGGCAAGTTCCCGCAGCTCACCGAGCCCTATGCCGGCTATCACGGGATCGTCTTCGACGAGCAGTTCGGCGCGGCCGCCTTCATCATGCGCGCGCGGACCGAAGGCCTGCGCGATTTCGGCGCCTGCCTGTCGCCGACCAACGCGTTCCATCTGCTGCAGGGCGTCGAGACGCTGCATCTGCGCATGGAGCGGCACGTCGCCAACACCCGCGCCGTGCTGGAGGCGCTGACTGCCAACAAGGCCGTCGACTGGGTGCTGCATCCTTCGCTCGAGACCCATCCGGACCATGCGCTCGCCAAGGAGCTGTTGCCGCGCGGCGCCGGCTCGATCATCTCGTTCGGCATCAAGGGCGGACGTCCCGCGGGGCGCAAGTTCATCGAGAGCCTGAAGCTGATCAGCCATCTCGCCAATGTCGGCGATGCCAAGACGCTGGTGATCCACCCCGCCTCGACCACGCATCAGCAGATGGACGCAGCCCAGCTCGCTGCGGCCGGAATCGGCGAGGAGCTGATCCGGCTCTCGGTCGGCATCGAGGCGGCCAGCGACATCATCGACGATCTCGGACAGGCGCTGCGCGCCTCGCAGAAGGTGTGAGCCATGCAGCTGTCGATCGGAGATCACGAGGTCTTCGCCGCCACGGGCGGCCGCGACTTCGATTCGTCCCTGCCCGCCGTCGTCTTCATCCATGGCGCCGGCTTCGATCATTCGGTCTGGGCGCTGCACAGTCGCTGGTTCGCCCATCATGGCTTTGCCGTGCTGGCGCCCGATCTGCCGGGCCATGGCCGCTCGGCGGGACCGTCGCTGCCGACCATCGCTGCGATGGCCGATTGGATCGTCGCGCTTTTGCAGGCGGTGAACGCGAAGCCCGCTCACCTGATCGGCCATTCGATGGGCTCGCTGATCGCGCTGGATGCCGCGGCACGCCATCCCGATCGCGTGTCGGCGCTGAGCCTGATCGGCACCGCGGCGACGATGACGGTCGGGCCTGACCTCCTGAAGGCCGCCGAAGCCAACGATCACGCCGCCATCGACATGGTCTCGATCTGGGGCCTCGGTTTTGCCGCCGAGCTCGGCGGCAGCCGCGCGCCGGGCTTGTGGATGCATGGCTGCGCGCAGGCGACCTTGGAACGCTGCGCGCCCGACGTGCTGTTCAACGATCTCTCGGCCTGCAACGAGTACCAGGATGCGCTGGCATCGGCGGCCAGGATCAAGGTGCCGACGCGGCTGATCCTCGGCGAGAAGGACATGATGACACCGCTGAAGGCCGGCAAGGCGCTGGCGGCTGCGATTGCGCAATCGCGCACGACCGTCCTGCCCGGCGCGGGACATACGATGATGACAGAATGCCCGGATGCGCTGCTCGATGCGCTGATCGAATAGCTTGCGGTCACGGTTCCGGTCGCCGACCCCAGCGACGCAGAACGCGACCGAGCCGCAGCAGGTGCAATATCGCCACTGGCGCGGCGGTTACGGTCCTCGCCACGGCTATTACGGCCATCGCCACGGCTATGGTGCGGGTGCCGCCGCCCTCGGCGGCCTCGCGGCCGGCGCGATCATCGGGGGCGCCATCGCCGACAGCCGCGCCGAGGCCGCCAACGCCCAGGCCTATTGCGCCCAGCGGTTCCGGTCCTACGACCCGGGCTCCGGCACCTATCTCGGCAATGACGGCCTGCGCCATTCCTGCCCGTAACGACACCAAGGTCGATGCCCCCCCCGGCATCGACCGCCGCCTGGACCAATGGCGCGTGACAAAACGTCCGCTGCGACAAATGCAACGAAGTTCGTCTCGTCCGGTTGAGCATAGCGCTGAATCAACGGGAGACATCAGGATGGTCACCTTCAAAGCCGCCGCGACGCTCGCCATCGCCGGCGCACTTTCTGTATCCACGCTGCACTCGGTCTCGGCTGCGCCGCTGACGTCGCTGTCGGCAGCCGCCAAACCGAGCGTCGAAAGCTCGAATGCCGTGCAGGTCCGCTACGGCGGCTGGCATGGCGGCTGGGGCGGCGGTGCCGCGATCGGCGCGGGGCTGTTGGCGGGTGCCCTGATCGGATCGGCGATCGCCGCACCCTCCTACTATGGCGGCTACGCGCCCTATCCCTACTACGGCGGGTACCGCTACGCCGCCTATCCCTACGGCTATGGCGGCTACTACCCGGCCTACCGGCCCTATTACGGCGGCTATGGCTACAGCTACGTGCCGCGCCCGATCTATCGCAGCTACGGCTATTCCTATGGCCCGCGGCCGTGGCGGCACAGCTACGGCTATTACCGCGGTCCGGGTTGGGGCCATCATGGCTGGCACGGCGGCCGTCATTTCGGACACCGCTACGGTCATGGCGTGATCCGCGCCCATCATCGCTGGTGATGTGATTTCGCTGGTGCGTGGGGCTCGCCCGACGCACCGGCACGGCGATGCGCAACCTCCGCCGCGCGGATGACGTACTCGTCATGATCGCGCCAGACGAACACGACAAATGTCGCCAACGCCTCATTGCGCCGGGCGCGATTACCCACCAGATCTGCTCGAGAGCCATGACCGTGGCGAGGAAGGCGCAGACGACTCCGGTGCGGAATTCCTTGGCAGCTCGACGTCCTGATCATCCTCTTCCCGCAGATGGAGCTGCTGGACTTCCGCGTTTTCCTTGATCCGCCCATACCCACCCCACCGATCGCGCGCAGCGCCGCTGTCGAACGTCGCAATCGCAAGCCGGGCAAGTGAGAGGTCCGCCGACGAGATGCCCGCCAGCGAGCCGCATGGTTTGAATCGGCAGTCCGGCTCTGCTGGGCCCGCACGATGTCCCGAAACTCACCGCAGGTAGCTGGCCAGGTTCAGGCTCTGGATCTTGGAGATGGCGGTATAACTCGCCGTGAGCTGGGCTTGATAAGTCGAGAGCTGGGCGGTGACCGCAGCGACGTCCACGCTGGTCAGGTCGGTCGCCAGACTCTCGGCATAGCTCTTGTAGTCGGTCTGCTGAGACTTCGCGCTCTCGATCCGGGACGCTGCATCGGAGACCTTGGCCTGCACCGTGGCGACATCGTCCACTGCTTGATCGGCAAGCGTCAGCGCGGAGGTGATGTCGGTTCCAGACAGGGTCGAGCTATTCGCAACGAACTTCAGAACACGCATGACCTCCTCGAAAGCAGGGTTGTCGGCGGTCACGCCATACGTCACGGACTGGCCGTCGGAGACACGGACCGAGGCAAGCTCGCTGTCGCCCTGATAATAGCTGGTATCCGTCGTGGCCAGCGATCCCGAGCCGGACGCGAAGGTCGAGGTATCGGCAGCCGGAGTCGAGGTGCGCCCTCCGCCGAACAGATATTGCCCATCATACTGGGTGTTCAGAATGCCCGCCATCTGCTGCAGCAACTGCTGCGCGGTACTGATCGCCGACGAGGTTCCCGTGCTGCTGCCGGAGCTCGCGGCGCTCAGGGCCGTGCGCAGCTGACTGACGATGTCGGACACCTGTCCCACCGCGGAATACATGACTTGCACCTTGCTGTCGGCCAGGGTCGCAGCATCGATATAGGATTGCGCCCGCGTGACCGAGACCTGAAGATTGACCACGTGCTGAGTGTCGGCGCCGTAGCCGGCGAGATACTCCGATTTCAGCCCCGAGGCTTCCTGCACCTGGAGATTGGCCATGGTCGCCTGCGTCCGCAGCGCGCTCGTGATCATCTGGTCGGAGTTCGAGAATGTCGCAATCCGCATCGTCATGATCTGCGCTCCGGACTAGGTCGATTGCACGGCAGTGAGCAACGAAGAGAACATGCTGTTGATCACGGAGATCAGCTGCGAGGCGGCAGCGTATTTGTTCTGCAGCGAGCTCAGCCGCGCGGTCTCCTCGTCGAGATTGACGCCCGATTGCGAGGACAGCGAGCTGGCATAGCTCGACTGGGCTGTCGACTTCGCGGTGTAGGCAGTGGAGGCCTGCGAAGCCTTGCTGGCGACATTGGCGACGATCGCCGCGGCATAGTCGGAAAACGAGCCGGTCGTTGCGCTGAGGCCTTCGGCCGACGCAAAGCTGGTCGAGCCGGTGAGCTTGTCGATGAGCGCATTGATAACCGTCGCCGAGCCGGCCGTCAGCACCTGGCTGCCAGTCGTCAAGGTCGCAGAACCGTCGAGCGTGCCGGTCGGCAGACCAGAAGCGCCGCTCGAGATGCTGCTGTTGACGGCAAAATTGGCGGCGCTCGTGCCGGTGACGAGATCATTCATGCCGAAATAGTTGGAGAAGCCGCTGCCGCCGACCGCACTGGTCATATCGTTGATCGCGATGCCGCTCGACGACGACGTGGCGCTGATCGACAGGTGTCCGCTGGAGTCGATCGAGGCGGAGACCCCGGAGATGCCGTTGAGCGCCGTGACCAGATCGCCCACCGTCGCGTAGGACGACAGATCGAGATCCTGGTACGAAACGAGATTGCCGCTCTGGTCAGCCACGGCGATGCGGACCGTTCCGGACGCCGACAGGGCGGTCGTGCTGCTGACGCTCGCCGACCCGGTCAGAGTGGCCGGAGGTGGCACGGCCGACGCGCCATTGCTGATCTCATTCAGCGCCGATTTCAGCTGCAAAGCCAACTGATCGAGCTGGGTCTGCGCGGCCGGCAAGGTCTCGTCCCGCAACGTGACCAGCGAGCCGATCTTGCCCGACGTGATCTGGGACGTGACGTCGACGCCGTCGACCATGATGCCGCTGAAGCCGCCGGACGCATAGCTCGAAGCCGCCGAGACATTCGCCGAGGCCGTGTAGCTCAGCGCGTGCGCCGAGCTGTCGACGAGGGCTCGCCCCGACGAGGTATAGACCTGAAGATCGCCATTCGACGCCGTGTAGTCGCTGACGTTCATGTAGGACGAGAGGTCCTGCAGCGCGGCATTGCGTTCATCCTCGAGATCCGCGGTCGATTGGCCGGACGCTGCCATTCTGCGGATCTCGACATTGAGATCGGCGATCTGCTGCAGGTCGTCGTTGACGCTCTGAACCGACGACGCGATGTCCTTGTCGGCGTTGGCGCGCAACGTCTGCACGCCACCAGAGGTGCTGCGCAGCTGGCTGGCGAAATCGTCCAGAGCGCTGACGACGGCCGATTGCAGCGAAACACTGCTGGGCGAGCTTGCCAGCGACGACAAGGCGGACGCCAGCGATGCAAGAGAGTTTGCCAGCGACGTTCCCGTCGTCGAAGTGCCGGATGTGGACGCGCTGCCGAACAGCTGCTGCAGTTGCGTCAGGTAGTTGTTGGTGGTGTCGGCCGCGCCGAGCTCGGAATTGGCTCCGATCAGGGATTTCAGCAGCAGCTTGTCGACATTGCTCGAAATGCCGGTAATCGAAACACCGGTCCCAACTCCCCCGGTCACATTCGTGACCTGGTTGGCCGTCTTCTGCGTATACCCCTTCGTGTCGGCGTTCGAGATGTTCGACGACGCCACGCTGATCTGCAGCTCCGTGGCCGAGATGCCGCTGAACGCGACCAGCCGTGCTATGTCGAGCGACATCACTCTACTCCCGCTGCTGGGCGGCCATCATGCCCTGACATTGGTTCCACAGGACGTCGCACGCGCGGTGCGTCGCCCGCCTGCGCCATAGGGCGACGCATTCGCGATCTGCTCGCGGATCGCCTGCATGACTGCCTCGATGCGACGATTGCTGGCTTCGATCGCAGCCCGCAGCCGAACGAGGTTCTCGTCCATCGCGCCACGCAGGTTAAAGATGTGCTCCATGAGCTGTTCGCGCAGGACGCGGTCGCGGACGTCGAGACTCGCCGTTCGCCTGGCGCATTCGGCAACCCGCTGCTCAAACAGCCCGGCGAGCCGATTCTTGTCGTCAAGCTGCTTGGAGCGCGAGGCCGGGAGCCCTTTGGCAAGCTCCGCATTCTCCTCCGACACCACCGCGATGAGCTCGTCAATCAGCGCGATCAAGGTCCGCACTTCATCTTCGCTGGCCGGCCGCTGATCGGCCTGAACTGCGTGTTTCATCCTGTCGCTCCCATCCTACTGTTCACGCTGCGGTCGGCGGCTGATCTGCGCGACACGGGCGTAGGTATTCAGCGCCGTCACCCTCACGGTGGCGACCTTGAGCTCTTCGTCGAGCAGCGCGCATTCACGCAGAAGCTTTCGTCGGACCGTTTCGATATCGTCAATCAAGGTCAACAGTTGCGCGCGGTCGTCCTTGCCGACGGTCGCGGCGCGCAGTCTCAGCCGCCGCAGCTTCTTCAGCAGAGCCTCGCCCTCGCCGAGCCGCTCCCTCTTCAGGTCGGCCATGATCTACCTCATCGACGAGATCAGGGTGTCGTACATCTTGTTGACCGCCGAGATCACCTGCGATGCCGCCGAATAGGCCTGCTGAGCCGAGATCATATTGCTGAACTGGCCCGTGGTGTCGGTCGTACTCGACTCCAGCTCACTGCCGTAGATGGTTCCTGCACCATTCTCGCCGGACGCCTGCAGGGTCGCATTGCCCGACGTCGCCGTCGACGTGTACATGCCGCTGCTATGCGCCACGAGGCCATTGGGATCGGCGAAGGTCGCCACCGCGATCTTGTAGATCGGAACCGTCTGGCCGTTGGAATACGTCGCCTCGACGAGGCCGTTCTTGCCGACCGAAATGCTGCTCAGCGTACCGAAAGAGATGCCATCGGAATTGGCACTGAAATTGGAGACGCTCGGCGTCGTGCTGCCGGATGACAGCTGGGTCAGACCATCGGTGCCGCCGCCCGTCGTGCCGAAGCTGAGCGCGATCGAGCTGGCCGCCGCGCCGTTATTCCAGGTGATGCCGAGATTGGTCGAAGAGACCGTGCTCAGCGAGCCATCTGAGTTGAAATCGATTGTATAGGTGCCGCTCGTCACGGTGCCGTCCGACGCCGTGGCCGGCGCGAAATCGGCGGTCCATTCGTTCGCCGTCGCCCCCTTGGTCCAGGTGACGTTGAGCGTGTGCGATTGCCCCAGCGAATCGTACACCGTCATCGAGCTGCTGAAGGTATCGCCGCTCGCGGCATCGGCCGGCAGGTTGGCGGCGAGCGACGTCTTGGTGGTCGCTCCACCATTCGTCAGCGCAACCTTGGTGTTGATCGATTCGAGCCCATTGCCGACCACGTTGCCGCTCGCATCGGTGCGCCAGCCTTCGAGATAATAGCCGTTGTTCTCGAGGTAGCCGGCATTGTCGGTGGTGAACGCGCCGTTGCGGGTGTAGAAGGTCTCGCCTCCGGCCGAAGTCGAGTTGGTCGCGACGAAGAAACCCGAGCCCTGGATTGCGACATCGGTCGCGTTGGTGGTGGCGGCCAGCAGCCCCTGCTGCGTGATATTGGCACGGCCGGAGACCGAGACGCCACCCGAGGAATAGGCTTTCGAGCTGCTCGATGCCGTCACCAGCTGCTCGAACAGGCCGGACGTGGTCTTGTATCCGGTCGTATCGGCGTTGGAGATATTGTCGCTGATCATGGCGAGCGATGAACTCTGCGCGTTGAGCGCCGAGATCGCCGATGACAGGGCTCCAGAAAGACTCATGATTGTACTCCGGGTAATGCCGTCAGGAGGTGACGCCGATAATGTTGCTGGCGCTGACCGGAACGCCGCCGACGGTGAGCGACGGCGTGCTGGTCGAGGTGTCGATGCCGGTTACGGTCCCGGTGATCGTCGTGTAGTTGAGAACCGAGGTGCCCGCGGAGTCCGTCGCCGTCACGGAGATCGTGTACTGGCCGCCGTCGCTGAGCTGATTGCCGCTGGAATCGGTGCCGTCCCAGGTGATCGAATTGGCGCCCTTGTTGCCGGTCCCTGTGCCGGTCCAGACCGTGCTTCCGGAGGAATCCTTGATCGATATCGAAACGTTCGATGCCGCCGACGAGAGGGAATAGCCGAACGTCGCCGAGCCATTCGAGAGAACGGCAGTGTCACTCTTGGCCTCGACGGTGTGACCGATGTAGTTCACTGAATTAAGCGTCACCAGGCTCGAGAACGAGCCAGCCAGCGAGGTCATGCTGCTGTTGAGCGACTGCTGCGAGGTGTAGTTGGCGTAGGACGTCATCTGGTTGATGAAGTCGGTCACGCTGGTCGCGTTGAGCGGATCCTGGTTCTGCAGTTCGCTCACCAGGAGCTGAAGAAAGTCGGTCGAACTGAGTGTCGTACGCGATGCGTCGCTGGATGATGAGGTCGATGAGGTGGTCGCGGTCGACGAACTCGCGGCGGAAACAGTCATGACGGAACTCCGGCTCGCGCCGCGAACGGCGGCGGGACACAGCACGACCACACGGTCGCGAAGGCGTTTGCTGATCAAACGGCCGGAGCGCCGAATCCAGGCGCACAATTAGTCGGTCGAATTAGTTGATCCGACGGCAGAATTTGCCGGCGCGCGGTTGCGCAGGGGCGGCAAAAATCGCCTGGTGCGGGGCCCCGCTCTGCATCGGCAGCGCGGCCTCGCGGCGCACTCGGCCGGTGGGCAGGACGAGACCAGCAGAGAGTATGGACGGCGCGACCAGGTCAGATCGGCTGCACCCGTCGCGTCATCTCCCGCGCCACGGCTCGCGTCGTCGCACTCGGGCGCCCCCGATTCATGCGCAAGCGAGCTCGACAAATTGAGGGTGATGGTGTTGCGGTTCCGGCGCCCACGGCCCAACCGGCCGAAGCGCAGTCGCCCAAGCTCGGCCCTGGCGGAGCTCAGCCGGGCTGGTGGGCGTCAGCCGGGGCGGTTGACGCTTCCTCTTGGGTCAGGCGGTTGGCCGCAGCAAGGATACGCGACGTCAAGCCCGCGGGTGCACGAACCGGCGGCGACGACAGCGCCTCACGAACAAGACGTGCCTCGGACAGCAATCGATCGGCCTCGGGAGAGGATGCAAGCAGATCAGCAGCCGATTGACGCTGCTCGGCTGGCCAGCGCGAGATGTCCTCACCCAGCCTACCGATCAGATCCTCGAATTCCCTGACGTCCATCGTCCGCCCAATCCAGCGCTTCCGGCTTGGTCATAAAGCATTCAGCCCGCGAACGAAATTGATATCGGCAATTGTGACGATCGACCGCAACCGGACGCGGGAAACTCCGTATTTTTCGGGAGCCGTCTGCACGCGACGCCGCACTGGATACCGAAACGGGAGACAATGCAGCCCGTTTCTGATCGGTTTCCCAAGATTTCCGCAGTGCGGCAGGTGCCTGATTCGGACAGAGCTACCGACGGTTGGCCGAATCACCGGCTGCTCGCTTTCCCCGGGCTGCCGCATCGACCGCCTCCCACGCCTCCCGCAGCTCCAGCAAACTTTGAGTGATCCGCTGGAAATTCTCGCGCATGTGAGGTCGACCGTAGGCCCGCAGCGCGGCCACGATCAGGGCGTTGTAGGTTCCGAACAGCTGGTCGGCGACCGGCCCGCCGCGCGTTGGATCAAGGTGAAGGCTCAATCCGCGCAGGATGGCGGTCGCCCGGGTCACATGGATGTGCCCCTCCTCGAAGCGGCGGGCCTCCTGCGCCTGCAGCGACTTCTGCAAGCTCAGCATCGCTCCGTTGAGCAGCATGATGACGGCCCGGAGCGGCGGAACGGCCACCGCAGCACCGCGATAGGCCTGACTTGCGAATTGCGCCATCGAATTTTGGGTCATCAGTTACTCGAACTCGCGTTGAGAAGGGCTTTTAGATAAGTGAGCGTGTTGTTGGCGCTCTCGATGGCGGCCTGATATTTGGCGTATTGCGCCGTGAGCTGAGTCTGGAACGTGGCGGCCGAGCTCTTGATGTCATCGACCTTGGCCTGCATCGTCTCGTCCTGCGAGGTCAGATTGTCGATCAGCGTCTGCAGCGATCCCGTGCTGGACGATGCGGTCTTGGCGATCTGGTAGATCTGGGTTGCAAGCCCCTGTGTGGAGGTCACGGTGACCGATTGCGACGTCGAGCCGGTGTAGGTGAAGGCCATCCCGGCATAGATCGTCCCGGAATTGCCCACGATCGTGTTGCCGCTGACCGTGAACAGCGAGCTGTCGCCGCCGACCGACGCGGTCGTGAGCGTCCCCGACGAGTCCACAGTCAGATCCAGGGTGAACGACTGCGGCGACGATCCGGTATTGACTACGCTGAGCTGGCTCGACGAGGTCGTGGTCTGCGCCGACAACAACGTCGTCACGCCGCTCAGATTGGTGCTGAGGATCGTCGACAGCGTGCCCGTATCGAGCTCGAGCTCGTTCTTCTCGTTGAACGACAGGCCCAGGTCCGCCATCGTCAGCCCGCCGACCGAGGTTCCGAGCACGGCCTGGAGCGAATTCATGATGTCGCGCATGGTGCCGTCGCCGAACAGGACGGAGCTCGAGGACGCCGTCCCGTCGGAATTGGTGGTCTGCTGCGCGATGACGGCATCGCGGAATGCGTTGTAGTCGGTGACGAATGTCTGCAATGCCGACGAGATCTGGCTCGTGTCCGTCCCGATGGTGACGGTCAGCGTCGTTCCGGACGGAGTCGCCTGCAGCAGATCGAAGGTGACGCCGCTGAGAACGTCGGTGATGTCGTTGGTGTTGCGCGTCAGGCTGATCCCATCGAGCGTGAATTCCGCCTCCTGCGCCGTCTGCAGCACGGTCGTGAAGGCACCCGAGCTGTCGGTCACGCCAAGCTTGTTGAGCACGTCGTCGCCGGACGAGCTGGCATAGGTGATGTCAGCGGAATCCTGGGTTCCCGTCAGCACCAGCTGATACGACCCGCTCGATACCTGGACGATCGACGCCTCGACATTGGTCGTAGAGGTCTGGGCATTGATCGCGTCGACGACATCCTGCAGCGACATGCCGCTGGTGATGGTGATGTCGGCCGTGCTGCCGCCGGATAGGCCGAGCGAGAACGTGCCGGAATAGCCGAGTGCCGCGGTCTGGCTCGACTGCGCCGTGCCCGTCACCTTATGTGCGGTGGCGATCTGGCCGATCGTCAGCGTGTGGCTGCCGGTCGCAGCACCGTTGCTCACCGACATCGACAGAGCCGATGAGGCGCTGACGTCGCCGGTCGCGCTGATGGTGGCGGCCCGCGTGGCGAAGGCGTTCGTCGCAAGCGAGTTCACCATCGACGTCGCCAGTGACGACAATCCCGAAGACAGCGTCTTCAGCGCAGTCTGCAGCGTCTGGTAGGCCGTGATCTTGACCTCATTGGCCGTGATCTTGGTCGAGATCTGGGTCGCCTGGGTGAGCTTGGCATTGACCGCGGATTCGATCAGCGCAGTCCAGTCGATCGTGCTCGTCGTGCTCGTTCCCGACGTCGTGAGCGAGCTGCTCGAACTCGTCGATGATGAGGAAGAAGACGACGTCGTGCCGCTCGTGCTCGAGGTTGCGCTGGTCACCGTCATCTATCGTCGTCCTCCGAGGGAAGGGCCGGACCGGCGTGGCGCCGGCCCGGCAGATCGCAACTCAGCCCAGCAGCTTCAGGAGGTACTGCGGGATCTGGTTGGCGGCAGCTTCCGCCGACACCGCGGCCTGGGTCTTCACCTGCGCCGACGACAGTTTCGCCTGCTCCGACGCGATGTCGACGTCCTTGATCGCAGAGTTGGCCGATTGCAGGTTCTGCGTCTGCGTGGAGATCGAGTCCGCCGAAAAGTTGAAGCGCGATTCCTGCGCGCCGATGTCGGCGCGGGCCTTCGACACGGTGTCGATCGCGGTGTCGAGAGCGGTCAAGGCTGCGGTCGCGCCGGTCTGGGTGCTGACGTCGAGCGACGAGACGCCGAGCGTGCTCGCGGTGAGATCCGACAGCGTGATGTTGATGGTGTCGGACGCGGACGAGCCGACCAGGACCGAGACGCCCGACGAGAAGGTGCTGGTCCCGTCGAGCAGGCTCTGGCCGCTATAGCGCGTTCCGGTCGCGATCGACGAAATTTCGCTGATCAGCTGCGAGAATTCCGACTGGATGTAAGTGCGGCTGGTTCCGACCGTGGTGCCCGATGCGGACTCTGAGGCCAGCGACTTCATGCGCGCCAGGATGTCGCTGATGTTGGACGCGCCGCCATCCGCGGTCTGCAGGATCGACGTCGCCTGCGCTGCGTTGGTCGCGGCCTGCTGCAGCGTGGTGATGTCCGAAGAGATGCGCGTCGAAATGGCGAGACCGGCCGCGTCGTCCGAGGCTGACGTGATGCGCGAACCGCTCGACAGCTTGGCGAGCGAGCTCGTCTCCTGGTTGGAGTTGATGTTCAGGTAACGGACGGCGGAGTTGGCGGCGATGTTGGTGGAAATTGCGGGCACGGTGAGGACTCCTGAGTGATCGGCAAAGCACGCCGCATCGTGGAAGGACTGACGGTGCGGATCGGCCCCGTCTGACCGATCAAACGGAAGCGCCTGCGGGATTCAGGCGGGATTTCTCCTGCGCCGAGAATTTTATGGTTAGCAATCCGTGAAGGCGCCGCGAATGTCGCGCTCGTGACGCCGCAGCATGTCGCGCAGTTGCTGGCGTCCCCGCTTCAACAGGGACTCCACGGCGGCCACTGTCGTGTCCATCACCTCGGCGATCTCGCCGTTGCTCATGTTCTCGTGATACGACAGGATCACGGCGATCCGTTGCTGCTCCGGAAGCCGCTGCATCGCCCCCTCCAGGAGGACGCTGAGCTCCGCACGCTCGATGACGCTCACTGCATCCGGCTTGCCGTCCGCAACCTCTGGTACCACGTCGACATTCTCGGTCCGCGGCTTGCGGCGGATGTCGATGCAGCGATTGCTGACGACGCGATAGAGCCAGGTCGAGAATTTGGCGCGACCGTGCTGCCACCGCCCCCGGTGAGTCCAGACCTTCAACATCGTGTCCTGCACGACGTCCTCGGCGTCGGCGGCATTGCCGACGATGCGCAACGCAATCGCATAGGCGCGATCGATGTGGCGCTCGACGAGAAGACGAAATGCGAGCTCCTCTCCGGTGGCGAGCCGGTCGAGCAGGTCCTTGTCCTCGTCGAAGACCGCGGCCTCGCCTGGCGGCGCGGAGTCGGGAACCGTGCTGGCCGACTCGCTCGACGACAGCGCCGCGACGTCCGGGGACCCCGGCTCTTTCGAAGATATGCCATCGGCCGGGGCCCAGACGTCCAGCGCGTAGCTCATTTCCGAATCTCCAACCCGCAATGCCGAATGCGGCATTCGCAGACGGCTTCCGATCGTTGAACGCGGCGACCGAAAGAAGCAGGCGAAGATTTTTTGTGATTTTTCAGGTAGTTAGATGGAATGTTTTGCCTAGGGACAGGCAAATTCTGCCGCACGCGGATCGAGCGCCCGACGATCGTTGAGAAAGAGAGGCCGATGTTCGGCATGGCGGGGGATTCATTCCAGAAGACGAATTCAGCAGAAAACGCGAGCTGCAACGCTTACTAACAGCATCCGTGGATGCATACCGCGCACACAAAGTCCGCGGTTGAGCAAGGTTCGGAATTGTTGCGAAACGATCATCTCGCCCGGCAATTTTTTCCGAATCACCTCGACGAAATTATCGCATTTTTCGACTCTGTCAGTTGCCGCGGACGCGATTTTTGAATCGCGTGACGATTTTTGCGACATTGCGCGCCTGATCCATCGCGTTCGTACGTTGTAGTTGCTGATAGCACGATAGATGAAGCGATCGACGCGCTGCGTCGCGCGCCGCCGACGCGCGCGTAGATGGCCATCATGTCTATAGCGTCAACGAATGTTGCTGAATGTTTCGATCTGCATCGAGGCTCCAGAGCCTCACCGCACTCGATATATCCGGTGTGAAACTCGTGATCCGCACTGCGACTTCGTTTGCGAGACCAATCGTCCGCTTCGGCCTTGATAAGGCGCATCAGACCGAAGTGATTGCGAATACTTCTGCTCGCGCAGCCACGGTGTTTGTCATCTGTTGCGGCCTCGAGCAGCGCGCCCGGCAACATTGCGAAACGAAGTTCGCGTTTTCCGTGTCGAAAGCCCGGTCTTACTCGCATCATCGCAAGACACCGACGCAAGCGCATGCGCGATCGACGCGCCTGATTGGCCGACGTGGTCCGTTCTATTGTGCGGGAGGGCCCGGCATGACGCGACAAGATCTGAAGACCAACGACCACGACCCGGTGCAAAGCCTGCGCGCTCACGGCGTCAGGCTCGGTCAGCGGCAAGGTCATCGTCTGCAATGGCTGTCGCGAACATTCGGGCCGGTGGTTCACTGCGATGACCTTCCACCGCCTGGCCGTGGCCGCACTATCGTCCTGATCGACCCGCCAACGGGCGCCGGGGCGGAGCTGCTGTACGGCGCGCTGACCTCGCATGACGCCGTGGTGATCCCCTTCGGCGAAAACCCCGCGTTCGATTTCCTGAAATCCAAGTTGACCGAGTTCGGCACCGTCGGCACCTCAGCCGACGGCCCGCACGAATTATGGTGGGGCGGCCGCGACTGGCCTGCGCCGGACGCAGCACCGGCAACTGCGGTGCGTGTCGTGTCCTGCCATCCAACGACGGTCGGCGACTTGCACGTCTATCATCTCAGACGCTCGTTGCAGCGGCTCGGGCTCCCATTCGACGTCGAGGCGATCGATCGCCGCCCCGGCGAACGCCTGAGCGCTGCGGACAAGGCCGACTTCATCGCGCGGATGTGGCAGCGGAATCGCGAACCGCTGTTGTACGTCGAGGCCGACGTGATGTTCCAAGCACCTCCGGACCTTCCTCATCTGGCAGGCTGCGACTTTGCCGTGCATAAGTGGAACGGCTGGGAGATGTCGCCGCGCACCCTCTATTTCGGCCGGTCCAAGGCGGCCGGGACAATGCTGACGACCTGGCGTGAGATCGCCTCTTCATATCCCGATATCTGGGACGGCTATCAGATCGATCAGGCCTGGAGTGCGGTGAGCTCCCAGATCGCGCTCGACACGGTCTGGCTTCCCCGCAGCTACCATGCCGTCGCAGGGGAAGCCGGAGTCCGCAACGCGACGATCGTCCACAATCTGAAGCCGACAAAGGCTGATCTTGGTCCCGACCCGGACTTTGCCGAGGTGGCGCGGTCGCCCCGGCGGGCCGGGCGCGTCGGCGCGTTGGAGTCGCTACTCGTGGTGCGCTCGAAAGTAAAATCCGGCAGAGGTGTCACGGTCATCCTGCGCGACGTCGGAAGCAGCAGCGCACGCGCCGCCGCTGACAGCATCGAGAAGCTGACCAGCGCCTTCGTCGCTGATTGCGGCGGCTTTGGCCGCCTCGAGCTCTCACTGTGCTCGTGGCAGCCGGAGGTTCGCATCGCGCGGGAGGCCGCTTTGCTGGCCGACAACATGGTGCTCGAGATCATCCCCGGTCAGGAGCTGCCGGCCAATTTGTTCGCCGCGACGGCCACCTCGGGAGCTGCGCACCGGCCCACCACCTTCAACGCCCATCGCCGCTGACGCCAACCAGGACAAATCATGTTCGACACCATCATTCTTCTCACCGGCAGCCGCGACCAGCAACTTGCGCTGTCGGAGCTGCTACGGGCGCACAACCCTGCCCTCGCATTCCGTTTCGCGGTCAGCCTGCAGGACATCGAAGCCATCGAACGCGATGTGCTCGGCAGATCCCGCCTGCTTGCCTTCACGACCGGCGTCATCGTGCCTGCCGACATCCTTCAGGCGCTCGGCCACGGCGCCTACAATTTTCATCCGGCCCCGCCGGATTATCCGGGCTGGGCGCCGGCTCATTTCGCGATGTACGACGGTGCGACGCGCTTCGGCGCAACGGCCCATGTGATGGAGACCCGTGTCGACTGCGGCCCGATCGTCGGTGTCGAGACGTTCGACATCCCGCGCGGCGTGGATGTCCGTGGTTTGGAACAGATGACGTTCGTGCGGCTCGCCTATTTGTTCTGGCGCATGTCGCGCGAACTCGCCTGCGACGCCGGCCCGCTGCCGGCGCTCGGCGTCGGTTGGAGCGGAGCGAAGAGCACCAGACAGATGTACGCCGCCAAGTGCGACATGTCCGCCGACATCGATCCGGCCGAAATGGCGCGCCGCATCCGCGCCTTTCACGACGACTTCCGCGGCATTCCACTGACCATCAACCTGCACGGCACACGGTTTCAGCTCATGAGCGCCGCGGGCGCTGTTGGCGAGCCAAGGACGGTTGACGCACCGGCGTTGGCGCTCGCATCGTGACCTAGCGCTTGAGCGGCTTGATCACTGTCTGGTCGAGCCGCGTTTCCCAACCGTGACGTTCCAGCTCGGGATCGTCATGTTCCTCCTGCGGCCAGCCGACGCAGAGATACGCAATCAGGCTCCAGTCGGACGGCAACGCGAGTTCGCGACAGACAGCCGCTGGATCCAGGATCGACACCCAGCCGACGCCGAGACCTTCGGCGCGCGCCGCCAGCCAGAACGTCTGGATCGCCGCCACCACCGAGTAGCGGAGCGTTTCCGGCATCGTGGCGCGGCCGAGCCGATGACCGGTGGCAGCGCCCTCGTCGGCACAGACGGCGAGATGGATCGGCGCCTGCGTCAAGCCTTCCAGTTTGAGGCTCGCATAGAGCGCGCGTCGCTCTCCATCATAACCGGCGAGCGCGGCCTGGTTCGCGCACTCGAAGTTCTCGATGACCGTCGCGCGACGTTCGGGGCTCTCGACGAGCACGAATCGCCAAGGCTGGCAGAAGCCGACCGAAGGCGCATGGGACGCGAGCGCGAGCAACTGTTCGATCAGCTCTGGGGAGACCGGATCGGCGCGGAAACGGCGGACGTCGCGACGCCAGCGCACCAGCTCGGCAAAGCGCTGCCGGAATGTCGCGTCGAACTGCGGAGGACGCCGGCCTTGCTCGCTCATGCGCCCTCGCCGCTCAGGACGTGGAGGAACGATCCCGTCACCGACCCGCGCCGGGCGCCGCGCTCGGCGATGGCGCAGCCCGACGCATCGCGGCACGCGATCAGCGGATCGTCGGCCTCGCTCAGGATGGTCGCATAGTGGAATTCGTGACCGTGAACGACGGCGCCCCTTCGGCCGAGGCTGCAATCGGCCAATAGGGTCGCTTGACGGTAGCCGAGATGCAAGCGGCGTCGTGCGAACGAGGTTTCCAGCGACAGCAGCCCCGCCATCGCATGCCGGACACCGTGGGCATCTTCGAGTCCCGCCCCCAGTGTCATGTAGCCACCGCACTCGCCGTGGATCGGCACGCCGCGCAAGGCCATCGCGCGCAGCGCATCGAGGAACGACCGCGCCGAGGCCAACCGTCCCGCATGCAATTCGGGATAGCCGCCTGGCAGCCACACCGCGTCGGCTGCGGGATCTGGAGCCTCGTCGTTCAACGGCGAAAACGGGATGGCCTCCGCGCCCTGAGCGCGCCAGTGCCGCAGGAGATGCGGATAACTGAACGAGAAGGCCGCATCTGCGGCGAGCGCAATGCGCTGTCCGGGCGGTTTGATGCCAGGGCCAGATGTCTGCGCAGCGAGATCGGTAGAGCGGATCGGATTCGCGAGACCCAGCAGCGCCTCGAGATCGACGGCTCCGGAGACGCTTGCCGCGAGACGCTCGAGATGGGCTTCGAGGGCCGTGATCTCCTGGGCCTGGACCAGTCCGAGATGACGTTCGGGAAATGTCAATTGCGCGTCCCGCGCCAGCGCGCCGAGCAGCCTGATTCCGATGGTCGCGAACGCCGGCTCGATGAGCGCCCTATGCCGCTCGCTCGCGACCCGATTGAGGATCACGCCGGCCACGTGAACATCGTCGCGAAAACGCGCGCAGCCGAGCGCGACGGCAGCGGCCGTCTCGGTCTGCCCACTCACATCGAGAACGAGCACCACCGGCCAGCCGGTCAGGGCTGCGAGACCCGCGGCCGAGCCGCTGCCCGCGCGTCCGGGATGCGACGCGCCATCGAACAGGCCCATGACGCCCTCGACGATGGCGATATCGGCGTCGGCGGCAACGTCGCGGACAAGCCCCAGCAGTTGCGGCGCCGACATCGCCCAGCTGTCGAGATTGTAGCTCGTCCGTCCTGCCGCAACCGTGTGAAAGGCGAGATCGATATAGTCGGGGCCACATTTGAAGGGTTGCACGCGCGTGCCGCGCCGGCTGAGGGCACGCAGCAGTCCGAGCGTCACCGTCGTCTTGCCGGCGCCCGAACGCGGCGCGGCGATGATGATCCCGCTGGGTGTCACCATGGTCATGGCCGCAACGCCGCCGAGGCATGGCAAAATGTGCTATGCGAACGGACATGATGGAAACCGCGGATCCGCCGAACCGACCGCTGAAGCGTGGCTGGACGACCGGCAGCTGCGCCACGGCCGCGGCGCGCGCCGCCTACGAGCTGCTGATCACGGGCAACTGTCCTGCCATGGTCGAGATCGCCCTGCCGGGCGGACGTCGTGTCGGCTTTGCGGTCGCGATGCACGAGGCCGACGGCGCGAAGGCAACCGCCGGCGTCATCAAGGACGCCGGCGACGATCCTGACGTCACGCACGGTGCGCTGGTCAAAGCGACTTTGCGGCGCGGTGCAGACAATTCCGGCGTGACGTTCCGCGCCGGCCCCGGCGTCGGCACAGTGACGCGACCAGGATTGCCGCTGCCGCCGGGAGAACCTGCGATCAATCCGGTGCCGCGCGAGATGATCGCGGCGGCGATCAATGAGGCCGCTGCAGCGCTCGGCGCGGCGCGCGACGTCATCATCGAGATCTCCATTCCTGGCGGCGAGGAGCTCGCCCGGAAGACGCTGAACCCGCGCCTCGGCATCGTTGGCGGCCTGTCGATCCTCGGCACCACGGGAATCGTCGTGCCGTTCAGCTGCGCCGCCTGGATCCACTCCATTTATCGCGGCATCGACGTCGCGCGCGCCGCCGGCCTGCCGCACATCGCCGGCGCGACGGGAAGCACATCGGAGAAGGCCGTGCAGCAGCTCCACGGCCTGCCGGAGACGGCGCTGATCGACATGGGCGATTTCGCCGGCGGCATGCTGAAATATCTGCGCCGGCATCCGGTGGCCCGCATCACCGTGGCCGGCGGCTTCGCCAAGATGACCAAGCTCGGCCAGGGCCTGCTCGACCTGCATTCGCGCGCCGGCGAAGTCGATCTCGGCTGGCTCGCGAAGACGTTGCATGATGCCGGCGCGCCGGACGCGTTGGTCACGACCGCACGCACCGCCAACACCGCGTTGCAGGTGCTTCAGGAGGCCGAGCGGCTCGGATTTCCGGCCGGCGAGGTCGTCGCGCACGCCGCCTGGCAGACGGCGCGGCGTGCGCTGGGCGACAACGACGTTGCGCTCGATGTCGCTGTGTTCGACCGCGATGGCCGGCTGGTCGGACAGAGTTACGGGCCGGCTCATTCGCCCCTCCCGCGGAAGCGTCGCTGATAATCGGCATCGTACAGCGCGCTATCGCGAAAATCCTCAGCTGCGAGCGCGCGGCCCACCAGGATCAGCGCGGTCCGCTCCACGGCGGAAGTCGTGATCTGCCCAACGATCGTCGCCAGCGTGCCGGTCAGGATCAGCTGATCCGGCCAGCTCGCGCGATAGACGATCGCCACCGGACAGTCGTCGCCGTAGTGCGGCCGCAGCTCCTCGACGACTTTGTCGAGAACATGGATGGAGAGATGGATGGCGAGCGTGGCGCGCGACTGCGCGAACAGCGAGAGCTGTTCCGTCTCGGGCATGGCCGAAGCGCGGCCGGAGGTCCGCGTGAGCACCACCGATTGTGCGAGTCCCGGTAAGGTCAGCTCGCGACCGAGCGCGGCCGCCGCCGCCGCGAACGAAGGCACGCCGGGTGTGATCGTGTAGGGTATCCTCAACGCGTCGAGGCGCCGCAGCTGTTCGCCGAGCGCGCTCCAGATCGAGAGATCGCCGGAATGCAGCCGCGCCACATCTTCGCCCGCGAGCGTGGCACGCTCGATCTCGGCCACGATCTCGTCGAGCGACATCGGTGCCGTATCAACGATACGCGCACCGGGCGGACAATGATCGAGCAGCGCCTGAGGAACCAGCGAGCCCGCATAGAGACACACCGGGCAGCGCGCGATCAGGTCGCGACCACGCAAGGTGATCAGGTCGGCGGCACCGGGACCGGCGCCGATGAAGTGCACCGTCATGGCGCAGGCTCCGCATCGGTGACAGCCTCGCCCTCCGCCAGCGCGCAGGTCGCCGCGGCGTTTGCGACGCGCGCGAGGATCAGCCGGGCATTCGCGCCGGCGGCAGCCAGCGCGGCCGTCTCGGCCACGGAAGGTACACCCTTCAAGCGCCTGACGCGATCGCTTCGCGTGATCGCGCGATCGGCGACAGCCGTCATCGCTGCAGAGGCAATTCCGAGCAGCGGACGGCCAAGCCGCTGCGCGGCGCAGATCACGCCAGGCTCGCTGACCTTGTCGGCCGCAGTGGCGAGCACCGCCACGTCCGCGGGTGCGAGGCGCGCAAGCGAGAGCGCATGTGCAATCACCGCCTCGATGTCTGCGACGCTGGCGGCACGGCGGCAGCCAATCCCGAGCGCGATCATGGCTTCGTCACCCGCCACTGCGTGATCGGCATGGCCTGACGCCAGCCATGCATGCGGCCAACCGGCTCGATGCGCGAAACGGCGATGCGGACCAGTTCACCGCCATGCTGGCCGAACAACGCGCTCAGCCGCGTCTCGCCTTCTAGCGACACCACGTTGGCGACGAGGCGGCCGCCGGGTTTCAGCCGCGACCAGACGGCTTCGAACACCCCCGCTTCCGAAATGCCGCCGCCGATGAAGACCGCATCCGGCATCTCAAGATCCGCCAACACCGCCGGCGCGCGCCCCATCACCAGCTTCAGCTCGGGAGCGCCGAGCGCCAGCGCGTTGCGCATCGCCCGGTCGGCCCGGTCCTGCCGCGCCTCGATCCCGAACGCGCGCAACGAGCCGTGACGCAGCAGCCACTCGATTGCCACCGAGCCCGACCCCAGCCCGACGTCCCACAGCAGTTCGCCCGGACGTGGCGCCAGGGCCGACACCGTCACGGCGCGGACCTCGCGCTTGGTCAACTGGCCGTCATGCTCGAATAGGTCATCGGCAAGACCGGCCGTCAGCGGGATCACGGGCGCATCAACCTCGGCGTCAACCTCGATCGCGATCGTGGTCAACGGATGAATATCGGAAAGATCGAACGCATCGGCCGGCGCGCTGCGCACCCGTTCGTGCGCGCCGCCGATCGCTTCCAGCACCGTCAGGCGCGAGCGTCCCATGCGGCGTGAGGTCAGCAGCGCGGCGAGCCTTGGGGCGGTGGATCCATCCCAGGCCAGCGCCAGAATGCGCGCCCCCGGCGCAAGATGGCGGATGATCCCTTCGAGCGCGCGGCCGTGCAACGTCACCTGCGCCACGTCCTGCAGCGGCCAGCCGAGCCGCGCCGCCGCGAGGCTGAAGGCCGAGGGCTGCGGGACGCATAGCATCTCGGCGGACGCGAAACGCTGCATGAGCTGCTTGCCGATGCCGTAGTTGAAAGGATCGCCGCTTGCGAGAACGACGACGGGCTCTCCCCGTCGCGCCGCGACCTGATCGAACGCGAGCTTCAGCGGGCTGGGCCACGCCAGTCGTTCCCCTGCGATCAACGGCGCTGCAAGCTCGAGATGACGGGCGCCGCCGATAACGAGGGCCGCCTGCGCAATGAGACGTCGCGCAGGCGTCGAGAGGCCGTCGACGCCGTCCTCGCCGATCCCGACGATGGACAGCCAGCGCTGCGCGTTGCAAGTTGCGGCCGGGTTCACCATGGACGCTTCCCCGCATGCGTATCCTCATTCTCGGCGGGACGACCGAGGCTTCGGAGCTGGCGCGGCTGCTCGCCGGCGACGATCGGTTCGCGGCGACGCTCTCGCTCGCCGGCCGCACCGCTTCGCCCAAACCGCAGCCGCTGCCGACGCGCATCGGCGGCTTCGGCGGCATCGCCGGACTGAAAGCATGGCTGCGGGATCATGTGATTGATGCCGTGGTCGACGCCACCCATCCGTATGCCGGCCAGATCTCGCGACATGCCGTTGCGGCCTGTCATGCGCTGTCGGTGCCGCTGGCGTCGATCCGGCGCGCGGCATGGCAACGCCAGGCCGGCGATCGCTGGATCGAGGTCGACAGTGCCGACGACGCGGCTTCGGCGCTCGGAGCGGATCCGGCGCGTGTGTTCCTCAGCCTTGGTCGCCTGGAGCTCGCAGCGTTCGGCGCAGCGCCACAGCATCACTACGTCGCGCGAACCATCGACCCGCCCGGCGACATCGCGCTGCCGCCCGACATTCGCTTCGTCAGGGATCGCGGGCCGTTCGACGAGGCCAAAGAGCACGCCTTCCTGACGCAGGAACGCATCGCCTTCGTCGTGTCGAAGAACTCTGGCGGAGCCGCGACCTATCCGAAGATCGCAGCCGCGCGACGGCTCGCGATTCCGGTGGTGATGATCGCCCGTCCCGACAAGCCGCATGGCGTCGCGTTGGACGGCGCGCGGGCCACGTTGCTGTGGCTGGAGGCGCAGCTCGCTCATGCGCCGCCCTCGACTTCACGACGCAGCGTATAGACGAAGGGCGGCTTGCCCCCGCGCGCGATCAGGCGCGTGGCCGTCGATCCGATCAGCACGAGCGTGCGCATGTCCGCCTTGTCGGGATCGACCTCGCCCAACGTGGTGATGATCTGTCTGACCTCACCACTGCCCGCGGCCCGCACCATGACGACGACGGTCGAAGCCGGCTTGATCTGCCGCAGCAGCGCGAACGCCTCCCCCAGCTGATGCGGTCGCGCCTTGGACAGCGGATTGTAGAGCGCGATGACGAAATCAGCTGCAGCCGCCGCCTCAAGGCGGCGGCTGATGGTCGCCCAGCTCTTGAGATTGTCGGACAGCGAGATCGCACAGAAGTCGCCGCCGAGCGGCGCCCCGACCTTGGCCGCCGCCGCCAGCATGGCGGTGACACCAGGCTCGACACGGATGTCGAGGTCGCGCCAGGCCGCCGGTCCCGCCTCGACCGCTTCGAACACCGCCGCGGCCATCGCGAAGACGCCGGGATCACCGCCCGACACCACCGCGACCTGTTTGCCGTCGCTTGCGAGCCCGAGTGCGTGGCGGGCGCGGTCGAGCTCGACGCGATTGTCGCTGGCGTGCCGGATCTGGCCCGGACTCGTCGTGGTCACTCTGTCGAGATACGGTCCATAACCGATCAGATCGGTCGCGCGAGCGATGGCGGCCGAGGCGGCCGGCGTGATCAGTTCGGCTCGCCCCGGGCCGACGCCGACAATGGTCAGCGTGCCCGTCATAGCCGCCGCCCCTGTCCGGGGATCAGGATCATCGAGAAATAGGGGCCGCGGTCCAGTTCCACCTCGGCCAGGGGCGCGACACGCTGCGCCTCCATCGTGCCGCGCTCGACATAGAGCGCGCGATCGAGCAATCCGGCGCTGATGATCGCGCGCTTCACCTTGGTGAGGTTGCGCCCTACCTTCATGATGACGGCGGCCTCACAATGCGTCAGCCGGTCATGCAGGACGTCCTCGCCCAGCGTGCCCGGCAGCACGGAGAGAACGTCGTCGCCCCAGGTGATAGGAACATTGGCCTTGGTCCAGCAGCCGGACATGCCGGTTACGCCCGGGACGACCTCGACCGGATGATCGTGCTCGAGCCGCCGCCACATGTGCATGAACGAGCCGTAGAAGAACGGGTCACCTTCGGACAGCAGACCGACCGATCGCCCTGCCGCCAGATGCGCGGTGATGCTGTCCGACGCACGTCGGTAGAAGTCGGCGATCTGGGACTGATAGGACAGGTCGGCGACGGGCAATTCCTCCGTGACCGGATATTCGAGCCGCAGCTCGTGCCGGCCCGATTCCATCAACGGCGCTACGATCCGTCGCGCGTTGCCTTCCATGCCGCGCTTGGCAAAGAACGCCACCACATCGACGGACCGGACCAGGCCGGCGGCGCGCAAGGTCAGATAACGAACGTCGCCCGGACCGACGCCGATGCCGTAGAGCGTGCCCGGATTTGCCGAGCCCGCGATGGTGTCCAGCAGGCTCATTCGACATCACTCGCGATGGCATTCACCGCCGCGACCGCCATGGCGCTGCCGCCCTTCCGACCCTTCACGATCAGATACGGCACACGGCCGTCGGCCGCGAGCGCCTCCTTGGATTCCCGGGCTCCGACGAACCCAACGGCCGTTCCGATCACCGCGGCCGGTCGCGGCGCGCCCTGATCGAGCATGTCGAGCAGATGAAACAACGACGTCGGCGCGTTGCCGATCGCCACCAGCGCGCCGCCGAGATGCGGCCGCCACAGCTCCAGCGCCGCCGCGGATCGGGTCGTGCCGAGCTGCGCGGCGAGCGCCGGCACCTCGGGAGCATCGAGCGTGCAGATGATCTCGTTCCTCGCCGGCAGCCGCGCCCGCGTGATCCCCTGCGCCACCATCTTGGCATCGCACAGGATTGGCGCGCCACGATCGAGCGCCGCCCGCACCTCGGCGGCGAAGTGTTCGGACATCGCGATGTCGGAGGTGATCTCGACCATGCCGCAGGCATGGATGATGCGCACGGCGATCTTCTCTTCCAGTCCGTGGAAGCGCGACAGATCGGCCTCGGCGCGGATGGTCGCGAACGAACGGCGATAGATCTCCGCGCCGTCCTTGATGTAGTCGCGCAGCTCAGACATCGGCCCTTTCTTTCGTTTCGAACAGCCCGTCGACGTCGATCTCGGTGGGATCGAGCATGCCGCAGGGCTCGCTCTTCACCGTGCCGTTGCGGACGATGTGATAACCTTCGCCCTCGCCAACCAGCACGACGTCCGCGGCTGCCGAGCGTGCGCAGCCCTTGGCGCAGCCGGAGACGTGCAGCGTGCCGTTGAATCCGGTCCGGGCCATCGCATCCGCGAGCACGCGGGCATCCTGTCGCGTCGCCAGTCCCGTCGACGGACAGCAGCCGACGCCCGAGCAGGCGTCGATGCGCATCAATGGATCGGTATCGTCGACGACCAGGCCGAGCCGGGCTGCATCCGCCACCAGTTGCTCCGCGGTCACGACGCCCGCGGAGACATACAGCGCGCGCCATGGTGACAGGCGGACCTCGGCGACATCGTGCGCCGCGAGCATGGCCGCAAGCCGCGCCAGCGTGCCACTATCGATGCGGCCGAATGGCACGCCGAGACCGACGGCGCAGGTTTGATCCGTCAGGGCAATGATGCCGCAACGTCGTTGCGATTTCGCGGCTGATGGCGTCGCGATGACGTTGGAGAGATCAAGGCCCAGTTCGGCGCCGACGGCGGCGCGCGCGTGCGGCGGCAAATCTGCGGAGCGCCGCGTCGGGCTGTGTTGCAGCACCAGCCGCGCGAGCCGCACAGCCGTCGACGCCGCATCGGCATCGGCTGTCGTTCCCAGCCACACGGACTCAACAGAACCGGCGATGCCAACGGCGACACGCCGGGCTTCAGGACCGCTACAGGCGACGAGACGAACATCCGCAGCGAGCCCAGTCAGCGGCAACCTGCCGCCGCCATCCAGCGCAAAGCCGAACTTGGGCGGCAGAGCATGGAGCGCCTGATCCGAGGCCAGCAGTGTCTCCAACTCGGCGGCGACGGGACGCATGTCGACCCATTCGGCCGGGTCGAGTCCTGCCAGCGGATTGACGACGATGTTGCGGATGGCCTCGAGCTCGACACTGTCATCGAGCAGTCCGAGCGATGCCATCAGCTCCCACAGCGGCACAAGCGTCTCGGGCGATACGCCGCGAATCTGCAGATTGGCGCGGCGCGTGAGGTCGATCTGGCCGTTGCCGTAGTGCCGAGCAGCCTCGGCAAGCTCACGCAGCGCCGACACCAGCAACGCGCCGCCATGCGGCCGGACGCGAACGATGAGCCCGTCGCCGCTCGGCATCGGACGCCGCGCGCCCGGGCACCAGCCCTTGATCTCGACCGAGGCGGTCATGACGCGCTCTCCGCTTGCGTCAGGCGCGTGCGGGCATGCGCAAGCTCATCGGCGACCGCATTCCGGCGTGGCACCCATAGCTGCCGGCGTAGCGCATCCTCAAATCGCGAGACGATCGCGGCGACCGCCGCCGGATTGCGCGCGACCATGTTGTCCAACACGGCCTCGTCGCGCAGCAGCGCCCCATGCGCCAGATCGAACAGGTGCTCGGCGACGGCGTCAGAGGTGGCGGCAAAGGCGTAGAGCGCGTCGACGCCCTGCGCGATCTCGGCGACGCCGCGATAGCCATGCGCGAGCATTCCCGCAATCCAGCGCGGATTGGTGAGACGGCCGCGCACCACGCGGGCGATCTCCTCGCCGAATGTCCGCGCCGCCGGCGCCTCCGGACGGCTGGTGTCGAGATGCAGCAGCGCGGGCGACGCGCCGAGCGACGCCGCGGCCGCCGCAAAGCCTCCGGCAAAGTCGGCGACCTCCTCGCCATCGAGCAGGTCGCGCTCACGATCGTCCTGCGGATGCACGAGGGCGTCGGCGCTGCGGACGCGGGCGCGGAACGTGTCGGAAGCAGACGCGCCGTCATGCGTCCCGCCAAAGCTATAAGCGGCGCTCTCGAGATACGCCTCGCCGAGCTGCGACCGGCTCGTCCAGTCCATTCCGAGCGCAAGGTCGGCGGCAACGGCACCGTAGCTGCCAGGCGCCCCGCCGAACACGCGCGCGAGGCTCTCGCCGCGCCGCCGTGCCGCGGCCAGCGGATTGTCGGCATCGTCCTCGTCAAGCGCGGCCACCTTTTGCACGGCGAGATCGAACAGCGCGATCTGCGCTTCGAACAGGTCGCGAAACAGCCCCGAGATCCGCAGCGTCGCATCGATGCGCGGGCGGTCGAGCATCGCCAACGGCAGTACGTCGACGCCGGTGACACGATTGGAGTTGAGGTCCCAGCGCGGCCGCACGCCCAGATAAGCCAAGGCCTGGGCCAGATCGTCACCGCCCGTGCGCAGCGATGCGGACGCCCAGAGATCGAGCATGAGCGCGCGCGGGTAGTCGCCATGATCCTGCAAATAGCGCCGGATCACCTCGTCAGCCGCGCGTACGCCGACCACAGCGGCGGTCCGGGTCGGGATCGCACGCGGGTCGATCGCGGTGAGATTGCGCCCCGTGGGCAACACGTCGAGCCGGCCGCGGCTCGGCGCGCCGGCGGGACCGGCAGCGACGCGGCGACCGTCGAGTGCCGCGAGCAACGCACTGCGTTCGGCTGCAGCGCTCGCGGCGATCCGTGCGGCGATGTCGGCGCGATCGACCGTCGCGGCCGCCGGCCCCATGGCCGCCGTGATCGCATCCGCAAGCAGGCCGGTCGCCGCCGTGTCGGGCGCTTCCCCGAACACATGCAGGCGGTCGCGCACCGCGAGCTCCTTGATGTCACAGAGCTGCGCATCGAGCTGTGCGATCGCCTCGCGTCCGGTCATCGCACGGTCGAGCCCGCAATCGGCGGCCAAGCCACCCTGCCAGGCCCGCGCGACGATCTCCTCCTCGAGCAGCTTCAGCCGGCGCTTGTCGAGGCCATCCGCCTCGGCATATTCCTCGACCAGCCCCTCCAGCTCCAGCAAGGGTCCGTGCAGACCGGCCTGCGACAGCGGCGGCGTCAGATGCCCGAGCGTCAGGGCCGACAATCGCCGCTTGGCCTGCATCGCTTCGCCGGGATTGTTGACGATGAAGGGATAGATCACCGGCAGCGGGCCCAGCACGGCCTCCGGCCAGCACGCATTTGAGAGCGCCAGTGCCTTGCCAGGCAGCCATTCCAGCGTGCCATGCGCACCGAGATGAATCAGCGCATCGATCCGCTCGGCCTCACGCAGATGCGCATAGAGCGCGACATAGGCGTGCCGCGGAGGCACGCTCGTGTCATGGTAGCCAGACTTGCGATCGGCGCGATTGCCACGATCCGGCTGTAGCAGGATCGAGAGTTTTCCCGCACGCAGCACCGGAAAACGGAAGGTGCCATCTCGAACCGCCGGGTCGGCTTCCGCCTCTCCCCAATTGTCATGCGAGGCACGCTGCAGCTCATCCGGCAACAGCGCCAGAGCACACCGATAGGCCGCGAGCGGCACCACGAGCTCATCTGCCTCGTCCCGCAGCAGCGCGTCGACATCTTCGGCGGTCGGCGCTGCGCGGCCGATATCGTACCCCGCCTCCGCCAACAGCCGCGCAATGGCGGCTGCGCTTTCGCTGGTGTCGAGACCGACAGCGTAGCCGCGGCGCCCGCCGCGCGCCGGATAATCGGAAAGCAGCAGCGCCACGCGCCGCTCGCTTGCCGGCAGCGCCCGCAGCCGCGCCCATCGCGCCGCGAGCCGGGCGACGTAAGCAATGCGGTCGTGTTGCGGTACATAACGCATCGTGCCGAACTGCAGACGCTCATCCGCCGGCATTTCACCCTTGAACGCAATCGGGCGCGCCAACAGCCGGCCGTCGAGCTCCGGCAGAACGACATTCATGGCCAGATCCGTCGGCGACAGTCCGCGCGCCGACGAGGCCCAGGCCTCTTCGGTGCTCTGCGCCTGGATGATCTGCAAGACCGGCGCGTCCGCGAGGTCGAGCACCGTGGTGCCGTCGTCGCGCAGCGCCGAGAACGCGGTGGCGTTCAAAATGATCGCAGGACGCCGGCGCTGGACGAGTCGCGCCAGTGCATCCCCGATATTGGGATCCTTCAGGCTGGTCACCGCGACCGCGACCGCCGCCAGCCCTTCACCTTCGAGCGCCCGCATCAGCTCCGCGATCCCTGCCGTATCCGCGGCGAGCAGGCCCGCACGGTAGAACACGATCAACGCGGTGGGCCGCGCATCATCGTGGCCGCAGAGATCATCGATGCCGACCGCTCCGCGATCGGGCATGAAGCCGACGATCGAACCGATCGCGACCGGCTCCGCAAAATGCGCGTCGCGCCCGAGCAGCGTCGCGAGATAGCGCAGGGCCTCGCGCGCATTGCCGACGCCGCCCTCGTGCAGATAGCCGTAGAGACGCGAGGTCGCGTCCTTCGGCAGGGTCGAGAGCGCATCGAGCCTCTCGTCGGCGCGATCGTCACCCGGCAGTGCCGCGAACGGGATGTGGCGGCTGCGGCAGACCGATGCGATGCGCTCCAGCCCGTAGCGCCAATAGTCGAGCCCGCCGAGACAGCGCACGACGACGGCGCGCGCGCCGAGCACGACACGGTCGACATAGAGATCGACCGACATCGGATGCTTCAGCCGTTTCAAGCTGGCGAGGCGCAGGCTCGGCAGCTCATCCGACGACGCGGTCCAGGCCTCGGCCAATGCCGACAAATCGCTATCCGAGAACGACAGCACGACGATTTCGGCCGGCGACTGTGCAAGATCCACGGCCTGTTCGAGGTCGTCGAGATCCGCGCCCGTTGTCGCCAGCAGGTGCATCGGTCCCGCCTATCCTGTGATCAGGCTCTGGATGGCGGCGGCATCGAGGCCGCGCTCGCCGATGATCACCAGCCGCCCCTGCCGCGATTCGCCGGATCGCCACGGGCGCTCGAACTGATGCTGGATGCGGTTGCCGACGGCCTGCACCAGGAGGCGCAGCGGCTTGCCGGCGACTTCCACGAACCCCTTCACGCGCAATACGTCATGCGCGTCGACGGCGGCCGCGATGCGGTCGACGAGCGCATCGGGCGAAGCCTGCGCCGGAACGTCGAGCACGAAACTCTCGAAATCGTCGTGGTCGTGCTCGGCCTCGTTGTCGTGATGTGACGGTCGGGCCGCGAGATCGTCCTCCGCTGCGGCACCGAGCCCGAGCAGAATTGAAGCCGACAGCCTGCCGTGCTCCGTCGCGATCACCTTGACGGCACGCTGCACCTTCGCCGTGATCTCGGCCGCGACATCCTTGCGCTGCTCCTCGCTCATCAGGTCGCTCTTGTTCATCACGACGAGATCGGCGCACAGCAGCTGGTCCTCATAGACCTCCTCCAGCGGGTTGTCGTGATCGAGCGAAGCATCACTGGCGCGCTGCGCGGCGAGCGCGTCGGGATCGTCGGCGAAACGGCCGGCGACCACCGCCGGGCCGTCGATGACCGCCACCACACCGTCGACGGTGGCGCGCGTCGCGATCTCCGGCCAGTTGAAGGCCTGCACCAGCGGCTTCGGCAGCGCGAGCCCCGAGGTCTCGATCACGATATGCTCGGGCGGCTCCTTCTGATCCAGCAGGCTCCTGAGCGCCGGCACGAAATCATCGGCAACGGTGCAGCACAGGCAGCCGTTCGACAGCTCGACGATGCGATCCTCCGGACAGTCCGGCACGCCGCAGCCTTTCAGGATGTCGCCGTCGATGCCGACATCGCCGAACTCGTTGACGATGATGGCGAGCCGGCGGCCATTCGCGGTCTCGATCAGGTTGCGCACCAGCGTGGTCTTGCCGGCGCCGAGGAAACCGGTGACGATGGTGCAAGGCGTCTTGGCGAACGACTTCGTCATGGCGATACGATCTCTCGTTTCAGCGTGGTGCTGACAGCGCGGGAACGCGCGCAACGGTGTTCTTGCGGATGTATTCGGGACGCTCGCGCCAGGCCGGCAGGCCGGCGTCATGGCGCTGATGCAGCTGCGCGAATGTCAGCACATCCTGAACATGCAGATCCGGATCGAGCGCGCCGAGCACGTAGGTCCATTTGCCCGGCGCCGTCACTGCAACCGTGCACGCACGATTGCAGTTGGACAGGCACTCGACGCCGACCACGGCGACACCGGCGCGCTGCGCGGTCGGCAACGTCTCGATCGCGGCGAGCAGACGGGCTCCGGCCCGCGGCTGATCAGGCGGCGTAGGTTCCGTCGCCTGCGAACGGCAGGTGACGCAGACGAACAGCGTCGTCTCACCAGTCTCCGATGCGGTCATCAATCAGCCGATCACGCCGGCCGCCGTCGCCGCGGCGACCCCACCCACCAGCACGATGGCAGCGCCCGCGAGCCGCAGCGCCAGCGGCGCAGCCGCCTTGGCCTTCGCCGACAGCAGCCTGGTGCCGAGGAACGCGCCGGCGGCGATGAGGGTCTGGATCACGAGCAGACCGACGAGATAGGCCCCGAGCGGGGTGTTCTCTGCCCCAACGATCGATTCACCCAGCGCATATCCATGGACGAGGCCGGTCACGGCGAACAGGCCGGCGACGGGCAGCACGCCGAAACCGCCACGCATCACCACCACCAGCCCAACCACGACGGTGGTCAGGCCGACCAGCAGCTCGGCAGCCGGGATGTTGGCCTTGGCCACATGAAGGCCGACGCCCGCGATCATCGCTGTGGTGAAGGCGAGCACCGGCGCGAAGCCGCGGCCCAGAAGCGCTGCAACGATGCCCGCACCGACGATGGCGGCCAGATGGTCGATTCCGATCACAGGATGGCCGAGGCCGGACAGCAGGCCCTGCGCAAACGTCTGCGGCAGTTTGCCATCCATCATGTGATGCGCGAAGGCGGGATCGGCGGCGAGCAGCACCAGGCTCGCGGCTGCAAAGGTCGTGGTACGGGTCAACTTCATGGCCGTCTCCGTCGCTTGCCGGCTCCCCAGAGGACCGGACGATGCGCTGCATCCGACGGCATCCCGCCCATCCCGGCGGGATCAGAACCAGCATCGCGACTCCCCGCGCGACGGGTCGGCCAACAGCAATGTCGACGGCAGGTCTCCTGGCTCTCGGGTCACCGCATGAAGCCACCTTCCCGGTTTCCCAGTGGTGCTTTGGCCTCACACTCGCCGATTACAGTTGCGGGGGCAGCCACGGCCTTGGGTCAAGAACCCGCACCGTGTTCCCTAAATCTCTCCTTTCGGAGAACCGTCATCTGTTAGATACGGGTCGCGCCAAAGCCCGTCAATCGGAATCGTCCCCCATGGTCCCCGCCCGCCCGCATCCCGCCCTGCCGCGCCTCACCCTGGTGCTCGGCGGCGCGCGCTCCGGCAAGAGCCGCCATGCAGAGGCGCTCGTGACCGCCCTTCCCGCACCTTGGACCTATGTTGCGACCGCGCAGGCGTTCGACGATGAGATGAAGGACCGAATCGCGCAGCACAAAGCGCGCCGCACCGAGGGATGGCAGACGTTGGAGACCACGCATGATCTTGCAGGCCTGGTCCGTGCACGGGCAAATTCGAGCGCGCCGATGCTGATCGATTGCCTGACGCTGTGGCTCAGCAATGTGATGCTCGCCGACATGAACGTTCCGGCACGATGCGCCGAGCTGATCGAGGCGTTCAGGGACGCGCCTGGCCCCATCGTGGCCGTGTCCAACGAAGTCGGACTCGGCATCGTGCCGGACAATGCGCTTGCCCGCGCCTTCCGTGATGCGCAGGGGCGACTGAACCAGGACGTCGCGGCCTTAGCGGATCGCGTGATCCTGATGGCGGCCGGCCTGCCGCTGACATTGAAGTAACGGGAAGGACATGCCGATGACCGAAAGCGCCGACGATTCACGCCACAAGGCGAAGATGGAGAACCGCAAGGCGGTGCAGGATGCCGAGGTCGCCTCGAAGACCGTCGAAAAGGGCCTGCTGATCGTTCACACCGGCAAGGGCAAGGGCAAATCGACGGCGGCCTGGGGCCTGATGCTGCGCGCACTCGGCCGCGGTTTTCGCATCGGCGTCGTGCAGTTCGGCAAGGGCGCGTGGGAAACCGGCGAGCGCAAGGCGATCGAGCGGTTCGGCGACCAGGTGTCGTGGCACACGCTCGGCGAAGGCTTTACGTGGGAGACGCAAGATCGCGCGCGCGACATCGCCGCGGCCGAACGTGCCTGGGCGAAGGCAAAGGAGCTGATGGCGGATCCGTCGATCCGGTTGCTCGTCCTCGATGAGCTCAACATCGCGCTGCGCTATGATCACCTTGATATCGCAGACGTCGTCGCCACGCTCGCAGGGCGCCGTCCCGATCTGCACGTCGTCGTCACCGGGCGCAACGCCAAGCCGGAGCTGATCGAGGCCGCCGATCTCGTCACCGAGATGAACCTCGTGAAGCATCACTTCGCAGCCGGCGTGAAGGCGCAGGAAGGCATCGAGTACTAGGCTCATGAGCGCGCGCGCCATCATGTTCCAGGGCACCGGCTCCGACGTCGGCAAATCGCTGATCGTCGCGGGGCTCGCGCGCGCGCTGACATTGCGCGGCCTCAAGGTGGCGCCGTTCAAGCCGCAGAACATGTCGAACAATGCCGCCGTCACCGCAGACGGCGGCGAGATCGGCCGTGCCCAGGCGCTGCAGGCGCGCGCGGCGCGGCGGCCGACGACGGTGCACATGAACCCGGTGCTGCTGAAGCCGCAGAGCGAGATCGGGTCGCAGGTCGTGGTTCAGGGTCGCGTCATCGGCAACGCCAAGGCATCCGCCTATCAGGCGATGAAGCCGCAACTGATGGCGGCCGTGCTCGACAGCTTCCATCACCTCGCAGCGGATGCCGACATCGTGCTGGTCGAAGGCGCAGGCTCCGCCTCCGAGATCAACCTGCGCGCGGGCGACATCGCCAACATGGGTTTTGCGCAAGCGACGCAGATTCCGGTGGTGCTGATCGGCGATATCGATCGGGGCGGCGTGATTGCGAGCCTGGTCGGCACCAGGACTGTGATCCCGCCGGACGATGCCGCGCGCGTGGCAGGTTTCCTCGTCAACAAGTTTCGCGGCGATCCGGCCTTGTTTGCGTCAGGCATGAACGAGATCGAGAAGCGGACGGGGTGGACATCGCTCGGGCTCATTCCGCATTTTTCGGATGCGCGCCGCCTGCCAGCGGAGGACGCGCTTGGCCTGGCTGAACGCGGATCATCGGGAGGACAACGGCCGAAGGTCGTCATCCTCGCCTACCCGCGCATCTCCAATTTCGACGAGTTCGATCCGTTACGGCTGGAAGATGGAATCGATCTGCAGTTTTTGCGGCCTGGCACGCCGATCCCCGGCGACGCATCGATGGTGATCCTGCCGGGCTCGAAGGCCACGATCGCCGATCTCAGCGCCTTGCGCGACGCCGGCTGGGACATCGATCTGGCCGCGCATCTGCGCCGCAGCGGCCGCGTGCTCGGCATCTGCGGCGGCTATCAGATGCTGGGGCGTGTGATCAGCGATCCCGATGGGCACGAGGGAACACCTGGTTCCGTCGCGGGACTTGGCCTGCTCGACGTCGAAACGACATTGACCGATGACAAGGCGTTGCGCGAGGTCCAGGGCACGCTAACGGAAGATCAGCTGTCGTTCCGCGGTTACGAGATGCATATCGGCCGCACTGACGGACCGGCGACACAGAGCCCCTTCCTAACCTTCTCCGACGGCCGTCGCGATGGCGCCATCGCAGCGAACGGCCTGGTTACCGGCTGCTATGTGCATGGCCTGTTCGCCGATGATGGCCTGCGCGCCCATTGGCTGCGCGGCCTCGGCGCGACGACGAGCGGCTTAGCCTATGAGACCGATGTGGACACGACGCTGGATGCACTCGCGGCGCATCTCGAGCGCTACGTTGACGTGGACCGAATCCTCGCATTGGCGAGCAAGCCCGCGCCGGCCGTGGCGGCTACAGGATCCTGACCAGGACGAGTCCTGCGACGACCAGGGCCTGAACCAGACAGGCCAGCCGATACAGCCGCAAGGCCTGCCGGATGTCGGACGCGTCGAGATCGGCGCGCCCGTCGCCCATCCAGGCATCGGTGACGAGATGACCGTGATAGACGCGCGGCCCCGCCAGGCGCAGTCCGAGCGCACCAGCCATCGCCGCTTCCGGCCAGCCGGCATTGGGCGAACGATGCTTCGACGCATCACGTGCAACGGCTCGCACCGCGGCCGAAGCCGAGGCGCTCGGGATGCAGGCCGCAGTGGCTGCGATCCACAGCGCGGACAGGCGCGAGGCCGGCAGGTTGACGAGATCGTCGAGCCGCGCCGCCGCCCAGCCGAACGCGCGGTGCCGGTCCGAGAGATGGCCGATCATGCTGTCCGCGGTGTTGAGAGCCTTGTAGATCAGGATGCCCGGCAGCCCGCCGACGACGAGCCAGAACACGGGCGCGACGACGCCATCGGAGAAGTTTTCTGCCAGGCTCTCGACCGCGGCCCGCGCAACGCCGGCTTCATCCAGCCGATCGGGATCGCGGCCGACGATCATCGAGACGGCTCTGCGGCCGCCCTCGAGCCCCTCCTGCTCCAGTCCTTCCGCGACCGCCGCAACATGCGTGTCGAGACTGCGCTGGGCCAGCAGGCTGCTTGCCGCCACACCAAGGACGATCGTTGCGACCGGCTCGCCCACGACCGCCTGCATCACCCACGCTGCGGCGAGGCCGATGGTCATCATGCCGGCCACGAGCAGACAGACGAGCCCGACGCCGCGGGCTCGTCGCGCGGCAAAGCCGTCTGCTGCCCCGTTCCAGCGGCGGTCCGCCCATGCTATCAGCGCGCCCACCCACATCACGGGATGACCGATCCGCTGCACCAGGACCTGGGGATAACCGACCGCCGCCTCGACGAGGAGCGCCGTGAGCGCGAGAGAGACGAACATCGATCTCCGCTGAAGGACAGACATGGACGACAGAGCGACTAGCACGGGCGCGGACCAGCCGGAAGCGATCCTTCACGGCGGCGATCTCGCTGCGATCAGCCGTCGCTATCCGGACGCGCCACAGCCGTGGATCGATCTGTCGACTGGCATCAATCCCGTCGCCTACCCGGTGCCGACCATTCCGCCCGCAAGTTGGGCGCGCTTGCCGGCCCAGGCCGAAGACGACGCGCTGCGCGCAGCGGCTGCTGCGCGCTATGGCGTGGCGGGGCCCGAAATGATCGTTACCGCGCCCGGCACGCAGGCGCTGTTGCAGATCCTGCCGCGGCTGCGCCCACGCTCGAGGGTTGCCGTGCTCGCCCCGACCTACGAGGAGCATGCGCTGTGCTGGCGCCGCTGTGGGCATCGCGTCGGTCTGGTCGATGATGTCGATGCGCTCGCCGATGCTGATGTTGCCGTCGTCGTGAATCCCAACAATCCCACCGGCCGCCTGCTGCCCCGCGATGTGCTGGTCGGATTGGCCGCGACCTTGCGCCGGCGCGACGGCCTGCTGATCGTCGACGAAGCATTCATCGATCTTTGTCCCGCCGACGCCAGCCTCGCAGCCGACCTGCCGCCGGCGACGATCGTGCTGCGCTCGTTCGGCAAGACCTACGGCCTTGCCGGCGTCCGCCTCGGTTTCGCGATCGGCTCCGCTGACGTCGTCCGCCGACTCCGCGACGAGCTCGGTCCTTGGGCCGTATCCGGACCTGCGCTCGCGATCGGAACGACGGCCTTGGCCGACGCTGCTTGGCTGGAGCAGACACGCGCGCGGCTGGCGAACGACTGTCAGCGCATCGACGATCTTCTGAGCAAGGCCGGCTGCGCGGTCAACGGCGGCACGCCGCTGTTCAGGCTGATCACATCGCCGAACGCGCCTGACATCGCCGAGCGGCTCGCCCGGCACGGCATCCACGTCAGGCGCTTTCCGGCTCAGCCGAGCTGGCTGCGCTTCGGCCTGCCGGGCAATGCGTCCGAGTGGCACCGGCTGGCGCCGGCGCTCGGCGATGCCTTCTAACCGAGCACGCAGGCGGCAAGCAGCAGCGTTTCCGTGACCTCGATGCTGGCGCCATGGCAATCGCCGGTGATGCCGCCGAGCCGCCATTGCCAATAGAACGCGATTCCCGGAACGAGACCAATCGCGATCAGCGTCGGCACCGCGCCGGCCAGCGCGCCGATCGCGAGTGCGCCGCCCCAGGCGACGATGACGTTCCAGCCGACGCTGTTCGAGATGCTCGCCCCCAGCCCCGGCTTCAACGACAGCAGGGTCTTATTGCAGATCAAAGTCCCCCAGCGTGCCCAGGCCGGGATCAGCACCAGCGCCCAGGCCGTCGGGCCCGTCGCCAGCTCGGCGATCAGCACCAGCTTGGCGGCGATCTGCAAGCTGATCGCGACGACGGCAAAGCTGCCGGCATGGGGATCGCCCAGCACGGCGATGAAGCGTTCCGGCTTGCCATGCGAGGCGCCGAACGCGTCGGCGACGTCGCCGAGCCCATCGAGATGCAGCGCGCCGGTGATCCCGATCCAGGCGACCAGCACGGTCAGCGCGACGATCCACGGATCGGCATCATGAAAAAGGCGGGCGACCAGCGCCAGACAGGCGCCAATCACCAGTCCGGCTGCCGGAAACCAGACCGACGCCCGCGCCAGATCGTCCGGTCGTAACTCAGCGACCCGCGGTGTCGGCAGCCGTGTCAGGAATTGCAATGCGATCCAGAATTCACGAAGCATCATGGCTGGATGATCTCGACGATTTCGCCCCAAGGTACACCATCATCGCCCTGCCCCGCTTCGAGCGTGATCCGCGTGCCGGGCCGGATGCGCAGGCTCCACAGCTGGCGCAGCGGCCATCCGAGTAGCTGCGAGAGCGCTGCGCGCATGGCGCCGCCATGGGTCACCACGAGAACCGGCGCAGGCTCGGGCCGGACAAGGATACGATGTGTTGCGCGCGCCACTCGCGCCTGCAAATCGGACCAGCTCTCACCGTCCGGCGCCCGGACCTCAGCATCGGCATGGAAGGTGTCGAGCAAGGCTTCGCCTCCGGGCTCCGCGGCGATGTCGCGATGCGTCCGCCCGTCCCAGCGTCCGAAATCGAGCTCGCTCCAATCCGCATCGATGTCCAGCGCACAGTTGGTCTGCCGGGCATAATCCTCCGCTGCCGCACGTGCGCGCGCCAACGGCGAACTCACGACACTGTGCCAGATCCGGCTTTGCGTCTGCCGCCGGAATTGATCCCAGCCGGGCTCGCTGAGCGGTGGGTCGGTGCGGCCGTCGAGATAGCCGTCCCGTCCTGTCGTCCCGTGCCGCAGCAGATCGATCCGCATCAGGACTTGGCTCCCGAGACGGCGGCCTCCGCAAAGGTGGCCATGCCCCCGTGGAGCGCGCAGGCCAACCGAATGATCGGCAGCGCAGTGGCGGCGCCCGAGGCCTCGCCAAGCCGCAGATCGAGGTCGATCAGCGGACGGGCACCGAGCGCGTCGAGCACGATGGCGTGGCCGCGCTCGGCCGAGCGATGCGAGAACAGCAGCCACGGACGGCAGGAGGGATTGAGGCGGACGGCGGCCAGCGCCGCGACAGAGACGATGAAGCCGTCGACCAGCACCGGCCAGCGCCGCTGCGCGGCGGCGACGATCGCGCCGGCCATCGCAATGATCTCGAAACCGCCGACGGCGGCCAGGACGTCCGGGACGGCCGCGCCCGTCGTGAGCCCGTGTCGCCCCAACGCATCGGCAATCACCGCAGCCTTCCTGGCCCGTCCGTCGGCGTCGAGCCCGGTGCCGCTGCCGACGATGTCCGCGGGCGCGCATGACAGCAGCGCGGCGGCAATCGCTGCCGCCGATGTCGTGTTGCCGATCCCCATCTCGCCGAAGATCACGAGTTGCGGCGCGTGATCGGCCTGCCGCACCACCGCGCGCCGTCCGGCTTCGGCCGCAAACGCGACCTCCTCCAGCGTCAGCGCCGCCTCGGTGCTGAAGTCGCGCGTGCCGCGCCGCGGCTTGTCGACGATCACGCCGGGCACCGGCTCGCTCGCCAGCGTGCCGACGTCGACCACCTCCAGCGGACAGCCGAGGCTGCGCGACAGCACCGAGATCGCCGCACCGCCGCCGGCGAAGTTGTGGAGCATCTGGACCGTGACTTCGGGCGGATAGGCCGAGACCCCCCGCGCCGCGATGCCGTGGTCGCCTGCGAACAGCACCACCGGCACCCGGTCGGCCCCTGGACGTTCCGACGCCTGCAGCGCGGCCAGATCGACCGCCACCTGCTCCAATCGCCCAAGGGCGCCAAACGGCTTGGTCAACTGGGCCTGGCGTTCCAGCGCTGCCTGCCGATGGAGCTCGGACGGCGCCACACAATCAAGGCTGATCCATTCGGGAAGCACCACGGATCCTTTCAGCGTCACTCGGGTTCGGGACGATTGCCACTGCGAGGCGGCCGAGACAAGCTCCGTGAGGCGTCCTATTGTCATCGAAGCGTCATCGAACGTGACGACAGGTGGCTGCCCACCCAGCCCGAAAGACTCTCATGGAATACTTCCGCCGCTTCACCTTCCTGTTCGCCGCGCCCGTGTTCGAGACCGACGACCTTGCGGGGCTCCGCTTCAACCAGATCATCGAGGAGATCCAGCGCTCGGGCTTCGAGGTGGTGCGCGCCCGCAAGCTGGAGGACGCCGAGATCGCCGTGCAGACGGATGCCGCGATCGGCTGCATGGTCGTCGATTGGGGCAAGAAGGGCCTGGAAGGCAAGACGGCGTCGCTGATCAACCTGATGCGCCGTCGCGGACTGGACTTCCCGATCATCCTCCTGATCCGCCGCAAGCGGTTCGAGGATCTGCCGGTCGAGGTGCTCGACTTCATCGACGGATACGTCTTCCTGTCGGAGGAGACTCCAGCCTTCATCGCCAAGAACCTGGTCAGCCGGCTGAAGCAATATGCCGAGACGCTGAAGACGCCATTCTTCGGCGCGCTGGTCGACTATGCCGAGGAAGGCAACCAGCTCTGGACCTGCCCCGGGCACAATGGCGGCGTGTTCTATAGCCGCAGCCCGATCGGCCGGGTCTTCGTCGAGCATCTCGGCGAGGCCGTGTTCCGCGACGATCTCGACAATTCCGTGCTCGATCTCGGCGATCTCCTGACCCATGAGGGGCCGGCGCTGCGCGCGCAGAAGGAAGCCGCGCAGATCTTCGGCGCCGAGAAGACCTATTTCGTCCTCAACGGTACCTCGACCTCCAACAAGGTCGTGCTCGGGGCCCTGGTCACCGACGGCGACCTCGTGCTGTTCGATCGCAACAACCACAAGGCCGCTCATCACGGCGCGCTGCTGATTTCGGGCGGCGTCCCGATCTACGTCCCAACGGTTCGCAACCCCTGGGGCCTGATCGGCCCGATGCGCTGGGATCTGCTGGACGAAGAGCATCTGCGACAGCAGATCCGCGACAACCCGCTGGTCAAGGACCCCGACGCCTGGCGCAAGGAGCGGCCGTTCCGCGTCGCGGTGGTCGAGCAGTGCACCTATGACGGCACGATCCACAGCGCCGAGATGATCCTGAAGCGGATCGGGCACCTCTGCGACTACATCATGTTCGACGAGGCCTGGGCGGGCTTCATGAAATTCCACCCGCTCTACGCCGGCCGCTTCGCCATGGGCCTCGGCGACCTCGGACCCGACGCCCCCGGCATCATCGCCACGCAATCGACCCACAAGCAGCTCGCGAGCTTCTCCCAGGCCTCGCAGATCCACGTCAAGGACCGCCACATCAAGGGCCAGCGGCGGCGGGTCGAGCATCGCCGCTTCAACGAAAGCTTCATGCAGCACGCCTCGACCTCGCCGTTCTACCCGCTGTTCGCCTCGCTGGACGTCGGCGCGCAGATGATGAAGGGCCGCTCCGGTGAGGTGCTGTGGGACGACACGATCCGGCTCGGAATCGAATTGCGCAAGAAGATCAGGGCGATGCGCCGGGAATTCGAGGAGAAGGAGAAGGATCCGGCGCGGCGCTGGTTCTTCGAGCCGTTCGTGCCGGACCGGGTGTCGATCCCCGATGCGGCCAATCCCGGGGCTAGCCATGACGTGGCCTGGGAGGCGATCTCGACCGACCAGCTCGCGACCGATACCGCGCTGTGGCAGCTCACGCCGGGCGCGGCATGGCACGGCTTTCCGGATCTCGCCCCCGGCTTCGCAATGACCGATCCGAACAAGCTGACCCTGCTGACCCCGGGCTTCGATCGCGCCACCGGCGGCTATGCCGATCACGGCATCCCGGCTCCGATCGTCGCGCAATATCTGCGCGAGAACCGCATCGTGGCGGAGAAGAACGATCTCAACTCGCTGCTGTTCCTGCTGACGCCGGGGGTCGAGGCGAGCAAGGCGGGAACCCTGATCAGTGGCCTGGTCGCCTTCAAGCGGCTCCACGATGACAACGTGCTGCTGGAGGACGCCATTCCGGAGTTCACCCGCAAGCGCTTTGCGCGTTACGGCAAGCTGCGGCTGCGCGACCTCTGCGCCGAGATGCACCGCTTCTACCGCGAAGCCGAGGTGAGCGCGCTGCAGGCAAAGCAGTTCCAGCCGCAGCACATGCCGGAGATCGCGATGTCACCACGCGAGGCGGCGCGTGCGCTGATGCGCAACGAGGTCGACTACCTGCCGATCGATCGCATCTCCGACCGCATTGCGACGACCCCCTTCGTGGTCTATCCGCCGGGCATCGCCACCATCGTTCCGGGCGAGCGGCTATCCGACCGCGCCCAGCCGATGATCGATTACCTCAAGATGTTCGAGCGGGCGTTCAACGCCTATCCCGGTTTCGAGGTCGAAATACAGGGGCTGTATAAGGAGCTCGACGAGTCCGGCCGGATCCGGCTCCATACCTATGTCTGCGCAGAGTAATTCGAACCATGGACAGCGCGATCACGGCTCGCGACACCGAGCCGCCGGTCCTCGTCAGGCCGTCACGCGACGAGGATGTCGAGGCCATGCTCTCGATCTACCGGCGGCATGTCCGCCGCGGGGTCGAGGACAGCGCCGCCGGTTCCGGGGCGCCCGAGCCGGACGACCTCAAGCAGCGGCGCAAGAATCTGCGAAATCATCGGCTGCCACATCTGGTCGCGACATTCCGCGGCGAAGTCGTGGGCTATGCCTATGTCGTCTTGTTCAGGAAGCGGCCGGCCTACCGGTTCGCGGTCAAGCATTCGATCTATGTCCACCATGAGCATCTCGGCCGTGGTGTCGGCGGGCTGCTGATGCAGGCGCTGATCGATGCTTCCGCCGCGGCCGGATATCGCCAGATGATCGGCTATATCGACGCCGATAATGTCGCCTCGCTCGGCATTCATGAGCGCTTCGGGTTCGTCAGGGTGGGGCTGCTGCCAGGAGTAGCCTACCGTTTCGGCCGCTGGTGCGACACCGTGATGGTGCAGCGCTCGCTTGGCCCCGGGGCCAGCGACGCACCGGCTGGGATGGGCCGCTGAGCCGCAGGTCAGGACGGAAAGTCGGCCGCCTTCACCTCAATGCGGTCGGCATGCAGCGACCAGTCGCGCACCTCCTGCTGTTTACAGAATCTGGACTTTGCGATTTCTGCGGCTTCGCCTTCGCTGTCGGCCTCAACCTCCAACGTGCTCTGGCATATCTCGCACTGGCGGCCATTCTCGCCCAGCACGTCCTTCATGAAATGGATGACATAGCGCGACATGCAACCTCCTGCCTCTCACGCAGTGCTCGAAGGTGATGTTACCGCGCTTCTCCTCCCGCTGTTCACCGATATCAAGCGGCCGATGCAAATATTTGACGCAGCGGTGGAACCGGCGCTCAGGCGCCCACCGAAGGCAGGCTCGCGGCGGCGATCGCGACGAACTCCGAGACGGCGCGACGGACGCGGCCGTGGGTCGACTTCAGGATGGCGTTCAACCGGCGCATCGGACCAATTTCCCTTCCGCGCCGAGCGAAAAACGTGGCCTAAGCTCATGGCGCCCCTGGAAAAATGATCAGCCACCACCGGGCTGTCGAGACGGCTCCGAAAATAGCAATGTCCGCTTCGCCGAAGCCGCCCTGGAGAGAAGATTTATTGCTGCGTCGCAGCTTGCGACGCATGAAATCTTCTCCCCGCAATCACTTCTCTCCTGGCTACGAGGGCGTCACTCCGAACGCCTCGCGGAAACGAGCGCTGTAGCGCGGCCAGGCCTCGGGATTGATCAGGCGCGGCGGCCGGCCGCCGTCGAGCGCGGCGAGCAGTTGCTCGGCCGCGATCCGGCCCATGTTCTGCCGCGCCTCCCGCGTCACGCCGGCGGTGTGCGGGCTCGCCAGCACGTTGTCGAGCTGCAGCAGCGGATGGTCCGGCGGCGGCGGTTCCTTGGCCCAGACGTCGAGCCCGGCGCCGGCGAGGCGCTTTTCGCTGAGCGCGGCGAACAGCGCCTCCTCGTCATGGATGAAGCCGCGGGCGGTGGTGACGAAATAGGCGCTAGGCTGCATCAGCGCGAACTCGCGGGCACCGATCATGCCGCGGCTTTCCTTCGTCAGCGGGCAGTTGATCGAGACGAAATCTGAGCGCCGCATCAGGTCATCGAGTTCCACCTTCTCCGCGCCGCGTGCGGCGATCTCATCGGACGACAGATATGGGTCATAGGCCAGCACCGTCATGCCGAGGATGCCGCGGCACAGCTCGGCAACCCGGCGGCCGACATTGCCAAGCCCGACGATGCCGATCGTCCGTCCCTGCACCTCGTTGCCGATCAAATCGTTGCGGTTGACGTCGCGCTCCCGGCGCAGCCGGCGGTCGGACTGGATGATGCGCTTCGACAGGGTCAGCATCATGCCGAGCGTGTGCTCCGCCACCGAATGGGCGTTGCCGCCGGACTGGTTCACGACGAGGACCCCGGCCTCGGTGCAGGCGTCGACGTCGACCGGGTCGTATCCGGCCCCGTTGCTGGACACGACGAGGAGGTTTGGGGCGCGGCGCAGCAGGTCTGCATCGACGTGGAAGCGCGGCGCGAGCTCGTCGCGGGCCGCCCCGATCTGGTAGGCGTGAGCCGCCGCGAGGATCGCCGCCGTCTCGGCCTCGGAGCTCTCGTTCTCCAGCCGGTCGAGCCGGACGTCGGGGCGCGCGGCGAGCAGCTCGCTGAAGATCGGGTGGGCCAGGTATTTGACGTAGAAGACGCGCTTGGAATTCGTGACCATGAACAGCCGACCTCCTGGTTTCTTGGTTCTTGATTTCGGACTTGAAAGGTGGATGCCTGACCGGCCGGGCCGGCATGTTGACAATCGTTCCGGTGCCGTCAAGCTCAGCGCCAAGCCCCGTGCGCCGGGCCCCCATCAGGAACGACCGGAGGAACAGCAATGGCCGCCGATGCCGATGCGGCGCGATCAGCAACCGCTGTGCCGAATTGGCACGAGATCGTGCTGCAGACGTTCAAGCACAACGCCGTCGACCTCATCCCCTACGTTCCCGACCGGGTGCTGACGCCACTGATCCAGAACCTGCACGACGATCCGTTCTTCACGACCTTTGCGACGGCGCGCGAGGAGGAAGCGGTCGGCATTCTCACTGGGGCCTGGATGGGCGGCCGACGCGGCGCGCTGTTGATGCAGACCTCGGGCTTCGCCACGCTCGCCAACGTGCTGGCCTCGCTGATCGTGCCCTGCCAAATCCCGCTGATCATGATCGTGTCCGAGCGCGGCACGCTGGGCGAGTTCAATGTCGGCCAGTCGCTGGTGTGCCGAACCATGCGGCCAGTGCTCGATGCACTGGCCATGGAGCACCACACCATGACGCGGCTCGACGAGCTCGAATTCGTCGTCGACCGCTCGATCAAGCAGGCGGTGGCGACCCAGGCGCCGGTGGCGCTCATCCTCTCGCCTTTGCTCACCGGCGGAAAGGTGTTCGCATGAGCGCCCCTCACAGCAACACCAAGATCATGAACCGCTACGACCTCACCTGCCGTCTGGTCGCGAAGCTCAAGCACGAGGAAGCCGTCATCGGCGGCATCGGCAACACCAATTTCGACCTGTGGGCCGCCGGCCAGCGGCCGCAGAATTTCTACATGCTCGGCAGCATGGGGCTGGCCTGCCCGATCGCGCTCGGCGTCGCGCTGGCGCAGCCGCAACGCCCTGTGTTCGCGCTCGAAGGCGACGGCTCGCTGCTGATGCAACTGGGCTGCCTGACCACGATTGCCACGCTGGCGCCGAAGAATTTGGCCATCATCGTCATGGACAACGGCGTCTACCAGATCACCGGCAGCCAGCCGACGCCGGCCCGGAACGCCGACATCGTCGCCATTGCCGCCGGCTGCGGCATCGGCGCCAGCCATTGGGCCGCAGACGAGGAAGATTTCGAACGCTTGATCGCTCTTGCGCTCGAGACGCCCGGCCCGGTGCTGATTGCGGCGAAGATCGACGACAAGCCCGGTGTGGGCGCCACCAGGCGCGATCCGGCACAGATCCGCGAGCGCTTCATGCAGGGTCTGGGAGTCCGGCAGCCGATCTGAGGCGCCGGACGAAAGCTGTTCGCGGTACGATGAGAAGGCCATGTTCCGGCTTCCGAGCCACGTTAACTAAACCGGTGCCTCAAGCGACCGTGACCCCGGTTCGTGGCCCGGAACGTGCTAAGCAGCGTCCATGATGATCGTCATTCGCCTCTCGGCCTGGCTGCTCGCCGCAGCCGTTGCCTTCGCAACGCTGGGCCCGCCCAACTATAGGCCACATTCGCACCTGGGACAGGACGGCGAACACGCCCTCGCCTTCATCCTGATCGGCCTTGCCTTCGGCCTCGCCTATCGCAGTCATCGGCTGCTGACCACCGGGATTGCGGTGATCCTGATCGGTGCACTCGAACTCTCGCAGTTCCTGGCGCCGGGACGTCACGCGCGGCTGGAAGACTTCATCGTCGACGCCGCGGCCGCCTGCCTCGGATTCGGCCTGTCCGCGGCCATCGACTGGCTCATCCGACAGATCCGCACGCAGACCGCATGACGAGAGGCCCCGCCGCTGATGCGACGAGGCCCCTGTCGTCAGAACGTCAGATCACTCGATGATCTTGATGACGCGGCGCGTGCGCGGATCGACGATCACGCGGCGATCGTTTACGACGGCGTAGCGATACTCGGTGTAGCGCGGCACCGGACGCAGCTCGACGGTGGCGGGCAGCGGCTCGCCGACCACGACGCGCTCATGGACGACCACCGACGGCGCGCGCTCGGCCTCGATCGAGTTGATCACCGCGTTCGGAATTTCCAGGCCAGCACCGACGGCGGCGCCGACCGTTCCACCCACCATGGCGCCGACCGGACCGGCAACGGCGCCGCCGGCCGCAGCGCCATTGGCGGCACCTTCGACGGTCGTGGACTGTGCGAACGCAGCGGCCGACGCCAGCAGCGAGGTGGCGATCAGCGAAACGGCAAGACGGGTTCTCATCATTGTCTCTCCTCCAGTGCTTTCGAGATGCCGATCAACACCAAGGGATCGCCTGCAGTTCCGGTTCCAAATGGCCGAAACTTCATCATGCCACCGGGAACAAAACCTCGAACTCGTCGAGGACGACAGAAGTGCTCAGTTGCTATCCACGTTTCAAACAACCACGCGCAGGTTCGCACTCTCGCGGCGGATCACGCCCGAGTCCCACGATCGACGGCCCTTCGATGAATCGAGAGGGCGCAGGGAATGCCGGGTGAAGGCCTCACCCATGGCCCGCCTGCTGAAAAAAATGCAGGCGGCAGGTACCACAGGCAAAGCCGATCAACCGGCATTCCCTGCGCGGCGGTCTTAACGCTTCTTTCGCGCTCTCCTCGGGGACCGGCTGATTGACCCCGTCGCTCGCGCGAGGGCATGAGCCCTCGCCGCGCGCTTGACCTCGGCACCGGGAGGCCAGGACCACACGACTTCGCGTCCGTGATGTGTCGTTCGTCTGCATGCGCAAGCACATGCTGCGACATCTCACGGCCACCGCATCCCTGCCCCACGTGTCGTGACGATCGCGCGCAACGTCCCTCTCATCGAGGCAGGATGCGCACATGATGCATGATTTCTGAAAAATGGAAAGCACTTTCTTGGCTTCGCAGCGATGTGCGCGAGATCAGCTTGATTTCGTGGATAAATTCGATTCGTCCGATGCGGCGTGCCGTAGCCCTGGCGGCGCGCGTTTCAACCACGTGCGTACAAAGTGCCCAGACTGATTTGCCCGACGAGCGCGCAACCCTTGTTCTTCGGATCGCTTCTGGCCCGTCACGACCTTCCCGGTCGATGCCGGCGATGTCTGCGCTGGAGGCCACATCGAAGCTAATCGTGGAATGGTCGGCAGACAGCTCTTGACCAAAGCGGAACCGGCAGCCGTTATTGCGCAAGGCGATGGAGTTCGATCGATCGGATGATGGACAGATGAAGCTGGTGAGGGTGACGCTGGTCGCGGCGTTCATGCTTGGGAGCATGCAACCGAGTCATGCCGCCGTGCGCATTGTTTTTGATCAGGGCGGGCGGATCGGAAACTATATCGACAGGTTCAAACTTTTACGCGACTTCGGCGCGTCCGTCATCATCGACGGGATCTGCGCCGGCGCCTGCACGCTCGTGCTGGCGTACATTCCCCACGACAGCATCTGCGTGACCCCAAGAGCCGTGTTCGGCTTCAGGGTCGCGGACAATCCTGGGCCCGATGGGAAGGCAATTCCCAACCCTGAAGCCACGCAGATGCTCTATGATCGTTACCCACCCGCGGTCAGGCAATGGATTACGCGACACGGCGGCATGACCGCGCGCGCGATCTACCTCCGCGGCCGGCAACTCCAAGCGCTGTATCGGCCCTGCACCACCGATGTCGAAGGTGGACGCGGCCAGCCACGGTAGCCAGTGCCCACGAATGATGCTGCGCCGGGTCACCATGACGAGACGACCTCGCAGCGGCCGGGCTCGAGGCCACCCAAGAGTTGGGTTCAAATACCGAGTCTGAAGCCGAGCCGCTTCTTGAATTGCTAAAGGACTGTAAACGCGCCGGTGATTTTGACGGCTTTGCGCCTCAACGGCAGCTTGCGCTTTATCGGCGATATTGCGGGCTCACCTCGTAAAGCTGCCATGTCTGCTTCTGACCCATTGCGGACGTGGCCTAAGCAATCGATAAATCACTATTAAGCGTGTAAATGGGCGGAAGTGGCCCCACCGACTAGTTTGAAGATATCCTAACATAGTCCGAAGCGATGGTTGTCCCATGTCTCGCGCCGCCCCGGCGACAATACTCTCTCTGGCTGATCGATTTGCACTGTGGGTGTCGACAGGCCGCATTACAGATGGTCTTTGGATCGGAAGTTCTCAATCGGATTCGGAGCCAGATCTCCAGCGCGTCGAAGCGGCGCTTCATCTGATTGAACAGTACGCCCCACTTCACTACCAGCGTGTCAAGAATAACCTATCTCGAATTTGGGTGACGCTCGTTCCGCACGGAGCCGGTTGCTATCGGCATTCGATGAACGCCTGCTTGCTGGACGAACGCGTCATGGCTTCTGAAAACGCATCGATCGAATGGATCGCAACCGCGATTGTACACGAGGCGACCCATGCCAGGCTGGAGAAATGGGGTATCCGCTACGACGAAGCGGCCCGCCACCGGATCGAACGGATTTGCGCTCGAAGAGAACTTGATTTTGCTCGGCATTTGTCAGGAGTCGACGCCCTGCACGAAGAGATCACTTGGAGGCTCGACCGACACAATGAGAAGGACACATCCTATACCGACCAAAACATGTGGCAGAAAATAGATCAGGGCCATGCGGAGATTCTTCGTCATCTGGGAATGCCAGAATGGATTATAGCTCTAGTGTTTAGGGCGAGGACTCTACTCAACGGGATTCGCCGCTTCACACGACGCTCAGCCAGTGTTTCAATTCGATGACCTCGTACCCCAAGGACGTCAGCTTGTGGCCCATCTCGGACCTTTCGATCGTCGCGTGTGATGTCCGCTCGGGGGGCTCAACCGGAAGTAATCCACGGCGGGACCGAAAGGCGGCTTTTGACCCACAGCGGACGCAATGACGGACTGCGGAGCAACGGATATTGTCCAGCCGAGGGCGGCCACCAGGGGAGCTAGATCGTGGATCTTTCGATTATCGTTCACGATGCCGAGGAGGCCGTGCGGGTCTCAACGCTTGCAGAATTTGAAAGAGTAATCCGCATGGCTCGCGACGAAGCGCGAACGCTGGACACGTTGAACATCATCTCCCTCCAGGCCCCAAACGGCAATGATCTTGCGTTGGTCGTGGGTGGCGACGAGACCGTCCTCGCTTTTCAGTTCGGTCACCACAATCCGCCGTACTATGTAAGTCGCGGCGATCAGTCCAGCACGCATCCGGTTATGACTTGCTACGTCGGGCTCGCTCATCACACGGAGTTTCCGCGCAAATATGTGATACCCTTTGAAAAGGGCCTAATTGCCGCTCAAGAGTTTGCTGAATCTGAGACGCTCCCGAAGTCGATAGAGTGGATGGAGACGTGATCGACTGTCTGCATATGGCCCGTTCCGGACCTTCCGGAGTGGCGCTGAGAATGTCCGCTCTCGGGCCCGATCGGAAGTAGGCGCCGGAGTGCCTCAGGGCCCCTTTTGACCCCAAGCGACCCACCAAGGCTTGCTTTCATCAACTCTCGCCGGCCGCGGCGGAACATTCCGGGTTGACACCGGTTCGCCCAAGTTCCAGTGCGCTTGGAGCCGCCACGCGTTTTCTCAAGGGGTCCGCTGATGTCATCGTCCGATGTGGTCAGGAGTGCTCACGACCGCCGTCAACGAAGGCTGCTGATCGTGCTGGCCTTGGGATTTATCGCCTTTGGCGCCGCCGCGGCGGGCCTGTTCTACGTCTTGCAGCCCGAAGCTCTCCGGATCGCCGTCGGACCGGCGGGGAGTGACGACCACAAGGTGGTCCAGGCGATGGCCGACGCCTTCGGTGAGGAAAGCAGGACCGTCCGGCTCTCCCCGATCACGACCGGCGGAGCGGCTGAATCCCTGGCCCTGCTGGCCGCCGACAAAACCGATCTGGCGGTCGGCCGCGGCGACCTCGGCATGCCGCCCGATGCGCAAACACTGGCGGTCCTACGCAAGAACTATGTCGTGCTGTGGTCGCCCTCCGGGCGACGCGGCAACGAGCCCAAGCAGAAGGCCAGCGGCAAGATCGCAGATATCGCCCATCTGGCAGGTCACAAGGTCGGCATCATCGGGCGGACCGGAGCAAATGTCGCAGTGCTCCAGACCATTCTGGAGGGGTCCGGCGTGCAACCCGATAAGGTCGCCACGGCTCAATTCGGGACAGACGAGGTCGAGAAGCTTGCGCAAGACCCCACCCTCGATGCGTATCTCGCCGTCGGTCCGCTCGACAGCAAGATCACGGTGGACGCGATCACCGCGACCTCCCGAGCCCGCGGAGCTCCGACGTTTCTTCCGATCGAAGCATCGGAGGCCATTGCCCTGAAGCATCCGCGCTACGAGGCCGAGGAAATTCCAGCCAGCGTCTTCAATGCAAAACCAGCCTGGCCGGAGGACAATGTCGACACGATCAGCGTCAATCACCTGATCCTGGCCAAGAAGGGGCTCTCCGAAGCCAAGGCGGCGGCCTTCTACCGGCAGCTTTTCGCGGTCCGCGACACGATCACGCAAGGCCTCGCCGGCGCTTCGCACATCATGAAACCCGACACGGAGAAGGAGACCGAGCCTTCCGTGCATCGAGGCGCCGCGGCGGTGATCAACGGCACGGAGCGAACCTTTCTGGACAAGTACAGCGACTACTTCTGGTTCGCCTTGCTCGTTCTTTCCGGCATCGGTTCGGCCGCCGAATGGCTGCGCCGCTATCTGAACCGGGATGAACTGGAGGACAACACCAGCGGCCGCAACCGCATTCTTGCGGCGGTGTCGGAGGTGCGCAATGCCGGCTCGGAACACGATCTGCTGACCTGGCAACGGGAGGTCGACGGGATCATCGCCGAGACCCTCAAGGGCTATGACGATGGAGCCATCGAACAGGAGGACTTGGCGGCATTCGGCCTCGTCCTCGAACTCTTCAACCATGCCGTCGCCGAAAGGCGAGCGACGCTGCAGAGCGGCGCCTCCGATCAATCATGGACGACAGGTCCAACCCTCGCCTCTCGGCGATAGGCTCGGCTCATGAGGAGGAGATTTCGTGAGTCGACACCAGTTCGAACGGACCTTGCCACCGGACTTTTCCGATGTTCTGGACGGAGGACGCCGCGTGGCGAGCGCGTAGCAGCGTCCGCAAACAGCCATCGGGCGCGACGGATCGACGCCAGTGCGATGCCGCCGCGCCGTTCAGTCGATGATGCCCGGCCCTTCGGTCATCGCGCGCGCAACGCCCTCCTTCATCTGCTTCACCACCTCCGGCGCGTGCCCCTGCCACAGGACGACCTCGGCAATGATGCGCAGCGGCGCGCGGGATCGATGAGACCGCGTCGGATTTCCCGGGAACTTCTTGTCCGTCAGGTTCGGGTCGTCGACGAACGGACCGGTGGGCTCGACGACGTAGATCCGTCCCCGTCCGTCACCGGCAGCCAACTCGGCGCCCCAGATTGCCGCGTCCAGCGTGGCCGTGAAGTAGACCCAGGACAGCGGCTCCGCGTCGGTGAAATTGGAGACATATCCGACCGCGATCATGTCGCCCGGCCGCAAATCGGCTCGCGTGCCGTGAAAGAAGGATTGTGCAAACACGGTCGCAACAGATGACATCGGTGACCTCGATGGGTTTCCAGCACTCGTCATCTGTCGCGGAGCGGCAGTCGAATGCAAATGATCGTTTCGTCGGTTGAAGACTCTGTCGGCGAGCTACCCGCCTCTCTCGTTCCGCCACCTAGCTAGTCCACCAGCGCCGCGTGGCCTGGCACGTCTCCAGCGCCCGCTGATAGCCGGCACGGGCGCGCAGCCGCGTCATGTACGCCTGCACCGTATCCCCGAATACGACACCGGCGTTCTTCCGCGCCATCTCGAGCGCGTAGCCTACGGAGATGTCCGCCGCGGTGAACGCATCGCCGGCCATGTAGGGCCCGCGCTCCAGCTGTCGCGTCACCAGGCTCAATCGGGTCGTGAACACGTTCATCGCCTGACGCGCGCTCCAGTTGTTGCGCTCGCTTTCAGGCGCAAGGTGCCGGGCTCCCGAAACGAAATAAAGCGAGGCTGCGAGGCCGGCCTCACCGAGGTGGAGAAACTGCTGGTAGGCAGGAAAAGCAACATCATGTGCCGCGGGCGCCAGCGCTGTCGGCCCATACCGCCCCAGGATGTACTCCATGATCGCAACGGACTCGACCATCGTGACATCGCCATCGCGGATCGCCGGAATGAATCCGGCGGGATTGATCGCCAGGAACTCGGCGTCGTTCTCGACCCCGGCCAGGAGGTCCACGTCCCGAAGCCGGTATGGGAGTTCCATCTCTTCCAGCAGCCATACGACGCGGAAGCCTCTGCCCTCTCCGAACACCGTGATCATCGTTCGCAACCTCCTCCGTTGTCCGCTCCCAGGACGGCCCTCCGTTCGTCAGCCCGACATGCGGCCGGAGATTTTCTCAGCGGCTCCTCGAACTCCGGCTTGGCGCAGCACATCATGATCAGACTCGAAGATGAAAAGACGCACTAAAGATGTCGGCGGCTAGCCCATCCCAAACCGTCCAAACAGGTGGGAGCACAGCCCGCTTTCAGGTCTGAAGCAGAAGCAGGCGACCAAGGCCCTCAATGGCTGCATTTGACCCGCAGCGGGCATCCTAAGCCTACGAAACGAGCTGGGATCAGCGGCTCGAAAGTGTTTGGATAGCCCGCCACGCTGCCTTTCGAACGTGACCGTCGACGTCCGAGGACAGCTGTGACAACACTGGTAGAATGTCAGGGACTGAAAACTTCTCGGCTAACTCGCAAGCCCATTGCCGGTGTCGGGCAAGCTCATCAACTTGGAATGCATCGAAAAGCGTTCGCCAATGGGCAGAGTGGGCTCGCTGCCGCAGGACCCAAGCAGCTTCGCGCCGAATTTCATTTTCCGAGGCGTCGTTGTAGATGCGAAACACCGTCGGAAAATCTGCATCGACCCAGGTTGTACCCAGCGTGCGAATAGCGGTTTGCCGTGTCGCTTTGGATGGATTTGCCAGTAGAGCTACCACAAGCTCGTGCGCCTCTTGCAACTCCCATTGTGCGACGACTTCACACGCTGTGCGCACAACGTATTCTGATGGATCACGGAGAGCCCTCAAAATGATAGAGCGCAACTCGCGCCCATGTGGGTGACGTCCGATTGCATCAATAGCCGCCCGTCGTTCAAATTGATCTTCGAGTCCGGCTGCGTTGGCCAGTGCCTTTAGTGCCGCCGCACCTTCTTGCAAGGCGAGTTTGCGTATGACTTGGTGGGTAGTCGGCGGGTGCGCGCCGGAGGGCGAATTGCAGGACACGACAGCGTTCCAATGTAGGATTGTTCTACTGTTGCACCAAGCGGGGCAGTTCTGCAATTGGCCCAACGCGGACTTTTCAGCCGACGCTGGCGACGTCGGCTCGCAGACATTAACTGGAAAAGGCCGGTGAAGGGACCAAGGAATCAAGCTCAGCCGGCCGGAACGATCGCCCGGTCCGTCAGCCAGCCAAGTCCCTCCGCGGTCGTCGCCCGCGGCTTGTATTCGCAGCCGATCCAGCCGGGATAGCCGATCGCATCGAGGTGGCGGAACAGGAAGGCGTAGTTGATCTCGCCGGTGCCGGGCTCGTGGCGGCCCGGATTGTCGGCGAGCTGGATGTGCGCGATGCGGGCGAGATGCTTCTGCATCGTGCGGGCCAGATCGCCCTCCATGATCTGCATGTGGTAGATGTCGTACTGGACGAACAGATTGTCGGACTCGACCTCCGAGATCAGCTGCAGCGCCTGGGCGGTGCGGTTGAGGACAAAGCCGGGAATGTCGAACGTGTTGATCGGCTCGATCAAGAGCTTGATCCCCTGCGCTTTCAGCGCGGTTGCGGCAAAGCGCAGGTTGCGGACCAGCACCTGGTTGAGCTCGCGCGGGTCGGCATCATCAGGCGCTATCCCGACGAGGCAGTTGACCTGGCGGCAGTCGAGCGCCCGCGCGTATTCGATGGCGCGACGAACGCCGTCGCGGAATTCGTCGACGCGATCCGGCAGGATCGCGATGCCGCGCTCGCCCGCGGCCCAATTGCCGGCGGGCAGATTGTGCAACACCTGCGTCAGCCCGTGGCGCGTCAGCTGCTCGCGCAGCTCCGCCTTGTCGAAATCATACGGGAACAGATACTCGACGCCGCTGAAGCCAGCCGCCTTGGCGGCGGCAAAGCGGTCGACGAACGGAAGCTCGTTGAAGAGCATCGTAAGATTCGCAGCAAAGCGCGGCATGTCATGGTCCTCGAATTGGTCCTCGAATGAGAGCGGTCGCTGCGATCAGGCCGGCTGCAAGGTGCGCGGCGGCTCGGCCGGGGTGTCGTCGACCGGCAGGTCGAGCACCTCCTCGAATTCGACGACGTTGTCGATCTCGGTCCCCATCGCAATGTTGGTGACGCGTTCGAGCACGAACTCGACCACGACAGGCACCTGGTACTCCGCCATCCATTCGCGCGCGATCGCAAACGCCGCCTGCGCCTTGTCGGGATCGGTCACGCGGATGGCCTTGCAGCCGAGACCTTCGGCGACGGCTATGTGATCGACGCCGTAGCCGCCAACCTCCGGCGCATTGATGTTCTCGAACGACAGCTGGACCTGGTAGTCCATCGAGAAGCCGCGCTGCGCCTGCCGGATCAGGCCGAGATAGGCGTTGTTCACGACGACGTGGATGTAAGGCAGGTTGAACTGGGCGCCGACCGCGAGCTCCTCGATCAGGAACTGGAAATCATAGTCGCCCGAGAGCGCGACGATCTCGCGTTTGGGATCGGCGGCGCGTACACCGAGCGCAGCCGGCAGGGTCCAGCCCAACGGACCCGCCTGCCCCGCATTGATCCAGTGGCGCGGGCGGTGGACGCTGAGGAACTGGGCGCCACCGATCTGCGACAGGCCGATGACGCTGATATAGCAGGTGTCGCGGCCGAACGCCTTGTTCATCTCGTGATAGACGCGCTGCGGCTTGATCGGCACCTGGTCGAAATCGCTCCGCCTGAGCATCGTGCGCTTGCGATCCTGGCACGCCGCGGGCCACGCCTGCCGCTCGCGCAGCTTGCCAGCCTTGCGCCACTCGCGCGCGACGGTGATGAACAGCTCGAGCGCCGCCTTGGCGTCCGAGACGATGCCGAGATCGGGATTGAACACGCGGCCGATCTGGGTCGGCTCGATGTCGACATGCACGAAGCTGCGACCCTTGGTGTAGGTCTCGATCGATCCGGTGTGGCGGTTGGCCCAGCGGTTGCCGATGCCGAGCACGAAATCGGACTCCAGGAAATTGGCGTTGCCATAACGGTGGCTGGTCTGCAGGCCGACCATGCCGGCCATCAGCACATGATCGTCGGGAATGGCGCCCCAGCCCATCAGGGTCGGCACGACAGGAACGTTCACGGTCTCGGCGAACGTCACGAGGAGTTCGCTGGCATCGGCGTTGATGATGCCGCCGCCGGCGACGATCAGCGGGCGCTCGGCGGCATTGAGCATCTCCAGCGCCTTCTCGATCTGCTTGCGGCTCGCCGCGGGCTTGTAGACCGGCAGCGGCGTGTAGGTCTCGTCGTCGAACTCGATCTCGGCGAGTTGCACGTCGAGCGGCAGGTCGATCAGCACCGGTCCCGGGCGGCCGGAGCGCATGATGTGGAAAGCCTGGCTGAACACGCGCGGCACGAGGCCAGGCTCGCGCACCGTGACCGCCCATTTGGTCACGGGCTTGGCGATCTGCTCGATATCGACGGCCTGGAAATCCTCCTTGTGGAGCCGGGCCCGCGGCGCTTGGCCGGTGATGCAGAGGATTGGAATGGAGTCTGCGATCGCCGAATAGAGCCCGGTGATCATGTCGGTGCCGGCCGGGCCCGAGGTGCCGATGCACACGCCGATGTTGCCGGCCTTGGCGCGGGTGTAGCCCTCGGCCATGTGCGAGGCGCCCTCGACGTGGCGGGCGAGAATGTGGCGGATCGAGCCGCGCCGCTGCAGCGCGGAATAGAGCGGGTTGATTGCAGCTCCGGGAACGCCGAAGGCGCAGGTGACGCCTTCCTTCTCCAAGATACGCACCGCAGCATCGATCGCCCGCATCTTCGCCATCTCGCGCCTCCCTCTGGTTGATGCGCGAGCTTCGCTGCTGGCAGCTACGATCTCAATTCACTCGTCGATTTTTCCCACGATGCGGCACGCTCGGCAAAACCGCGGCGGCCTCAGTTAGTTAGGACAGAAGTCAGCTGACATGTCCTAACAGCATGACGGCTCGATCACGCTATTCGAACAGCGGCGCGAGCTCCATCTGCGGCACCAGCACGAGGCCCTTGTCGGTGATACGAATTTCCGGAATGACCGATAGGGGAATCAGATTGAAGCCCATGTAGGGAATGGTGCAGCCCGCCTCCACCCATTCGGTCTTCAAAAGCTTGACCTCATCGGCGACCTCGGTGACGCGCTTGTCCGACAGCAGGCCTGCGATCGGCAGCGGCACCATCGCCCTCACCTTGCCATCGGCAACGACGCAGACACCGCCCTGGTGCGCGCCGATCGCGGCGACGGCCGCCTGCATGTCCGCTTCGTTGGTGCCGGCGACGATGATGTTGTGGCTGTCATGGCCGACGCTGGACGCGACGGCGCCGCGCTTCAGGCCGAAATCCTTCAAGAGCCCATGCGCCACATTGCCAGCCGACTTGCCGTGGCGCTCGATCACCGCGACGAAACAGAGCCCATGGCGCGCGAACAGAGTTTCCCAATCGTTCGCCGGCTCGATCGCGACCTTGTCATGGATCAGCGTGATGCCCGGCAGCGCCGTCTTGATCGCATTCACGGTGCACGCCTTGGTCGGCAGCTCCGGCGTCAGTTTCATCTGCGCCGGCAGCTTCACCGTGGCATAGGCGGCCTTCGGATACTGATAGCGCTGCGACAGCGCCTGATCGAGACGCGGCGTGATCCTGCCCTTGTCGACGACGAGCTCGCCGCCATACCAGGTCGTTTGCGGCTTGAGGCCGTCGTCGAGCAAAACCAGATCGGCGCGGCGGCCGCCGCCGAGGCCGCCGATCTCGCCATCCATCGCAAAGCGCGTCGCGCCGTGCAGCGAGCCCATCGACCACGCCTGCTCCGGCGACATCCCCGCCTTCACCGCCTCGCGCACCACCCAGTCGAGTCCAAACAGCATGAGATCGTCGGCATCGCGATCGTCGGTGCACACCGCCGTGCGCTTGTGCGAGGCGCCGAGCTCGGTGATGGTGCGGATCGCCTGCGGCAGGCTGTGCCACGGGGTCGTGGGCGGACCACCGCGCAGGAAGATCCAGACGCCGGCATCCAGGAGATCATCGGCGATGTCGCGGTCGATCGCCTCATGCGTGTCGGTGACACCGCTCGCCGCATAGGCGGCGACGAATTCGCGGCCATAGACATGGCCTGACACCGGCCGTCCCCGCTGCAGGGCCGCGGCGAGAATGGCATGGCTGCGCTCGTCGCCCATGCAGACCGGCACGAAATCCATCTTCTCGCCGAGCGCGACCGCCTCGGGCCAGCGATCGAACAGGCCGGCGATCTTGTCCGGCGTGAGGTCGCCGCCCGCGGTCTCCAGCGCCGCCGATGTCGCCGGCACCGTCGAGGGCACGGTGAGGAAGATCGACAGCGGCGCCTGCCGCGCATCCTCCAGCATCGCCTCGACACCGGCGACGTCCATCACGTTGCCGATTTCGTGGCTGTCGCAGAAGATCGTCGTCGTGCCGTTGAGCAGCGCGGCCTCGGCATAGGCGCAGGCCGTCACCATCGAGGATTCGATGTGGATGTGCGGATCGACCAGCCCCGGCGCGATGATGCCGCCGGCCGCGTCATGGAGCGCGAAACCGCTGCCGAGCGCCTTGTGGGCACCAGCCGGCTTCACCGCCGCGACCCGCCCGCCGGTGATCCACAGTTCGCGCGAGGGGTGGATGCGCTCCGAATAGGTCGAAAGCACGCGCGCGCCGGTGATCACGAGATCGGGCGCAACGCGGCCCGAAGCGACATCGGCGAGGCGCCGCGTCATCGTGTGCAGAGGGGCGACCGAGAAGCGGGTGAGTTTGGTCATGGCACGAACTCGCTGGACGTGTTGGGCGATGCACCGCGATGGTTGCGCGATGCACGCGTCCCGGCAAGCCCAAATAGATCGGCAGCCCTGACCACGGCTTGAGCAGCGGGTGAATAGCCCCCTCGTCCCTCCCCTCGAAATATCCGCGCCTCCATTGTCCTCGGAGACGGACCGCAACATCGGATTGCCCAACGCTCGAGCCGACGAGCCAGGGAGCTCGACAGCAACTCAGGCCGGGCCGAAGCGTCCTTACGGACGCTCCTTCACAACGCGGCAATGCTCACTGCTGCTACGGCGCGCAGACGCAGTTGCAGCCGGCTGCCGTGAGCGTCATGTGCGCCTTGTTGCCTTTGGTGCAATGGTCTTGCGTAAGGACGCAATGAGGTCCACGCGGGGAGGCACGCTTGACGGCTGTGCAAGTCCCCGGGCCCGGGGCCTGGGCGAATGCCGATTCGGAGACAAATAACAGGCCGAGGGCCAAGGCACCGATGATCGGAATGCTCCCGCCCCTCCTTCGCCGATGCCACGCAGTCAAGTCGTCGCCGTGGTTGGCTGACCGCGATTTCGTCCGCACATGAGTGGCCATATCAAGCTCCCTTCGTTTGCAAGGCCTTCATAATCAGGCCGCGGCTTCAGAACGTTGGCCGGCTTCAGGGCGAACAACATTTGTTATCGCCCGACACTCCAGCTTTGCGGGACGGTCGCACCGACGCCGCTTAGCCTAGTAAGTGCAACGGCAACTTTAAATTACATTTATTAGGATAGTATCATAGAGATTGCATATCGGCAACGAGCAGAAGCGCGAAATCGCTCAACGGCACGCGAGGAAAGGGTTGAGCTGAATTTTGGACGGAAGGCGCCCCAAGCGACGAACAAGGGAATCATTCCGGTGATGGTGCACTCACCCCTCCGCCCGTGCGTTGGAGTCAGTTGCACTGTCATCGAAACGTTGCACCCTGCCGAAACATCCTGTTACCGAAACGTTCCGGCCGGCGGCGTCACGCCGCCGAGCGCCGCCGTGAGCTCGGCCGCGACATCCCGCACCATTGCTCCGATCACAGCCACCCGCTCATCGGTCAGCCGGCTCGCCAGGCCCGAGACCGAGATCGCCGCCAACGGCTCGCGGCAGGAATCGTGGACGACGGCGGCGATGCAGCGCAGGCCGATGCGCGCCTCCTCGTCGTCGACGGCATAGCCCTGGCGGCGGATGGTCTCGAGCTCGCGGAACAGGTCGCTGGCGCGGATGATGGACTTCTCGGTCAGGCGCGGCATGCCCTGGCGGTGGATGATGCCGTTGACGTCGTCGTCGGAATAGGTCGCGAGCACGGCCTTGCCCATGCCGGAGGCGACCATCGCCAAGCGGCCGCCGACCTTGGTCAGCGAGCGCATGATCTCGCGGCTCTCCAGCCGCATCAGCACCATCAGCGATTCATCGTCGACGACGGCGAGATTGGCGGTCTCGCGCGACTGGTCGCGCAGCCTTCGCAGATAGGGAATCGCCAGCGCCACGAAATTGCGCCGGCGCGTGAAGGTCGCGCCGACGGCAAAGCTCTGCGCGCCGACATGCCATTTCGACTCCATGCGGTCGAACTGCACGAAGCGGCGCTTTTCCAGCGTCGTCAGCAATCGATGGACGGTGGAGGTCGACAAGCCCGCACGCACGGCGAGATCGCTGAGGCGATAGCCTTCATCGTCCTCGGCGAGAATCTCAAGGATCTGCAGGGCGCGTCCGACGGATTGCACGCCGCCGTCGCGGGGCTCGGCCGCGGCATCTGCGCGGGACTCAATCGTCTTGCGACGGATCACGTGGCGCCTCTTTGCACCGTCATCGAAGGCGGCGCCGTTGCAGGACGGACGGATCTTGCTTGGGTATGCCTACAAAGAAAGTGCCGCTCCGGCGAGGGGCCGGAGCGGCATTCGCGTCAGATCAATCAGAGCAGGCCGGCGCCGCGCGCCCACTTGTACTTGGCGCCGAGCACCTCGACCGGCAGCTCGGTCGAATAGGCATAGGCCGGGATGCCGTTCTGGTAGAGATATTCGGCGGCTTCCTCGACCTCGACGTCGCCGGCGAGCGAGGCGACGATCGGCTTGACGAAGCCCTTGGCCTCCATCTCCTTCTTCACCTCGACCATGTTGCGCGCGAACACCATCGGCGGGGTCACGATCGTGTGCCAGTAGCCGAGGATCAGCGCGTGGATGCGGTCGTCCGACAGGCCGAGCTTGACCGTGTTCACATAGGTGATCGGCGGCTCGCCACCGGTGATGTCGACCGGGTTGCCGGCGGCACCGAACGGCGGGATGAACTTGCGGAAGGCGGCATCGAGATCCGCGGGCATCGCCATCAGCGACATGCCGTTGTCGACGACGGCGTCGGAGAGCAGCACGCCCGATCCGCCGGCGCCGGTGATGATGACGACGTTCTCACCCTTCGGCGTCGGCAGCACCGGCACGCCGCGGGCGAATTCGAGCAACTGGCGCAGCGAGCGGGCGCGGATGACGCCCGACTGCTTGAGCACGTCCTCGTAGATCTTGTCGTTGCCGGCAAGCGCGCCGGTGTGCGACGAGGCGGCCTTGGCGCCGGCCGAGGTGCGGCCGGCCTTGAGCACGATGACCGGCTTCTTCTTGGAAACGCGCTTGGCGGCTTCGGCGAAGGCGCGGCCGTCCTTGAGGTCCTCGCAGTGCTGGGCGATCAAATTGGTGTTGGGGTCCTGCTCGAAGAAGGCGAGCAGATCGTCCTCGTCGATGTCGGACTTGTTGCCGAGGCCGACGATCGCCGAGACGCCCATCTTGGCCGAGCGCGAGAAGCCGATGATCGCCATGCCGATGCCGCCCGACTGCGACGACAGCGCCGCGTGGCCCTTGACGTCGTAGGCCGTGCAGAAGGTCGCGCAGAGATTGGCCGGCGTGTAGTAGAAGCCGTAGATGTTCGGCCCCATCAGGCGGACGTTGTACTTCTTGCCGATCTCGACGATCTCGGCCTGCAGCTCGGGCTCGTTGGCTTCGGCAAAGCCCGAGGGAATCAGCACCGCGCCGGGGATCTGCTTCTCGCCGCATTCGATCAACGCGCCGGCGACGAACTTGGCGGGAATCGCGAACACCGCCGTGTCGATCACACCGGCCACGTCCTTGACGCTCTTATAGGCCTTGTAGCCGAGGATCTCGGAGGCCTTGGGATGGATCGGATAGATCTCGCCCTTGTAGCCGCCATTGATCAGGTTCTTCATCACCGAGTTGCCGATCTTGCCGTCCTCGGCGGAGGCGCCGATCACGGCGATCGCCTTCGGCATCATGATCCGCTTCATCGCGGTGACGATTTCCTCGTTCGAGCGCGGCGCCGGACGCGGCTTGTAGTCGAAATCGACGACGATACGGACGTCGGCGGCGATCGCGCCGTTCTTGGTCGCGAACACGGGGTTGAGGTCGAGCTCGACGATCTCCGGGAAATCGCTGACCAGCTGCGACACCTTGACGATGACGTCGGACAGCGCCTCGCGGCTGACCGCGTCGCCGCCGCGCACGCCCTTCAGCATCTCATGCGCCTGGATGCCGTCGAGCATCGACAGCGCGTCTTCCTTGGTGGCGGGGGCGAGGCGGAATGTCACATCCTTCAGCACCTCGACCAGCACACCGCCGAGGCCGAAGGCCACCAGCTTGCCGAACGATCCGTCGGTGATCGAACCGACGATCACCTCGGTCCCGCCGGTCAGCATCTGCTGTACCTGGATGCCTTCGATCTTGGCGTCGGCCTTGTACTTCTTCGCATTCGCGAGAATGGTCTCATACGCCTTCTGCGCGTCGTCAGCGGTCTTGACGCCAACGATGACGCCGCCGGCTTCCGTCTTATGCAGAATGTCGGGCGATACGATCTTCATGACGACCGGAAAACCCATGTCGCCGGCCAGCTTGGCCGCCTCGGCGGCGGATTTGGCCAATCCCTCCTTCGGCACCGGAATGCCATAGGCGTCGCAGACCACCTTGCCCTCGGGGGCGGTGAGGCTGGTGCGCTTGTCGGCCTTCACCCGATCCAGCACTTCGCGGATCGTGGCCTTGGCGTTCGGGATGGCGTCAGACATTGGGGGCTTCCTCCTGGGGATTGATCGCGGTTTATGGCATTTGGTATGCCAGAAGCAAACTTTGTCAAGCGCATCGAAGATGTGGAAACGCGGAAAATAGGTCGCCTTGACAGTCTGGCATCTGGCATGCCAAAAATATTGGACGCAAAATGCTGTACACAGGCATCTCCCAAGGAGAGGAGATCGGTCTTGTCTACAGAGAAAACAAACAAGGCATTGCCCATCATGGCCGAGGCCGACATCGCGATCACTCGCATCGCCCCGGAGACGAGCTTCAAGAATAAGGCCTACGAGGCCTTGAAAGAAGCCATTCTCAAGATGGACATCTACGCGTCGCCCGAGCCGGTGATGCTCGACGAGCGCGCTCTGTCCGAGCGCCTCGGTGTCAGCCGCACGCCTATCCGCGAAGCGATCGCGATGCTGGAGCAGGACGGCTTCGTGAAGACCGTGCCGCGTCGTGGCATCGTCGTAGTGCGCCGGACCAAGACCGAAATCGTCGACATGATCCGCGCCTGGGCGGCGCTGGAGAGCATGGCGGCGCGCCTGATCACGACGATCGCGCGCAAGAAGGACATCAGCGCGCTGCGCGACTACTTCAAAGATTTCGGCAAGGACCGCCCGCCGCAGGAGCACATCGAGGAATATTCGAAGGCGAACATCGCGTTTCATCAGGCGCTGATCTCGCTGTCGGAATCGCCCGTGCTCGTCGACATGACCAACGACATCCTCCTTCACGTGCGCGGCTATCGCCAGCTCACGATCGGACGCACCGACCGTATCGCAGCCTCCCTGCCCGAGCATCTGGCGATCATCGAGGCGCTGGAGGAACGCAACACCGAGCTCGCCGAAAAGCGCGCCCGTGATCACACGCTGGGCCTCGCGACCTATGTCGAGACGCACGGCCAGGAACTATTCAGCTGACAGGTTCAAACAGAAGAAGACGCCGCAAAGCGCCTTCACAGACGACCAGGGAGAGAGGCGCATGGCGCAGACTGCTGTTAAGACCGAGGCACCGGACACGCACGAGGAGCTCACGGACGGCTTTCATCTCGTCATCGACGCGATGAAGCTGAACGGGATCGACACGATCTACAACGTGCCGGGCATCCCGATCACCGATCTCGGTCGCATGGCGCAGGCTGAAGGCATCCGCGTACTCTCCTTCCGTCACGAGCAGAACGCCGGCTATGCCGCCGCGATCGCCGGCTTCCTCACCAAGAAGCCGGGCGTGTGCCTCACGGTCTCGGCTCCCGGCTTCCTCAACGGCCTCACTGCGCTCGCGCATGCGACGACGAACTGCTTCCCGATGATCCTGGTCTCGGGCTCCTCGGAGCGCGAGATCGTCGACCTGCAGCAGGGCGACTACGAAGAGATGGATCAGCTCGCGATCGCCAAGCCGCTGTGCAAGGCGGCGTTCCGCGTGCTGCACGCGCAGGACATCGGCATCGGCTTCGCCCGCGCGATCCGTGCCGCCGTCTCGGGCCGCCCCGGCGGCGTCTATCTCGACCTGCCGGCAAAACTGTTCGGCCAGGTGATGAATGCGCAGGCCGGCGCAGCCTCGCTGGTCAAGGTGATCGATCCGGCTCCGGCGCAGATCCCCTCCCCCGACTCGGTCAAGCGCGCGCTCGATCTGTTGAAGAACGCGAAGCGCCCGCTGATCATCCTCGGCAAGGGCGCTGCCTATGCCCAGGCCGACGAGGCGATCAAGACCTTCGTCGAGAAGAGCGGCGCGCCGTTCCTGCCGATGAGCATGGCCAAGGGCCTGCTGCCCGACCTGCATCCGCAATGCGCCGGCGCCGCACGTTCCACCGTGCTGAAGGACGCCGACGTCGTCATGCTGATCGGGGCCCGCCTCAACTGGCTCTTGTCGCACGGCAAGGGCAAGAGCTGGGGCGAGCTACCTAAGAAGTTCATCCAGGTCGACATCGAGCCGAAGGAGATGGACTCCAACGTCGAGATCGCCGCCCCCGTGGTCGGCGACATCGGCTCGGTCGTCACGGCCTTCTCCGAGGCGATGGGCAGCAACTGGGCCAAGGCACCGGTCGAGTGGACCTCTTCGGTGCAGAAGAAGCGCGAGGACAACGTCGCCAAGATGGCGCCGCGGCTGATGAACAACAACTCGCCGATGGACTATCACGGCGCGCTCGGCGTGCTCCGCACCATCATCAAGGAGCGTCCGGACGCGATCCTGGTCAACGAGGGCGCCAACACGCTCGACCTCGCCCGCGGCGTGATCGACATGTACCAGCCGCGCAAGCGCCTGGACGTCGGCACCTGGGGCGTGATGGGCATCGGCATGGGCTCGGCCATCGCCGCCGCGGTCGAGACCGGTAAGCCGGTGCTGGCGATCGAGGGCGACAGCGCCTTCGGCTTCTCCGGCATGGAGGTCGAGACGATCTGCCGCTACAATCTTCCGATCTGCGTCGTCATCTTCAACAATGACGGCATCTATCGCGGCACCGACCAGAACTCGGCGGGCGACGATCCGGCGACCACCGTATTCGTCAAGGGCGCCCGCTACGACAAGATGATGGAAGCCTTCGGCGGCGTCGGCGTCAACGCGACCTCGCCAGACGAGCTGAAGCGCGCCGTCAACGAAGCGATGGATTCCGGCAAGCCGACCTTGATCAATGCCGTGATCGATCCTGCAGCCGGATCCGAGAGCGGCCGTATCGGCAACCTCAATCCGCAGAGCGTGCTGACGAAGAAGAAGTAAGGCCACCCGCAAGACATCACCTGCCCGCGAGTTGCGGGATGACCATTCGTTACGGAGAGCAACACATGACCAAGGCGCTCGAGGGCGTTCGCATTCTCGATTTCACCCACGTCCAGTCCGGACCGACCTGCACCCAGCTGCTGGCCTGGTTCGGCGCCGACGTGATCAAGGTGGAGCGGCCGGGCGTGGGTGACATCACCCGCGGCCAGCTCCAGGACATCCCCAACGTGGACAGCCTCTATTTCACGATGCTGAACCACAACAAGCGGTCGATTACGCTCGACACCAAGAACCCCAAGGGCAAGGAGGTTCTGACCGAGCTGATCAAGAAGTGCGACGTGCTGGTCGAGAATTTCGGCCCCGGCGTGCTCGATCGCATGGGCTTCCCCTGGGAGAAGATCCAGGCGATCAACCCGAAGATGATCGTGGCGTCGATCAAGGGTTTTGGCCCTGGCCCCTACGAGGACTGCAAAGTCTACGAGAACGTCGCGCAGTGCACCGGCGGCGCCGCCTCGACCACCGGCTTCCGTGACGGCCTGCCGCTGGTCACCGGCGCGCAGATCGGCGATTCCGGCACCGGCCTGCACCTCGCGCTCGGCATCGTCACCGCGCTCTATCAGCGCACCCACTCCGGCAAGGGCCAGCGCGTCACCGCCGCGATGCAGGACGGCGTGCTCAACCTCTGCCGCGTCAAGCTGCGCGACCAGCAGCGCCTCGACCACGGTCCGCTCAAGGAATACAGCCAGTTCGGCGAGGGCGTGCCGTTCGGCGATGCCGTGCCGCGCGCCGGCAATGATTCCGGCGGTGGCCAGCCGGGCCGCATCTTGAAGTGCAAGGGCTGGGAGACCGACCCGAACGCCTACATCTACTTCATCACCCAGGCCCCGGTCTGGGAGAAGATCTGCGACGTGATCGGCGAGCCGACCTGGAAGACCGATCCGAACTACGCCAAGCCCGCCGCCCGCCTGCCGCGCCTGAACGAGATCTTCGGGCGGATCGAGCAGTGGACCATGACCAAGACCAAGTTCGAGGCCATGGACATCTTGAACGAGTTCGACATCCCCTGCGGCCCGATCCTGTCGATGAAGGAAATCGCCGAGGACGAGTCGCTGCGCAAGACCGGCACCCTGGTCGAGGTCGACCATCCGACCCGCGGCAAGTATCTCTCGGTCGGCAACCCGATCAAGCTGTCGGACAGCCCGGCCGACGTCACCCGCTCGCCGCTGCTCGGCGAGCACACCGACGAGGTCCTGCGCCAGGTGCTGGGCTTCAGCGACCACCAGGTCGCCGAAATCCACGACTCCGGCGCGCTCGATCCGCCGCGCAAGGAAGCCGCGGAGTAAAGGACGGGCGCGGCGCGAACGCCGCGCGTATGCGTTCCATCGACTCAAAAGCCGCCGGCATCGCCCGGCGGCTTTTTGACTTTTGCGGTGAAAGATTGATGTCTCTTCCGCAGACACCGGCGGGGACCTTGGTCTCGGCCTGCGCTGCGGATCACCATTACGGGCCACGGCCGGCCTCAGGGTGAAGCGGACATGACGCAGTCGCCGACGTTTCGACCGTATAACCCAGAGCTGACCTTGGTCGCGACTTCATGTTAGTCTCGTGCGATCGAACACATTGCCAGACCCTCGGGCACGCTTGCAGACTGGCCGTGTCGGGCAATTCTGCCCCTTCTTTGCCGAAAAGCGAATTATGCGACATGTCGCCAATGCGCGGCTGAAACAGCGCGCGAAACTCGTGGACGCCCAGCCGTCAGAGAGAGAATACATCCATTCTACACTACAGAACCGAGACCTACCGGCCAGGGAAAAAATTGAGCAAACACTATTGAACTTAGCCACCGCGCTTGGGCGAACGGTCGTAAGCCGAATCACGATCCGGGACGGCACGACCATGTATTCAGTTGATGGTTCGGCCTACCAGCGAGGTGCAAACGCTATCCTTGAGCTTTCGCGGGAAATCGTAGAATCTCGGGGCCAATGAACACCGGGTGCACTGTTAGCGAAACCATCGACTTCCGAAATGAAAGCGAGACGTCCGTTGAGGAGGCCTCCCAGTGGCCCATTGGTTTCAAAAAGGCTGGCTGCTCATTTCCCTGATGTCCGCCGTGCTTTCAGCGCCGACCGGCGTTGCACGTGCTCTGGACGACGCGAGTGATCGCGAGAGCTATGACCGTGCGGTCTCCTATTGCCGGTCGATCTGGCCGCCGAGAGCCATGACGCTGAGCCCGGACAAGCGCATCATGTGTTTCGACACGACGATGCTTCCAGAAGTCGACGTATCACTGACGAAAGTACTCGAGCTTGGTGGGCTCTTCGTCATCCGCAGCACCGGCGGGAGGGAAGACAAAGCCCTCGAACTCGCCGATCTCATTCGCGAGCGGCATGCGACCGTTGTCGTCTATGACTACTGCTTCTCGGCCTGCGCCGAATTCATCATCACCGCTCCCGACCAAACTTACGTGCTCAAGGACGCCCTCGTTCTCTGGCATAATCCCCAAAGCAGCGACCCGGCCCGTCCCTATTGTGCATTCCTCAAGACACCACGCGACGGCGGTCCGAGGGGCTTGCGGCGTGGACCATGTCGCGAGGGAAGCGACACCGTCGAATACTCATCGGCGCGCCAAGCTCGGTTTCTTTGGGAGAGAGCCATCGATCCCTCGTCTGTGATGCCGCCCGACAGCATCTACGTGAGACGAAGAGTGGCCAGCCTCTACGCAGAGACAGGGGTGGATCACGACATCCTATGGACGCTCAACCCGAGATATTATCCGCGTCTCTTTAAGGCAAACATCGTCTTTGAAGCCTATCCACAAAGTCAGGAAGAGGTCGATGCGGTCGCGGCCCGATTGGGCATCACGGCGAAGATCATCTACGATCCATGAGCGCCGCAAGTGCCTGTCGGTCGGCAATCCGACCAAGCTGTCGAACAGCCTGGTTACCTGCCGAATATTCCGCCCACCACCCGATGCATCGCGCCGCCGATCGCGCCGATGGGACCTCCCACATTCCGCTGACGTCGCGCGCGTCCCGTGCTGCGACGGGCCTGGCGGTCGGATTTGGCAGCCTCGGTGGCCGCGTCCATCAGCGCCTTGTGCTGGGCAGCATTGAGGAAGCCGGTCGCGGGGTAGCCGCGCTCCTCCTGCCAATGGGCAAGGGCGGCGCGGGTCGAATCGTCGAACGTCCCGTTGATCTTGGTGCCGAACCCGAGCCGGGTCAGCCCTCGTTGCACGGCGCGACGCTTCGCCTTGGTGAGGCCGATCTGATTCTCGGCCTGCTGATTGGCGTCCTGGGCAGCGATCACGGTATCGGCGGGTGCCGACGCTTCACGAGGTGTGCTGCTCAGACCAGCGTGAGCGACCTGCGCGCTTCCGGCGATCGCCAGGATGGACAGTGCCAGGATCAAGGCGCGCATGGCCTTTCCTTCGCCCTCAGGTCTGCTGATGATACGTTTCGAGGAATACAGCGCGACGGACTGAACGATCAACATCCGGCGGCGCCACTCCGCTTCATTGCAGAGTAACTGCGGCCCGGGCAGCACAGTTCCCTCACCTCGGGCCGATTGTTCCGTCGCGTTGCACGCGGGGGGATAGACGCACGGGATGGCAGCTCTCAGCAGTCGCCGAGATACCCCGACTTTGCCGGCTCGGTCCGCCAAGCAGGATCGAGCCGATCCGGTGCCCAGGTTGGGCGGCTCTTTCCATATGAAAATGCCGCCTTCAATAAGGAATCCAAATTGTTGCATTCCTGCTGCAGCGCAAAATCCTCATACCGCTATGCAATATGATCCGTTGTATCTGGCATCTGGTATACGTAAATTCTCCTCAGTCAGAACGTCGTACCGCCCAACTGATGGAGACAAACCATGGCCAAGACCGCCGCCCTCCCCCTCGTTCAGCCCGTGTCCCTGTTCGGCCGCCTGCTGGCGACCCTCGATCGTGTTCTCATGACCAGCGCCCGCGCCGCCAACCGCAACGGCGACCTGCCGTATTTCGGCCTCTGAGGCCGGCGCGCTTCGCGCGCGCAAGCAGCATCGAAGCCCAATCAAGAGCCCCGGACCTCCGGGGCTTTTGCTTTTGCGACACCCCCCCGCGGCCTGCGACAAATTGGCCCCGTGAGCATCCCAACCGATCTCCTCAATTGCGGTCGGTCACCTCTTCATACCAAAATCAAATCGGTCGATTTGCTGCGGATGCACGTCTTGCTGCATGACCCAGGCCGCTACTACAACTTTTGGCTGCATGGGCATTGCGAGAGAGTCCAAGGCCGACGGCGACCTGAAGCGCGTCACGGTGGAGGATGACACCGGCCGGACTCGACGGGTCAGTGGTTCGATTGGGCATAGCGGCCGGAAGAAGCCGTGCGGTCCGGGAATGAAGGGGAGAAAGCGTCGATGAAGCGTTCCATGCGCGTGGCCGTTGTGGCCGGCGTCGCCCTGATGGTGGGGCATATCCCGGCTCTGGCGGGATGGGAGCCCGTCCGGCCCGTCGAGTTCATCGTTCCGGCCGGAACCGGCGGCGGTGCCGACCAGATGGCTCGGACGATTCAGGGCATCGTCACCAAGCACAATCTGATGAAGCAGCCGCTGGTCGTCATCAACAAGTCCGGCGGTGCCGGTGGCGAAGGCTTCCTCGACGTCAAGGCGTCAGCCGGCAACCCCCACAAGATCATCATCACCCTGTCGAACCTGTTCACGACGCCGCTCGCGACCGGCATCCCGTTCAGCTGGAAGGACCTCACACCGGTCGCCATGCTGGCGCTCGACGAATTCGTGCTCTGGGTCAACGCCGACAAGCCCTACACAACCGCCAAGGACTACATCGACGCGGTCAAGCAAGGCGCGGGCATCCTCAAGATGGGCGGCACCGGCTCGAAGCAGGAAGACCAGATCATCACGGTGGCCATGGAGAAGGCGACCGGCGCCAAGTTCACCTACATCCCCTACAAGGGCGGTGGCGAAGTGGCCGTGCAACTGGTCGGCAACCACATCGACTCCACCGTCAACAATCCCATCGAAGCGGTGGCGCAGTGGCGCGGCGGCAAGGTCAGGCCGCTCTGCGTGTTCGACGACAAGCCGATGGGCTACGGCGAGCAGATCACCGACGGCAAGGCCTGGAAGGACATTCCGACCTGCAAGTCGCAGGGCCTCGACATCGAATACCTGATGCTGCGCGGCATCTTCATGTCGCCGCGGGCCACCAAGGACCAGATCGAATACTATGTCGACCTGTTCAAGAAGGTGCGGGAAACCCCGGAATGGCAGGACTTCATGAAGACCGGCGCCTTCAACACCACCTTCATGACCGGTGCGGACTACGCGAAGTGGGTTGAGACCGAAGAGAAGCGTCACGAGCTCCTGATGAAGGAAGCCGGCTTCCTCGCCTCGAACTGAGCGGCTCGCATGAGAAGCCAGGGAGGATCCGCCGGGCCCAGCCACAAGGCGGTCGAACTCGGCGTCACGCTCGCGATCGCGCTGTTCGGGATCATCGTGATCCTCGGCAGCGTGAAGGCGGGGATCAATTGGGGCGCCGAGGGGCCGCGCGCGGGATTCTTCCCGTTCTACGTCGGCCTGTTCATCATCGCGGCGAGCGCGATGAATGTCCGCAACACGCTGCGCGAGGCTGACGGCAGCGTCTTCGCCGAATGGCGTCAGCTCCGCCAGGTCATGAGCGTGGTGGTGCCGACGGCGATCTATGTCGGCGCCCTGCCCTTCACCGGTCTGTACGTCGCCTCCATGATCTTCATCGCCTGGTTCATGCGTTGGCTTGGCAAATATGGCTGGCTCACGGTGGCGGCGGTCGCGATCGGAATGCCGGTGGTGACCTATCTGATCTTCGAGCGCTGGTTCATGGTCCCACTGCCCAAGGGGCCGGTCGAGGATTGGCTCGGACTCTGACACGAAAACTCATCCGCTGAGGGTTGCAGGACCAAGCTGGCATGGAAGAACTCGCCAATCTGTTTCACGGCTTCGCAGTCGCGCTCCAGCCCTTCAACATCATGGTGATGATCCTCGGGATCGTGCTCGGGGTGATCATCGGCGTGCTGCCGGGATTGGGCGGCGCCAACGGCGTCGCGATCCTGCTGCCGCTGACCTTCAGCATGCCGCCGACCTCGGCCATCATCATGCTGTCCTGCATTTATTGGGGTGCCTTGTTCGGCGGCGCCATCACCTCGATCCTGTTCAACATACCCGGCGAACCATGGTCGGTCGCGACCACGTTCGACGGCTACCCGATGGCGCAGCAGGGCAAGGCCGGCGAGGCGCTCACGGCAGCGTTCACCTCGTCCTTCGTCGGCGCGCTGTTCGCGGTCATCATGATCACGCTGATCGCGCCGCTGGTGGCCGGCTTCGCGCTTCAGTTCGGCCCGGCCGAGAAATTCGCCGTCTACTTCCTCGCCTTCTGCAGCTTCGTCGGCCTGAGCAAGGAGCCGCCGTTCAAGACGATCGCGGCGATGATGATCGGCTTCGCGCTCGCGGCCGTCGGCCTGGATTCCATCACCGGCCAGCTCCGGCTCACCTTCGGCATCACCGAGCTGCTCAACGGTTTCGACTTCCTGATCGCCGTGATCGGCCTGTTCGGCATCGGCGAGATCCTGCTGACGATGGAGGAAGGCCTGAGCTTCCGCGGCGGCAATGCCAAGATCAATCTGCGGGTGGTGCTGCACACCTGGAAGGAGATGCCGGCGTATTGGCTGACGTCGCTGCGCTCCTGCGTGATCGGCTGCTGGATGGGCATCACCCCCGCCGGCGCGACACCGGCGTCGTTCATGAGCTACGGCATCGCCAAGCGCCTCTCCAAGCGCGGCAAGAATTTCGGCCGTGGCGAGATCGAGGGCGTCGTCGCGCCGGAGACGGCGGCCCATGCGGCGGGCACGGCGGCGCTGCTGCCGATGCTGTCACTCGGCGTGCCCGGCTCCCCCACGGCGGCGGTGCTGCTCGGCGGCCTCTTGATCTGGGGCCTCCAGCCCGGCCCGATGCTGTTCGTCGAGCAGAAGGAATTCGTCTGGGGCCTGATCGCCTCAATGTATCTCGGCAACCTCGCCGGCCTGCTCGTCGTGCTGACCTGCGTGCCGGTCTTCGCGGCGATCCTGCGCATTCCCTTCAGCATCATCGCCCCGCTCATCCTGGTGCTCTGTGCGATCGGCGCCTATTCGGTGCACAGCAGCACGTTCGACGTCGTGCTGATGCTGGTGTTCGGCGTGCTCGGCTATCTGTTCAAGAAGTGCGGCTATCCGCTCGCGCCGCTGGTGCTCGCCATCGTGCTCGGCGACAAGGCCGAGGAGGCCTTCCGGCAGTCGCTGCTGGGATCCCAGGGATCGCTCGCGATATTCTTCTCCAACGGACTGGTCGGCACCATCATGGCGCTCGGGTTGATCGCGCTGTTCTGGTCGGCGATCCAGCAGGGCTACAACCGGTTGCGGGCCGTCGCCGCATAAACTCGCCCCTACTCCGATAGTTGAGCTACAAATATCCTCTGCTGCGTCGTATTGTCGCTGCAGCGATTTGCCTTGCTTCTACAGGGTTTTTTCGTCGATCGCTGGGCTACCAGCGAGCACGGGGTCGATGAATCCGCTTGTCTATTGGCATATCATATACCAAACTCCGCATAGCTGTTAGGACAAAAATAGACAGCCCTGGAGGAAACATGACGGACTTGGCTCACGCGGGGGCGCCCGCATCTGCAAGAGTAAGCGACGCCTATCGCTGGACGCAGCTCGCGGTTGGCGTCCTGGCGATGGTGATGATCGCCAACTATCAATATGGCTGGACCTTCTTCGTCCCGGATATCGCCAAGACGTTCGGCTGGGATCGCGCCTCGATCCAGTGGGCCTTCACCCTGTTCGTGCTGTTCGAAACCTGGCTCGTGCCGGTCGAGGGCTGGTTCGTCGACAAATACGGCCCGCGCATCGTCGTGCTCGTCGGCGGCGTGCTCTGCGCGATCGGCTGGATGATCAACGCCTACGCCACCTCGCTCAACGGCTACTATCTCGGCATGATCATCGCGGGCATCGGCGCCGGCGGCGTCTACGGCACCTGCGTCGGCAACGCGCTGAAGTGGTTTCCCGATAAGCGCGGCCTCGCGGCAGGCATCACGGCAGCCGGCTTCGGCGCCGGCTCGGCGCTGACAGTCGCGCCGATCCAGGCCATGATCCGCGACTCCGGCTTTCAGACCACCTTCCTGTATTTCGGTCTCGGCCAGGGCATCATCATCGTCATCCTCGCCTTCTTCCTGTTCGCGCCCAAGGAAGGCCAGGTGCCGGCCGTTGCTCAGAACACGAACCTGGTGCAGAGCCGTCGCAACTACAACCCGACCGAAGTGATCCGTCAGCCGATCTTCTGGCTGATGTACTTCATGTTCGTGATCGTCGGCGCCGGCGGCCTGATGGTGACGGCCAACCTCAAGCCGATCGCCGGCGACTGGAAGGTCGACAACATTCCGGTGACGCTGATCGGCATGACCATGACGGCGGTGACTTTCGCAGCCACCATCGACCGCGTGCTGAACGGCCTGACGCGTCCGTTCTTCGGCTGGATCTCCGACAACATCGGCCGCGAGAACACGATGTTCATCGCGTTCGGCATGGAAGGCATCGGCATCTGGGCGCTGTACATGCTGGGCCATGATCCGGTGTGGTTCGTGATCCTCTCCGGCTTCGTGTTCTTCGCCTGGGGTGAGATCTACTCGCTCTTCCCCTCGACCTGCACCGACACGTTCGGCACCAAGTTCGCCACCACCAATGCCGGCCTGCTCTACACCGCCAAGGGCACGGCCGCGCTGCTGGTGCCGATCGCGAACTACATGCAGCAATCGAGCGGCAACTGGGATCGCGTCTTCATCATCGCGGCCGGCGCCAACATCCTGGCATCGATCCTCGCGATCGCGGTGCTCAAGCCCTGGCGGAGGGTCGTGGTGCAGAAATCGACGCTCTGACGCATCCCTTCGCGCTGCAACAAAAAAATAAAAAACGCGTCCAGATTGACGACGCTCGGCATTTTGCCGAGCGTTTTCTTTTGCTTGGCGGACGATTTCGGTCTCGCTGCAAAGCAACATGTCGCACCCTGTGTCGCAGGCCATATTGCAGACTGGAATATATTATACCAGAATGGTTCCGTGCGCAGATGAGGAGCGCGCTTGCAGCGGCATCCTCCAAGAGAGCGCGTTTGGGAGGACACATGGTTTCCAGCACAGAGGCAACACCGCCTGTCCAGGCACAGTCCAGCGGCTTCCGCTGGATCCAGCTCGCAATGGGCATCGTCTGCATGGCGATGATCGCCAACCTGCAATATGGCTGGACGCTGTTCGTCGATCCGATCGACGCGAAGTTTCACTGGGGTCGCACGGCGATCCAGCTGGCCTTCACGATCTTCGTCGTCACCGAAACCTGGCTCGTGCCGGTCGAGGCCTGGTTCGTCGACAAATACGGTCCGCGCGTCGTCATCATGTTCGGCGGCGTCATGATCTCGCTAGCCTGGATGCTGAACTCCTACGCCGACTCGCTCACCCTGCTCTACGCCGGCGCCGTCATCGGCGGCATCGGCGCGGGCGCAGTGTACGGCACCTGCGTCGGCAATGCGCTGAAATGGTTTCCCGACCGCCGCGGCCTCGCCGCGGGTGCCACCGCCGCGGGCTTCGGCGCCGGTGCCGCGCTGACCGTGGTGCCGATCGCCAGCATGATCGCCTCGAGCGGCTATCAGAGCGCCTTCTTCACCTTCGGCATCGGCCAGGGGCTGGTCGTGTTCGTGCTCGCGATCTTCCTGCGGCCGCCGACGGTTGCGGCGCCGACCCGCAAGAAGCAGCTCAATCTGCCGCAGAGCAAGATCGACTACACGCCGCCGCAGGTGCTGCGCACGCCGATCTTCTGGATCATGTATCTGGTGTTCGTCATGGTGGCCTCGGGCGGCCTGATGACCGCCGCCCAGATCGCCCCGATCGCCCACGACTTCAAGATCGCCAACGAGCCGGTGACGCTCGCCGGCTTCCAGATGGCGGCGCTGACGTTTGCGATCTCGCTCGATCGAATCTTCGACGGCTTCGGCCGCCCTGTGTTCGGCTGGATCTCCGACACGATCGGTCGCGAGCACACCATGTTCATTGCCTTCGGCACGGCCGCTTTGATGCTGCTGACGTTGTCGAGCTACGGGCACAACCCGATCGTGTTCGTGCTCGCGACCGCCGTCTATTTCGGCGTGTTCGGCGAAATCTACAGCCTGTTTCCGGCGACCTCGGGCGATACGTTCGGCAGCAAATACGCCGCGACCAACAACGGCATGCTCTACACCGCGAAGGGCACCGCCTCGCTGCTGGTCCCGCTCGCGAGCCTCGTCTCCGCAAAATATGGCTGGCAGGCCGTGTTCGTGATCGGCGTCGGGCTGAACGCGACGGCCGCATTGATGGCGCTGTTCGTGATCAAGCCGCTGCGCCGCGCCTTCATCCTCGGCAAGGAGCCGGTTACCGAGCCGGTGACGCAGGACGCCCGGATGGCGTGACGCCACTGTTTCTTCCCGCGACTTCAGGAGGCGCACCACGGTGCGCCTCCTTTTTTTGCGCCGGGGCAGGACGCTGGCGCGTCATATCCGGCAGCTCCGGCAGTGTCGCTGACGTGTTTTTTCGGTGGCCGAGCGCACGAAAAGCCGTCAAACCCGATTGACTTCTGGCATAACGTATACCAGACTTCCCTCCGTTCACTATCAACAAACGGGAGGGTGCCATGAAAGTCGGAGACATCCTGCGCAACAAGACGGCGCGCGTGATCACGGTGCGAATGAACGAGACCGTCGGCGTCGCGGCGCAGCTGATGCGCGCCAGCAATGTCAGCGCCCTCGTCGTCAAGGACGTCGTCCGCACCGAAGGCAACACCGCGGCCGGCATGTTCACCGAACGCGATGTCGTACGCGCCATCGCCGAGCATGGCGCCGCCGGCGTCAACCTGAAGGTCTCGCAGTTGATCTCGCCGCAGCGGCTGATCTCCTGCAGCACCGAGGATACGCTCGAGCACGTGCGGCACCTGATGAACGTGCATCACATCCGCCACCTCCCCGTCATCGTCGACTTCGCGCTCGCCGGCGTCATCAGCATGCGCGACGTCTCCAGCGCCTTCGACGAAGCGGAAGCTCCGGTCGCCGCCTGACGCGTCCAGCCCGGTCAGCGGAACCGGTTCATGACTGAGAGAGTCTTGTCGGAGCAGCGCGCCGCCTGTTAGGCGGTGCGCAGAGAGGAGCGGCACAGTAAGGTCGCCGCTCATGCCGACCCGACAGGATCCTCGCGATGAAAGCCTATGTGTATGGCGCCCAGGGCGCCGCGATCACCGATATCGCCAAGCCCGCACCGAAGGGCACGCAGGTCCTGGTGCGCGTGCGCGCCTGCGGCCTCAATCGCGCCGACCTCGGCATGACAAAGGGGCATGTGCATGGCGTCGCCGGCGGCGTCGGCACGGTGCTCGGCATGGAATGGGCCGGCGAGGTCGCCGAGCTCGGTCCCGACGCCAGGGGCGTCAAGATCGGCGACAAGGTCATGGGCTCGGGCAGCGCGGCGTTCGCCGAATACACCCTTGCCGACCATGGCCGCCTGTTCCACGCGCCGTCGAACATGAACTTCGACGAGGCTGCCACGCTCCCGATCGCGCTGACCACGATGCACAACGCCGTCATCACCAACGGCGCTTTGCAGCCGGGCCAGCGCGTGCTGGTGCAGGGCGCGAGCTCCGGCGTCGGCCTGATGGCGATGCAGATCGCAAAGCTCAAGGGCGCCTCCCTGGTGGTGGGCTCCTCGACCGATGCGATGCGCCGCCAACGGCTCAACGAGTTCGGCGCCGATCTCGCCATCGACTCCAGCGATCCCGCCTGGGTCGATCAGGTGCTGCAGGCGACCAACGGCGAGGGCGTCGATCTGATCATCGACCAGGTGTCGGGCAAGGTCGCCAATCAGAACCTCGCCGCGACCAAGGTCCTCGGCCGCATCGTCAATGTCGGCCGGCTCGGCGGCACCCATGCCGACTTCAACTTCGACCTGCACGCGGCGCGCCGCATCACCTATGTCGGCGTCACCTTCCGCACCCGTTCGATCGAGGAGATCCGTACGATCTTCGACGAGGTGAAAAAGGACATCTGGAGTGCGGTCGAGCAGCGCACGCTGCGGCTGCCGATCGACCGCGTCTTCGCCTTCGACGACATTGGCGCGGCGTTCGCGCACATGGAGGCGAACAAGCATCTCGGCAAGATCGTGGTGACCTTGTGAACGCAAGCTTCTGAGATTTAGAAGCACTCGAAACAGCGCACGGTCCACGCCCATGGACCGCGCGATCCTGGCTTTCATGGTGCGGCCTCGGCTGCTACATCCGCCGCCATGAGAGACGCCGCCTCCCATATCGATTCCGGGAAAACCCGTGTCGCCGCGATCTCGATCGCGGCGAGCGCCAGCATGGCCGCGGCGAAGTTCATCGTCGGCATCCTGATCGGCAGTCTCGCGCTCGTCTCCGAGGCACTGCACAGCGCCGTCGACGTCGTCGCCACCGTGATCACCTGGATGGTGGTTCGGGTATCGGACCGGCCGGCCGACGACGAGCATCATTACGGCCACGGCAAGCTGGAGAGCCTATCGGCGCTCGGCGTCATCGCCCTGCTCTACGTGCTGGCCGGCGGCGTGCTGGTGGAATCCGTCAGCCGGCTGCGCGAGGCGGCGGCGCCGCCGTCGCTGTCGGCGATTCCGTTCGTGGTGCTGCTGGTCGACATCGCCGTCAACTTCTGGCGCGCCCGCGCGCTGCACCGCGCCGCGCACGAGACCCACAGCCAGGCGCTCGCCGCCGACGCGCTGCATTTCGCCTCCGACGTGCTCGGCTCGATCGCCGTCATCGCCGGCCTCGTCCTCACCGCGCTCGGGTTCTGGTGGGGGGATTCCGCCGCCGCGGTCGCGGTCGCCCTGATGATCTCCGTGCTCGGCCTGCGGCTGGCGCGCTCCACCGTAGAAACACTGCTCGACCGCGCGCCAGAGGGTGCGGCCGAGAAGGCGCGCGCCGCGATCCGTTCGATCAATGGCGTCGTCGATGTCGAGCGGCTACGGGTCCGGCTCGTCGGCGCGACGCATTTCGTCGACGCCACGGTGCAGGTGCCGCGCACCTACCCGATCGACCGCGTGCACGAGATCAAGCGCGATGCGCAGGCCGCGGTCGATGCCAGCCTGTCCGGCGCCGACGTCACCTTCACGACGGTGCCGGTCGCGCTCAGCAACGAGAGCGTCCGCGAGCGCATCATGGTGATCGCGCGCAATTCCGGCCTCGCGATCCATCACGTCACCGTCCATGACGTCGGTGGCCGCCTGATCGTCGCGATCGACCTCGAGGTCGACGGCGACATGAGCCTGTTCGGAGCGCATGCCATCGCGCACGAGCTGGAACGCAGCATCCGCGCCGAATTCGGCGCCGACGTCGAGGTCGACACCCATATCGAGCCGCTCGAGCCCGAGCTGCCATTCGGCGTCGATGCGCCAGCGCAGCGGATCGCCGAGATCGCCGAGGCCCTGCAGCGCCTCGCCGCCGAGACCGACATGTACGACGTACACAATGTCCGCGTCCGCAACACCGAGGCCGGCGAGATCGTCAACTTCCACTGCCGCGCCGCGCCGTCGATGAGCGTGCTGAAGGTGCACGACAATGTCGACCACATCGAGCGCGGGGTGCGTCGCGCCTTCCCGAGCGTCAAGCGCGTCATCAGTCACGCCGAGCCGCCGCACGGCTGAAGCATGAAAGTCATGCTGCGTTCCCGCTTCGGACTCACTCTGCCGGCCTTTCGCCATGGCAATTCCGCATTGGATAAGATTTATTAGCTTTTGCCAAATCGTTGACTCTCGACAGCCCGACAAATCTGGATTCAAATCAACTTGATTCGGAAGCGGCTGGGGCTCTTTCGAAATTCGGGTATCCAAGAAGTTTCGGGGGTCTTCAGCATGGCGCGTGCGCATGCCGCGAACGCGTGCGTCCAATCTTCTGATTCCATCAAAGGGTTGGCGCAATCGATCGCGAAACCGGCCTATCAAAGGCTACTGACTGCTGAGCCGGTATTGCGTCGTGCTGTCCCTACTTTGATCATCGCCTTTCTCGTCACCATCTGTCTCGGCGCCTTCGTCCAGGTGCTCGACCAGAGCCGTCAGAAGCGCGGCGCGACCAAGCGCGACCTGGCCGCGATCTCCGACCTGCTCGCCGACCGCATCGGTCATCTGGCGATGCGCCCGGACCGCATCGCCCACATCGAGCATCTGCAGAGCCTGCTGCCCGACCTGATCCCCGCCTGGGGAGCGGCGGCCGGACGCCACGTGATCGTCACCGGCGCCGACCACCGCATCCTGGCCCGGGTTCCGGTCGACGCAGCGCTCGGCGAGAACGACCGCATCCTCGATCTGATCTCGACCGCGCAGCTCTTGGCCACGCCCGGCCTGCAGGGCGCGGTCACCGAGATCACCTTGCCGAACGGCCGTCCGGCCTTCGCGGTGTCACAGTTGATCAAGGCGCTGCCCGGCCGCGTCGTCGTGATCCAGGAGAAGCTCGAGCCGATCTGGGGCTCGGACGCCGCGCTCTCCGTGACCTTGTCGGCGACGACGGGCTTCGTCGTGCTGATCCTGGGCTTCGCCTTCCACTGGCAGTCGACGCGCGCCCGCGAGGGCGACCTGATCAACGACGCGGTGCGTGGCCGCATCGACACCGCGCTCAACCGCGGCCGCTGCGGGCTGTGGGACTGGGACCTGTCGCGCGGGCGCATCTTCTGGTCGAACTCGATGTTCGCGATGCTCGGCCTCGAAAACCGCACCGACCTCCTCACCTTCGGCGAGGTCAACGCGCTGGTGAACTCGGACGACATCGACCTGTTCGCGATCGCCGACCAGCTCGTCGCCGGCGGCATCCACCAGATCGACCAGAGCTTCCGGATGCGCCACACCGAGGGCCACTGGATCTGGCTCCGGGTCCGTTGCGAGCTCAGCCAGGGCACCTCCGACTCCGGCCTGCACCTGATCGGCATCGCGGTCGACGTCACCGAGCAGAAGAGCCTGGTCGAGAAGACCGTCGAGGCAGACCTCCGCCTGCGGGACGCGATCGAGACGATCTCGGAAGCCTTCGTGCTGTGGGACGCCAACAACCGGCTCGTGCTGTGCAACTCGCATTTCCAGAAGCTGCACAAGCTGCCGGACTCCGCCGTGATCCCCGGCACCTCCTACGAGACCGTCATCGAGGTCGGCAAGATGCCGGAGATCCGCACCCGGCTGCACGACCACAGCCAGCAGGCGCCGGGCGGGCGCACCTTCGAGGCCCAGCTCGACGACGGCAGCTGGCTGCACATCTCCGAGCGCCGCACCAAGGACGGCGGCTACGTCTCGGTCGGCACCGACATCACCCGCATCAAGGAGCACGAGCAGAAGCTCGTCGACAACGACCTGCGCCTGCGCGCCACCGTGATCGACCTGCAGCGCTCGCAGAGCGCGCTGGAGCGCCAGGCGATCGAGCTCGCCGACCTCGCCGAGAAGTACTCGCAGGAAAAGACCCGCGCCGAGGAAGCCAACCAGACCAAGTCGAAATTCCTCGCCAACATGAGCCACGAGCTGCGCACGCCGCTCAACGCCATCATCGGCTTCTCCGAGATCATGGGCAGCGGCATGTTCGGCTCGCTCGGCTCAGAGAAGTATCAGGAGTACTGCCACGACATCCTGACCTCTGGTCAGTATCTGCTCGAAGTAATCAACGACATCCTCGACATGTCGAAGATCGAGGCCGGCCGCATGAAGCTCGACATGGAGCCGCTGGACCTCGCCAAGACGCTGGCCGAATCCCTGCGCGTCGTCTCCGGCCGCGCCCAGGACAAGAGCCTGGTGCTCGACGCCGACATCGGAGGCAGCATCCCCGTCGTCGCCGACCGCCGCGCCACCAAGCAGATCATGGTCAACCTGCTGTCCAACGCGGTGAAGTTCACTCCCGAAGGCGGCCGGGTCACGATGCGCAGCCGCGTGTTCGAGGACAAGGTCGTGCTCATCATCGCCGACACCGGCATCGGCATCCCCGCCCAGTCGCTGGCGCGGCTCGGCCGACCGTTCGAGCAGGTCGAGAGCCAGATGACCAAGACCTATCACGGCTCCGGCCTGGGGCTCGCGATCGCCCGCTCGCTGGCCCAGCTGCACGGCGGCTCGATGCGGCTGCGCTCGCGGCTGGAGTTCGGCACCGTGGTCCGCGTCACCCTGCCCCGCGACGCCCATAAGGCAACAGCGAGCATCTCCGTCGCGGCATGAGTTGCGTGCGTGGTGCCGTAGGGCGGGCAAAGGCGCGCCCGCGAGACGCGCGTTGAGCTGTGCTCTCTCGCGCGCCGTGCCCACCGATGTTCGCGACGCAGACGGTGGGCACGCGCCGCCCTGCGGGCGGCTCTTTGCCCACCCTACGCCAGCTACAAAAACGTCGTCGTGCACGGCTGCATCGACACAGACCGCTGTCGTCCCAGCAACCTCTCGCGGTACATGACGCCCAAGGTCTGCAATCAGCTGCCCTTTTCGCCGCGTGCGCTGACATCGGCCTCGCACTTAGTAAGCAACATTAGCAGAATGTGGTATTGACGCACCTGCGCATCGGCAACTAAGGCAATCGCTCCGAAATCTGGAGTGCCGAGCGTGATCATCGCCTTCATTGTCGCCGCCTTTGCCTATCGTTTTGCCATGCTCGCCGTCTCGATCCGCAACGAGAAGCGGCTGCGCGCCAACGGCGCGACCGAATACGGAGCATCGGTTTCGCGCTGGCTTGCGATCGCCCATGTCGCCTTCTACCTCGCCGCGACGACCGAGGGCCTTGTCCGCGACGCCCCGGTCGACGCCGTCAGCATCACGGGGTTCGTGATCTATCTGTTCGGTGCGGTGATGCTGTTCGTGGTGTCACGGCTGCTCGGCCGGTTTTGGACCGTCAAGCTGATGATCGCGCGGGACCATGCGCTGGTGACGCATCCGCTGTTCCGGATGGTCCGCCATCCCAACTACTTCCTCAACATCCTGCCCGAGCTGATCGGCTACGCCCTGACGCTGCACGCCTATGTCACGCTCGTGGTCGGCATGACCATCTATGCCGTGCCGCTCGTCTTGCGCATCCGGCAGGAGGAGAAAGTGATGCGGGAGAGGTTTGCGGGCTATTAGTCCTGCCACGCCACGATCACCCTCAATTCGGGGGGCGTCAACGGGAGGGCGCGAAGCGGCCTCGCTGACGATGGAAGCTGGAATCTCCATATGGTTCGGGACGGCGGATTCCGGGTTCAAGGCCTATAGGTCTTGCCCCGGAACGATGGTGGCTGTCTGACACATCGGTCGCAGAAAGCGCAATTTTGACCAAGTGCACTGCCACCGGCCTGTGCGAGTTCTCGGGTGAACATCGTCACGACGGAGGACGATCAGATGCTGAAGCGTATATGGCGCGGCTGGACCAGGGCAACGGATGCCGATGCCTATGAGGAGCTGCTGAGGTCGACAATCTTTCCGGCCATTGTGGATCAGGCAATCGAAGGATTTCTAGGCATCGAGCTGCTGCGCAGACCGCTGGAGGCCGAGGTCGAATTCGTGACGATCATGACCTTCGTCGATCAGGCGGCGGTGGTTCGCTTTGCGGGTCCAGCGCATGACACGGCGGTGGTGCCGCCCGCGGCGCGGAAGCTGCTCAGCCGCTATGACAGCCATGCCGCGCATTATGAGCTGAAGACCACGCGCCGCGCGCAAGGTCAGGGTTCCCCAACCGCATGAGAGCCCGAAGTCTGCCGATGACGCCAGCGAGGTCGGTGACGACGCCGACCGTCGCCACGGCAGCAACCTGATTGCCTCGTTGCGCTCGCAATGACGAGAGGAGACAATTTGCGCCATCATGGCGAGCGCAATCCAGGCCATTGTTCACCGCCGGTGGTGAGACACGGCGTCAGCGGCAACTCAGCTGCCGGACATGCGCCTCACGCCTGCAGGCTCGGTGCGACCTCGCGCGCGACCTGCACCAGGGCTGCGATCAGCGGCGTCATCGGGTCACGCTGCGGGATGACGAGGCCGATCTGGTAGTTGATCACGGGATCGATGATCGGGATCGAGCGCACCTTGTCGGCGAGGCCGAGCGTCTCGGCAAGCTTGGCCGGCATGACACTGGCCCAGCGGCCGGTCTTCACATGGGTGTAGAGCACGAGCAGCGAGTTCGAGGTGAGCGTTGGCGTGACGTCGTTACCGGCGGCGCGCAGCGCGCGGTCGATGATGCGGCGGTTCTGCATGTCCGGCGTCAGCAGGCACAGCGGCACCTGCCCGACCTCCTGCCAAGTCACCTGCTCGCGATCGCCGAACATCGCGTCGGGCGCGGTCAGCAGGCGGTAGCTTTCGTTGTAGAGCGGGATGGTGCGGACACGGCCGATCGGCTCGTTCTCGATGTAGGTCAGGCCGGCATCGACCTCGAGATTCTCCAAGAGGCCGAGCACGTCGGCCGACGTGCACGACATGATGCGGAACCGGACCTCCGGATGCTTGGCGCGGAACGGCGTCGTCAGCGAGGCCACCATGCCGAGCACGGTCGGCACCGCCGCGATGCGGATCTCGCCCGACAGCTTGTCCTTGAGGCCGTTGATCTCCTGGCGCATCGCCCGGAAGTCGCCGACGATCCGGCGCGCCCAATCCAGCGTTCGCTCGCCTTCGGGCGTGAACCCCTGGAACCGCGATCCCCGCTGCACCAGCATGACGCCGAGGATCTCCTCCAGCTGCTTGATGCTGGTCGACATGGTCGGCTGGGTGACACCGCACGCCTCCGCCGCCCGGCCAAAATGACGCTCCTTGGCCAACGCCAGCAGCAGTTCGAGCTTGTCGATCAAGAGGTCGGCCTTCCAGCGGTTGAACGGCCCGGTTCCGCACGTTTTCGGCGTTGCCAGCCATGGTGAAACCCTATCACGACGAGGGGGGCGCCGACATGGTAAAACACGCCGCAGCCCTGTCGCGCGAACGCCTGTTTTTCGTCAACTTCTAGCTATCTCTCGATTGCGTTTCGCTATCGCAGCACGGGACTGCTTTATTGATATCTCGAGCAATTCCAATTTGGATGTGCGAAACGCTTGCAACGCAGAATCGGGACCAGGATGACGCCGGTGTACGAAAGTTGGGACGCGGCGCGCGGCGCCGAGATCATCGCCGAACATAGCAGCATGGAGGGCGCAACCTTGCCCATCCTCCATGCGTTGCAGGAGACGTTCGGCTACGTGCCGGAGGATGCCATTCCGATGATCGCGTCCGCCCTGAACCTGTCGCGCGCCGAGGTTTACGGCGTGTTCACGTTCTACCATGATTTCCGCGCCAAGAAGGCCGGTCGTCACGTGCTGAAGCTGTGCCGCGCCGAAGCCTGCCAGGCCGCCGGCGGTGATGCGCTCGCGGCGCGCGCCGAGGCCAAGCTCGGCGTCGCCCTCGGCAACACCACGGCTGACGAGCGCGTCACGCTCGAGCCGATCTACTGTCTCGGCCTGTGCGCAACCGCGCCGTCGGCCATGCTCGATGGACGCCTGGTCGGCCGGCTCGACGAAGCCCGGATCGATGCTCTCGTCTCGGAGGCCCAGCGATGAGCGTGCGTCTTTTTGTCCCGTGTGATGCCGGCGCGCTCGCTGTCGGCGCCGATGAGGTCGCGCAGGCGCTGCACAAGGCGGCGCTGGAGCGCAATGTCGACATCGAAATCGTCCGCAACGGCTCGCGTGGGTTGTACTGGCTGGAGCCGCTGGTCGAACTGGAGACGGCGCAGGGCCGCTTCGGCTTCGGTCCGGTGACAGCCGACGACGTGCCGTCGCTGCTCGACGCCATCATCGCCGACAAGTCGCACAAGCTCTCGCTCGGCCTGACCGAGGAGATCCCGTGGCTGAAGCGGCAGACCCGCCTCACCTTCGCCCGCTGCGGCATCGTCGATCCGCTGTCACTCGAGGACTATCGCGCCCATGGCGGCTACAAGGGCCTGACGCGCGCGCTGACGCTGTCGCCGGATGCGGTCATTGCCGAGGTCACGACGTCGGGCCTGCGCGGCCGCGGCGGCGCCGGCTTCCCGACCGGCATCAAGTGGAAGACGGTGGCGCAGACGGCGGCCGACCGCAAATACGTCATCTGCAATGCCGACGAGGGCGACAGCGGCACCTTCGCCGACCGTATGCTGATGGAAGGCGATCCCTTCGTGCTGATCGAAGGCATGACCATCTGCGGCATCGCGGTGGGCGCCACCAAGGGCTACATCTACACGCGCTCCGAATATCCGCACGCGATCGCCACCATGACCAAGGCGATCGACATCGCCCGGAAGGCCGGCCTGCTCGGCGACAAGATCGCCGGCTCCAACCACACCTTTGATCTCGAGGTGCGCACCGGCGCCGGCGCCTATGTTTGCGGCGAAGAGACCGCGCTGATGGAAAGCCTCGAAGGCAAGCGCGGACTGGTTCGCGCCAAGCCGCCGCTGCCCGCCCATCATGGGCTGTTCGGCAAGCCGACCGTGGTCAACAACCTGCTATCGTTCGCCGCGATCCCCTTCATCCTCAATGAAGGCGCCAAGGCCTATGCCGATTTCGGCATGGGGCGCTCGCGCGGCACGATGCCGATCCAGATCGCCGGCAACGTCAAGTTCGGCGGGCTGTTCGAGACCGCGTTCGGCATCACGCTGGGCGAACTCGTCGACGACGTCGGCGGCGGCACCCTCACTGGCCGCCCTGTCCGCGCGGTGCAGGTCGGCGGGCCGCTCGGCGCCTACTTCCCGCGTGCGCTGTTCGACACGCCGTTCGACTACGAGGCGTTCGCGGCCAAGGACGGCCTGATCGGCCATGGCGGCATCGTCGTGTTCGACGACACCGTCGACATGTCGAAGCAGGCACGCTTCGCGATGGAGTTCTGCGCCATCGAATCCTGCGGCAAGTGCACGCCGTGCCGCATCGGCTCGACCCGCGGCGCCGAGACCATCGACAAGATCCGCCGCGGCGAGCGCGTCGCCGAGAATATCGCTCTGGTCGAGGACCTCTGCGGCACTATGAAGCTCGGCTCGCTGTGCGCACTTGGCGGCTTCACGCCCTACCCTGTGCTATCAGCGCTCAGGCACTTCCGCGAAGATTTCGGACCCCAGCAGCCGCGCCTGCAGGCCGCGGAATAGGCTATCGGGAAAGGACACCGACCATGTCGCTCATCCACGAAACCGATTACGGCACGCCCCGCTCCAAGTCCGAGACGATGGTCACGCTCACCATCGACGGTCAGAGCATCACCGTTCCCGAAGGCACCTCGATCATGCGCGCGGCCATGGAGGCCGGCACGCAGATCCCGAAGCTGTGCGCGACCGACATGGTCGATGCGTTCGGCTCCTGCCGCCTCTGCCTCGTCGAGGTCGAGGGCCGTGCCGGCACGCCGGCCTCCTGCACCACGCCGGTGGCCGCGGGCCTCGTCGTCCACACCCAGACCGAGCGGCTGAAGAAGCTGCGCAAGGGCGTGATGGAGCTCTACATCTCCGACCATCCGCTCGACTGTCTGACCTGCGCCGCGAATGGCGATTGCGAGCTGCAGGACATGGCCGGCGCGGTCGGCCTGCGCGACGTCCGCTACGGCAACCAGGGTGAGAACCACGTGTTCGCCGACGCCTGCGGCGAGGCCAATCCTGCCTGGCTGCCGAAGGACGAATCGAACCCCTATTTCACCTACGATCCCTCCAAGTGCATCGTCTGCTCGCGCTGCGTCCGCGCCTGCGAGGAGGTGCAAGGCACGTTCGCGCTGACCATCTCCGGCCGCGGCTTCGACAGCCGGGTGTCGCCGGGCATGAGCGAGAGCTTCCTCGGCTCGGAATGCGTGTCCTGCGGCGCCTGCGTGCAGGCCTGCCCGACCGCGACCCTGACCGAGAAGAGCGTGATCGAGATCGGCCAGCCCGAGCATTCCGCCGTCACCACCTGCGCCTATTGCGGCGTCGGCTGCACCTTCAAGGCCGAGATGCGCGGCGAAGAAGTCGTGCGCATGATGCCCTACAAGGACGGCAAGGCCAATCGCGGCCATTCCTGCGTCAAGGGCCGCTTCGCCTATGGCTACGCGACCCACAAGGAGCGCATCCTCAAGCCGATGATCCGCGAGACCATCGACCAGCCCTGGCGCGAGGTCTCCTACGACGAGGCCTTCAAGTTCGCAGCCGACAAACTGCGAGGCATCCAGGCAAAGCATGGCCGCGACTCGATCGGCGGCATCACCTCGTCCCGCTGCACCAACGAAGAGACCTATCTGGTGCAAAAGCTGATCCGCGCCGGCTTCGGCAACAACAATGTCGACACCTGCGCCCGCGTCTGCCACTCGCCGACCGGCTACGGCCTTGCCACCACCTTCGGCACCTCCGCCGGCACCCAGGACTTCGACTCGGTCGAGGACAGCGACGTCATCATGGTGATCGGCGCCAACCCGACCGACGCGCATCCGGTGTTCGGCTCGCGCATGAAGAAGCGGCTGCGCGAGGGCGCCAAGCTGATCGTCGTCGATCCGCGCAAGATCGACCTCGTGAAGTCAGCGCACATCAAGGCGGACTATCATCTGCCACTGCTGCCCGGCACCAACGTCGCCATCCTGACCGCGCTGGCGCATGTCATCGTCACCGAAGGCCTCGTCAACGAGACCTTCGTGCGCGAGCGCTGCGACTGGAGCGAGTTCCAGGACTGGGCCGAGTTCGTCGCGCTCGAGAAGAACAGCCCCGAGGCGATCGCCAGCATTTCCGGCGTGGACCCGGAAGCGATCCGCGGCGCGGCCCGGCTCTACGCCAAGGGCGGCAACGGCGCGATCTATTACGGCCTCGGCGTGACCGAGCACAGCCAGGGCTCGACCACGGTGATCGCGATCGCCAACCTCGCGATGGCGACCGGCAATATCGGCCGCCGCGGCGTCGGTGTGAACCCGCTGCGTGGCCAGAACAACGTGCAGGGCTCGTGCGACATGGGCTCGTTCCCGCACGAGCTGCCGGGCTACCGGCACATCTCGGGCGACGCCGTGCGCGACCAGTTCGAGGCGATGTGGAACGTCAAGCTCAACCCTGAGCCGGGCCTGCGCATCCCCAACATGTTCGACTCCGCGATCGAAGGCACCTTCATGGGCCTCTACGTGCAGGGCGAGGACATCCTGCAGTCGGATCCCAACACCACGCATGTGGTGCAGGCGCTGTCGTCGATGGAATGCGTCATCGTCCAGGACCTGTTCCTGAACGAGACCGCCAACTACGCCCACGTGTTCCTGCCCGGCTCGACCTTCCTGGAGAAGGACGGCACCTTCACCAACGCCGAGCGCCGCATCCAGCGCGTGCGCAAGGTGATGAGCCCGCGCAACGGCCTCGCCGATTGGGAGGTCACGATCGGTCTCGCCAAGGCGATGGGCTTCGAGATGAAGTACAACCATCCGTCCGAGATCATGGACGAGATCGCGGCGCTGACGCCGACCTTTGCCGGCGTTTCCTACCAGAAGCTCGAGGAAATGGGCTCGGTGCAGTGGCCCTGCAACGAGAAGTTCCCCGAGGGCTCGCCGATCATGCATGTCGACGGCTTCGTCCGCGGCAAGGGCAAGTTCGTGGTCACCGAGTATGTCGCGACCGACGAGCGCACCGGCCCGCGCTTCCCGCTGCTGCTGACCACCGGCCGCATTCTGTCGCAGTACAATGTCGGCGCTCAGACAAGGCGCACCGACAACGTGGTGTGGCATGGCGAGGACGTGCTGGAGATCCATCCGCACGACGCCGAGCAGCGCGGCATCCGCGACGGCGACTGGGTGCGGCTGACCAGCCGCGCCGGCGAGACCACGCTGCATGCGCTGATCTCCGAGCGCGTGGCGCCGGGGGTGGTCTACACCACCTTCCACCACCCGCTGACCCAGGCCAACGTCATCACGACAGACTATTCGGACTGGGCGACCAACTGTCCGGAGTACAAGGTCACGGCGGTGCAGGTGTCGCAGTCCAACGGACCGTCGGACTGGCAGAAGGCCTATGACGAGCAGGCCCGCAACTCGCGTCGCATCGCCCCGATCGTGGAGGCGGCGGAGTAGCATGACCGATGCAGTGCGCATCGCGGATCGTCTGGTCTGGCGCGACGGAGCCCTCACCGAGGGCCACCGCCGCGTGCCGGAGGAGACCGCGGTCGCGCTGACCTACAATGGCGGCACCCAGGCCGTCATGATGGCGACCCCGCAGGATCTCACCGACTTCGCCATCGGCTTCAGCCTCAACGAGGGCATCATCGCCAGCCGCGACGACATCATCTCGCTCGATGTCGTCGAGCTCACCGACGGCATCGAGCTCAGGATGTGGCTGCCGCCGGAGCTTGCTGCGCGCATGGCAGAGCGCCGCCGCAGCCTCGCCGGTCCCACCGGCTGCGGACTGTGCGGCATCGACTCCATCGCGGAAGCGGTGCGGCCGGTGGCGCGCGTGCCCGCGGGCCGGCGCTTCGCGCCGCGCGACGTCATGACCGCGCTCGCCGCGATCGAGCCGCTGCAGAAGCTCAATCGCGAGACCCGCGCCGTGCACGCCGCGGCGTTCTGGACGCCGGCGCGCGGCATCGTTGCGCTCCGCGAGGATGTCGGCCGCCACAATGCGCTCGACAAGCTCGCCGGCCACCTCGCGCAGGCGCGAAGCATTGCGACCGAAGGCATCGTGCTCATGACGAGCCGCGTCTCCGTCGAGCTGGTGCAGAAGGCCGCGGCTATGGGCGCCCCCGTTCTGGTCGCAGTGTCAGCACCGACCGCGCTCGCCATCCGCATGGCCGAGTCCGCGGGGATCACGCTGATTGCGGTGGCCCGCAACGACGGCTTCGAAATCTTCACCCATCCCGACCGGATCGTCGCGAGCGCCGAGACCGGCGCGCGATCAACACAGACGGACAACACCCATGTCGCATAACCCCTCCGAGCGCCTCGTCTACATGGCCAACCAGATCGGCAAGTTCTTCCAGAGCCAGGGGCAGGAGAAAGAGGTCGCCGGCGTCGCCGAGCACATCAAGAAGTTCTGGGACCCGCGGATGCTCAAGACGATCTATGCGCATCACGATGCTGGCGGCGCCGGCCTCGACCCGGCGGTGAAGGAAGCGATCGGCCGGCTGAAGCAGGCGGCGGTCACCAAGGAAAAGGCATAGGCGGCCGGCTGTCCTACCGCGCGCCTGGTCCGGTCATCCCTCCACGAGTGCGGTGAACACGCGCCGCACCTCGGTCTGCGTTTCGCGCAGCCTCGCCTCGAGCGCCGAGAAATCCGGCGCGTCGCCCGCCCGGGTCATCACCCGCAGCAGGTCCTCGCCGGCCTGATCCGGCTTGAACTTGTCGCTGACGCACAGCCGCACGATCTGCGTCAGATCGTGATAGAGCCGCGCGGCCTGACGCAGGATCACGGCTTCAGCACGCGGTAGCACGCCGAGCCGCTCGGCATTGTCCAGCACCGCAAGCGTGCTGACATCGAGAATCTCCGGCGTCGTCGCGGCATGGACGAGCTGCAGATATTGCGCGACGAAGTCGATGTCGACCATGCCGCCGGCGGCGTGCTTGAGATCCCACAGATCGGCCTCGCCCTTCTCGGCGGCGATCGCGCGGCGCATGTCGGCGACGTCGCGCGCGATCGCGCTCCTGTCGCGCGGCCGGCGCAGCGCCGCCTGGATGATCTCCTCGATGTGCGCCCGAAACGCCGGCGACGCCGAGATCACCCGCGCGCGCGTCAGCGCCATGTGCTCCCAGGTCCACGCCTCGTGCTCCTGGTAGTGCGCAAAGGAGTCGATGTGCGAGGCCAGCGGACCGGCGCGACCCGACGGCCGCAGCCGCATGTCGATGTCGTAGAGCACGCCGTAATTGGTGCGCGAGGTGAAGGCTGAAATCAGCCGCTGGGTGAAGCGCGCAAAATAATGCGCGCCCTGCAGCGAGCGCTCGCCGTCGGAATCCGGCGCGTCGGCATCGAAATCATACAGCAAAATCAGGTCGAGATCGGAGGAGGCCGTCATCTCGCGCGCGCCGAGCCGCCCCATCGCCACGATCGCGGTCTCCTGGCCCTTGATGCGGCCATGCTGGGCGGCAAAGCGGTCGGTCACGAGATCATGCACGGTGTGCACGATGCCCTCGGCGACATCGGCGAACGCGGTGCCGGCCTGCTGCGCCGACACCGTCCCCGAGAGGATGCGCGTGCCGATCAGGAATAGGCTCTCCTGGCCGAACAGCCTGAGACGATCGAGAAACTCCTCATAGGTCCCGGCATCCTGCAGCGTCGACGCCAGCCGCTCCGACAATTCACGCCGGTCCGGGATGGCGCCGAAGAAGCGCGGATCGATCAGGCCGTCCATCAGCCGCGGCTGCCGCGCCAACATGTCGCCGAGCCGAGGCGCCGCCCCGAGCACGAGCGCAACGAGCGCAACGAGGTCGCGGTTCTGCCCGAGCAGGGTGATCAGGCGGCCGCCGAGCTGCAGTGCCTGCAGGAAACGGTCGAAGGCGACGACCGCGCGATCCGGCTCGTCGGCATGGGCGAGGCCATCGATCAGCGCGGGCAGGAAATCGGTGAACGCGGTGCGCGTCGCATCGGTGCGGAACACGCGGTACTCGCCCGCGAGCCATTGCTGCAGGGTCTTGGCGACCATCACGGGATCGCGGAAGCCCAATGCGGCAAGATGCTCCATCAGGCGCGGCTCGTCGGGACCGGCGCCGTAGTTCACCGCCGGCAGGCTGACAGTGCCGGTGGGATCGCCCTCGAACAGCCTGGCGTAATGTCCCTGCACGACGGCGAGATGGAACAGCAGATCGGTCGCGAACCGCTCGCGGCTCTCATAGCCGAAAAAGCATGCGAAGCGGCTCACGCCCTCGATATCGTCGGGCAGGCTGTGGATCTGCTCGTCCGCCATCATCTGCAGCCGGTGCTCGACCCTGCGCAGGAACTCATAAGCCGTGGTGAGCTCGTCACGCGCCTGCTCCGTGATCCACTTGCTGGCGGTGAGCACGTCGAGCGCCTGCAGGGTCGGACGCACCCGCAGCTCGGGGTGTCTTCCACCGGCGATCAGTTGCTGGGTCTGGGCGAAGAACTCGATCTCGCGGATGCCGCCGCGCCCGACCTTGACGTTGTGGCCCTCGACCGCGATCTCGCTGTGGCCGCGATAGACCTGCATCTGCCGCTTCATGTCGTGGACGTCGGTCAGCGCCTGGAAGTCGAGATGCTTGCGCCATACGAAGGGCGACAGCTCCGCCAGCATCGCCTCGCCCGCGACGACGTCGCCGGCACAGACCCGCGCCTTGATCATCGCGGCGCGTTCCCAGGTGCGGCCCTCGCGCTCGTAGTAATGCAGCGCTGCCTCGGTCGACATCGCCACCTGCGTCGAGGCCGGATCCGGCCGCAGCCGGAGATCGACGCGGAATACATAGCCGTCCGCGGTGCGGCTCTGCAGCAGCCGCGCCATCGCTTGCGTCACGCGGACGAAGAACGGCTGCGGCTCGATGTCGCGCGCCAGCGAATTGACCTCGGGGTCGAAGAACACGATCAGGTCGATGTCGCTCGAATAGTTGAGCTCGCCCGCGCCCATCTTGCCCATCGCGAGCACGAACAGGCCGCTGCCCTGCTCCGGATCGTCGGCATCAACGGGCGCAAGCCGGCCGCGCACCGTCTCCAGGCGCAGCAGATACCGCAGCGCCATCTGCACCGAGGACACCGCGACGTCGGTCAGCCCCGCCGTCACCTGCATCACCGGCCACACGCCGCCGATGTCGCACAGCGCGATCAGCAGCGCCGCCTCGGATTTCAGCCGCCGCAGCAGGCTCATCACCTCGGTTTCGCTGGAGGCGGCGAACACCTCGCGGCCGGTGCGGGCGATCAGCTCGGAAAGGTGCGCCTGCGGGTCGCAGCGCAGAAGACGGTCCAGACGATGGCCGTCGGCGCGGACGAGATCGAACAGATAGGGCGAGCACTCGGCAATCCCGAGCAGGATGGTTCGCGGCCAGCCGCCGGCGAGCAGCGCGCGGAGCGAGACGGCCAAGGACGGCTCAAGCTCGGCGAGCCACTCGTGGAGGCGGTGTTCGGCTTTGTCGGGCGCACGGACATGCGGGCCGGCAACGAAACGTTCGGCCAGCGTCTGCCCGTCCGCGTTTCCCGGCGCGGATGAGGTCATGCGGCCTTCTGTGGCACATCCTGCGCCGGCGCCGCAAGCTTCGCGGGCACGCCGGCACCGGCCGGCAGCACCAGCGTCGCGATCAGCCCCGGCCTGGCATCGGCGAGCCGGAGCTCGCCGCCATGCAGGGTCGCGACGGCGGACGCCAAGCTGAGACCGAGGCCGGACCCCGGCAAGGTGCGGCTCGCCTCCAGCCGCACGAAACGCTCGACGGCGCGCTTGCGCTCGGCCTCGGGAATGCCCTCGCCATGATCGGTGACGCTGAGCAGCACCTGTCCGCCCTCGCGCCGCGCCTCGATCAGGATCTCGCGGCTATCAGCGGCGGCGGCATCGAGCGGCAGCGCCGCCGGCTTGCCGTATTTGATCGCGTTCTCGACGAGATTGGCGAGCGCCTGGCTGATCAGCTCGCGATTGCCATGCACCGGCGCGGCCGCGGCCTTGACCCGCAACGTCATCTCATTGTCCTCGGCCAGCGGCTCGTACAATTCGTGGATGCCGCCGGCAACCTCGGCCGCGTCGAACTCGACCATGTCGCCGCGCGCCTGCCCGGACTCCGCCCGCGCGATCATCAAGAGCGCGTTGAAGGTGCGGATCAGGCCGTCGGATTCCTCGATCGTGCGCTCCAGCGCGGCGCGATATTCGTCCTCGGAGCGCGACTTCGCCAGCGCCTCCTCGGCGCGGTTGCGCAGCCGCGTCAGCGGCGTCTTCAGGTCATGCGCGATGTTGTCGGAGACCTCCTTGAGGCCGGTCATCAGCGCCTCGATGCGCTCCAGCATCGCATTGAGATTTTCGGCCAGGCGATCGAGCTCGTCGCCGCTGCGCCCGACCGGCAGCCGGCCCGAGAGATCGCCATCCATGATCCGCCGCGTCGTGCCGGTCATCGCATCGATCCGGCGCAGCACGCGCCGCGCCACGAAGATGCCGCCGCCGATGCCGAGCACCATGACCACGAGCACCGACCATTGCGCCGCCTTGGCGACGATGCCGAACAGCCGGCGCCGTTCCTCGAGGTCGCGACCGATCAGGAGCCGAAAGCCGTTGGAGAGCTGCGTGACGTAGACCAGCGCGCGGTGGTTCTGCTCGCTGGAATCATCGAGCCGGCGATAGAAGGTCTCCGACCAGCCGGACGAGCCCATCACGCCCGCCGCCAGCGAGCCGACATTGCCGGCGATCATCTGTCCTGTCGGCGTGGTGATGAGATAGAGATTGGCACCGGGCCGCAGCGCGCGGCTCTCGATCGCGCCGACGATTCCGCGCAGGCCCCAGCGGGAGAAGATGTCGGTCATCTCGCTGATTTCGGAGGTGACCGTGGTCGAGATCTGCTCAGTGATGAGGCGGCGGGTGTTCCAGGCGAAATAGCCGAGCAGCGAGGCTGCGAACAGCGCAAACAACAGCAGATAGACCAGCGTCAGCCGGAACGCCGTGGTGCGGATCAGCTTACCGAAGGCCGTCACGGATCATGTACCCCGCGCCGCGGATGGTGTGGAGCAGCGGGCGGTCAAAACCCTTGTCGATCTTGGAGCGCAGCCGCGAGATGTGGACGTCGATCACGTTGGTCTGCGGATCGAAGTGATAATCCCAGACGTTCTCCAGGAGCATGGTGCGCGTGACCACCTGCCCCGCGTGCTTCATCAGATATTCGAGCAGGCGGAACTCGCGCGGCTGCAGGGTCAGCTCGTCCTTGCCGCGCGCAACCCTGTGAGAAAGACGGTCGAGCTCGAGATCGCCGACCTTGTAGGTCGTCTCCTCGGCCGGGCCGCCATGGCGGCGCGACAGCACCTCGACGCGGGCGAGCAGCTCGGCAAAGGCGTAGGGCTTCGGCAGATAGTCGTCGCCGCCGGCGCGCAGGCCCTTGATGCGGTCGTCGACCTGGCCGAGCGCCGACAGAATGAGCACCGGCGTCCGGTTGCCCTCGTCGCGCAGCGCGCCGATCAGCGACAGGCCGTCGCGCTTGGGCAGCATGCGGTCGACCACCAGCACGTCGTAATCCCCGCTTTCGGCCATGGCGAGCCCCTCCTCGCCGTCGCTGGCGAGGTCTGCGACATGTCCGACCTCGCGGAACGCCTTGACCAGATAGTCGGCGGACTCGCGGTCGTCTTCGATGATCAGGAGGCGCATTGCGGAAACGGGGGCGGTGGTCACGGTTGGTGTCCATCTACATGGACCGGCCGCGGTTTCCGTGCAAGGCGGCGTGGGCCCGGGGTTGATCGGCAGCAAAGTGGGCGGTGAGGTTGGGGGACCTCACCGCCCGAGTTCCTTCCGACGGAGGGGGGCGTTGTCCAACGGAAGGTCTGTGGGAGCGGAACTTTAAGCCCGCCCCAGGAAGAGCCGCCGACGCGGGGGCACTTGCCGGCGGCCTCCCATCTCGTAAGGGCTCTTAGCCCTTGGCCAGCGGCACCGCGACGAAGCGCGACTGGCCGCCGCTCTTCACGCGCATCAGCACGCTGTTCTTGTTGTCGGCCTTCGCGGCGTTGATGGCCTCGCGGACGTCACCGGCAGAGGTCACCGACTTGCCCGCGACCTCCAGGATGACGTCGCCTTCCTTGAAGCCGCGATCGGCGGCCGCGCTCTTCGGATCGACCTCGGTGACGACGACGCCGTCCTTGCCGGCGCCGGCGACGCTCGAAGCGGGCGCGACGGTCATGCCGAGCTTCGGCACGTCGGCGCCGCGGGTCGGGCTCGCATTGTCGCCGCCGGTGTCGGCCTTGGCCTCGATCGTGTTCGGCAGCTTGCCGAGCGTCAGGTTGATGGTCTTCTCCTGGCCCTTCTGCAGGACGTTGAGCTTGACCGAGGCGCCCGGCGCAATGCCGCCGATGGTGCGGGCGAGCTCACGCGCGTCCTTCACCGGCTCGCCATTGACCGCGGTGATGACGTCGCCGGACTGGATGCCGGCCTTCGCCGCCGGACCATTGGCCTGGGGCTCTGCGACCAGCGCGCCCTCGGCCTTCTTCATGCCGAGGCTGTCGGCGATATCCTGCGTCACCGGCTGGATCTGCACGCCGATCCAGCCGCGGCTGACCGAGCCGCTGTCCTTGAGCTGCGCGATCACACTCTTCACCGTCGAGGCGGGGATCGAGAACGCGATGCCGACGCTGCCGCCGGACGGCGAATAGATCGCGGTGTTGACGCCGACCACATTGCCGTCGACATCGAACGCCGGACCGCCGGAGTTGCCCTTGTTCACGGGCGCGTCGATCTGGATGAAATCGTCATAGGGGCCGTTGCCGATGTCGCGGCCCACCGCCGAGACGATGCCGGCCGTCACCGTGCCGCCGAGGCCGAACGGATTGCCGACCGCCAGTACCCAGTCGCCGATGCGCGGCTTGCCGTCGGCGAGCTTGGCGAACGGGAAGTTCGAGCTGCCCTCCACCTTGATCAGCGCCAGATCCGTGCGCTGGTCGGTGCCGATCACCTTGGCGCTGTAGGTCTTGCCGTCGTCGGTCGTCACCTCGACCTTGTTGGCGCCGTCGACCACGTGGTTGTTGGTCACGGCATAGCCGTCGGCGGAGATGAAGAAGCCGGAGCCCTGCCCGGTCACGGCGCGGCCGCCACCACGGCCGCCGCGGCCCGGCATGCCGGGAATGCCGTTCTCACCGCCGAAGCGGCGGAAGAAGCGCTCCATCGGCGAGCCCGGCTGGAACGGCGTATCGTCGTCGCTGTCGTCCTTGGCGACCTTCTCCGCGATGTTGACCTTGACCGAAATCACCGACGGCTTCACCCGCTCCACGATGTCGGCAAAGCCGACGGGGCGCGCGACCTTGCTGACCTCGTTGGCGACCTGCGCGTGCGCCGAGGTCGAGAACAGATCGACCGGCGCCCCCTGCGGCGCCAGGCCATAGGCGGCGACGCCGAGGCCCGCGACCACGGAGGCCATCAGCGCGAACTTGCGCGCCGAGAACAGCCCGCGCCGGGGCTGGCGATAGGACGGAAGCGAGGACAGGTCGGTCGGACGGTCAGTCATACGGTTTTCTCCGCAAGCGATTTTGGTCAAGGTCTAAACTGGGGTCCCGGGCCGTGCGCCCCGTTCGCCAGTGAAGATGGGGGCCGCCGCCTTACGGCGTGCTGGCTGCGGCGTTAAACTTCTGTAATGGACGGACACGAACACTGCGGCGGAATGGCGCAGATGGTGGAGCGCGACAGAAAAGCCTTGCGAGACCAGGCGCTTGCCCACGTCCCGGCCGCCCCGTAGCGGCCATCATTTTGGCCGGTCCGACCAAAGTCGTAACCCCCGTAGGGCGGGTTAGCCGCAGGCGTAACCCGCCGCCTTTCCAACAGCCCCCGATCCAGCCGCCGCACATCCGCCCGCACCGGAGCCAGCCCCCGGCGGATGACGCTTTCGCTAATCCGCCCCACCCGTCCGGTGCGCTCGCAATGACGCCCGGAGCAACTATCCTGATCCACACTATCAAACAGCATGTGGAGAAAACTAACCGCGAGTCGAGCCTCCACATCCTCGCGACGCATCCCGCGCCCGAGCTATGCCCTTGAACTCGCACCCTCGCATCGAGGGCACAGGGAAGGCCGGGCGCTGGCCGCGCCCGTGGCCCGCCTGCGGAAAAAAATGCAGGCGGCAGGTACCACAGGTCTGGCCGAACACGCCCGGCCCTCCCTGTGCGATGGTGTTAACGATTATACGTGATCTCCCCGGGGACCGGCTGTCTTGCCCCCGTCGCCGGCGGATCATCACCACCGGCTTGGCCTCAGCACCGGGAGGCCAGGACCACACGATTTCCCGTCCGCGATCCGCCGTTCGTCGGCGAGGCCAAAGCCCCGCTGCGGCAGCCCGCGTCCATCGCATTCCATCCCGACGTCCGTGACGATCGCGATACGCTCCCTCAGCGGAACGGAACGCGGTGGAGCATAAGGGTGATTTGGGGTGGGAGGCAAGAGGATTTTTGATTTTCGGAAAGTATTGACTAGATTGTGTAAGAACGACTGATTTGCCCGACGAGGCTGGGCAAGAATCCGAATTAGGGGGGTGAGAGGGCTCGGCGCGGTGCAATTTCGAGCCATGACTGCATCATGGTCCAGAATCGGATCAGGGCAAGCGAAACCGCCTCCCATGCGCCCCTCGCTTCGCCGGAAGTGGCATGTAGAGCTGCAAGAGCCCATTCGGCGATGCGGGCGAGGAAGTCGTCGAAGCCGAGAATGTTGAGGGCGCGGGTGAGATTGTAGCAGAGCGCCATGAGGCTCCATTCCCCGCGAACCTTGTCGAAGCCGCGGACAAGGAAGTGCTGATAGCCGGCGCGGCACTTGAGCGTGCCGAACGGGTGCTCGACGATGGCCGAGCGGCGGCGCATCAATTGGCCGGCCTGTTCGCTCGCCATCCTCTGGCGGTGACGATCCAGCACCTCTTCGTGCTCCCATCGAGAGACGCGGCGGCTTTTTTCCTTCGCAGAGAGACAAGACGCCTTGAGGGGGCAGATGCCGCAAGTCGCCACGGAGGCCAGGTAGCGGCGTTCCATCCTGCCGCTCGTATTCTTCCAGAGCTTCTTTGTTGGATGCAGCGCTTGGTCTGCGGGACACTGGTAGGTGTCGGTCGCGGAATTGTAGGTGAAGTCACCTCGCGTGAAGCGACCGTGCTTCTTGCCATTGCCGTGATGCAGCGGGACATAGGCGGTGACGCCGTCATCCTCGCAAGCCTTGATATCCTCGCTGTTGTAATAGCCGACATCTGCCAGTATCTGCAGCGCCTCGACCTGGAGGCCCTCCTTGGCCGCCTTCGCCATCATATGAAGGTGTCCTGTATCGCTGCGATTGACGACCTCGCTGGCGATGATCAGCTTATGCTTGTCGTCGACGACGCTCTGGACATTGTAGCCTGCGATCGTCTGGTCGCCCTTGCTCAGCAGTCGCGCATCGGAATCGGTCTTCGACACCTGTCCCTTGTCGCCCTTGTCCAGGTTCTCCAGATCGGACTGTGCGCGTTCACGCCTGGCCATCAGCTCCTTGATCTTGTCCCCGACATCGCCGCCATCCTTGTTGCCATCCTTGCCGTCGTCGGGCTGCTTCGCTTCCGCCGCGTCGTTGGTGTCGAGAGACTTGCCGTACGCCTCAATCTCCTCATCGAGCTTGGCGATCTGTTTGGCGAGCTTCCCGCGCGTGAAGATGCTGTCCTTGCTGGCATTGCCGTGGAACAGCGCGCCGTCGACCGCGACCAGGGTCCCGCCGATCAACCCGATCTCCTGCAGCAACAGGACGAAGCTACGGTTCGCCGCCTTCAAGGCAGCCCAGTTCTCCTTGCGGAAGTTCGCAATCGTCCGATAGCCGGGCTTCAGGTTCCTCAACAACCAGATTAGCTCCAGATTGCGGCCGGCTTCACGCTCGAGCCGGCGCGACGATCTGATCTGGTTCAGATAACCATAGAGATAAACGTAGCTGTCAATCGCACGAACCGGATTGTCCGGCCCGACATAATCCTCAATCCGAGGCGGAAGCAGGCTCTTTTGATCGCGGCTCTCGCCGCTCTTGAACGGCCGATTCGTCATGCCCCCAAATCTTACCGTGAACACTGAGTTCTTGCCCAGCCTCGACGGGCAAGAGTTGCGGAGTTGACATCACCAACACCCAGAGACCATTTAAGATCTAATACGTTTCGACTTTAGATCGTGATAGGCAACCCAGATGCGGTTCGTCTTCAGCAATATCGCCGCGGCCCTCATTCGGCTGACTGTAATAACCGCGATCACCGTTTTTCTCGCCGCTTATCAGCTCTCGCCGCAGAGTGTGGTCGAGGCATTGCTGAATAACCCGCCTGCATGGACAACCAATCCTTTGGTCAGACTCGGAGTGCTCTTTTTAGGAGGAGCAGCAGTCGCGTTGCTGCTGAATTGGGACAGGCTTTTCACGACCCGGCTCAACCGCGATCGAAGAGCGCTAGTGGACCGAGCATTCGGATCGCTACCACTGGAATCCCGCGAATGGCTGATCCAGCACTACGCGGGCGGCCGCCCCACGTCACCTCATGCAGAAATTCTGTATGAACTACGATTAGTTGACAGAGACTTCGTCGGCTGGACGGAGGTAAAATCCGATTTAAAGCCGTTTATTGCCGAGAAGGTATCGCGCAGCAACTCCGTGTTCCTTCAATGGAAGCCAAACAGTGATAGCTATGACATCAACGCAGTGGATCGTTATCTGCTTAATAGCCTCGATGCTGTTTGCGGCTTCCGCATTATTTCTCGTCATTCGCAACGGAATATCCAACAGCGCCACCCTGACCAAGGACGTCGCATCGGATGCGCTTGCGCGTTTGCCCAGCCATGCAACGGCCCCTATTGAGCGGCTTGCGGAGCTTGGTTGGACTGTCACGCCTCAACCAGACAAATTGCAGTTTAGCATTACCGGACCGAACCTTCCTGACATGGCGCTGTCGGCTAGTCTGTTCAATACGCTGGACCGCCCGTTCACACTCCAACTACAGCAGCTCAACAGCCTAGCTGGCTTGCACCTACTTTCTGACAACCACCAATGCACTGAGATAGGCATTGGGGCCAGTGAATTTACAGACACAGCTGAACTTGGTGGCTTTACCAACTTGACGAAGCTCGTGATTTCTCAAACACCGTTGAACGGCAAGGGAGTGCTAGATGCGTCGCCACTAGGAAAATTGGTGAATTTGCGTGTACTCGTGCTCAATTCGTCGCGAGTTAAAGACGTAACTTTCGCGTCGTCGCTCGTGAATTTGGAAACGCTCAATTTGGGCGAAACCCTCGTAACCGATATTTCTGCAGTTTCGGCACTATCAAAATTAGTCTCATTTGACGTGAGAGGCACCCGCGTGACCGACCTGCGGCCTCTCAGACAAAGCCTCGCGCTGCGAGAATTGGAAATCGGGGGAGCCCAAACGCTCTCACTTACAAACTTGTCGCATCTGGATGGCTTGAAACAGCTTCGGGTAATCGAACAGGGCGACGTCGATCTTTCGACAATTAGCTCGTTGGTAACACTCGAGCGAATTTTTTTGTGGGGGCCACTGCATGTCGACGCAAACGTTCTTCGGCCACTGAAGGCGCTTAAGGATCTCCAGATATCAGGGTTCGGCTTTCAGCAAATCGCAACAACAGTCGTCAACGCGCAGGCCATCGCCGAACTGAAGAACTTGAACACATTGACGCTTGGCAGCCTACGGCTCGACACCTTCGATTTCCTAGGGAGCCTTATGTCGTTGACCACTCTCAACCTCAACGAATTGCCATTGAATTCGATAGAACCAGTGCGCAAGCTTCAAGCACTGAAAAGCATCTCCCTCACATCCATCCCAGTCGTGGACATCACCCCCCTTGTTGATCTTCCTGCTTTAGAAGAGGTTCGCATAATGCGAACTCCTGCGCGTTCAGACGCAGTAAGCGCGCTAGAACGGCGGGGCGTCAAGGTGATTGTATACTGACTGATCCTCCTCGATATGACAGGACCGGGCTTGTCCCGGGCTCTACGTCGTTCTCAGCGTTCTGGACGACGTAGATGGCCGGGACGAGCCCGGCCATGACGGCGTGGAGATGGACGAGCGCACCACTCCGATCGTCGAAACGCGAGAGCCATATCTCGCGCCGCCTGCAACGACCCCAGGAACCGGCTCACCTCTTGCTTCAGGCGGCTGCTGTCCGCCGACAGCGACCTTGCCGCCGTCAGCACCTGGCTCGACGCCGAGCCGGTCTCCGACGCGTCGCGTTGGACGTCATCGATGTTGCGGGAGACGCGCTGGGTGCCGCTCGCGGCGTGCTGGACGTTGCGGGAGATTTCCTGAGACGCGGCGCCCTGCTCTTCCACGGCGGCGGAGACGGCGGCCGAGATTTCCGACAGGCGGCCGATGGTGCTGCCGATCTCCTTGATCGAGCCGACCGACTCCGCGGTGGCGGCCTGGATGCCGGAGACCTGCTGGGCGATCTCGCCGGTGGCCTTTGCGGATTGATCGGCCAGCGCCTTGACCTCGGCGGCGACCACCGCGAAGCCGCGGCCGGCCTCGACGGCGCGCGCCGCCTCGATGGTGGCGTTGAGCGCCTGGAGGCTGGTCTGGCCGGCGATGGTGGAGGTCGGCAGGCGTCGCCCGGATGAGCGCAGCGATATCCGGATTCATATCGACAGGGCGTGAGACCCCCGATGTCGCTTTCGCTCATCCGGGGCTACGAGAACGCCGCTATGACGCGAGCGGGCACCACACCCGCCGCTGTCGTCCCTGCGAACGCAGGGACCCATACTCCGTGACGGTCGTGGTGAAACAAGACTGGTCCGGCATCACGCGCAACGACATCTCCCTGGGGTTATGGGTCCCTGCGTTCGCAGGGACGACGGTGGAGAGCTGGGTAGCGGTGTCGCGTTATGACGACAACTTGTAGGGCGGCTTAGCCGCAGGCGTAAGCCGCCGCGATCCGAGCTCGGTCTGCAGTGGCGGATTACGCTGCGCTAATCCGCCCTACTCGACCGAACGCGTCGCCCGGATGAGCGCAGCGATGTCCGGATTCGCCTCGAGAGCGCGTGAGACCCAGGATGTCGCTGCGCTCATCCGGGCTACGGGCGAGATGCCCGCAACTACTAGCTCGCCTTCACGCTCACGATGAACGCATCCACCTCGCGCTTCAGCGTCTCGGCCTGTTGCGACAGCTCGCCGGCGGCGTCGCGGGCCTCGGTGGCGAGGCGGCCGGTTTCGGCCGAGGTGGAGGTGATCTGGGCGATGTGGTTGGAGACGTCGAGGGTGCCGCGGGCGGCTTCCTGGACGCTCTTGGAGATGTCCTGGGTGGCGTTGCGCTGCTGCGAGGTGTCGACCTCGATGCCGGACATGATGGCGCTGATCTCGGAGAGCGTGGTCGAGATGCCGTCGATGGCGCCGCGAGTCTCGGCGGTGATGCCCTGGATGCTGGCGACATGCGCCGAGATCTCGTCGGTCGCCTTGCTGGTCTGGTTGGCGAGATTCTTCACCTCCGACGCCACGACCGAGAAGCCCCTGCCGGCCTCGCCGGCGCGGGCGGCCTCGATGGTGGCGTTCAGCGCCAGCAGGTTGGTCTGCGAGGCGATCGCCTGCACCAGCTGGACGACGGCGCCGATCTTCTCGGCGGCGTCCGACAGCGAATGGATGGTGTTCTTGCTCTTCTCGGCCTGCGACGCCGCGCCCTCGGCGCGCTGGGTGGCGTCGGAGACGCGGCGGCTGATGGTGCCGATCGAGCTCGACATCTCCTCGGCCGAGCCGGCCACCGTCTGCACGCTGCGATTGGCGTGGTTGGCGGCGGCCTCGACCGCATTGGCTTTAGCAGAGGTGTCGTTGGCGGCGCGCGACAGCGTCTCGGCATTGCTCTTCAGCCGGACCGCCGAGGACGCCACGCTGCCGACGACGCTGGCGACGAGCTCGTTGAAGGAGTGGATGCGGCCGTCGAGAAAGCGCGAACGCTCGCCCTGGCGCTGCGCCTCCTGCAGCTCGCGCTCCGTGAGGCGCTGGCGCTCGATGCCGTTGGTCTTGAACACCTCCAGCGCGCCGGCGAGCTGTCCGATCTCGTTGCTGAGGCCGAGGCCGGGAATGCGCGTGTCGAATTTCTGGTCGGCGACGTCGCGCATGGCGCTGACCATCGCGGCGAGCGGGCGCAGGATGCCGTTCTGCACGGCGGCGTAGGTCATCAGGCAGACGGCGCTGGCGAACACGGCAATGGCGACGCAGGCCATGAGGAAGTAGGAGAACGCCGAATGCGCCTGCTGATAGGTCAGCATCGCATGATCACGCGCCGGGCCGCTGAGACTGGCGAAATCCGACGACAGGCTGGTGATCTGATTGTTGAGATAGAGCACCGCGATGAAGCCGGTGCCGCCGCCGATCGCCAACAGCATGAGGAGAGAGGCCACGACGCCCCCCACGAGGAAGCGGATCGTCAGATTACTGTTGGAGAACATCGGCTTTGCCCGGGTACGTCAGACGGAATGTCAACGCACACTTCCAGACAAAGGTAAAATAAGATGAAAGCACGGGGGCGGGGCGAGCACGGGGTTTTGCGGGCTACCGGCCGAAGCAAGATGGAGCATCGAAGGTGTGCTGGACGCTGACCATGAGCACTCCGGCCACGTTCTGCCTTCCGCTCCTCACCCTGAGGAGCCCGCCGCAGGCGGGCGTCTCGAAGGGCGAGGCCCGCGCTGTGGCCTCATGGTTCGAGACGGCGCTGCGCGCCTCCTCACCATGAGGGTGAGCTCCGAAACCGGCGCGGCGCATCGACCATGAGTCGCGCACTTCATGTCGCCGGCGGCTGCTTTTCCGCGGCCATCAGCGCCGCAAGCCGCGCCTCCTCGTCGGCCGTCAGCTTCGGCATGACCTCCGGGCCGCGCTGGCCGCGGCGGCGCACCTGCAGCCACAGCGCAAGCCCGCCGCCGAGCAACAGCACCGGCGGCAGCAGCCACAGCAACAGGGTCTGGCGCTCGAAGCGCGGCTTCAGCAGCACGAACTGGCCGTAGCGCGCGACCAGGAAATCCAGCACTTGATTGTCACTATCACCGGCGGCGAGACGCTCGCGCACCAGGAGGCGCAGGTCGCGCGCCAGCGGCGCATCGGAATCGTCGATCGACTGGTTCTGGCAGACCATGCAGCGCAGCTCGCGCGACAGCGCGCGGGCGCGCTGCTCCTTGGCCGTGTCGGCCATGACCTCGTCGGGCTGCACCGCATGCGCCACCGGCGCCGCGAGCAGCAGCAGCGCGAGCGCCGCGAGACCGAGAATGCGTCGCATCCGCCCTACTCCGCCGGCTGCAGCGCGTGCGCGGCACGCGCCGGCCGCGGCGCACCGACACGGAGACGACGATCGGACAGCGACAGCAGGCCGCCAAACGCCATCAGCACCGGACCGAACCAGATCAGCAGCACCAGCGGCTTGTGATAGATGCGCACGGCGAGGCCGCCGTCGGCGGTGGCGTCGCCGAGCGAGACGTAGAGCTGGCTGACGCCGCGGGTCATCAGCGCCGCTTCAGTCGTCGACATGCCGCGGGTGGCGAAGCTGCGCTTGCTCGGCGTCAGGACGCTGAGCTGCCTGCCGTCCTCGCTGATAACGAAGGTGCTGACGACCTCGCTGAAGTTCGGGCCCTGGCGCTGGGTCATGCCGTCGAACTTGATCTGGTAGCCGGCAAGATTGCGGACGTCGCCGGGACGGAGCGTGCTGATCAGCTCGCTGTTCCAGGTGGTCTCGCAGACGATGCCGAGCAGCGCGACGCCGAGCCCGGCATGCGCGAACGCCGTGCCCCACACCGAGCGCGGCAGGCCGCGGGTCCGGTGCAGCGCGGTCCTGAACGGCACGCGGGCCACGCCGCTGCGCTCGACCAGATCAACGACGGAGCCGGTGATCACGAACACGCCGAGGCCGATGCCGAGCGGCGCCAGCGCGCTGCCGCCGCGCGCCCACGCCCAGACGATCGCGATCGCCACCAGCGCGGTGATGCCGGCCGCGAGCAGCCGCTGCATCGCGGCGACGAGATCGCCGCGCTTCCACGCCAGCATCGGGCCGAACGGCACGATCAGCAAGAGCAGCGCGAACAAGGGGCCGAAGGTGATGTTGTAGAAGGGCGCGCCGACCGAAAGCTTGAAGTCGAGCGCCTCCATGATCACCGGATAGAGCGTGCCGAACAGCACGGTGGCACAGGACACGGTGAGCAGCAGATTGTTCAAGACCAGCGCGCCCTCGCGCGAGATCGGCGCGAACAGGCCGCCCTGCTTCAGCGCGGTGGCGCGGCCGGCGAACAGCGTCAGGCTGCCGCCGATGAACAGCACGAGGATGCCGAGGATGAAGACGCCGCGCGTGGGATCGCTGGCGAAAGCGTGCACCGAGGTGATGACGCCGGAGCGCACCAGGAAGGTGCCGAGCAGGGACAGCGAGAAGGTCAGGATCGACAGCAGGATGGTCCAGACCTTGAGCGCGTTGCGCTTCTCCATGACGACGGCGGAGTGCAGCAGCGCGGTGCCGGCGAGCCAGGGCATCAGCGAGGCGTTCTCGACCGGGTCCCAGAACCACCAGCCGCCCCAGCCGAGCTCGTAATAGGCCCAGTACGAGCCCATGGCGATGCCGAGCGTCAGGAAGATCCAGGCCATCAGGGTCCACGGCCGCACCCAGCGCGCCCAGGCGGCATCGATGCGGCCCTCGATCAGCGCGGCGATGGCGAAGGAGAACGAGATCGAGAAGCCGACATAGCCGAGATAGAGCATCGGCGGATGCACGGCGAGCCCGATGTCCTGCAAGACGGGGTTGAGGTCGCGGCCCTCGATCGGCGGGGTGGCGAGGCGCGTGAACGGGTTCGAGGTGGTCAGGATGAACAGATAGAACGCGGTCGCGACCCAGGCCTGCACGGCGAGGACGCGGGCGCGCAACGACAGCGGCAGATTGTTGCCGAAGGCCGCGACCATGGCGCCGAACAGCGCCAGGATCGACACCCACAGCAGCATCGAGCCTTCGTGGTTGCCCCACACGCCGGTGACCTTGTAGAGCAGCGGCTTCATCGAGTGCGAGTTCTCGAACACGTTGGCGACGGAGAAATCCGAGGTCACGTGCAGGGTGATCAGCGCGATGAAGGACAGACCGGCGAACAGCAATTGCGCCAGCGCCGCCGAGCGGCCGACATTCATCAGCGCGACGTCGCGCTGGGCGGCGCCGAGCATCGGCACGGTGGACTGGATCAGCGCCAGCGCGAGCGCCAGCACCAGGGCATAATGTCCGCTCTCTGCAATCACTGCGTCGCTCCTGCCGCGCTCTTGTCAGCTCCCTCGCGCATCGACACCGGGCTTGGTGTGGCTGCGCCGGCTGGCTTGGCGCCGGCTTGCGGCTTGCCGTAATCGTCCTTCCAATGGCCCTGCTTCTTCAGGCTGTCGGCGACTTCCTTGGGCATGTAGGTCTCGTCGTGCTTGGCGAGCACGGTGTCGGCCTTGAACACGCCGTTGGCATCGAGCGCGCCCTCGGCGACGACGCCCTGCCCTTCGCGGAACAGATCCGGCAGGATGCCCTTGTAGGCGACCGCCAGCTTGGCGCCGCCGTCGGCGACCTCGAAGCTGATGTCGAGATCGTCGCCGCGCTTCAGCGAGCCCGGCTGCACCAGACCACCGAGCCGGAAGCGCTTGCCCGGGCCGATATGCTTCTCCGCCACCATGGTCGGGGTCGAGAAGAACACGATGGAGTCGCGCAGCGCGTTGAGCACCAGCCCTGCCGCGACCGCGAGCACGAACAGCGCACCGCCGATGATCGTCAAACGCCTCTGCTTGCGTGTCATCCCGTCATCCCGTTGGCGGCGGAAGCGCCGCTCATCCATCCAAGCCGAAAGTCTTCACGCCCTCGTTGAGCTGCCGCAACCGCTCGGCATCGCCGGACACCGCCTGCCGCGCATCCGACAGCGCCCCCTTGGCCTTGTCGAGATCGCCCATCACGACATAGGCGCGCACCAGGCGCAGCCAGCCCTCGACGTCGTCGCCATTCTGCTTCAGCCGCGCCGCCAGCCGGTCGACCATGCCGCGGATCATCGTCTCGCGGTCACCGTCGCTCATGCTCTTGGCCGCGGCCATCGCCTCGCTCGGCAGCGCCGGCACCTCGCCGCCGCCGACCCGGCCGAGCGCCGCCGTCACCAGCGGCCGCCACGGCGCATCCGCCGGCGCCTTGCCCAGCATCGCCCGCCAGATCGCGCCCGCATCGTCCTTGCGGCCGTCCTGCTCGGCGGCGAGACCGAGGTAGTAGTTCGACTTCGGCTCGTCGGCCTCGAGCGCATGGGCCCGCTCGAACTCCGCCTTGGCCTCGGCGGTGACGACGCCGCCGGCGGCGGCCGTGATCACCTCGCCGAGATCGGCGCGCTTGGCCGCGCCGTCGCCGGCATAGGTGATCATGTTGCGGTAGGCGCGAATCGCGTCATCGGTGCGGCCGAGCCGTGCCAGCACCGGGGCGAGCACGGTCCAGCCGCGGCCGTCGGTCGGATTCTTCTGCAGATGCTGCTCGACCTGCGCCACCAGCGTTTCCAGCGGCTGCGTCCCGGTGGGCGGCGCCGCGCGTGCGGTGAGCGGGAAATCCGGCAGTTGCGGCGAGCCGAGCGGCAAATAGACCGCGAGCGCCACGATCGGCACCCCGATCAGCGCCAGCACGGCCGACGCGCGGCGCAGGCCGAGGCTCGGCTTCACCGTGGCCTCGCCCTCCTGGTCCGCAGCGGCCAAAAGGCGGCGGCTGATCTCGACCCGCGCGGCCTCCGCTTCGACCTTGCCGATCAGCCCGGTTTCGACGTCGCGCTCGATCTCGGCCAGCTGGTCCTTGTAGACGACGACCTCGCGACCGTCCGACGAGGCCCGCGCGCCCAGGCCGAGCGGCAGCAGGACGGCGAAGATCGCCGCGGCCGTCAACACGGCGAACACGAACCAGAGAGTCATCGGACAGAGTTCCAGTCAGCGCCCACCGGCAGGCGCGCCTCGCGCCGCTTTTAACCAGCACCGTTCCCGGCGGCAATTCACATTTGCCGCCGTGGTAGCCCAGCCGTCCGCGCCGAAAAACTCAGGAGGATTACGTAATTAGGGGACCTCGAACTCGGCGCTCTTGGCGAGATAGCTGCCGCGCCCGTTCAGGGCCACCAGGAAATAGGTCCCCGGCCTGACATGGTCGGTGAGCCTGATCCGCAGCGACCCGACCGGGACCGGAGACGCGATGGTGGTGACGGGATCGGCGAGTGGCGCCCCGCTCGTCTTGTCGACGAGCACGACCTTCGCCTTGATCATGAGGTTGCGATAGGTCGCGCGAACGACGCGGTTCTCGACCTCGACGAAGTTGATGACGGAAATCATGGTCTTGATGAAAACGGATGGAACCTGGCGGGAACCTATGCGTGGCCCCGGGGCGGGGTCAACCTGAAATTGCAAAATCAAAAACGTAAACAGATTAGCAGAAAATCTCAGCCGGCGCGCGAGGATTTTCGCTCGCCGGTCATCGCGTTCTCGGCCGCCCTGCTCATCAATTGGGCGTAGTCGTTGCCGAACAGGACGTGACAGAAGCGGATCGCCGCCGACACCTGCGACTGCCGATAGGCGCGCGCCCGCGCATCGCCCGAGCGCAGCGACTGCACCAGCGCTTCGGTGGCCTTCTCGACATATTGCTGCAGGTCGGAATAGGTCCGCAGCGTCACCTCGTTGATCGCGAGCTCGCTGGCATAGTTGCGGCAGACGGCGACGAACTCGATCAGCGCCGCCACCTCCTCGACCTCGCTGCCGTCGACGCCGGCGCCGGCCGGAATGTCCTTGTCGGCGCGCTGGCGCAGGATGCGGCGGACGCGGCCCGGCACGCTGTCGATCTCCGATTGCAGGGCATTGGAGATGTCGGCGCGGATCGCGGTGAGCTGCTTGCCCCAGTTCGATTCCGAGCGCAGGTCGAGCTCGGTGCGCAGGCCGCGAACGCCGTCATGCAGCGTCTTCAGCGTATCGCCGAGATTGGAGAAATGACCGCGCCGGATGTCGGCGCGCAGCACCGAGGCGAGCCCGGCGAGATCGTTGAGCGCGATTGTGACGGCGACGCCGAACGGGGTCGCCGCGACCCTGATCTCGTCATCGGAGGCGGCGATCTTGGTGGCGAGCCGGATGATCTGCCAGGGCGCGGCGAGCCGCTGCATCACCAGCGACAATGCGAACGGCAGCATCGAGGGCGTCTGCAGCGACGGCACGTTGATGGCTTCGGTGACGGAAGCAATCTGCGAATCGCCGAGCACGCGGATGATGCCGGGCAGCCGGCCGTTGAGGCCGTCGAGCGCCTCGCGATTCTGCAGCACCAGCCCGATCGGCAGGAGATCCTCGATCACGCTGGGCGCGCCGATGCGGGCCAGCGCGCGCTGGCGGTCGCCGGTCGCGTTGGGGCCGACGAGGTTCATCAGCGCGTCGGCGGCGGCGCGCTGCAGCTTGCGCGCGGCCATCTCGACCTCGCGCGAACTGTCGCTGGAGACCGCCATCGCGGCCTCGAATTCGGCGTAGCGCTCCGGCGCCCCTTCGCGGCCGAGCCACTGCCAGACCGGCAGCAGCGAGGCACGGCGGATCTGGCCGGGACGGAGAGGACCGGTGGAATCGGTGAGGAACGGGTCGAGCGGCCGGAACAGCCGACGCGGGCCATCGCCGCTCTGGCGGCGCTCCTCGCGGGCCTGCGGACGGGCGATCTCGATGGCGGGTTGGGGCCGCGCCGGGTCGGCTGTTGGCGCGGGAGCCGGCGGCGCGACGGGACGCACCACCTTGCGCAGTTGCTCGAGCACCAGGGTCGCCACGGCGACGTCCTGGCCGCGCTCGATGGCGCGCTCGAATTCGCGCATCAGGAGCGACTGCGCGTTCGGCGGCAGCTGCCCGAGATATTCCCTTAACCGCTCGTGAGCTGTCTGACCCATGCGCCGGCGTGCAAATTTCCACGGCGAGAGCGCACATCGCGCACCCCTGCCCGAACCATAGCGTCCGCGGTATTAAGAACACCTTTAGGATGGCGAAATTCGCCGCCCCGTCAAACGCCGGGCAATCTCAGCTCCGCCCGCAGTCCCCCGGTCGGGGCATCGCCCAGGGTCAGGCGGCCGCCATAGAGCGCGGCCAGATCGGTGACGATCGACAGCCCGAGCCCCGATCCCGGCTTGGATTCGTCCAGCCGCTGGCCGCGCCGCAGCACCTGGGCGCGCTCGGCGGCCGAGAGGCCGCGGCCATCGTCGTCGACCACGATCCGCAGCATCGGCGACGCCCCGGATTGGGCCGGCGGCTCCACCGTGAGCTCGACCGAAACCCGCGAAGCCGCCCATTTGCAGGCATTGTCGACCAGATTGCCGACCATCTCCTCCAGATCCTGGCGCTCACCGCGAAACCTCGCGGCGGGATCGGCGGTCGCCTCGACCACGATGCTGCGGTCGCGGTAGATCTTTTCCATGGTGCGCCGCAGCGCCTCGATGGCCGGCGCCACCTCCGTCACGGTGGATACGATGGTGACGCGCGCGGCGATCCGCGCCCGCTCGAGGTGGTGGGCGACCTGGTCGCGCATGACGTCCGCCTGCTCCATGACCTTGGCCGCGAAGGGGTCCGCCGCATGGGTCGCCGCTTCATTCACGATGACGGAGAGCGGCGTCTTGATGGCATGGGCGAGATTGCCGACATGCGTGCGCGCCCGCTCGACGATCTCGCGATTGGCATCGATCAGCGCATTGGTTTCGCGGGCCAGCGGCGCGATCTCGACCGGAAACTCCCCTTCCAGCCGCTCGGCGCGCCCGGACCGGATGTCGGCGATCGATTCGGAGATGCGTTTCAGCGGCGCGAGGCCATAGCGGACCTGGAAGATGGTCGTGAGCAGCAGCACGATCCCGAGCGCCGTGAAGGTGCCGCCGAGGTAATAGTCGAAGCTGCGGGTCTCGTCGAAGATCTCCGAGGCATCTCCGGCGACGCTGACCAGGAATTTGCCGTCGGAGCCGAGATCCACCGGGCGCTCGACCATGCGCAGGTCCTGGTTCTCCGGCCCCTCGACATAGCCGATCCGGATCCCGGCCGCCGTGAGCTCGACCCCCTGCTCCTCCAGCTTGGGCAGCTTCTTGTCCCACAGCGAGCGCGAGGCCCGTACCTCCGGCTTCTCGGCGTCGGTACGGGTGATCTGCCAGTACCAGCCGGACAGCGGCAGCTCGAACAGTGGCTCGCCCAATGACTGGAATTGGCGGTCCGGCGGATCATCGGGGGTGGCGACCTCGGCGATCAGGGTGCGCAGATAGAGGTTGAGCCGTCGGTCGAAGGCGCGCTCGGTCGCGTTGCGATAGACCGAGGACAGCACGATGCCGGTGATGGCGAGAATGACCACGAGCCACGCGGTCGCGGACAGGAACAACCGGGTGGCAAGTGAACTCTGGCGCATGACCGCAAACTAGCGAAACGGCCGGCGCCCGGCCACCTCGAATGGCTGGCTCCGGAAATGGATCAGGCGCCTGCGGCCGGCGGCGGGGTCAGCAGGTAGCCGAGGCCGCGCACGGTCTGGATGACGTCGCAGTCGAGCTTCTTCCTGATGCGGCCGACGAACACCTCGATCGTGTTCGAATCGCGGTCGAAGTCCTGGTCGTAGAGATGCTCGACCAGCTCGCTGCGCGAGACGACGCGACCGGAATGATGCATCAGATAGGACAGCAGGCGGTATTCGTGTGAGGTCATCTTGACGGGGTTGCCTGACACGCTGACCTTGCCGGTGCGGGTGTCGAGGGTGACCGGCCCGCAGGTCAGCTCGCTCTGGGCATGGCCGGCCGAGCGGCGCAGCAGCGCGCGGATGCGCGCCAGGACTTCCTCGAGATGGAACGGCTTGGCGACATAGTCGTCGGCACCGGCGTCGAAGCCCTGGACCTTGTCGCTCCAGCGGTCGCGCGCGGTCAGGATCAGCACGGGCATCGCCCGGCCATTGCGCCGCCAGGCTTCCAGCACTGAGATGCCGTCCATCTTGGGCAGGCCGATGTCCAGCACGACAGCGTCGTAGGGCTCGCTGTCTCCCAGATAGTGCCCTTCCTCACCATCGAACGCACGGTCCACAACGTAGCCGGCGTCGCTCAGGGCCGTGGTGAGCTGACGGTTGAGATCCGGATCGTCCTCGACAACGAGCAGACGCACGCTTGCCTCCAAAGCTGAACTGCACGATTTCCGCCCTCAAGATGAACCGGAAGGCCGTGAACCGTGCATGAACGGAACCCGAGCGACCAAGTTACTTTTTGGTCATCTCGATCGGGACCGCCGGCAAGGGCCGACAGAATTGGGGCGGATATAAGCTCTGGAGGATGGGCATGTGAAGACCCGCCGCACCGATGGCGGGGCTCGAACGCGGACCTGCGGGGACGCGGACGGACGTTGCTCCCCCGGTCCCCTCCCCAGCCACGCAACGGAGCGGGTCGAACGGTCCTCGTGTCACGTGCGGAAGAACACGAACCAGACCAGGCCAAGGACCAGCAGCGCCAGTCCGGTGGAGATGGCCAGGATCGCCAGGACGGACGGTCCAGGCTCACCCTGCCGCGCTTCGGTGGGGGTCTCGACGATCTGCGTCGGTCGTCTGGCTGCCATGGTGCCCTCAGCTGACTGTTATCCGCGTTCGAGCGGTAAAGCGCTCTGTCACGCACTCTCGTTGGCAACGTCGGCAGCCAGGTGATGTTCCGGTACGGCGCCCCCCTGCGACGGGTTAACGCCGATCCGAGAATCTGCCGGCCAGCTTGTTGAATCCGCAGCCTCGGGTGTTATCCTCGCGGCTGCCGCGAGAACGACGTCCGCAGCAGCCCGGTTCGGAGCAAGCCGTTAGTTCGGAGTTAAGTGGAGTAGGTCATGGCCCCGCGCGCCAATTGGAAGGGTTTTCTGCGCCTGTCGCTCGTGACCTGTCCGGTCGCGCTCTATCCGGCGACGTCGGAGTCCGAGAAGGTCTCCTTCAACCAGATCAACCGCAAGACCGGCCACCGCATCAAATACAGCAGGGTCGATGCCGAGACCGGCGAGGAAGTCGCCAATGACGACATCGTCAAGGGCTACAAGGTCGACACCGACACCTACATCGAGGTCACCAAGGACGAGCTCGAGGACATCGCGCTGGAATCGACGCACACGATCGAGATCGACGAGTTCGTGCCGCGCACCGACATCGACAGCCGCTATCTGATCCGCCCCTATTACCTCGTCCCTGACGGCAAGGTCGGCCATGACGCCTTCGCGGTCATTCGCGAGACCATCCGCAGCATGGACAAGGTCGCGATCGGCCGTGTCGTGCTCACCAACCGCGAGCACATCATCGCGCTGGAGCCGCTCGGCAAGGGCCTGATGGGAACGCTGCTGCGCTACCCCTACGAAGTGCGCAACGAGGAAGAATATTTCGACGACATCCAGGATGTGAAGATCACCAGCGACATGCTGGATCTCGCCAAGCACATCGTCGAGAAGAAATCGGCCGACTTCCAGCCGGAGAACTTCGAGGATCACTACGAGGCCGCGCTGATCGAGCTCATCAACAAGAAGCGCAGCGGCGTGACGATCGCCGCCAAGGCCGCGCCGAAGTCGAGCGGCAACGTCATCAACCTGATGGACGCCCTGAAGCGCAGCCTTGCCAGCGAGGGTGACAAGGCGCCCGCCGCGGCCGCCCCCGCGCCGAAGGCCAAGGCCAAGAAGCCGAAGAAGCGCGTCGAAGGCCAGCGCGAGATGCTGCTGCCGATCAGCGGCAAGAAGGCCAAGGACGAGACGAAGAAGGCCGAGGAGCCGAAGAAGTCGGAGAAGCCCGTGCGAACCACCGCGCGCTCACGCAAAGCGAGTTGAGGCTTCGATACGGCGAGCGACCTCCGGATCTCTGCACGTCGTACGGGTCCTCTGCATAACGGTCGCTCGGCCGCGACTGCCGCGAGTTCCAGGTGTTGCAGCGGGCACGCCACACCGCGCGTGACACCACGGGTCTGTCATCCACCAACGACACCGCATCGATCGCCGCCGTCCCATTCACGGCGGAAACATCTGCCTTGGTCAGGTAAGTTGATCCTGCGACGGTGATCCATCGATCAGGCGCGGATTTGTGATCGTGTCGACATCGCTTCGATGCTTGCGGAATGATCACGTCGCGCCTAGCTCTGCGGCGCGGGATGGTGATCCGGGCGTACAGCTTCCTGATGGAAGATCGATGTGCCTGGTCGGTCGGGACGACGCTGGCGAAGTCGTCCCAGCCGCACGACGCGGCGTATCAGGGGGATATGGATGTTTCAGCACGATGCGGACCAACGCCGGGCGCAGTACGCCTAGCGATGGCACGGGTTCAGCTGTCCGAGCTCTCCGCTTTCGCAGCCGTCGCGGATTCGTTGAGCTTCACCAAGGCCGCCGCTTATCTCGGCTGCTCCTTGCCCACCATCAGCCAGACCATCAAGAGCCTCGAGGAGCGGCTGGACGTCAGGCTGTTCAACCGGACGACACGCAGCGTGGCCCTCACGGAGGCCGGCGAGCGCCTGCTGGCGGAGATCCAGCCGATTCTCGAACGGGTCGACCAGGCCATCGAGAGCATCAACGCGTTCCGCGACAAGCCGATGGGCACCCTGCGCCTGACCGTATCCCGCGTGTTCGCCGTAAGGGGGCTCGGCCCCCTGATCAGGTCATTCCTGGCCGAATACCCGGACATCCATATCGAACTGGCTGTCGACGACACCAACAGTGACATCGTGCGCAATCGCTTTGATGCCGGCATCAGATCCGGACACCGGGTGGAGCGCGACATGAAGGTCATCCGCGTCTTCGACGAGTGCAGCTTCGTTGCGGTTGCCGCCCCCGGCTATCTCGCGGCGCATCCCGCGCCGGCCGTTCCCGAGGATCTCCAGGCCCATAATTGCATCCGGCATCGGGTCCCTGCCGACGATACGCTGCAGCCCTGGATCTTCGAAAAGGGCGGCGAGCGCACCGAGATTGCTGTGGACGGCTCCCTCATCGTCAACGACTTCGATCTCGCGCTGAATGCCGCACTCGACGGCATCGGCGTCGCTTATCTCGTCGAGCCGATGATCGAGCCGCATCTGGCCGAAGGACGGCTAATGCGGCTGCTGCCCGGCTGGCGCTACGCGACGCCCGGACTGTTCCTGTACCATCCGAGCCGCCGGCAACCGCCGATGCCGCTGCAGGTCTTTCTCGACTTCGTCAAGCGCTGGCGCAGCGGCGTCACCCTGGACGCGATGTCGCGCGCGGCGGATTACGGCGCACACGGGTTGGTAGCAGCGACGTCCCATCGAACGTCGATGCACGTCGAGCCCAACCGCCGCTAAGATCACGTGCGAGGCCGGAGAGATCATTCGCGCGTCGGCAGCGACGCTGCGAAACGCCATGATGCGCGCAGTCTGCGATGTGCAGCGGGATTGTTCGGGATTCCCACCTAACCTATTCACCATTGTCACCATTAACAAATCGACACAGCGAGGCCAAAACCGCGGCGTGACTGCGTCGACGCTGGTGCGTGCGAGCAGCGTGTTAACGACGATCGAGTGTGCCTCGAACAAGCAGAGCACATTCATCAAATCGAAATTGGCTCATGCACACTGCATTCAACCATTCCGCCAGTCGCGCCGATCAAGCCGTCGCCGGAATCAAATGTGTGAGAGCCGCAATCTGGCGAAGCCAGAGGCGACACGCGGGGGGCCGTGTGCATCGCCGTCAACCGGAGAAACGGAAATGAAGACGTTGAGGGGCCTGCTACTCGGAACGGGAGCAGTGATACTGTCCGCCGCGGCGGCGCAGGCCGCGGATCTTCCGCTGAAGGCCAAGGCCGTCGAATATGTGAAGGTGTGCTCGCTGTACGGCACCGGCTTCTACTACATTCCCGGCACCGACACCTGCATCAAGCTCGGCGGCTATCTGCGCGCCGAGACCGCGCTGTGGACCAACAGCAATTACGGTGGCGCCTATTCAGGCCAGGCCGGCGCAGACAACCGCCTGAGCAACCGCTATCAGACCCGTTCGCGCCAGGATCTGAACATCGATACGCGCACCGCGACCGAATATGGCGTGGTGCGCACCTACTTCGAGACCGTGCTGAACTGGACTTCGGGCTCCTATGGCGGCGCGGGCGCCGGCGCCACCTCCTACACCGGCGATGCCATCTCGGGCGGCATCGTCGGCGTCTACTACGCCTTCATTCAGTTCGCCGGCTTCACGATGGGCAAGGCGGTGTCGACCTTCGACGCGCCCTGGACCAACTATCCCGGCAACAATTTCGACGGCCTGGTCGGCGGCAGCGGCTCCAACAACGGCGTCAACCAGTTCACCTACACCGCCGATTTCGGCCAGGGCATCACCGCCGCGGTCTCGCTGGAAGACCAGACGCAGTTCTTCACCACCAACATCTGGAACACGTCGGGCATCACCGCGGCCGGCGTGCTCGGCGGCAATTATGGCTCGAGCAGCTTCGGCGGGACGGTGTCTCCCGACATCATCGGCATGGTTCGCGTCGACCAGGCGTGGGGCATCTTCCAGGCGTCGTTCGCCGCGCATGACAACCATGCCGCCTACTACGGCGCGACCGAGACCTCGGGTCATCCCTCCGACAAGTGGGGCTGGGCCGCGCAACTGGCGCTGTCGATCAAGAACATCCCGACCGGTCCGGGCGACGTCGTCAACCTGCAGGCGGTCTACACCGACGGCGCGAGCCGCTACAACTTCCAGAGCCTCGCCAACACGACCTACGCGATGTATGGCGGCACCAACGTAGCCGGCGCCTATCAGAGCATCGGCTTCGCCGGCGTCGCCGACGCGGTGTTCGGCACCGGCACGGGCCTGTCGACCGTGCAGACCTGGGGCATGCGCGGCGCCTTCACCCACAATTGGGATCCGCGCTGGAATACGGCGCTGTACGGCGCCTATGCCCAGGTGCGCTATGGCCAGACGGGATCGAGCCTCATCTGTGCCGGCATCGCCGCCACCGCGATGCTGACGGCGGGCTCGACCTGCAACCCCGACTTCAATCTCGGACAGATCGGCCTCATCACCCGATGGACGCCGGTCAAGGGCCTGACCTTCTCGGCCGACGTGACCTACAGCCACCTCGACCAGAAATATTCGGGCACGGCGATTGCTCCGGCCGTCACGAGCACGGCGAAGCCGGCCGCGATCTACCAGCTCAAGGACCAGGACACGGTGAGCATGCTGCTGCGCGCCCAGCGCAACTTTTGAAGCTGGGCTGTTGAACCTCTGACTGCTCGACGAGCTTCCGGCGATGCCCCCGCCGGAAGCTTCGTTCGTGGAGACTGGCGGCGCGTCGCATGCAACAGAATGGGATGGGGCACAATGCAGCAGGCGTCGTGCACAATCACGACGCCTGTGACTTGATCGGCCAATGAGTTGATTCGGCCAATGAGTTGATCACGCGCCGACTTGATCGCGCGGCAATTTGACCGGCGGGCTACTTGATCGAGGTGTTGATCGCGGTGAACTTGCTGCTCAGTCCCGAGCCCAGGCCATTGACGGCCGCCAGGATCACGATGCTCAATCCGCCGGCAATGATGGCGTATTCGATCGAGGTCGCGCCAGCCTGATTCTTCAGGAAGCTCGCAATCAACTGCCGCATCTACCTCTCCGGTCGGGCTCGATCATCTGACGCGCCGGAAGGGCGCGCCGAGGCCGGGATGGACGCCCCGCCGGAAACCCTCCGTCATCGGCTTGAACAATCGGTTAACCCGATGAGGTACCTGCGCGGCCCAGATTCGGAGCCGGCATTCCATCGCAGGCCCGCCCTCACCCGACGTCCGAGATCCGAACCGGAGTGCAAGCAACTGAACTTGCTTCGCTTTATTCTCAGTCCGCGGCCCCCGGCCGGTTGGCGGTAGAGCCGAGCCGCTGAATCCTCGTCCGACACATTCAGAAAAAATTCGGCTTATCCGCCGGATGCCACGTCATGATCTGGGTCAACGGCGATGGCGTGGACCGCCTTAAAGGTTATCCTGGTCGCCATGAGCACAACAGATTCCGCCCGCCCCCAGCTCAAGATCCGCAGCGTCGCGCTCGACACCGGCCGCGAGAACGTTGTCGTGATCTCCCGCCGCTCGAAGGCGCTGCGGCCCGAGGTCTTCCGCGGCTTCAGCCGCGTCGAGCTGCGCTGCAACTCGCGGACGCTGCTGGCCACACTCCTGATCACCGACGACGACGCACTGATCGGGCCCGACGAGATCGGCCTGTCGGAGCCGGCGCTGCGGCGCTTTGCCGAGCCGGCCGGCACGCTCGCGACCGTGTCGCCCGCGACGCCGCCCGACAGCATGGAGGCGGTCCGGGCCAAGATCCGGGGCGAGACCTTGAGCGACCAGGCGATCGTTGCCGTGATCGAGGACCTCACCCACTACCGCTATTCGGACATGGAGATCGCAGCCTTCCTGATCGGGTCGGCCAGCTTCATGACCTCGGGTGAGCTGCTGGCGCTGACGCGCGCCATGGCCAATGCAGGCACTCAGCTCAAATGGCCGGACCCGGTCGTGGTCGACAAGCATTGCATCGGCGGCATCCCCGGCAACCGCACCTCGATGGTGGTGGTGCCGATCGTCGCCGCCCACGGCCTGACCATCCCGAAGACCTCCTCGCGTGCGATCACCTCGCCGGCCGGCACCGCCGACACGATGGAGGTGTTGGCGCGGGTCAATGTCGGCGCGGAGGAGATGAAATCGATCGTCGCCGCCTGCAATGGCTGCGTGATCTGGGGCGGCCACGTCAACCTGTCGCCTGCCGATGACATCCTGATCTCGGTCGAGCGCCCGCTCAGCCTCGATACCCGCGAGCAGATGGTCGCCTCGATCATGTCGAAGAAGCTCGCTGCCGGCTCGACGCATCTGCTGCTCGACCTGCCGGTCGGCCCGACCGCCAAGCTGACCAGCGGCGCGGAGGCGATGCGCCTGCGCAAGCTGTTCGAGTTCGTCGGCGACAGGTTCGGTCTCAAGGTCGAGGTGATCACCACCGACGGCCGCCAGCCGATCGGCAACGGCATCGGGCCGGTGCTGGAGGCGCGCGACGTGATGGCGGTGCTGGGCAACGAGCCGTCGGCCCCGGCTGACCTGCGCGAGAAATCGCTGCGGCTGGCGGCGCATCTGCTCGAATATGATCCGAAGCTGCGCGGCGGCGCCGGCTATAACAGGGCGCGCGAGCTGCTCGACAGCGGCGCGGCGCTCAAGCAGATGCTGAAGATCATCGATGCGCAGGGCCCACCGGAATGCCGCAGCGAGCTCGGCGATCTCGCCTTCGACGTCAAGGCCGAACACGACGGTATCGTGTCCGCGATCGATTGCCTGCGGCTCAATCGCCTGGCGCGCACCGCCGGCGCGCCCGTGAACAAGGGCTCCGGGATCATGCTGTTCAGGAAGATCGGCGATCGTGTCGACCGGGGTGAGCCACTCTATCGCGTGTTCACCTGCGATCCGTCGGAGCATGATCTGGCCGCAGCCGCAGCCGCCGCCAACCACGGCTATAGCTTCGCCGACGGCGCGAACGGTCATTCGTGATGAACCGTCGTCGAGCATCGATCCATCGTCCTCGGGAGACCGCCGCATGAGTGTGACCGTTCGATTCTGCGGTGCCGCGCACACCGTCACCGGGTCCTGCTATCTGGTCCGGACCGACAACGGACAGATGCTGATCGACTGCGGCCTGTTCCAGGGTCAGAAGACGCTGAAGGAGCTCAATTACGGCGACTTCCCATTCCGTCCCGCCGATATCGACGCAGTGCTGCTGACGCATGCGCATATCGACCATAGCGGCCTGCTGCCGAAACTGGTGCGCATGGGCTTCGACGGCAAGATCTTCGCGACGCGCGGCACCATCGATCTCTGCTCCTGGATGCTGCCCGATGCCGGCAACATCCAGGAGCAGGAGGTGCTGGCGCTGAACCGCCGCAACACCGCGCGCGGCCGCGGCGAGGTCAGCCCGATCTACACCCAGGACGACGCCATCGCCGCGCTGCAATACTTCCAAGCCGTCCCCTACGAGACCTGGACCGATATCATTCCCGGCGTCCGCGCCCGCTACTGGAATGCCGGGCATCTGCTGGGCTCGGCCTCGATCGAGATCGAATTCGCAGGACAAGGCGCCGACGGCGCGCCGCTGCGGCTGCTCGCCTCCGGCGATGTCGGGCCCGACGCCAAGCTGCTGCAGCCGGACCCGAAAGCGCCCGAGGGCTTCGACTACGTGATCTCGGAGGCGACCTATGGCGACCGCATCCGTGAGCCGACCACGCCGGAGCTGCGCCGCGGCCGTCTGGCCGGCGAGGTGCGCGACGCGGCGGCGGCCCAGGGCGCGCTATTGATCCCTGCCTTCGCGGTGGAACGGACGCAGGAGCTGATCGTCGATCTGGTCGGCCTGATGGAGCGTGGCGAGATTCCGGCCGCGCCGATGTTCCTGGATTCGCCGCTGGCGATCCACGCCACCGAGGTGTTTCGCGCGCACACCGAGAGCCTCGACGGCGGCAGCGATGTCGGCCGTCTGTTGTCGTCGTCGCATCTGCGCTTCACCGAGACCGTCGATGAAAGCAAGGCGATCGCCAAGCTGACCGGCTTCCACATCATCATCGCCGCCAGCGGCATGTGCGATGCCGGTCGTATCCGCCATCATCTCAAGCGCTGGCTGTGGAACAGCCGCGCCACCGTGCTGCTGGTCGGCTACCAGGCCAACGGCACGCTTGGGCGCTTCCTGCAGGACGGCGTCAAGGCGGTGCGCATCCAGGGCGAGGAGATCAAGGTCGCGGCGCGCATCCGCATGATCGACGACTATTCCGGCCACGCCGACGGCGCCGAGATCGCGCGCTGGATCGCGGCCCGCCGCCCGATCGCGCGCGGCCTCTTCCTGTCCCACGGCGAGGACGCTGCGATCGCGGCGCTGGCGACGCGCGTCGCCGAGCGGATCGTGCCGGCGGCGAAAGTGTTCTCGCCCCTGCTCGACGACGTCTATGAGCTGACGAGCGCAGTGCCGACGCCGCTCGACGTCGCGCGCCGACGGCGGCTGGCGCCGGAGGCGGTCACCCGGCTGGACTGGCACAACGACATGTCGGGTCTGCTGCTCGACGTCCACGAGCGGATCGAGCAGGCCGCCGACGATCGCGCCCGCGGCGTCATCATCCGCCGCCTGCGCCGGGCGCTGGAGGAGTGATGCGAGCGGCGTAGCCGCGAAGGCTGCGCGCCTGCGATGTTCGTCGTCGAACGGTCACACTTTGATCGCACCTTGAGGACGATCGGGTGCGGTGCGAAGCTCGCAGACGGCGACGCTCTCGCAGCTTGTGCATATTGAAACACACAACGTGCCGACGGCTGGTCTCCGAGAGCTGTTCTGATAGGCTCGACACGTGGTTCATGACAACGGAACGATCCGGGTGAACCGGGCGCAGGTGGGGAAACGAGGGGCTCTCACATGCATCAACCATCGAAATGGTGGGCGGGACTGATCGCTGTTGCCGTGCTGTGGCTCGCGGCCATGAGCTTCAAGACGGCGGGGGTCGAGGACGATATCGCACCGCGGGCACGTGCCGCCGTTGCCGCCGCCGTCCCCGACACAGCCGCGGCTCTCAAGGTCTCTGTCGCGGGGCGTGACGTTCGCATCGAAGGGCCGGAGTTCAGTCCCGATCAGTCGACGAAACTGGAGGACGCCGCGTCGGTCAACGGCGTTCGGCTCGTCGACGGCACCTACGACAAGCTGCCGACACCGAAGCCGTATGCCTTCCGCGCCACGCGAAACGGCGGCCAGCTCGTGCTCGAAGGCGCGGTGCCGACGCCCGCCGTTCGGAATGCCGTGCTCAATGCCGTCCGTTCGTCCGGCGGTGAGGTGGTCGATCGCCTCGGCTATGCGCTGGGAGCTCCGGCCGACTTCGCGGCCATCGCGAGCCACGGATCGATCCAGGCCGCCAAGCTCAACGGCGGCACGTTCGCGCTCGCGGACAAGGCCTATTCGATCGCAGGTGCCGCCGCATCGTCGGACGCCTATGAGGCCGCCATCGCCGCGACGCGGCAGTTGCCGGGCGGCGCCGTGCTCGACAAGGTCGCGATCCTGCCGCCGGAGGCAAAGCCGTTCATCTGGAGCGCGGTTCGCGAGGGCAACACGCTGGTGATGTCCGGCGTCGTTCCGAATGACGACATCAGGCGCGCGCTCGAGGCCGCCGCGATCAAGGCCTGGCCCGGCGCGTCGGTGATGCATCACATGCAGATCGCGCGTGGCGCGCCTGCTGGCGATTTTGGTGCCTACACGTCCTATGCGCTGACGGAGCTCACCAGGCTGAGCACGGGCCGCGTCGTCATCTCCGACGCCACCTACACGATTTCGGGCGAGGCGCCCTCGACCGCCGCCTATGACGAAACGATGGCCGGTGTCGGCAAGCTGCCGACCGGGCTGACCTTGACGAAGGCCGACATTCTGCCGCCGGAGATCAAGCCCTATCGCTGGTCGGCGGAGTTCGACGGCACCGGCTTGAGCCTCACAGGTCTCGCGCCGAGCGGAGCGGCCCGCGATGCGATGCTCGGCTCCGCCAGCGGACAGTTCGACGGCAAGCCGATCAAGAGCCAGATCGGCATCGCCCGCGGCGCTCCGGATGGCGACCTTGCCAAAGCGAGCGCGCGCCTGCTGCAGCAGCTCGCCAGGCTGTCGCAGGGGCGCGCCGAGATCAACGACACCCAGGTCTCGCTCAGGGGCGTCGGACTCGCCAACGTCACCGGCGCAGCCGTGCGCGAGCAACTGGCCGGCGCCCTGCCCGCGCCGTTCGCGCTCGCGTCCATCGACGTCCGCGACGGCCCGGTCTCGCCTTACGCGTTCGGACTACAGAAGCAGGACGGCCGTGTCATGCTGAGCGGCTACGTGCCTGATGACGCCGCCCGCCGCGATCTCGTCGACGCCGCCACGTCGACCTTCATCACCGAGACGGTCGAGGACGGTCTGAAGATCGGCGACGGTGCGCCAAAGGATTACGTGCAGTCGCTGAAGGCGACGTTCCCGGCGCTGGCGCGGCTGTGGTCCGGCGCGCTGACGGCGAAGGACGCGGCGATCACGGTCGACGGGCTTGCCATCTACGACAAGTCGGCCGCGCAGGTCCGCAAGGAGCTCGCCGAGGCGGTCGGCAGCGGCTTCAAGCTCGACGACGTCAAGATCGGCGTCAAGCCGGAAAGCCCGCCACTCGCGGTCGCGGAGTGCCAGCCGGCGTTCAACGGGCTGCTCGCCAAGGGCCGCATCCGCTTCAGCACCGGCAGCGCCGAGCTGAGCCGCGCCTCGCTGGCGCTGCTCGATCACCTGATCGAGGTTGCGCAGCGCTGCAAGGATGCCGAGATCGCGATCGAAGGCCACACCGACAATGTCGGCGACGAAGCTGACAACATGGACCTCTCCAAGCGCCGGGCGGCGGCGGTGGTCGGCTACATCGGCGACGCCGGCATCGACACCTCGCGCATGACCTCGGAGGGCTACGGCCAGACCAAGCCGGTCGTCTCCAACGACACGGCCGAAGGCCGCGCGCAGAACCGCCGCATCGAATTCGTCGTCAAGTGAGGCGCTGACATCATGATGTACGACCTTGCGACATTTCCGTTCTGGATCATCTTCGCCGTCGGCATCGGCGGCTTTGTCGGCTGGCGCACCTGGTCGGACGCGCCGCGGCCGGATTGGCTGAGAAGCTGGCTGCTGCCGGCGACGCTCGCCCTCGTCATCGGGATCGTGATGGCGCTGCTGAGCGTGCTGCCCGGACGTGCCGGCCTGTGGCTCGAGGTCGGCCTGCTGATGGTCGGCGCCTATGTGCTCGGCTGCCTGATCGGCGGACAGCTCAAGGACTATGTCGGGCTGGGTGACACCAGTGCGATGTCGCCGGGCGGTCCTGGACACAGCGTCGCGTTCGCCGGCGCAACGGCGGCGGCCAGTCCTTGGGCGGACAGCCCATCCCCGGCTGCGCAAGCCGCAGCCAGCGTCGAGGCCGATCGCCTCGCCACTGAAGCCGCCGCGAAAGCTGAAGCCGAACGTGTTGCGGCCGAAGCCGCTGCAAGGGCGGAGGCCGAGCGTCTAGCCGCCGAAACGGCCGCAAAGGCCGAGGCTGAGCGGCTCGCCGCGGAAGCCACGGCAAGGGCCGAAGCTGATCGTCTGGCGGCTGAAGCCGCAGCGAAGGCCGAAGCCGAACGTCTCGCTGCCGAGGCGGCGGCGAACGCCGAGTCCCAGCGCCTTGCTGCGGAGACCGCCGCGAAAGCCGAGGCCGACCGCCTCGCTGCGGAAGCAGCCGCGAAAGCAGAGGCCGATCGTGTTGCGGCAGAAGCGGCCGAAAAGGCCGAAGCTGAACGCTTGGCCGCCGAAGCAGCGGCGAAAGCCGAAGCGGACCGTCTTGCGGCGGAGGCCGTTGCGAAAGCCGAGGCGGAAGCTCAGCGTCTCGTGGCCGAAGCGACCGCCAAGGCCGAGGCCGATCGCCTGGCCGCCGAAGCGGCCGCAAGGGCGGAAGCCGATGACCTCGCCGCAGACGCCGAGGCGGAACGGCTTGCAGCCGAGGTTGCCGCATCATCGGCGCCGGAGATCCCGGCCTCGGCCGACGGCAGGCCGCCGGCCCTGCCTGCGCCCAACGGTGCCGCCGATGATCTCAAGCTGATCAAGGGCATCGGACCCAAGAACGAGCGCGTCCTCAACGACATCGGCATCCACCATTTCAGCCAGATCGCGGCGTGGTCGCCTGACCATGCGAGCTGGGTCGGCCATCACATGGCCTTCCCCGGCCGGATCGAGCGCGAGCATTGGATCGCGCAGGCCAAGCTGCTCGCCGCGGGCCTCGACACCGCGCATTCGACTGCGGTGAAGTCCGGCGCGATCACGATCGATGATCAGGCCGACGCGCCGCTGAGCGAGGACGAGGCCAGCTACCTCCTGGCCCACCTGCCGGCGCTGATGCCGCCCGTCGAGAACGAGGACACCCATGGCGGCGCCCGCCCGCTCGGACTGGCGGCGCCGCGCGGCGGGCAAGCCGACGATCTCAAGCTCATCAAGGGCATCGGCAAGCAGAACGAGGCCCGGCTGCACGGCCTCGGCATCTGGCATTTCGAGCAGATCGCAGCCTGGACCGCCGAGCACGCCAAATGGGTCGGCTCGTATCTGGCGTTCGCAGGACGGATCGAGCGCGAGCGATGGATCAGCCAAGCCAGGGAGCTGGCGAACGGCCGATCGACCGAATTTGCGAAACGCGTCGAGGCTGGTCTGGTGACGTCATCGCTCGACGACGGCTCGCGCGGGCAGGACAACATCGAGATCCCTCAGCCGCGCGAGTAGCGGCCCCAACTGACGAACCGTAGGGTGGGCAAAGGCGCTGCTGTGCTCTCTCCTCACGTCCCATCGTGGTGGCGCCGTGCCCACCATCTCGCCGCGGGCTGTGCTTGACGACGGTGGGCACGGCGCGCGCGACAGGGTGCCTTGGAACAACGGCTGTGCCGGGCGCCTTTGCCCACCCTACCTGTCTTTCCTATTCCGCCATCTCCACCGGCTCGGCGCGCGACGGGCCGGCCAGCGGCCGCTCCTCCATCAGCATCATGCAGACCGAGGCGCAGGCCAGCATCGCGGTGGCCGCGGCATAGACGAAGCGGAAGGCATGGATCATGTCGGCTTCCGCGACGCCGCTGACCGCGCCATGGGCGCCCTCTGCCAGCGAAATGTCGGCGCCCAGCGCCATCAGCAGGATGGCGCTGAAGGCCGCAACCGTGAACGAGGACATCATCGAGCGGAAGAAGTTCATCGCGCCGGTGATGGTGCCGATCTGGGAGCGGTCCACCGCGTTCTGCAACGACACCACTGAGATCGGGAACGCTGTTCCGAGCCCGATGCCGTAGATCGACAGCAGCGCCATCAGCACCCAGAGCGAGGGCGTCGTCACCGTCATGACCGCGGCGGCGATGGTGCCGATGATCGTGCCCACGATGGCCACGCGCTTGTAGTGCCTGACCCGGGCCATGGTGCGGCCAGCAATCGCGGCGCCGAAGGTCGAGATCGCCGCGATCGGAATCAGGCCGAGGCCGGCCTCGCTCGGCGTCAAATGATAGACCAGCTCGTAATAGAGCGGCAGATGGACCGTGAGCCCGATCAGCGCGCCGAGTGCGCAGCCGCTTGCCAGCATGCCGTAGGGCACCACCGTGCCGCCCATCAGCGACAGCGGCAGGAACGGCTCATCGGCCCGCTTGGCGTGCCAGACGAAGGCCAAGCCCAGCGCTACCGCGCTGCCGATCATCGCCAGCAGGGTCGGCGACAGCCAGGCCAGCTTGTGGCCGCCCCAGGTCAGCACCAGCATGAACACGACGGCCGAGGCCATCAGCAGCAGGCCGCCGGCCCAGTCGACCTTGCGCAGCCGGTGATAGACCGGCAGCCGGCCCATCTTGGGCAGCAGCAAGGCGAGAGCGGCGATCGCGAGCGGGACGTTGATCCAGAAGATCATCGACCAGTGCAGATGGTCGGCGAAGAATCCGCCGATCACCGGCCCGAGCAGGCCGGCCAACAGCCAGACGCCGCTGAAATAGGCCTGGTACTGGCCGCGCTCGCGCGGGCTGACGACGTCGGAGATCACGGTCTGGACCACCGGCATGATGCCGCCGCCACCCAGCCCCTGCAGGCCGCGGGCAAGGATCAGCACCGGCATGTTCGGCGCCAGCGCGCAGACGACCGAGCCGACCACGAACAGGCTGAGCGCGGTGATGATCATCGAGCGGCGGCCATAGATGTCGCAGAGCGTGCCGAACACCGGCGCCACCGCGGTCGATGCCAGCAGGTAGGCGGTGATCACCCAGGAGAGATTGGCGACGTCCTGGAACTCGCGGCCGATGGTCGGCAGCGCGGTCGCCACGATGGTCTGGTCGAGCGCGGCCAGGAACATCGTCAGCAGCAGGCTCATCAGGATGGTCCGCACCTCGGCCTGGGTCAGCGGCACGGGCGGCGCGAGCGGCGGCGCATCCTCGATCGCCTGCACCTGCGGCGGAATGGCCGGCAGCTCGGCGGCGATCTCTTCGGGCAGGGATGGGGACGCGGCAGGACAATGGCTCTGCCGATCGAACTTGTTCATGGGATGAATGCTATGCCGGGCGCGACCAACGCCGCGCGGATTCGCTGACTGGCGAACTACTTAAGGCATAAATTTCCCCCGCGGCAGCCGGCCGGGCGCATGGGTGCATCCCGACAGCACGAGAACGGTCGCATCATCGTGATTTGCTGCGAACGCGAGGTGATCGAGCCTATTTCGGCCGTCGCTTCAGCTTGGCCCGCTTCGGCAGCAGCACCGGCCATTGCACGATGTGATCCTCGAGCTGGTCGTCCGGAACGTCGTCCTCGGTCCCTTCGACCCGGCCGCGCACCGAGACGCCGGCTTCATGCACCGTCTGAGGATCGCCCGAGATCAAGGGATGCCACCAGTAGAGATCGCGCCCCTCGGCCACGAGTCGGTAGCCGCAGCTCGGCGGCAGCCACGTCAGGGTGCGGACGTTCTCAGGCGTCAGGCGAACGCAATCCGACACTTGTTCGGAACGATTCGGGTAGTCCTTGCAGGCACATAGCCCGGCATCCAAGAGCTTGCACGAGATGTGGGTGAAGTAGATGTCGCCGGTATCCTCGTCTTCGAGCTTCTCCAGGCAGCAGCGCCCGCAGCCATCGCAGAGGCTTTCCCATTCTGCCTCGGACATCTCTTCCAAGATCTTGGTTTTCCAGAACATTCCCTCCTGGCCCGAGGGACGTTTGAGCGGTGCGGTCATCGGGCGATTCTCAAGGAGGGCGTGGCGTGGCCGCCATCTAGGTGCCCGGCCCCGAGCCGCGCAAGGGGCTTTGCCGATTACGGCGGCACGTTAGCTTTGTGCATCAAATTGTGAGCGGAACCATTGGTTTGTGACCTCCGCTCGGCTAGATAGATGGTTGAGTCACTCCGGCGCGGCGCCGGCAACGCGGCTTGGGGTCAGGTGCTCGGGTTCGGGCGGCTGACTGTGCAGTGCCATGGGTTTGCCGCAACAATCGCGCAAGACCCTTCGATGGCCCCCAGCCCCACTTGCTGAGTGCTTTCGAAGCCAGCTGACACGCTTTCGAAACGACCAGGGTTCCCGTGCGGCAGATCATTCCAGACGATTGGAAGAAGCGGATCAACAATTTCCGCCTGGATCTCGACGCCCGCTTCGATTCGGCGCTGTTCTCCTCCCTGCGCGGCACCCGCGAGCTGTATGAGCGCTATTCGGCGTTCATGGACCGCTTCTATGTCGGCGGCTGGAAGCGCTGGGTGTTCGTCGAGCCGTTCTCGGAGGCCGCAACGATCGGGCTCGGCGGCCTGGTGCTGATGCTGGCGCTCGCGATCCCCGCCTTCCGGGAAACCGCCGATGAGGACTGGCTGAAGAAGTCCGACCTCGCCGTCACCTTCCTCGACCGCTACGGCAACCCGATCGGCAGCCGCGGCATCAAGCACAACGACTCGATCCCGCTGGAGGACTTTCCGGACAATCTGATCAAGGCGACGCTCGCCACCGAGGACCGCCGCTTCTACGATCATTTCGGCATCGACATCGCCGGCACGGCGCGCGCCCTCGTCACCAACGCCCAGGCCGGCGGCGTCCGCCAGGGCGGCTCCTCGATCAGCCAGCAGCTCGCCAAGAACCTGTTCCTGTCCAACGAGCGCACCATCGAGCGCAAGGTCAACGAGGCGTTCCTGGCGATCTGGCTGGAAACCCGGCTGACCAAGAACGAGATCCTCAAGCTCTATCTCGACCGCGCCTATATGGGCGGCGGCACCTTCGGCGTCGACGGCGCGGCACACTTCTATTTCAACAAGTCGGTGCGCGACATCAACCTCGCCGAAGCCGCGATGCTGGCCGGCCTGTTCAAGGCGCCGACCAAGTTCGCCCCCCACATCAACCTGCCCGCCGCCCGCGCCCGCGCCAACGTCGTGCTCGACAATCTGGTCGACGCCGGCTTCATGACCGAAGGCCAGGTGTTCGGCGCCCGCCGCAACCCGGCCTTCGCGGTCGACCGCCGCGATGAGAGCTCGCCGAACTACTTCCTCGACTACGCCTTCGACGAGATGCGCAAGCTGGTCGACACGTTCCCGAAGTCCTACACCGAGCGCGTCTTCGTGGTGCGGACCTCGATCGACATGACCGTGCAGCATGCGGCCGACGAGGCGATCGAGAACCAGCTGCGCCAGTTTGGCCGCGACTATCATGCGACCCAGGCGGCGACTGTCGTCTCCGACCTCGACGGCGGCATCCGCGCCATGGTCGGCGGCCGCGACTACGGCGCCAGCCAGTTCAACCGCGCCGTCGACGCCTACCGGCAGCCGGGGTCATCTTTCAAGCCCTATGTCTACACCACCGCACTGCTGAACGGCTTCAAGCCAACGTCGATCGTGGTCGACGGTCCGGTCTGCATCGGCAATTGGTGCCCGCAGAATTATGGCCATTCCTATTCCGGCTCGGTCACGCTGACGCAGGCGATCACGCGCTCGATCAACGTCGTGCCTGTGAAGCTGTCGATCGCGCTTGGCGGCAGGGAGGGACCAAAGGCCGGCCGCGCCAAGATCATCGAGGTCGCCCGGCGCTTCGGCCTCAAGGCGCCGCTGCCCGACACGCCGTCGATGCCGATCGGCTCCGACGAGGTCACGGTGCTGGAGCACGCGGTCGCCTATGCGACCTTCCCGAACAAGGGCAAGGCGGTGACGCCGCATTCCGTGCTCGAGGTCCGCACCGGCGGCGGCGACCTGGTCTGGCGCTGGGACCGCGACGGCCCGAAGCCGAAGCAGGCGATCCCGGCCTCGGTTGCTGCCGACATGGCGGGCATGATGAGCCACGTCGTCAGCGAAGGCACCGCACGCCGCGCCGCACTCGACGGCATTCCGACCGCCGGCAAGACCGGCACCACCAATGCCTATCGGGACGCCTGGTTCGTCGGCTACACCGGCAACTTCACCTGCGCGGTCTGGTACGGCAATGACGACTATTCGCCGACCAACCGTATGACCGGCGGCTCGCTGCCGGCACAGACGTGGCACGACATCATGGTCGCCGCGCATCAGGGCATCGAGGTCAAGGAGCTGCCCGGAGTCGGCATGGGCGAGAAGCTGCCACCGCAGCCCGCGTCCGCCGCGATGGCGCAGGCCGGCCAGCCGAAAACGCTGGAGATCAAGCCCGGCCCACCGCCGGTCCTGACCCGTCGCGGCGCCGACGTCCTGGTCCAGGTCGAGAAGATGCTCGACGATGCGGCGCGCCTCGCCGAGAAGGCCGCGCCTGCCGATCCGCGCAAGCCCGGCAAGCCGGTCTCATCGAGCGCGCTGGCCTTCCCTGAGAACTACGCCGCGGCAACGGCCGACGGCGTGACCACCCCTGCCCTGCGCAAGAACTGACGTCAGCGATCCCCGTGCGGCTGCTCTTCATCACCCTGCTTACGCTCCTGATCGCCACCGGCGTCGGCATCGGCGCGACCTGGATGACGACGACCCGCGGCACCGAGTTCGGTACGCTGACGATCGGCGCATGGACAGCGCGTCCGAAAACCGGCACGGCCGATGTCGACCCCTATGCGCGCGCGACCATCACCCGCAATGGCGAATTGCCGATCGGCACCGGCGACGGCGTGGCCTTCACCGCCACCAGAGACGACAAGAGGAAGCCGCTCGACGGGCGCTGCGACATCCTCGTCAGCGGCGTCACGCCACCCGCCCGCTTCTGGACGCTCACGCTCTACGACCGCAAGGGCCACCTCGTCGCCAACACGCTGCAGCGCTACGGCTTCACCAGCCAGGAGCTGGTGCGAGGTGCCGATGGCTCCTTCGAGATTCGCGTCGCCGCGCGCTCGCGCTCCGGCAACTGGCTGCCGACCGGCGGCATCGAGCGCTACGCGCTGATGCTGCGGCTCTACGACACGCCGGTCGGTGTCGCAACCCGCACGCAGCGCGACGCGCCGATGCCGTCGATCACGACAGTGGGCTGCCCATCATGATCCGGCTGCTGTTCACGGTCGTCGTAGGCGTGCTGCTCGGCGGCGTGGTGCATCTCGTCAGCGTGCTGGCGTTGCCTCGGATCTCGACCCAGGACGCCTATTCCCGGCTGACGCCGATGACCAAGCTGAACGCCGTGACGCCCTTGCCGCTCGCCGATCCCGGCAATTCGCCGATGCCGTTCATGGACCCGGCTTTCGCCATGGCGATCTGCCGCTACGATCTGTCCGACGGACCACTGAAGCTCACGGTTCCGGTGAGCCAGGCCTATACGTCGGTGTCGTTTTATACGCGCAACGAGATCGCCTACTACGCCATCAACGATCGCTCCGCCGGCAAGCGCGTGATCGAGCTCAACCTGATGACCGAGGCGCAGCATGAAGACCTGCCCGAGGACGAGGAGATCACGGCCGCCGACCGGCTGATCATCGATTCGCCGACGACGACCGGGTTGATCGTGCTGAAGGCCCTTGCCGCCGAGCCGGGTCTCATGCCGCAGGCGCAGGCCTCCCTTGCAGCGGCAAGCTGCGGCGTACAGACCGAGGCACCGGCCAAGGCCGAGAAGCCGCGCGGCAAACGATAAGTCAATACGACGTCCTGGATGAATTCGACAACACTCTCTTCACCCTTGGTGGCATAGTCGTTGTCGCGCGCCGCTGCTATGATGGATCAGGACGGCGGCGCTTCGCTCAACATCAGGTCATGGCTCTCGAAATCGAACGGAAGTTTCTCGTCAAGTCCGACGCTTGGCGGGATCAGGCGACGCACAGTGAACGCCTTCGCGACGGCCTCGTCGCACGTCAGGACGGCCTCAAGGTCCGCGTTCGCTGCTATGGCAACCGGACGACGCTGTGCGTGAAGAGCGGCCGCCGCGGCCTGACCCGAGATGAATTCGAATACGACATCCCCGCGGACCACGCCGCGGTGCTGTTCGCGCATTGCAATGGGCGCATCCTCGAAAAGACGCGTCACTACGTGCCCGCGGAAAGCGGCGTCTGGGAGGTCGACGTCTACCACGACGCGCTCGAGGGCGTCGTGATCGCCGAGATCGAGCTGCCGACCGAAACGACCGTCGTGCCCCTTCCCGACTGGGTCGGCGACGAGGTCACCGGCGACCCGCGCTACAGCAAGGCCAACATGCTGACGGAGCGCTCGCGCGCCGCGAAGGTCCGGGAGCTGCGGCGCGCGCGCCTTGCAGGGCTGTGATGCACGCACGGGCCGTTGCGGCTTGACCCCTGTCAAATCACCCGTCGAGGGCCCACCTTAAACAGCGCGGACTTGGCGGTCTGAACGATCGCGCATGGAGTTTGCACGATGAGTTCATCGCAGGTGATGTCACAGGCGCTGCGCGCCAAGATCATGTCGGCGGACGAGGCGGCCGCGCTGGTCGAGCCCGGCAACCATGTCGGCATGAGCGGCTTCACCGGGTCGGGCTACCCGAAAGCGGTGCCGCTCGCGCTGGCGCGCCGGATCGAAGCCGCACATGCGCGCGGCGAGCCGTTCCGCATCGGCGTGTGGACCGGGGCAAGCACCGCGCCCGAGCTCGACGGCGCGCTCGCCCGGGCTGATGGCATCGACCTGCGCCTGCCCTATCAGTCCGATCCGGCGACACGACAGCGCATCAACGCCGGCAGCATCGACTATATCGATCTGCATCTCAGCCATGTTGCACAGTTCGTGTGGTTTGGTTTTCTCGGCCATCTCGACGTCGCCGTGATCGAATGCGCCGGCATCCTGCCAGACGGGCGGCTGATCCCATCGACCTCGATCGGCAACAACAAGACCTGGCTCGATCTGGCGGACCGCGTCATCATCGAAGTCAATTCGTGGATGAACCCGGCGCTGCTCGGCATGCACGACATCTATTACGGCACGCGCCTGCCGCCACATCGCAAACCGATCCCGATCGTGGCGCCCGGCGACCGCATCGGCGAGACCACCTATCGCTGCAATCCGGACAAGGTCATCGCGGTCGTCGAGACCCATGCGCCGGACCGCAACACGAGCTTCGCCGCGCCCGACGATGTCTCCGGCGCGATCGCCGGGCACATCCTGGAGTTCTTCGCACACGAGGTGAAGCAGGGCCGCCTCCCGCGCAATCTGCTGCCGCTGCAATCCGGCGTCGGCAATGTCGCGAACGCCGTCATGGCCGGGCTCGACGACGGGCCGTTCCCGCATCTCACCGCCTACACCGAGGTGCTGCAGGACGGCATGCTGAATTTGATCCGCTCGGGCCGGATGGATCTCGCTTCCGCGACCGCATTGTCGCTGAGCTCGGAAGCTGCGATCGAATTCAACCGCGAGATCGAGTTCCTGCGCGACCGCATCGTGCTGCGGCCGCAGGAGATCTCCAACCACCCGGAGGTGATCCGCCGGCTCGGCGTCATCGCCATGAACGGCATGATCGAGGCCGACATCTACGGCAACGTCAATTCGACCCATGTCCGCGGCAGCAGCATCATGAACGGCATCGGCGGCTCCGGGGACTTCGCCCGCAACGCCTATCTATCGATCTTCATGACGCCCTCGACGGCAAAGAATGGGACGATCTCCTGCATCGTGCCGATGGTCACCCATGTCGACCACACCGAGCACGACGTACAGGTTCTCGTGACCGAACGCGGCCTCGCCGATCTGCGCGGCCTGTCGCCGAAACAGCGGGCCCGCGCCATCATCGACCAGGCGGCGCATCCCAAATTCCGGCCGGCGCTGGCGGACTATTTCGAACGCGCCTGCCGTGATTCGACCGGCAAGCACACGCCGCATCTGCTCGAGGAGGCGTTCCGCCTGCTCAGGCCGGAATGAGCGCTGCGGCCCGATCACCGCAGCGGCACGTCTCGTAGGCAACGGGATCGTGGCTGTTCACGATCGTGACCCGGTCGCCATGGTCGCGTTTCAGGCGCCGCAGCCGCTCCTGGTTGGCGATCCGCATCGTGCGATCCTGATCGCCCTTGCGCTGGAATAGCCCGAGCAGCAGCGGCATGCGTGGCCGCGGACCGAGCTGGCCGTGGAAGAAATAGGCATCGCCGGCGTGCAGCAGCCATTTGTCGCCGCGACGCACGGCGACGCCACAATGCCCGCGCGTATGGCCCGGCAGAGGAATGATCAGGATGTCGCCGCTGCGATCGACGGCAGCGCGGACGCCGCGAAAGCCGAACCAGTCCTCGCCGTCATCGCCGTAGAACTGCCAGTCGGGACGATGCCGCCATTGGCCGGCGACGTAGCGGCCGCGCGGCGGCGCCGGAGAGCCCTCGACGGCCATCGCATGCTCCGCGCGATGAACGTGCACCTTGGCCTTCGGGAAATCGCCGATGCCACCGGCATGGTCACGGTCGAGATGAGTGAGCAGGATGTGCCTGACGTCACCGGGCGAGAAGCCCAATGCCCGCACCTGCTCCAGCGCCGTCTCCGACGCGTCGAGAAGCGGCGCGGCCTGCCTCACCCAGCGTGCCCCCAATCGTGCGGGCGCGGCGATGTCGCCGGTGCCGATGCCGGTGTCGACGAGGACCAGGCCGTCATCGCTTTCGATCAGCAGGCAGTGGCAGACGAGGCGGGCGCGCGCGAACAGGCCGCCACTGCCGCTCACCAGCCGACCGCCGCGTGGACACATCGTGCCGGTGTTGAGGTGGTGGACGCGCATCGATCTTCTCCTTCATTGCCGACATCGGGCGCATCCTTGCGTGCCGGCCTGAGATAAGTAAAATATTGATCAGTGATACGCATCATAGGCAGTTCCTATGGATATCCGCGAGCTCCGTTATTTCTCCGCCGTGTTCGAGGAACGCAGCCTGACCAGAGCCGCGGCGCGCTGCTTCGTCTCGCAGCCATCGATTTCGCTGGCGATCGCCAATCTCGAGGCCGAGCTCGGCACCGAGCTGTTCCTGCGCCACCGCAAGGGTGTCGTGCCGCTGGAGGCGGCTGAACGCCTGCAGCCGATCGCCCGCCGGATCGTCGGCGAGGCCGATGCCGCCCGCAACCTGTTCCGGCACGGCGCGCCGAAGCAGGCGCTCAAGCTCGGGCTCATGCGCACCCTTGACGGACGCCGCGTGACCGCGCTGCTCAAGCCGCTCACGGCGCGCGAGGATCTCAGGCTTCACATCGTCGGTCCGACCGAGCGGGCCGACGGACGCATCGTCTCAAAAAGCCTGGTCGGCGACGGCGAGCATTTCCTGCCGCTGTGGAGCGAGCGCTATGTCGCGGCGCTCCCGCTCGCGCATCCGCTCACGCTGAAGCCGCGCTTGCGCGCGGCCGACCTCGCCGACGTCGCCATGATCGACCGCTGCCATTGCGAGCACAGCGCACTGGCGCGACGCAGCGGCGGACCGCGCGAGATCGCCGCCATTGCTGAAACCGAGGATTGGGCCCTGGCGCTGGTCGCCGCCGGCGTCGGCGTCGCGATCGTTCCCGAAGGCGTCGTGCACGGCCGAAGCGACGTTGCGGTCCGCGAGATCGAGATGACGTTGAAGCGCCAGGTCGGCCTCGCCTACTCCGCCTCGCGCGCCCCATCCGAGGCGCTGAAGATCCTGATCGCAACGCTGCGCGCGGCAGCGCCGCAGAAGCTCCGTGCGACAGCAGGGCGGCAAAAGGGAGCACCGGCCAAGCGAGGCCGGCGCCGGAGCAAGGTCGTGCCGGGCTAGCCCCGCGTCGTCAGCGGCCGTTCGATCAGGGGCCGCGCCGCGACCGGCGGATTGGCGGTCTGAGCCGCCAGTTCATGGATCAGGCGATCGGCGTCGGCGGCCAATCCGTCGGGAGCCTGGAGCACCAGGCGCTCCAAGGCCCAGCGGTAGGACGAGACGCGCTGCTCCAGGCTGATCTGCACCCATTGCACGATCAGCGAGTTCTCCTGCATGCGCGCGACCGCATCGGCCTTCTCGCGCGGCGAGAGCTCGGTCATGTATCTCATGCTGGCATCGCGCTTGCGGTCGAGATCGATGACGCGGATGGCCGATGCGAAGAACGGCTCGAAGCGGGTGATGTCGTCGCGCACGTCGTCGATCAACTGGGCGTAGCGCGAGGCGTGCGAGCGGTGCGGCTCGTCGATCAGGGCGCGGCCATAGGCGGTGCGGTCGAACACGACCTTCTGGCGCCAGGGCGAGGCCGACGGCTGATAGTCGCCGAATACGCTCTTCCAGGCAGGGCGCGAATGCGGCGGCTCGATCAGCGGATAAGCGAGATCGCGCAGTTGGCGCTCGTTGTCGGTCAGTTGGAATTGCGATGGGTTGACGCCGACGCTGGCGGTGGCTTCCGCCCCGATCCATTTGTGCATGTCGTCATTGCGCATGTCGGCGCGGGTGCGACCGAAATCGCCGCCGCTGCAGGCGCCGAGCAGTCCGCCGACGAGAACGAGTGCGAGGACCGGCACCGCGCGCCGGACCGGATTCACGATGGCCGGCATTCCCGTTTCCCCCGACCTGTCAGCGGCGACGGCGGCGGCGGCTTGGAGCTGTGCCCTCGCGGGGCCCGCGATCGTCGGTCGTGGTCTCGCGCTCGATCCGAACGACGGGAAGAATCAGGATCGTTCCCATGCCCTCCTGCGGCGCGCCGGTCACGGCAGGCCGCGCGCGACGCGCAACGTCCGCCGGGAATTCAATGATGGTCGCCATGTTGACTCTCTTTCGTGCCCGAAGTTCTGACCCCCTGAAAACTCCCCGTCGCCCGAACTTCGCAGGCAAGAGGGCACGCAGAACTGACGATCACGAATGCCGGCGCATGAAGCTGCGCTTTGGCATTCGGCGCGGCGAAGATCAGGCTGGCCGCGTGACGCGGCCAAGGCGAGATCATCGAACGGATCGATTAAGATCAGGACGTGGTTAAGAGGATATTAATGCGCGGGCCGCCCGACACGGATCGCGTGCACCGGCGGGAGAGAAGGCAAGCCAGCGTTGCGCCTTTGTCTCACCGGGTCATTTCGGCCCATCTTCACCGATTGTTTTCCTTAACGCCGCATTAAAACAACTCCGCTCTAATCGGCGCAACGATTGCCGAAGTTGCGTACCCCGACATGACAAGATCATCGCTGTTCCCCGGCTTCGACGGGTTGCTCACGCTCTCGCGCCGCGAGGGCGTGGACATCAAGCCCACTCTGCTGCGCGTCCTGACCGACCTCTATGTCCAGGCGAGCGCGCATTCCGCCGACGAGGAGCGGCAGTTCGTCGAATTGGCCTCCCGTCTGGTCGACGACGTCGATGATGCGACCCGTGCGGCGGTGCGAGCGCGGCTGGCGATCTATCCGGCGACGCCGATCGAGATTTTGAACAAGCTGGGCTTGCGCCCGGCGCAGAGCGAGCCGACGCCGCCGCTCGCCGGCCCCATTCCCGCATCGCTTCGCTCGTCGTCTCCGATCCCGCCGCGCGACGACGCGGCGTCCGGATTGTCGATGCAGCCGAAGGATGCCGCCGAGCTCAGCGAGATGTTCATGCGCGCCGCCTCGCACGAACGCATCGCCATCCTGCAGAACCTCGCCACCACGCCGCTGAGACCTGCCGCGCCGACGCCATTGCACCGCGCGGTGCATGCGATCGAGGCGCTGGAGATGGCCGCCTTCAACGCCGACGTCGAGACGTTCACGATCGAGCTCGGCGAGAGCCTGATCCTGCCCTCACGCATGACCCACGAGGTCGTCAACGACCCGAACGGCGAGCCGCTGGCCTGCGCCGCAAAGGCGCTCGGCATGCCGGCGCCGGTGTTCGAGCGGGTGCTGCTGTTCCTCAAGCCGGAGATGGGCCAGTCCGTCCAGACCGTGTTTCGGCTGTCACGTTTCTACGAGCGCCTCAGCGAGCGCGCGGCGCTGATCATGCTGGCGGCCTGGCGCGGCTCCGGGATGGCCGCGATCAGGGCCAAGCATCGCACGGCTCTCTATGACGACGAACGTCAGCACGTCCGTGGCAGCACGGCGCGGGCCGGCACCGCGACGAGGCCGATCGTGCGCACGGGGACCGACGGCTTCAAGCGATGACGCGCGATCGCTGCCCCGAATCTTGGCGATGATCAGGGACGCTCGCGCACGAGATCGAGAAAATGACGGCCCTGCCTGTCCTCGGTCTCGATGATCCAGGCGTCGGGATCGAAGCGCAGCTCCTTGACCAGGCGTTCCTCGATCTGCGCTTCCTCGATCGGCTGCGGCGATATCGGTACGAAGAAGCGGTCGATCGGCCGGCTGTCGTCATAGACGGTCTGCGGCGCGGGAACATAGAGCTGGGCCGTGCCGTCCATCAGCGCGACCTTGACGAACACCGCGCCGGCTTCCTCGGCGCCACGGTGGCGGATCGCGCTGAACGCGCCGGCCGACTGGCAACGCCGCAGATAGGCGCTCACCCAGATGCTGCTCTTCAATCGCATGATGGTTCGATGCAGGTGCAAGCGCGCTGCAAGTCGCAGCCGCCCCTGCTCTATTCGATCGGGTGACCGATGACAATCGCAAGCTCGCGCACCAGGCGGTCCGACACCTGGCCCGTCACCGGCAGCTTGCGCTCGCGCTCGAACTTCTGGATCGCGGCCTGGGTGTCGGAGCCGACCATTCCCGTCGGCTTCAACTGGCCATAGCCGTATTCGGTCAGCGCACGCTGGACCGCGGCGACACGACGGACATTGCCGCCCTGCTGCGTCGGCTGCGGACGCGGCACGTTGCCCTGACCGCCGCTGACCGAGCGGACGAGATCGGCCAGCGGATCGGCATATTTCTGATCCGGACGCGCCTCGGTGGCGCGCTGCTCAACCGCCCTCTGCTCCGCCGCCCTGGTTTCAGCGGGCCGCGTCTCGATCACCTTCGGATCCAACGGCGAGATGTCCATCGGCCGGGGCCGCGGCAGTGGATTGGAGCTCGTCAGATTGGGCGGAATGGTCACGATGGACCCGAACATCGGCGCTGGATGCGGTCCGGATTGCAGGAACACGGCATTGACGATGATGGCGCTGCCGGCCGCGCAGGCCAGCAGGCCCGCAAACAGATCCTTGGGGCTGTAGAGCATGGCCCGCAGCAGCCAGCCGCGCTCGTCCGCGACGACGGCCGCAGCCGCGGCAGCGCGCTTGCGACGGCGCGGCGGCGCCGGATCATCCTCTGCAGCTCGTCTAGGCACTCTTCTTCACCTGCATGACCTGCCCTGGCAGGGCGGAGCGCGAGGGCGACAGCGGCGTGATGGTGGCGCCCGCGGTCGCCTCGGCCACGAAGTTGATCGGCAGCGCGATCGTGACCGTGGTCCCCTCGTCGATCTTGCTTTCTATCGACATTTCGCCGCCGTGCAAGTTCACAAGGCTCTTGACGATCGACAGACCGAGGCCGGTTCCCTCGTGACGGCGCTGGTAGGTCTTGCCGGCCTGGAAGAACGGATCGCCGATGCGCTTGAGATCATCGGCGGCGATGCCGACGCCGGTGTCGGTGATTCGCAGCAGCAGGCGCGCGCCGTCGACGCCGGCAGAGACCGTGACACGGCCGCCGCGCTCGGTGAACTTGATGGCATTGGAGACGAGGTTGAGCACGATCTGCTTGAAGGCGCGCGGATCACCGGTGACCATCGGCAGATCCTGCGGCACGTCGGCCGACAGATCGACACCGTTCTCGCGCGCCCGCAGCGCCAGCAGGTTGCAGCAATTGATCAGCGCCGCGCGCGGCGCGAACGGCTCCGGCGTCAGCTCGAAATTGCCGGACTCCATCTTCGACATGTCGAGAATGCCGTTCACGACCGACAGCAGATGCTGGCCGGAATCGTTGATGAGCTGCGCATATTCGCGGCGCCGCGCGGCGTTCAGCACCAGCATTTGCTCCTGCATCAGCATCTCGGAGAAGCCAATGATGGCATTCAAGGGCGTGCGCAGCTCGTGGCTCATGGTGGCGAGGAATCGCGTCTTCGCGGCGTCGGCGCGCTCCGCGGCGCCGCGCGCCAATTCGAGCGCCTGCTCCTGCAGCTTGCGGTCGGTGACGTCGCGCATGACCGCGACCACCTCCTGCTCCGATCCGCCCGGCGCCACGCCGATGCGGTCGAGGGGGCGGCAACGCATTTCGACCCAGATGAAATCGACCGGATGCTGAAAGCCGCGCCCCTCGCCCGGCGCATCGCGGCGCAGGCGGAACTCGACGCTCGAGGCTTCGCTGCCGCCTGCCGCCTCCGACAGCGCCGTGAGATAGGCCGGCCGGTCGACAACATGGACGCGTTCGAACAGGCCATGGCCGTGCAACTGCGCGACCGGCGCGCCGAGCAGCGTCTCGACCGCGGGCGAGATGAACATGACAGCGCCGTTGCGGCGATGACGGGAGATCACGTCGCTCATGTTGCGCGCGAGCAGCCGATAGCGCTCCTCCTCCATCGACAGCAGCGTCACGCTGGTGCGCGCGAGCGTGTCGGCGGCAAAGGCGAGCACGGCCGCATAGAGCGTCGCGGAGGCGACGCCGAAGGCGAGCAGCACGGTGCGCAAGGCGGGGGTGGTCTCGGGCTCCGGCAGCCAGCCGAAATGACCAATGAGGATGAGCAGCAGCGCGCAGCACAGTGCGAGCCCCGCGGAGAACACGACGACGCGGCGCGAGGCCGAGAACGAGGCTTCCAGGGGAACGACGATCAGCCACACCGCGGCAAAGGATTCGATGCCGCCGGTCTCGATCGAGACCGCCATGATCAGCGCCGACAACGCCAGCGACGACAGCGCGCAGGCGCTCTCGTAGCGGCCGGTGCGCGACAGATACCAGGACAGCAGGATGGGCGCGATCAGCCACGACAGCGCGCCGACCTCGAGCGCGCTCGGCGCGCCGCGCATCGCGAGATAGGCAGGAAACACGGCGAAGACGGCGAGGCTGCCCAGCAGGCGCGGCGCGATGAAGGCGCGGTGACGCGCGCGCGTCATCGCATCAGTTCGAGCCGATGGATGCAATAACGCATCGAGACAATCGCGGATGATACTCAACACACTCACGGCTCTCGCGCCTCGGCCTGTCGGTCGTTCTCACAAAGAGAACGCGCCGGGACGCCCCCTGTCGTCGGAAGTCACCGTGTCAGACTCGCATTAAGCGAACGCTAAGGGCCAGACTGCGGTAAGCCCGCCATTCGGCCGGAATGGTGAATGCATCGTTTCCGGCCGGGCCTGCGGTTGCGAAAGCTGTGCGATCTACAGCCGGTTGCGCGGCGCATGCGGCCCGCGCCAATGAAAAATTTACTCCGAAGAAAATCCGGCCTCCGGCTTCGCGAAATCTCAACCAATTAAGCCCAATGCAAGCAGTCGCGACATAGAACAATCAGCTGCGATCCCGGTTGCGCGATTTGAGCACGCGAGATCAGCAGCACGGTCGGGGTTGCGTGATGTTCTTTCTGCTTCGGATGGCATTCTGGCTCGGGCTCGTGCTGGTGCTGCTGCCGCGCGAGAAGAGCCAAGACGCCGACAAGCTGCCGCAGATCAATGCGCACGAAGCCGTGCAGGCTGCGACCGCCGCCGTCTCCGACATGAGCCAGTTCTGCAAGCGGCAGCCGCAGGCCTGCGAGGTCGGCGGCCAGGCCGCGACCGTCATCGGCCACCGCGCCCAGGAAGGCGCGCGCAAGATCTACCAGATCATCACCGACAAGGCCGATGCCGCGGAGAAGCCGGCCGGCGCCGACAAGTTCATCGGCCCGGTGAAACCAGCCAGTCTCGACAAGCGCGGCAACGATCACACGGGCTCGATCGACGCCCCCATGGTCGAGGAGGTTCCCCCGGGCGACGCGCCGGCCGACACGCTCTCGGCCGACGATCTCGCCGCCGAATGGCAACTGCCGCCGACGCCCTGAACCGGCGGAACCGACTGTCGCTTTCGCCGTCCCGAACGCCTATATGAAGGCCGATATCGGGACCGAAGAGCATCATGACGATCGACGACATCCGCGACAATTTCGCCCTGCTCGACGACTGGGACGACCGCTACCGCTACGTGATCGAGCTCGGCCGCACCTTGGCGCCGATGCCGGAGGACGAGCACTCCGCCGCGAACAAGGTGCAGGGCTGCGCCAGCCAGGTCTGGCTGTCGAAGCACGTCGATCGCAGCAGCGCCGTGCCGGTGCTGAACTATCTCGGCGACAGCGACGCCCATATCGTTCGCGGTCTGATCGCAATTCTGCTCACGCTGTATTCTGGGCGGACGCCGCAGGAGATCATGACCATCGATGCGCCCGCCGTGTTCGACGAGCTCGGGTTCCGCGAGCACCTGACGCCACAGCGCTCCAATGGCCTGCGCTCGATGGTCGAGCGCATCCGTGCCGACGCCCGCGAAGCGCTCGCCACGGCGTCCTGATCGGTTCGGCTACTTCTCCCGCTCGGGCCGCTGCTGGCCCAGGCCCATCTTCTTGGCGAGCTGCGACCGGGTGACCGCGTAGTTCGGCGCCACCATCGGGTAGTCCGGCGGCAGGTTCCATTTGTCGCGGTATTGTTCCGGCGTCATGCTGTACTGCGTGCGCAGATGCCGCCGCAGGGACTTGAAGCGCTTGCCGTCCTCGAGACAGATCAGATAGTCCGGGTGGATCGATTTCTTGACCGGCACCGCCGGCCGCGCCGGCTCGGGCGCGGGCTCGCTTCGTCCCGCCGCGACCCGGGTCAACGCGGCATGCACCTGGCTGATCAGCGAGGGAATCTCCGCCGCCGGGGTCGGGTTGTTGCTGAGATAGGCCGACACGATGTCGGCCGTCAGATCGATAAAGCTCTTGCCGGCCGCTTCGGTCATCGACCCCTCATCCCGCTCCGCCTGTGACCGTCGATCGCAAGTATCACTCGCGCCGAGTGACAGCGTTGTCTCGCGATTCTACAAGCAATATGGGCAATTAACTGGCAAAATGACAAGATAGTGAGGACTTCTTCTTGAGAAGTCTGTCACCTGCCAAGTACTGTGTACCACATTCCAGACGCGCTCAACCTGACCGTGTGGTCTGGCCCGTCAGGAGCGGCCTTCGAGATGGGTGCGCAGCTCGTCGATCGACGCGAAGCGCATCATCCCTTCGGGCATCTGCGCCTCGATCGACCCGTCGGAATAGAGCGAATAGGCCATCCCATCCACCACGCCCGACTTGACGATGCTGACGGCCGGCGCGTCCAGGTCCTTCGGCTCGGGCGGCGGCGGGGTTGGCTCGGGCTCGACGAAGGCCGGTGCGGCCCGCGCCAAGCGTCGCGGGAAGGGCGGGCGCAGAGGCTCCGGCGTCCGCGTCCGCTCCGGTCGCGACCAGCCATTGTCGAACGACGAATCCGATTCGGTTGCGGCGGGCTCGTCCAGCGGCACGGGCGGCGGGTCGCTGAGGGGCGGAGACCGGAAATCCGTCGGCGGCGGCTCGGCGCCGCGCTTCTCGGCGCGCTCCCGCTCGCGGCGCGACGAAGACGCAAACAGCAGGTTGCGCTTGGGCCGCTCGGCGGGTTCGGCCGGCGGCTCATCCGAGGCCGGCTTCGACTCGCGCAGCGAGGCCGACAAGGGAGACGAGGACAGTGGCGACGACGACACCCCCGAGGACAAGGGAGACGACAGGTCCGGCATGCGGGGACGCGGACGTGGCGAGCCGCCCTCGCGCCAGACGTCCTCCGTCGGCGGCACCGGGGCGGTCTCGAAGTCGGTCTTGCCGGCGGCGAGCGGGAGCTGAAGAGGCCTGGGTTCGGACTCAGCCTCAGCGCCCGGACGCGACCGCAGCCGACTCGAGATCATCTTCAGCTCGCTCAGGACGGCCGACAGTCCGAACAGGATCAGCCCACTGCAGACGCCAAGGGTCCCCGACAGGATCAGCGTGTTACCGACGCTGAACTCCTTGACTGGAATTCCCCAGGCGATCGCCCCGAGCCCGGCCAACACGGCGAGGGCCCCGGCGGCCAACATTGCACTCATCATCGAACTCATCCCCTAATGCGCCGGTTCCGGACGGTGTCCCGACCGAAATCACATTAGATAGTTGCGGTTGCCCGCGTCCTTGAATCCGGTTTCTAGTCCAAATCCGCGACAATTTGCAGCGGAAGTTCGGCCAATCCTGCTGAAGTTCTCGTCCGCCGTGCAGCCATCGTCATGATGCCGCCACAATATACATCGGCCAACCCTCGGCATTCATTGAGGTTCCTCCCGGGTTCTTCCGGCCCCTGTGGTTCAGCGGGCGTTCATTTGACTGTGCCAATATGGCGCTCAGCAGCCGAAATTCGGGTCCCCGCTGCGCTGCGAGAAGCATGCCTTCCCATAATTCCGACACCTCGGAAGCCGGGACGCGCTATACGGAGGCGGGGAACACAGGCCTGAAACGCGGAAGCGGGGTCGCCAGGGGACGCCGGGTTACACTCAGCCATGACAACGATAACCACTTCGGTCCTCGAGACGCCGACGCGGCGGTCCCTTGAGCGGACGTATGACGATCTTGCCATGTTCGTGCTTGCCGCGGTCGCGGTGGTGGCCGGGCTCACATTCCGGGATTACGGCCTCGGCTGGGATGATTACACCCATGCCGAATATGCCGATCTGTTGCTGCGCATGTACGGTTCCGGTTTCAGGGATCAGGCGGCGCTGTCGTTCGCCAACCTTTATATGTACGGCGGCGGCTTCGACATGGTTGCAGCCCTGCTGCACAAGATCCTGCCGCTGGAGCTGTTCGAGACCCGCCGGCTGGTCGGCGCCATCGTCGGGCTGATCGGCCTTGCCGTGACCTGGCGCCTGGCGCGCCGCATCGGCGGCCCGGTGGCCGGCCTTGCCGCCCTGCTGCTGCTGGCGCTCTGCCCGATCTTCTACGGCCACATGTTCATGAACCCGAAGGATGCGCCCTTCGCGGTGGCGATGGTGGTGCTGCTGATGGGCCTGGTCCGCCTCGCCGATGAGTATCCCTACCCCTCGCCGCGCACCATCCTGATCCTGGGCCTGGGGGCCGGCTTTGCGATCGGCTCGCGCATCCTGGGCGGCATGGCTGTCGTCTATGCGATGGTCGGCTTCCTGCCGCTGTTCATGGAGGAATACCGCACGCAAGGGCCGCGCGAGGCGATCCGCCGCTTCGCCCACGTGCTCTATGTGCTGATCCCCGGCCTGATCCTGGGCTACCTGATCATGGGACTGATCTGGCCCTGGTCGATCATCGAGCCGGCCAACCCGTTCCGGGCCCTGACCTACTTCTCGCACTTCTTCGAGAAGCCGTGGAAGGAGATGTTCGACGGTGCGCTGGTCTCAGTGCCGGACATGCCTTGGTCGTACCTGCCGACGCTGTTCGCGCTGCAGCTGCCTGAATTGATGATTGCGCTGTTCGTCGCCGGCGTCGTGGCCTCCATCATGTCGCTGTCGCGGCCCGACGTGCCGGCACGCCAGAAGAGCATCCTGTTGATGCTGACGCTGGCGGCGACGCTGCCGATCCTGATCGCGATCGTCAAACGCCCGGCGCTCTACAACGGCATCCGCCACTTCGTGTTCGTGATCCCGCCGATGGCGCTGCTCGGCGGCATCGCCTTCTCGTGGTTGCTGTCGTGGCTCAACGCCGACGAGCGCCGCAGCTGGCAGCCGGTGGCGATCGCCGCCTTCTGCTTCGGCCTGCTGCTGCCGCTGGCCGAGATGATCCGGCTGCATCCCTATCAGTACACCCACTTCAACTTCATCGCCGGCACCGTGCGCGAGGCCGACACCCGCTTCATGCTCGACTATTGGGGGCTGGCGTTGAAGCAGGCCTCCGACGGGCTGAAGGAGCAGCTCGACGAGCGCCAGGAGGTGCCGCCGATCGGGCACAAATGGAAGGTCGCGGTGTGCGGCCCGCAGCGTCCCGCCCAGGTCGCGCTCGGCCCCGATTTCACCATCGGCTGGGACAGCCATGCGGCCGACTTCGCCATGACGCTCGGCGAGTTCTACTGCAAGGGACTGACTGCCCCTGTCATGGTCGAGATCAAGCGCGACGACGTCGTGTTCGCCCGGGTCTACGACATCCGCGGCCGCAGCATTTCCAGCCTGCTGTCGATCCCGGCGCCCTGAGCGGCCTACTCAGCCAAACGACATGACTGCTGCCCTGCCCTGCGCCTTGCCGCACGGCGGCGTGCCGCTTAGGCTCCGGTCAACCCTGGAAATCGGAGAATGCCATGTCGCCAGCCGAAGCGCGCCTCAAGGAAGTGCCGTCGAACATGACCGAGGCCGAATGGTCGCAGCGGGTCAATCTCGCCGCCGCCTACCGCCTGGTGGCGCTGTTCGGCTGGGACGACCTGGTGGACACTCACATCTCGGCCCGCGTGCCCGGCCCCGAGCATCACTTCCTGATCAACCCCTACGGCCTGCTGTTCGAGGAGATCACCGCCTCCAGCCTGATCAAGGTCGACCTCTACGGCAACCAGCTGTCCGAGAGCGAGTACAGCATCAATCCCGCCGGCTTCACCATCCATTCGGCGATCCACGAGGTGCGCGAGGATGCCGGCTGCGTCATCCATCTGCACACGCTGGACGGCGTCGCGGTGTCGAGCTGCGCCGACGGCCTGCTGCCGCTGAACCAGATCGCGCAATACGTCACCCACGACCTCGCCTACCACGACTACGAGGGCGTGGCGCTGGACCATGACGAGCGGCCGCGGCTGCAGCGCGACCTCGGCACCAGGAACCACATGCTGCTGCGCAATCACGGCACGCTGACGGTCGGTCGCTCGGTGGCCTCCGCCTTCGAGCGGATGTATCACCTTGAGCGCGCCTGCTCGATCCAGGTGCGGACGCGCACGCTGGGACCCTCGGCCTATCCGGTGCGCGACGAGGTCATCGACAAGAACGCGAAGCTGTTCGACAATGAGGATCGCGTCGAGCTGCGCTCCACTCAGCTGGTCTGGCCGCCACTGCTGCGCAAGCTCGACCGGGTCAACCCCGGCTACCGGACCTGACGACCGGGCCTGACGGTCGCAGGACGGGCCGCATGACGATCCTGGTGACGGGCAGCTCCGGCCATCTTGGCGAAGCGCTGATGCGGACCTTGCGGGCGCAGGGCCGCGCCGCGCTCGGCGTCGATTGCCGTCCCGGCGCTTTCACGCAGCGCGTGGGCTCGATCACCGACCGCGGCTTCGTCCGCGCCGCCATGGCGGGCATGACGGCGGTGCTGCATGCCGCGACCCTGCACAAGCCGCATGTGGCAACCCACAGCCGGCAGGACTTCATCGATGTCAATGTCACGGGCACGCTGAACCTGCTCGAAGAGGCGGCAGCTGCGAAGGTCGAAGGCTTCGTCTACACCAGCACGACGAGCGTCTTCGGCGACGCGCTGGTGCCGCCGCCGGGGCAGCCGGCCGCCTGGATCACCGAGCAGGTCACGTCGGTGCCGAAGAACATCTACGGCGTCACCAAGGCCGCCGCCGAGGACCTCTGTCAGCTGTTCGCGCGCAATGACGGCCTGCCCGTCACCGTCCTGCGCGTCTCGCGCTTCTTCCCCGAGCAGGACGACGATCCGGCAACGCGTGCGCGGCGCGCCGACGCCAATATCAAGCTGAACGAGTTCCTGGCGCGCCGGGTCGACATCGAGGACGTGGTCGAGGCGCATCTTTGTGGGCTGGCGCGCATGCCCGCGGGATTTGCAGAGTACATCATCAGCGCGACGACGCCGTTCACGCCCGCCGATGCCGCCGAGTTGCGCAGCCGCGCACCGGACGTGCTCCGCCGCATCATCCCGGAGCACGCCGCGATCTATGCCCGGCACGGCTGGACCATGTTCGAGGGCCTCGACCGCGTCTATGTCAACGACAAGGCCCGCCATGAGCTCGGCTGGCGGCCGCGTCATGATTTCCGCGCCGTACTGGCCCGGATCGCAAGCGGCGGCAACATCGCCAGTCCGCTGGCGCAGGTGATCGGCAGCAAGGGCTACCATGACGGCGACGGGACGACGCGTGAGATTGAGGAGCACGCGGTTCCGAAATGAGGTGCCGTCGGCTGTCATGGACAGCGCCGACCGAGGGTGCTACATTTCCGCCATCGCCCTCTACGCTGTCTGGAATGAAACGCCGCCCAATTCCGGGCGGCGTTTTCGTTATGCGCGGGCTGTTCTCATCCGCGCCGGTCGATCGGGATCAGCAGCGTCCGGCGCGGGCGAAGCCGCGCCGCTCCGGCAGGGGATGCAACTGCTGCAGCTCCTCGGCCAGCCGACGCTCGACAAAGCGGCGCTCATGGTCGGCAAGCCGGGTGGCCAACAGCTTGCGATAGCGCCGCACATTGGCTTCGCGGGAGAACCGCACGCGGGCGGCCGGCCGCATCCGGACGTCTGATCCGGACGCAACGTCCGTTGCCGAGCCATCCGCTTCGACGTCGACGCGCGGAACGATGCGCATGGCGGCCCCGCCGCGCGGGCGCGGTGGCTGATCTTCGCGGTCGAGCTGACGCAGCGCACCGAGCACGTCGGCCAGATGCAGCGGCCTGGAGATGCCGGGAATCTTGCGCAGGCCAGGCTGCGACTCGACGGCATACATGTCCGACGCCCAGGACGACAGGATCAGCCGCTTCTCGGCCAGTGACAGCTTGCGGTCATTCAACAGGTCTGCCGGCGACTCGTAGTGTGAGACCGGATGGAATCCGGCACTGCCGGCGGTGATCGAAAAACGGTGCTCGCTCATGGCGTCTCTCCTCTTCCACTCCTTTCACAAGAGACAGTTGATGCAAGGGCGCGGGCGACATTCCGCCCGCGCCGCAGCTCGAACAAGGCGTCAAGCCGCCTTCTGCTGCGCGATCTGCTCGACCGGTGCCGTGCCGATGGCAATGCGGCGGGGCTTCATCGCCTCGGGGATCTCGCGTACCAGCTCGATCCGCAGCAGGCCGTTGTCGAACGCCGCGTTCGTCACCTGCACGTAGTCGGCGAGATTGAACTGCCGCTTGAACGGCCGCGACGAGATGCCCTGATAGAGATATTCGCGGGTCTCCTTGTCGGCCTTGCGCCCTTCCACCGTGAGCACGTTGTGCTCGGCGGTGATGGACAGCTCGTCCGGGGCGAAGCCTGCCAGCGCCAGCGAAATCTGGTAGCGGTCGTCGCCGAGCCGCTCGATGTTGTACGGGGGATAGTTGTCCTCGACCGCGCGCTGGGTCTCGTCGAGCAGGTCGAACAGACGGTCGAAGCCGATGGTCGAACGCCACAGCGGAGAGAAGTCGTAGGTCCTCATAGCCAAGTCCTCCTAAGAGCAAGATGGATACGAAGGAGCGCCGAGCCGATGCAAACTTCAAAGTCCCAGAAACTTCTGAGTATCAGACGACCGGTCAGCGCCCAGATATCGACCGGGCCCTTACGGCACCCGGCGCCGCCGAAGCGGCAGCAGACGACTTAGAACAGCCGACATCCGTTTCAAGAGGAAAAATCGAATTTTTTGTCGCAGCCTCTATCGCAGCGCAACACCCGTCAGGCGGCCACGGCAGACAGCCGCTGCAGCCGCATCGTCGCCTCTCGGAGCACGCTAACCAGCCGGTCGCGCTCGCGCTGATCGATGTCGCCACGCGACAACACGGCCTGGCAGTGCGCCACCACGCGTTGCTCGCTCTCGATCAAAAACCGCGTCAAGCGACGGGGATCGCCCATGCTCATGACGGAGGTCGGGTTGGGCGGCGGATGATCGTATTGCCAGGCTGGCATGATCGGGCCTGCGAGCTCGCGCTGCTGATGAGACCGGGCGGCGCGACAGCGCTCAACCACACCTCCCGTCGACCGTCGGTCCGTTCACAGCCGGCTCATGAACGCAATTGTGGCCGGTTCTGGACGAACTGCGATCGTCAACCTGATTGATAGCTGCGCGTTGTGGCCGATCCACGACCGGCCGCGGCAGCGATGAGTTGTTTGTAGATATTTCTTTCGCGCAGCCGGGGCCGGGCTGCGACCAGTCCGCCCGGATTCGTGCGATCAGAAGTCCATCGATGACGCGGCTTGCCGAACAGCACCCGGTCGCCGGGCTTGACGTCGAGGGCGACCTGCTGCCCCTGCTCATTCCGCGCACCAGGACCCGCGGCAACGATCTCGCCCTCCTGCGGCTTCTCCTTGGCGGTGTCGGGAATGATGATGCCGCCCTTGGTCTTCTCCTCGGCATCGATGCGGCGCACGAGCACGCGGTCGTGCAATGGACGGAAATGCATGCACATCCTCCTTTACAGATCAGCGATGTCATAAGCCTCGGGTCCATCCGGCCCCCGGGCGAGCAACGACCTAGGAAAGCCGAACTTTTCGTTCAAGAGGGTCACGCAAATTTTTTGGCACTCTCGGGGAACGATTGCCAGTGCGGCTCTTGAACCGGGCCGGCTGCTTTCCCAGCTCTGTCGTCGCCAAAAGAACCTGATCGCGCTTGTTGGGGATCACGATGCAGCTTCCGCCTTCTCTTCGGGCCGTCCTGGCGCCTGCCATCCTGTTTTGCCTGATGACCGGGCCCACCCTGGCCCAAATTCCCGATCTCAAGCTCGGCCGGGTGCCGACGCTCGCGCCGCTGGTGAAGGAGGTGACGCCGGCCGTCGTCAACATCTCGGTCGAAGGCAAGGTCCGCCAGGACAACCCACTCTACCAGGACCCGCTCTTCCGCGAGTTTTTCGACGTCCCCAAGCAGGTCGAGAAGCAGATCAGCGCCACCGGCTCGGGCGTCATCGTCGATGCGCAGCGCGGCTACGTCATGACCGCCAATCACGTCGTCGAGCACGTCACGACAGCGCAGATCCGCACCAAGGATGGCCGCAAATTCGCCGCCCGCCTGGTCGGGCGCGATCCCGCCACCGATATCGCGCTGCTGCAGATCAGGGACCCCCTCGACCTCAAGACCATCGCGCTTGGCGACAGTGATGCGCTCGAGGTCGGCGACTTCGTGATCGCCGTCGGCAACCCGTTCGGTCTTGGCCAGACCGTCACCTCGGGTCTCGTGAGCGCGCTCGGGCGGACCGGCCTCGGCAAGCAGGGCTACGAGGATTTCATCCAGACCGACGCGGCGATCAATCCCGGCAATTCCGGCGGCGCGCTGATCAATCTGCGCGGCGAGCTGGTCGGCATCAACACCGCGATCATCTCGCCCGGCGGCGGCAATGTCGGCATCGGTTTCGCCGTGCCGATCAACATGGCGCGGCGGGTGATGGAGCAACTGGTCGCCAACGGGCGCGTCGACCGCGGGCGTATCGGCGTGACCCTGCTCGACCTGGATGCGCCGGCCGATGGCCGGATTCAGGGCGCGCGCGTCGCCGACGTCACCGTGGGCTCGCCGGCCGAACGCGCGGGACTGCGCAAGGGTGACATCATCGTGAAGGCGAACGACATGCCGGTGCGCAGCGCCACGCAGGTTCGCAACCTGATCGGCCTCACACCGGTCGGGCAGCGCGTCCGTCTCGTATTCGAGCGCGACCGCGCGCTCGGCAACGCGACGGTGGAGGTCGCGCCAGTCACCGAAGAACGTGCGCGCGCGAGAACCTCGGGCTGAGAATTCAACTTCTGTTCGCTGTTAGCTGCGTATACCACGTGGAGCAAATTTTTACCGTGCATCAAGCATGCAGCGAGACGCCGATACCTCTCTAAACGCCTGTTAAGTGCCATCGCGCTTATTGCAACCCCGCGGAGGTATTGAAATGCGGGGTGATGGTTTGGCGTTCAGTTTGCCACGCTGGCGCGTGACGCGCTGGCTGGCCGACCCGGGATATCCGGTGTCATCAGATATCCGACTCGCATTGACGGGTGAGCTGTACGGCTGCTGGTCGGTTTTCGCCGGCGGCGCCATCAACACCGTGGCGGTCGCAGCGGCGCTTGCGCTGCGCACGCCGACCGCCCTCTTCATCACATGGTTCGTGATGGAAGTCGTAATCTGCCTGTCGCGGCTGATCGTGATGATCATTGCCTACCGCCGCGCGCGCGAGCGGCTAACGACGCCGACCGACATCCACATCCTGCTGTCGGTGGCCTGGAGCGCCAGCGTCGGCTTCGGCGTCGGCATCAGCCTGGCGTCGGGCGACTGGGTCGCCGCGTCACTCACCTGCATCTCGTCGGCTGCCATGGTGGGCGGCATCTGCTTTCGCAATTTCAGCGCGCCGCGCCTCGTCGGCACCATGATCCTGTTCAGCATCGGCCCGGTGATCCCGGGCGTCGCGACGTCGCATGAGCCGCTGTTGTTCGCGATGTATCTGCAGATGCCGGTCTACTTCCTCGCGATGACCGGCGCGGCGTTCCGGCTCAACAAGATGCTGGTGGCGGTCATGCAGTCCAAACGCGAGAGCGACGAGCGGGCGCGGCGCGATCCGCTCACGGGCCTGTCCAACCGCGCCGGCCTGATCGACGCGCTGCAGAGCAGGCTCACGGACCAGGCCGGCGGCGACCGGAGCTTCGCCGTCCTGTATCTCGATCTCGATGGCTTCAAGCCGGTCAACGACACCTTCGGTCACGCCGCAGGCGACGAGCTGCTGAAGATCGTCGCCAACACGCTACGGCGGACCGCCTCTCCGGACGACGTCATCGCCCGGATCGGCGGCGACGAATTCGTGGTGCTCGCCGGCGATCCGGCGATCGATCACGCACTGGCGCTCGGCGAGCGGATCATCGAGGTGATGGCCGCCCCGATGGTCATGCCGGGTGGTGCGCATGTCCAGATCGGCATCAGTATCGGCATCGCCGTCGCGCCCGAGCACGGCACCGATCCGGAAGCCCTGCTGTTCGCGGCGGACGCCGCGTTGTATGAAGCGAAATCGAGCGGGAAATCCTGCTGGCGATTGGCCTCGGCCGAAGCCAACCTCGCAGCGCTGCGCAAAATCGCCGGCGGCGATCTCGCTGCGAAGTCAGTCGCCAGCGCAGCGTGAGTTCAGCCTCGTGCAAACAATCTGCGCCGTCGCAGTCGTAGCCCGGATGAGCGAAGCGACATCCGGGATCTCACGCGCTGCCGCGTTGCCCCCGGATGTCGCTTCGCTCATCCGGGCTACGGACTCATGCGAGGGCCAGCGGATCTAGCGCGGCATCTCCGCGAGCGCAGCGAGGATGCGGGCCCAGGAGCGGATGCCCTTGTGGTAGCTCTTGAGGTCGTACTTCTCATTCGGCGAATGGATGTTGTCGTCGTCGAGACCGAAGCCGACCAGCAGTGAATCGAGACCGAGCGTCTTCTTGAAGTCGGTCACGATCGGGATCGAGGCGCCCGAGCCCATCAGGATGGTCTCCTTGCCCCACTCCTCGGTCAGCGCCTGCTTGGCAGCCGCCAGCGGCTTCATGGTCCAGTCGAGCGCGATCGCGGCACCTGCCGAATGATCGCCGAACTCGACCGAGCAGTCGCCGGGGATGCGTGCCGACACGTAGTCGCGGAACGCCTTGCGGATCTTCAGCGGGTCCTGGCCCTCGACGAGCCGGAACGAGACCTTCGCATGGGCCAGCGACGGGATCACGGTCTTGGAGCCCTCACCGATATAGCCGCCCCAGATGCCGTTGATGTCACAGGTCGGCCGCGACGAGATCTGCTCGATCAGCAGACGATCCTTCTCGCCTGCGGGGATCGACAATCCGATCGGCTTGAGGAAGCTTTCGGGAGTGAGGTTCAGCTTCTTCCACTGCTCCAGAACCTCAGGCGGAACGTCCTTCACGCCGTCATAGAAGCCGGGAATGGTGATGCGGCCGTCGGCGTCGAACAGGCCGCCGAGAATCTCGGTCAGCACCCGGATCGGATTGCGCGCGCCGCCGCCGAACACGCCCGAATGCAGGTCGCGGTTGGCGGCCTTGATCTTCACCTCTTCATAGAGCAGACCGCGCAACGAGGTCGTGATCGCCGGCGTGTTCGGGTCCCACATGCCGGTGTCGCAGACCAGCGCGAAGTCGGCCTTGAACTCGTCCTTGTTGGCTTCGAGGAACGGCACGAAGTTCTTCGAGCCGACCTCCTCCTCGCCTTCGATCACCACGGTGACGTCGAGCGGTAGCGCACCCGTCACCTTCTTCCAGGCGCGGCAGGCCTCGACGAAGGTCATCAGTTGGCCCTTGTCGTCCTCGGCGCCGCGCGCGACGATGATCTTGCGGCCGTCGGCGTGATCGGCGACGACAGGCTCGAACGGCGGCCGGTGCCACAATTCGAGCGGATCGACCGGCTGCACGTCGTAATGACCATAGAACAGGACATGCGGCCTGGCGGCGCCATGGCTGTTGCTCTTGCCGACCACGGCGGGATGACCGGCGGTCGGCCGCACCTCGGTCGCAAAGCCGAGCGTCGCAAGATCCTTGGCGAGGTGGTTGGCCGCCACCTTGCAATCCTCAGCGAAGGCCGGATCGGCCGAGATCGACTTGATGCGGATCAGCTGAAACAGCCGGTCAAGGCTGTTGTCGAAATCAGCATCGATGTGATCGAGAACGGATTGAAGCTGCGCATTGGCCATGGCCACGAGACCCCTTAAGCAATTGACGACGATCGGCCCGCTTGTAGCTCCGTTGCGCGGTCCGGGCCAGCCTCCCGCGGCGAGAGCATCGCGCCGAAGGCGAGCGCTGCCTGGATCATCGCCGCAGCAATCCCCCAAGCGCGCCGCGCACCAAAGAGCGGCCGATCGAACTGCCCAAGGAGCCGCCGACCTGCTTGCCGAGATCGGCCGCAATCCCGCCCACCACCTTGTCGGAGACCGAGCGGGCGACGTTGCGCGCAATCACCTGTGTCGTCGAGAGCTGGCCGCGCTTGACGTTGGTGCCGAAGATCGTCGCGGCGATGTCGCCGATCTTGCCGAGCACGCTGCCGGACGAGGCTTCCGTCGTCACGGCGGTTCCGCTGATCCGCTTCTGCAGCAGCTCATAGGCGGACTCGGCGTCGATCGCAGTATCGTATTTGCCCTTGACCGGGCTCGCAGCGATGACCGCCTTGCGCTCCTCCGGGGTCACCGACCCGATCCGCGCCGACGGCGGCCGGATCAGGACGCGCTCCACCATCGCCGGCGTGCCGTTGCCCTCCAGGAACGAAACCAGCGCCTCGCCCTTGCCGAGCTCGGTGATCACCTTGGCGGTGTCCAGCTTGGGATTGGGGCGGAAGGTGTCGGCGGCGGCGGCCACCGCCTTCTGATCGCGCGGCGTGAAGGCGCGCAGCGCGTGCTGCACGCGATTGCCCAATTGCCCGAGCACCCGGTCCGGAACATCGAGCGGATTCTGCGTGACGAAATAGACGCCGACACCCTTCGACCGGATCAGCCGCACCACCTGCTCGATCTTGTCCATCAGCGCCTTCGGCGCATCGTTGAACAAGAGGTGCGCCTCGTCGAAGAAGAAGACCAGCTTGGGCTTGGCGAGATCGCCGACCTCCGGCAGCTCCTCGAACAGCTCGGACAGCATCCACAGCAGGAACGTCGCGTAGAGTCGCGGGCTCTCCAGCAGCCTGTCGGCGACGAGGATGTTGATCATGCCGCGGCCGTCGCGGTCGGTCTTCATGAAGTCGGTGAGCATCAGCGCCGGCTCGCCGAAGAACTTCGTGCCGCCCTGGTTCTCGAGCACGAGCAACTGCCGCTGGATCGTGCCGACGGTGGCGCGCGTGACGTTGCCGAACGATTGCGCAGCCTTCCGGATCGGCGCCAGCGGATCGGCGTCGGCATCAGCGCCTTTCTTGCCGGCCTCCGGAATGATGGCGTCGAGCAGCGCGCGCAGATCCTTCATGTCGATCAGGGCGAGGCCGTTCTCGTCGGCCACGCGGAACGCGACGTTGAGCACGCCCTCCTGGACATCGTTGAGGTCGAGCATCCGCGCGAGCAGCAGCGGCCCCATCTCGGTGACGGTGGCGCGCACCGGATGGCCCTGCTCGCCGAACACATCCCAAAATACCGTCGAGAACTGATCGGGCTGATAGGTGAGCCCGAGTTCGGTCGCGCGCTTGATGATGAAGTCCTTCGCTTCGCCGGTTTGCGAGATGCCCGAAAGGTCACCCTTGATGTCGGAGGCGAAGACCGGAACACCTGCACGAGCAAAACCTTCGGCCATCACCTGCAGCGAGACGGTCTTGCCGGTGCCGGTTGCGCCGGTGACCAGGCCGTGGCGATTGGCGAGCGCAAGCGTCAACCAGGCCGGCTGCTCACCGGCTCCCACGAAGATCTTGTCGTCGGTATCAGCCAGGGATTTTCCGGATGGTGCCATGATGATCCATCTTTCGAGAGTGATTGTTTCGCATCGCACGTGGAGCGGAGCATCTCGTGCAGTAACATAGTTGAGTTTCGCGAATGGGAACTAGGGTCAGGCTGCCTTACCTCTTCGCACGACACGCACTCTTCTTAACATTGGTGCTGCGGGATACGCAGGTTTGAGCCGTGGATTCAACATCTGGTCTTGCATCGCTGCAACAGTTCATCGTCGATCACGAATCGATTCGCGCACCGGGCCGGCTCCTCGCTTGTAATTCACGGATCGTCCGATCAAGATGAATTCAGCGAGAGGACGTTCGGTCTTGGGGGACCGGATGATACGGGGTTCACATGAACGAGTTGATTGAGCCGCTGGCCAGAACGGCCGGCATCGGTAGAGTCGTGGCTGAAATCATCGGCACCGAGCCCGACCTCCTCAGCGACAATGGACGGCAACGACGGGAGCAGCAGCGATCCGCCGGTGAACTTTTCAAATTCGGCCGCGACCAAACCGAAGCGGATCAGTTGGCACGATCGCGACAGGCACACCCGGCCTGAGCCGGTTGCCCAAAGCCCAACCGCCTGGGCCAGATCACCTGAAGCACCTTCGCGCGCGCCGAGCATCATGACATATCCGATCACCGAACTCGAAGGCATGACGGCCTTCTATGCTGCCAAGCTGAAAGCTTTGGGCATCCGCACCACCGACGCATTTCTCGAAGCCGCCCGGACCGTGAAAGGGCGCAAGGCGCTTGCCGCCACGACCGGCATCAGCGAGCAGCAACTGCTCGATTGGGCAAATTCCGCCGACTACATGCGCATTCCCGGCATGGGCAAGGCCAAGGTCTGCCTCGTCCGCGCGGCCGGCGTGCCCACCGTGCGCGAGCTGGCGCACCGCAACCCCGCCCGCCTGGCGCAGAACATCAAGGAAGTGAACACCCGGCGGAAGCTGGTTCGCATCCTGCCGTCGGAGAAGTCGGTCGGCCAGCTCATCGAAAAGGCGCGCCGGCTGGAGCCGAAGATCAGCTATTGACCAGCCTCTAGATTGACCGCGCTTGTGCGCGCGCGACACCTTGACTTGACGGTGGCAACCGCGCAAAGCGGCGCCCATGAGCGCCATTTCGCCGCACTCCGCCTCGGACCTCACGTCGAGCCACCCGCTGCTGCGGCCGTGGCTGGCGCGTCCATTCCCGGCGGTGATGGGCATCCTGAACGTCACGCCGGATTCGTTCTCGGATGGCGGCCGTTTCGATGCACCGGAGCGGGCAATCGCGCAGGCCGAGCGCATGATCGCGGCCGGCGCCGACATCATCGACATCGGTGCCGAGTCCACCCGGCCTTACAAGGGCGCGGTGCCGGTCACGGCCGAAGATGAGCTGGCGCGCCTGCAGCCGATCCTGCCCGCGATCGTCGCACTCGGCGTCCCCGTGTCGATCGACAGCATGAAATCTCAAGTTGTAGACTACGCGCTGAACCATGGTGCTGCGATCGCCAACGATGTGTGGGGTCTGCAGCGCGATCCCGCGATGGCCGCGGTCGTCGCGGCGCATGGCGCGCCGGTCGTGGTGATGCACAACCGCGCTGCCGTCGATCCGGAGATCGACATCATCGAAGACATGCTGGGCTTCTTCGCGCGCTCGCTCAACATCGCCGCCAAGGCCGGCATCCCCATTGGTAACATCGTGCTCGATCCCGGCATCGGCTTCGGCAAGACGGCGCAGCAGAGCATGACCGCACTGGCGCGGCTCGACGCATTCGCGCGCTTCGGGCTGCCGCTGCTGGTCGGCGCGTCGCGAAAACGTTTCATCAGCACCGTGGTCGCGTCGGAGCCGCAGGAGCGGCTCGGCGGCTCGATCGCGGCGCATCTGATTGCGGCTCGGCGCGGTGCTGCAATCATCCGGGCGCATGACGTCGCCGAGACGGTTCAGGCCGTGCGCGTGGCCGCGGCAATCGAGGCACTGGGATGACCGATACGATCTTCATCAAGGGCGTTCTCATCCACGCGCGTCATGGCGTGATGGAGCATGAGAGCGAGGTCGGCCAGCGCTTCGTCATCGACCTCGAGCTCTACACCGATCTGTCGGACTCCTCGCGCAGCGACCGCCTCGCCGACACCGTGTCCTATTCCGACGTGGTGGAGACCGCGACGGCGGCGTTCAAGGATGTCAACTACCGCCTGCTCGAGCGCGCGGCCGGCGCGGTGGCCGATGCGATCCTGTCGACCTTCGCCCGCATTCGCGCCGTGAAGGTCACGGTGCATAAGCCGCATGCGCCGATCGCCGCCATCTTCGAGGATGTCGGCGTCGTGTTGACGCGCTCGCGGCATCCATGACGGCAATGGCGAGCGCGCTGATTGCTCTCGGCGGCAATGTCGGCGACGTCAGGGCGACGTTCCGGAGCGCCATTCCGGAGATCTGTGCGCGCGCCTCGGCGGCGCTTGTCGCGCGGTCGTCCGACTACATCACTCCGCCATGGGGCGAGGAGCAGCAGCCGCCTTTCATCAATGCCTGCATCGAGATCGCGACCGCGATGCCCCCACGGCCGCTGCTCGGCGTTCTGCACGCGGTCGAGCGCATGTTCGGCCGCAATCGCGCGCAGGAGACGCGGTGGGGTCCGCGGACGCTGGACCTCGATCTGATCGCCTACGACGATTTCGCGATCGACACGCCCGATCTCACGCTGCCACACCCCCGGCTGTTCGAACGCGGCTTCGTACTGGTGCCGCTGGCCGAGATCGTGCCGGCGCGACAGATTGCCGGCCGCCGCGTCGATGAGGCCCTGCGCGCCGTTTCGCGCGACGGAATCCGGCCGCTGCCAGCCGAATAGCTGACGTCTCCGGCCAAACAACCGTTTGGCTTGGCCCCCCTGACGTGGCATTTTGCGCCACAACAATCGCGATAACAGACGCCCCGGGAGACGCGTGCCGACATGACGACCGAGACCGACGATCTGCGACTGGCTGCCGATTTTGCTCCGGCCAGCGAGGCGGACTGGCGCAAGCTGGTCGATGGCGTGCTGAAGGGCGCGGCTTTCGAGAAGCTGGTCGGCAAGACCTATGACGGGCTCCAGATCCAGCCGATCTATCCGCGCGCCAAGCATGTCGCGCCGGTCGCAGGCCGCTCAGCATCGGCGCCATGGCAGATCATGCAGCGCGTCGATCATCCCGATCCGGCCAAGGCCAATGCGCAGGCGCTGATCGACCTCGAGAACGGCGCGACCGGCTTGTCGCTGGTGTTCGCCGGGTCGAATGCCGCACACGGCTTCGGCCTCGCCGCCAGCGCCGACGCAGTGGCGCGCGCGCTCGACGGCGTGCATCTCGATGCTGCGATTGCAATCGAATTGCAGCTCGGTGAATCGGTCTCGCCCGCCTCGCGTCTCGCCGACTACGTCAAGCAGCGCGGCGTCGAGGCCGCTGGCTGCGACATCCGATTCGGCCTCGATCCGATCGGGGATGCTGCCAGTCGCGGCGCAAGCTCACATGACGCATCGATGCTCGGCGGCAACTCGGGCGCGCTGGTCAAGCAACTGCACGAGGCCGGCTTCAAAGGCCCGTTCTTCGCCGCGGACGGCCGGGTCGTGCACGACGCCGGCGGATCGGAGGCGCAGGAGCTCGCTTTCGTGCTCGCCTCTGGTGTCACCTATCTGCGGGCGCTCGAAGCCGAAGGCATCGCGCTCGAGACCGCGCGCGGCATGATCTATGGCCGGCTCGCCGCCGACACCGATCAGTTTCTCACGCTGGCAAAATTCCGCAGCCTGCGGCGGCTGTGGGCGCGCATCGAGGAAGCGTGCGGGCTGGCACCGAAGCCGCTCTTCATCTCGGGCGAGACAGCGTGGCGCATGCTCACCCGGCGCGACCCTTACGTGAACATGCTGCGCGCAACCATTGCGACGTTCGCGGCCGGATTAGGCGGCGCCAACGCCGTGACGGTGCTGCCGCACACCGCCGCACTCGGCCTGCCCGACGCGTTCGCGCGCCGTGTCGCCCGCAACACGCAATTGGTGCTGCTGGAGGAGAGCAATCTCGCCCGCGTCGCCGATCCCTCCGCCGGCGCCGGCGGCATCGAGGCGCTGACCAGCGAGTTGTGCGTTACCGCCTGGGCACTGTTCCAGGAGATCGAAAAAGCCGGTGGCGTCGTAGCTGCCTTGCGGGCTGGGCTGATCCAGTCCAAGGTCGCCGCGGTGAGGGCGGCGCGGAATGCCAACATCGCCAGGCGTCGCGACGTGCTGACCGGCGCCAGCGAGTTTCCAAATCTCAACGAGGCCGAGGTCGCGGTCGAAGCGGTTGCACCGCTGGCTCCGCAGGCGACAGCCAAGGCCGCGCTCACCGTCACGGCGCTCGCGCCCATCCGTCTCGCAGACGGGTTCGAGAAGCTGCGTGATCGCTCCGACGCCCTGTTGAAGAGCAAGGGACAGCGCCCCTCGATCTTCCTCGCCAATCTCGGCACCGCCGCCGATTTCACCGCACGCGCGACTTTCGCCCGCAGCTTCTTCGAGGCCGGCGGCATCGCGGCGATCGATGGCGCGGGCGCTTCGGATCCGGCCGCGCTGGCTACCGCCTTCCGCGCCTCCGGCGCCGCCATTGCCTGCCTCTGCTCGTCCGACAAGGTCTATGCCGACGCCGCGGTTCCGGCGGCCAAGGCCCTTCAGGCCGCGGGCGCGCGACATATCTATCTGGCAGGCCGCGGCGGCGAGCAGGAGGCCGCGCTGCGCGAGGCCGGAATCGGCAGCTTCGTGTCCGCCGGCGGCGACGCGCTGAAGACGCTCGAAGACGCCTATACGCATCTGGAGTGAGCATGACCGACGACACCAAGCCTCTCCTGACCGGCGGCTGCCAATGCGGTGCCGTCCGCTTCGCGTTCAAGACCACGCCGAACAAGGTCAGCATCTGTCATTGCCGGATGTGCCAGAAAGCCTCCGGCGCGCCGTTCGCCTCGTTCGCTGAGATCGACCGCGAGCACTTCGCCTGGACGCGCGGTCAGCCCGCCGCGTTCCGTTCATCCACGATCGCCGAGCGCTTCTTCTGTCCCGCCTGCGGCACGCCGCTCGGCTTCGGGCGTATTGATGGGCCGCGGATCGAGATCATGACCGGCAGCTTCGACCGGCCGGACCGGGTGGTGCCGACGCGACAATATGGCTCGGAGTCGCGACTTGGCTGGGTGGTCGCGATCGCCAATCTGCCGAGCCAGACGACACAACAGAACTATGGACCGGAGAAGATGGCGACCATCGTCAGCCATCAGCATCCGGACCACGATTGAGACGAGGACGCCGGGCCATGAGCCGCATTCCCGATTTCACCGCGATCGCGTTCGAGCCCACGGCCACGCCGGCTCCCGCAGGCCCAGCCGAGCCGTGGCTCACGCCCGAAGGCATTCCGGTGAAGCCGGCCTATGGCGAGGCCGATCTCGCCGGCATCGACTTCCTCGACACCTGGCCGGGCATCGCGCCGTTTATGCGCGGTCCGTACCCGACCATGTATGTCAACCAGCCCTGGACGGTCCGGCAATATGCCGGCTTCTCCACGGCGGAGGATTCCAACGCGTTCTACCGCCGCAACCTCGCCGCGGGCCAGAAGGGCCTGTCGGTCGCATTCGATCTCGCCACCCATCGCGGCTATGATTCCGATCATCCGCGCGTCGGCGGCGATGTCGGCATGGCCGGCGTCGCGATCGACTCGATCTACGACATGCGAACCTTGTTCGCCGGCATTCCGCTCGACCAGATGAGCGTGTCGATGACCATGAACGGCGCGGTGCTGCCGATCCTCGCTTTGTTCGTGGTCGCCGCCGAGGAGCAAGGCGTGCCGCCGGAGAAATTGTCGGGCACCATTCAGAACGACATTCTGAAAGAGTTCATGGTGCGCAACACCTACATCTATCCGCCGTCGCCCTCGATGCGGATCATCTCCGACATCTTCGCCTTCACCTCGCAGAAGATGCCGAAGTTCAACTCGATCTCGATCTCCGGCTATCACATGCAGGAGGCCGGCGCGACGCAGGACCTCGAGCTCGCCTACACGCTCGCCGACGGCGTCGAATATCTGCGCGCCGGCATCGCCGCGGGTCTCGACGTCGACCGCTTCGCACCACGGCTGTCGTTCTTCTGGGCGATCGGCATGAACTTCTTCATGGAGGTCGCCAAGCTGCGCGCCGCGCGGCTGTTGTGGGCGAAGCTGCTGAAGCCGTTCAACCCGAAGGATCCGCGCTCGCTGTCCCTGCGCACCCACAGCCAGACCTCGGGTTGGTCGCTGACCGCGCAAGACGTCTACAACAACGTCGTGCGCACCGCCGTCGAGGCGATGGCGGCGACCCAGGGCCATACGCAGTCGTTGCACACCAACGCGCTCGACGAAGCGCTCGCGCTGCCGACCGACTTCTCCGCGCGCATCGCCCGCAACACGCAATTGTTCCTGCAGCAGGAGAGCGGCACCACGCGCATCATCGATCCCTGGGGCGGCTCGTACTACGTCGAGCGCCTCACCCGCGATCTCGCCGCAAAGGCCTGGGGCCACATCCAGGAGATCGAGGAGCTCGGCGGCATGGCGAAGGCGATCGAGGCCGGCGTGCCGAAGCTGCGCATCGAGGAGGCCTCGGCCAAGACGCAGGCCCGCATCGACACCGGCCGCCAGTCGGTGATCGGCGTCAACAAGTTCAAGCCGACCGACGAGCCGCCGCTCGACGTGCTCAAGGTCGACAATTCCACCGTGCGCCGGCTGCAGATCGACAAGCTGTCCAGGCTCAAATCCGAGCGCAAGCAGGCCGAGGTCGATGCGGCGCTGTCGGCGCTCACGCGCTCGGCCGGCGACGGCAACGGCAACCTGCTGGCGCTCGCGATCGACGCGGCGCGCGCCAAGGCCACCGTCGGCGAGATCTCCGACGCGCTGGAGAAGGTGTTCGGCCGCCATCGCGCCGAGATCAAGTCCATCACCGGCGTCTACAAGCGGGAGATCGCCGCCATGTCCGGCAAAGCCGAGAAACTGCAGGCGCTGATCGAGGCGTTCGAGGAGGCCGAGGGCCGCCGTCCCCGCATCCTGGTCGCCAAGATCGGACAGGACGGCCACGACCGCGGCCAGAAGGTGATCGCGTCGGCCTTCGCCGACATCGGTTTCGACGTCGACATCGGACCTTTGTTCGCCACCGCCGACGAGGCGGCGCGGCAGGCGGTGGAGAACGACGTCCACATTCTCGGCGTCTCGTCGCTGGCGGCCGCCCATCTCACCGCGGTGCCGGAGCTGAAGGCCGCGCTCAAGAAGCAGGGCCGCGAGGACATCATGATCATCGTCGGCGGCGTGGTGCCGCCGCAGGATTACGATGCGCTCTACAAGGCCGGCGCCGAGGCGATCTTCCCGCCGGGCACCGTCATCGCCGACGCCGCCGAGGAGCTGATCCAAAAGCTCAATGCGCGCCTCGGCCACAGCGAGGCGGCGGAGTAGTCCGACTGCGTCACACCCCACCGTCATTCCGGGGCAAGGCCAAAGGCCTTGAACCCGGAATCTCGACCTTGTCTTGCGTCCATTCCTGAGAGCGTCGAGCTATTGACGCGCTGTAATCAATCGCCGCGCGTTCGATCTGGGCACGATCGAACCTTTGCGGTACGTGCGCGCACAGACCACCAAACCCGGATCACAAGTCTCATGTATTCTACCAAACTGCTTGTCGCCGCCCTGTTCGGCCTGCTCACCCTCTCGCCGGCGATCGCCGCCGAAGCCAAGCCCGATGCGTCGATCAAGACCAAGGCCGCCGAGGCCAGCGTCACGCTGAGTGCCGACATCAAGGCCGATCCGGCGCTCGCCGCGAATTGCCTCGCCGAAGGCCGCAAGTGGATGGACAAGCAGGCCGCGGACGCCGCCAAGGACTACAAGGCGGACAAGGAACTGTTCCGCGACGGCCCTTACACCTATGGCCGCGACTATTCGGTGCGTTCGATCGTCGCCGATCGCTATGTCAGCGTGCTGCGCAACGACTACATGGACACGCATGGCGCCCATCCCAACCGGACGGTCGACACCATCCTCTGGGACAAGGCCGCCGCCAAGCGCATCTCGATCCGCCCGTTCTTCAACGAGACCGCCGACAACGGTCCGACCATGACCGCGATCAGCAAGGCGATCATCGCCTCGCTGCGGGCAGAGAAGAAGGCGCGCGACGCCGGCGACACTGACGAGTGGTGGCTGAAGAGCGTCGAGCCGAAGCTGCTCGGCATTGGCGCCGTCACGCTCGCGCCCTCGACGCTGGCCGGCAAGAGCTCGGGCCTCACCTTCCACTATCCGCCCTACGCCGTCGGCGCCTACGCGGAGGGCGATTATGTCGCCTTCGTGCCCTGGGAAACGCTGAAGCCCTATCTCAGCGCGGAGGGGCAGGCGATCTTCGGCGGCGCGAGGCCGAAGGGGGATGCGGAGGAGAACTAGCTGGCCGGGCCGCTCGCATCCGCTATAACGGGCGCATGTCCTCTCGTTCTCCTTCGCCAAATACCACGGCCTTGGCCGACGATATCAGCGCCGGCAGCCGCGCGGCGCTGGCGCGTGCGATCACCTTGGTCGAGAGCCGCCGCGCCGACCACCAGGCCGCCGCGCGGGAGCTGGTGCAGGCGCTGCTGCCACGGACGGGGCACGCGATCCGGGTCGGCATCACCGGCTCGCCCGGCGTCGGCAAGTCCACCACGATCGATGCGCTCGGCATGTATCTGATCGAACAGGGCCACAAGGTCGCGGTGCTCGCGGTCGACCCCTCGTCGGCGCGGACCGGCGGTTCGATCCTGGGCGACAAGACGCGGATGGCGCGATTGTCGCATCACGAGCACGCCTTCATCCGCCCCTCGCCATCGTCGGGCACGCTCGGCGGCGTCGCCGCCAAGACGCGCGAGGCGATGCTGCTGTGTGAGGCCGCGGGTTTCGACGTGATCCTGGTCGAGACGGTGGGCATCGGCCAATCCGAAACCGCGGTCTGCGACATGACCGATTTCTTCCTCGCCCTGATGCTGCCCGGCGGCGGCGACGAGCTGCAGGGCATCAAGAAGGGCCTGGTCGAGCTCGCCGACATGATCGCGATCAACAAGGCCGATGGCGACAACGTCAAGCGCGCCAACATCACCGCCGCCGACTATCGCGGCGCATTGCATCTGCTCAGCCCCCGCTCCGAGCACTGGCATCCGCCGGTCGTGACCTATTCGGCGATGGCCGGGACGGGCATTGCCGAGCTGTGGCAGAAGGTCCTCGACCATCGCAAGGCGATGATCGCCTCCGGAGAATTCGCCGCCCGTCGCCGCGACCAGCAGGTGAAATGGATGTGGACCATGCTGGAGCAGCGCCTGATGGCGCGGCTGCGCACCGATCCATCCATCCGCGCGAAGGTGAAGAGGCTGGAGAGCGACGTCGCCGAGGGCCGCGTCGCGCCGGCGCTCGCCGCCGAGCAACTCGCGGAGATGCTGACATGAGCGAGCGGCCGCGCATCCTGATCACCGGCTTCGGCCCGTTTCCCGGCGCGCCGCTCAATCCGACCATGGCGCTGGTGAGGCGGCTGTCAGAGCTGCGGCGGCCGGCGCTGGACGACGTTGACGTCACGAGCCACATCTTTCACGTGACCTACGCGACCGTGGATCGCGAGCTGCCCGCCCTGATCGCCGAGCGGCGCCCGCATGCGCTCCTGATGTTCGGCCTCGCCGGGCGAACATCATACCTGCGCATCGAGACCCGCGCGCGCAACGCGATCACCACGACCTTCCCCGATGCCGATCGCCACGTCGCGCGCAAGGGCGTGATCGCGCCGGGCGCACATCCGGCGACGTTCGGTCCGCACATGGCGCGGCTGCTGCGCGCGGCGCGCGCCACCGGCATCGATGCCCGGGCCTCGCGCGATGCCGGCAGCTATCTCTGCAACTATCTGAGCTGGCGCGCGATCGAGGCGACCAAAGCCGCCGAAGGGCCGCGGGTCGCCGCCTTCGTCCATATTCCTCCCTTGCCGCGTGCCGGCTCGGCGTTGCCGCACGGCAGTTCGCGCATCACGCTGGAGGGGCTGGTCGATGCCGGCGAAGCCATGCTGATGGAGCTGGTCAAGCTCGTGCGACAGGCGACCTGTCGCACGAGCTGACGTCGATAGTGGTATGACCGTATGACCGCTGACCGTCAGCGCTGTGTCAGATGCTCCAACGGCGCCGACCGCCAAATCCCCCGCCGATCAGGCGCAGCAGGAGCAGCAGGACCACGGCGCCGATGAAGGCGTTGATGATCGCGGCGACCAGTCCGACGCCCAGATGGATTCCGAGCTGCGGCAACAGCCAGTTGCCGATGAAGGCGCCGACGAGACCGACGACCAGGTCGCCGATCAGGCCGAAACCGCCGCCCTCCATGACGCGGCCCGCGAGCCACCCGGCGACGATGCCGACGAACAGAATAACCAGTAGACTCTCATTTGACAGATGCATGACCCTCTCCTCGCCGATCCATTGCGGGAACAATGTCCCCGAGTCCCATTGGTTCCCTCGGGAGAGGCTCACCGGTTCGACGGGCAACCCACCGCCGGCGGCGATCTGACGTGAAGATTTAACCCTACCGCCAACAATCCCGGGCGCAGGCGCTCATCCTCAGCATCAGCTTTGAGGCTTTCAGCTTAAGTCGTGGCCGCACATCATCTTTTGCGTGAGACGCTGACCATGGATGTCAATCGCCGCCGCATTCTGGCTGGATCGGCTGCCGGCGCCGCCGGGGCATTGGCCCTGCCGGCGGATGCCGCACAGGCCGCCCCCTTGATCTCCGCGCTCGGGCGCGACGCCACACAGTATGGCGTCAAGCCCAACAGTCCCGACGACCAGACCCGCGCGCTGCAGCGTGCGATCGACGAGGCCGCCCACGCGCAGGCGCCGCTGGCGCTGCCGCCAGGCACCTACCGGACCTCGATGCTGCGCCTCGCCAGGGGCAGCCACTTGGTCGGCGTCCGCGGCGCCACCAAGCTCGTCTTCACCGGCGGCGGCCCGTCGATGCTGTCAGCAGAAGGCGCTGACGGCATCGGCGTCACTGGCGTGTCGCTCGACGGCGGCGGCATCGCCCTGCCCCAGCGCCGCGGCCTGCTCCATGTCGCCGCTAGCCGCGACGCCCGTATCTCCGATTGCGAGATCACCCGCTCCGGCGGCAGCGGCATCTGGCTCGAGCAGGTCTCGGGCGACGTCAGCGGCAACGTGATCACCGACATCGCGGTCACCGCCATCGTGTCGTTCGACGCGCTCGGCCTGATCGTGTCGCGCAACACCATCAACGGCACCCGCGACAACGGCATCGAGATCCTGCGCACTGCGATCGGCGACGACGGCACGATGGTGCTCGACAATCGGATCGAGGACATCAAGGCCGGCCCCGGCGGCTCGGGCCAGTACGGCAACGCCATCAACGCCTTTCGCGCCGGCAACGTCATCATCAGCGGCAACCGCATCAGGAACTGCGACTACTCGGCAGTGCGCGGCAACTCCGCCTCGAACATCCAGATCGTCGGCAACAGCGTCAGCGACGTGCGCGAGGTCGCGCTCTACTCGGAGTTCGCATTCGAGGGCGCCGTCATCTCAGGCAATACGGTGGATGGTGCCGCCTTCGGCGTCTCCGTCTGCAACTTCAACGAAGGCGGCCGCATCGCGGTGGTCCAGGGCAACATCATCCGCAATCTGATCCCGAAGCGGCCGATCGGCACAGCACCTGACGACGATGCCGGCATCGGGATCTATGTCGAGGCGGACTCCTCGGTGACGGGCAATGTCGTCGAGAACGCCCCGTCCTACGGCATCGTCGCCGGTTGGGGCCGCTATCTCAGGGACGTCGTGATCTCCGGCAACGTCATTCGCAATGCGCTCGCGGGCGTCGGCGTGTCCGTCGTTCCGGGCGCGGGCACGGCGCTTGTGAGCAACAACATGATCTCGGGCACGCCCCGTGGCGCCGTGATCGGGCTTGATCACATCAAGCCGGTGACATCGGACCTGACGCGCGACGGGACGCAAGGCTATGCGCAGATCGTGGTCAGCGGCAACGCGGTGCGACGAAGCTGAGCCGCCGCTTCAAATCGGCCGAGCACTCGGCCTCACTTGTGTGATCGCGACGCCGGTGATCGCCAGCAGCCCGCCCGCAATCAGCTTCGGTGTCATCCGTTCGTCCAGGAACAATACGCTCGAGATCAAGGCGAACACCGGAAGCAGCAGGCTGAACGGTGCGACGCGGCTCATGGAGTAGCGGGCGATCAACCAGAACCAGACGCCAAACCCGACAATTCCGCCGATGAAGACCGTGTAGGCGAGCGCCAGCCATCCGCGTTCATCCGCCGCGGCAAGGCTCGCCACCTGGCCATATTCGAGGAACGACGACATGACCATGACTTGCGGCACGGTGAGCAGCGACGACCATCCCATCAGCATCAGCGGTTCAAAAGGGCCGTAGCGCTTGGTCAGGACGTTGGACACCGCGAATGCGAAGGCTGCGCCAACCACCAGCAGCAGCGGAAGCACGTTTGCCGTCAGACCCGGCTCGGCCGCCAGCACGACCACGCCGGCGAATGCAAGCCCTACTCCAGCGCATGTGGAGAGGGACGGCTTCTCCGCCAGCAGCGGCCACGCCAACAGGACGGTGAAGGGCGTGGCGAGTTGATAGGCGACGGCTGACATGCTTCCCGAGCCGAGCCCAAGACCAACATAGAACAGCCCGAAGTTCAGGCCGCCCAGGAAAACGGAAATGACTGCGATGTGACCGAGCTGTCGACGCGTCGGCCTTTTGACGAACGGAACGAGCAGCAGCGCGATGGCCAGAAATCGAAGCGCGAGAAAGAACAGCGGCGGAAACTCCGTCACCCCCACTTTGATGACGACGAACTGGTAACCCCACAGCAAGGGAACGGCCACCGAGCAGAGAATCTGGACGATGGTCATGGCATTCTCCATTTAAGGACTGATCGGTCCAGATATAGGCGACTCGAAAGCAAGGCGCTCAACGGTCTCTATCGAATGAAGCGGTCGAGAAGCGCGTCAACGGTGGCTTGCGATGTGATCGGCGTCGGCCCCGTCTTGCCGACCACGCGCAGCCCCTCAACGAAACAGACGAGAATTCGCGCGGCACTCGAAGGTTCGACACCCTCGGCCAGCTTGCCCGCCATCTTCGCGCGGGACAGTGCATCCGCCACCCGGACCTCCATGGCCTTGAAGAAACTCGCGATGCGCCGACCAACTTCGGCGTCCTGGCCAGCAAGCTCCATGGCTGTCGCCACCAGCAGGCAGCCGCGCCGACCCTTGGCCCCGCAGGTGCGGTCGACGTAGCCGGCAAGATAGGCCCGCAGGCCGTCGACCGGCTCCCTGCTTGGGTCGAGCTCGGTATCCATCCGGGCCAGGGCATCGGCGATGTAACGGTCAAGCGCGAGCAGGAACAGCGAGTGTTTGTCACCGAACGCGGCGTAGAGGCTGCCACGCGAGAGCTTCGTCGCCTGAAGAAGATCAGGCAGCGCCGTCGCGTGATAGCCACGCGACCAAAACACACCCATTGCCCGCTCGACAGCGGCGTCCATGTCGAAACTTCGCGGGCGCCCACGCGGCAACTGCATCGGAGTCTGGCGGCTCATCACCGATATATGGACTATTCGGTCTTGAAATCAAGTGACCAGATTGAGGGCGGCTTGCGGCCCCCTTGGCTGCGATGCGGTTTGGGTCTGGAGCTCGCCCTGCGCCTAGAACGCGACCGCCAGCGCGGGATAGCGGCGCTCGATGGCGTCGAGATCGACCACCGGCTCGTCATACTCGGCGTCGGATTGAATGCCGATGCTCAAAGCCTGCTCCAGGGCGAACATGTCGATGCGGGGCGGCGCGACGGCCGGCTCCGGCGCGATGGCATCTTCGGCCACATAGTCCGGTTCGATGACGTCGTCCGGTTCCAGATCATCCGCGGCCAGCTCGATCTCGGGCTCGACGATGATCTTGGACTCCGCAAGGATGGTTTCGAGCGAGGGCGGCAGCGCGATGGGGCGCCGCTCGATGGGATGATTCTCGTGGAGACGGAATTTGATCGGCTCCGGCTCGGCGGGGCGCACGGGAGCGGGTGGCGCAGCCACCATCGCAGCCGGCCGCTGGCTCGGCACGATGCTCACCTGCTCGGGTTCGGCGCGGGATAGCGCCTGCCAGGTCTGCACCGCGGCCTTGGCGTGCCGGATATCGTCGAGGAGCGACTGCTCGGTGTAGTAGCGGCGCCAGCGGCCGCTCTGGAACAGCTCGGTCAGATGGTCCAGGCGCCTTTCGGCAAGCGCGCACCAGCGTGCAGCCAGTTCGCGGCTGCAAGTCACGTCCGGTCGATGTGTCATGGGGGAGCCCGTGAGATAAGGGGACGGACGCACTCGGCACGAATCAACGCAACGTGACGTGAATATTTTGTGGAAAAGGTTAACAAAGTCTAGCTAATGCCATGTTGTTTGGCGGCCAAACCGTAGTCGTGCGGAAATTTTCTCCGTGCTTTTTCGGAATCCGGCCTAGTGCAGCCACGCGAGCGCGGCCAACGACATCGCCTGACAACCCGAAGATGTGCCCATCGGGCGGGCGAACACTGCCGGATATCAATGTCGCCGGGATTTGACCTGGCCCAGAAATGGAAGACCCGTCCGGGGGGACAACCGGACGGGTCGAGCCATATGGGCGCTTGGGGTGGATGGGCGCTCGCGCCGTATATAGCCTTGGGGAGGGGATCACCGCTCCCACATGCTTTCTGTCGTGACCGCCCCGCTGCACGTTCAAAGCGAGCGGGAGAATTTCGGAACGTTCACGAAAACGTTGGCGTCATTGCTGCGCCGGCCGAAGCGCGTCGCCGGCTGGAGATGCCTCGGTCACCGCGGCCGGCGCCGGACGCAACTCGCGGGCCGCCGCGGGCTCCGTTTGCAGCCCCGCGGAAGGCACAGCAGCAGCAGGCGCATCCTGCGGCGAGACCACGGCCTGGACCGCCGCCAACGCATCCGCCTCCCCTGCCCCGAACAGATCGTCGCGTCCGGGGGTCCCGAGATCGCGCGCGGTCCCGGTCAGCACGGTCCGCACCGTTTCCGGCTTCAACGCCGGATTACGCTCCAGCACCAGCGCCGCAAGCCCGCTGACATAGGCCGCGGAAAACGAGGTGCCCGAGATGATCTGATATTTTCCGTCCGGCGCCGGCAGGAAGATCTCGGCGCCGGGCGCGGCCAGCGCGATGTAATTGCCGCGGTTCGACGCCGGCAGCAACTGATCCCTGTCATCGGTCGCACTGACGGCGATGACGTTCGGATTGCCCGCAGGATACAGCGGCGGCGACTTGGCCCCGGCATTGCCGGCCGCGGCGACCATCACGACGCCCTTGGAAGCGACGGCCGCGATCGCGCGCTCGATCACCGCATCTTTCGGGCCGGCGAAGCTCATGTTGACGATCTGCGCGCCGTGCAGGGCCGCGTAGTCCAGCGCCTTCAGGATCACATAGGAGCTGCTCTCCGGCCCGCCGCCTTTCTTGGCCATGCCGAAGGCGCGGATGGCGATGATGCGTGCATAGGGCGCGCTGCCCATCAACCGCTTGTGCGACACGATCACGCCGGCGATGCCCGTGCCGTGCGCATGCGGTCCCTCGTCACCGCCGAGCGCGTCGAACGCGTCGAACGACGCGTCGGCGAATTCCGGGTGCTTGAGATCGACCCCGGAGTCGATCACGGCGATGGTGACGTTGGCGCCCTCGGCCAGCCTGTGCGCTTCCGGCAGCCGCAGCTTCGCCAGCGCGTATTGCGCCGGATCGCCCTCGACAGGCGGCGCACTCTGCTGCTGCAGCGTATAGCGGTAGTTCGGCTGCACCGAACGCACCCTGGCATCTGCCGCGAGCGCACGGCTGACCGCTTGCACCGAGCGGCGATCGGTGATCCTGAACAGGCCGATGGTGGCACCGATCAGCGGAAAGCGCTGCGAGCTGATGCGCTGCAGGCCATGGCGGCGCGCCAGCGCGTCGGCCTGGTCGATCGAGAGACCGTCATCGATCTCGGCGACGATCTCGTTGGCGACGGCCCGCGGATCGCCAGCGGCCGCAGCCTTAGGCTCGCGCCGTTGCGTCACCTTGGCGGACCTGCCTTTGTCCAATCTTCCTTGGGCTTGCCGGCCCTGCCCGTCCCCCGTCACCGACCGGCGGTCGAGACATTCACCCGACACGCTGCGATCCGCCGGGTTGCAGGACGCCTGCAGGTTCGGTGCAAATCGCGCATTGGGCAAGGTCGGGCGCAAGGCCATCCCGGTCGGCGGCGGCACACGCATCGCGGTGCCCGGGTTGATGCTTGGCACCCGGCTCGGGATGTTGATGTTGGGCGAACGCATCATCGCCTGGGCATGGGCACTGAGGTCGCCACCCGCGAAAGCAGGCATTGCGACGACAATCAGTATCGCGACCGATCTGGCGAACTGTAGCGGCGAAGTGGACGACATGGAGCCTCCGAATGACGTTCGGACGGCGCGGGCCTATTGCGCGGCCACCGCGAGGCTGACGATCTTCTCTCGCGCCAGACGGCCGATCAGGCTGTCGGCCTCGGCCTTCGACAGCGGCCGGTCGCCGAGTTGCAGCTTGAACAGGCCGCCTCTGGCGCCCTCGACGATCAACGCCTGGTAGCTGTCGAGCAACGCGGAGATGTCGGCCATGCGCGCATCCGGCGCGAACCGCACCAGCGCATAGGCGGGCGCGGTCGATCCGGCGACCTGCGGTCCAAGGCCGCGGATCAGCGGAGCGGCCGGGGCCGGTGCTTCGGCCATCCGCGAACGCGTCATGCTCTCGGGCGTCCGCTCCGCCGGGGCCGGCGCAGCAGCGCTCGGCGGCGGTGGCGCGGCCATCGGTTTGCTCGCGGGCTCGGGAGCTGCGTTCTTGTCCTCGACCGAGGCGGTCTGATAGGTCGCGGTCTGCGAGCGCATCAGCACGGCGCCGATAACGCCGGCCTGCGCCAGCACCAGAAGCGCGCCGAGGCTGACGGTCCACGCCAAGGTCTGCGGCGACAAGCTGTCGAAGAAATCCATCAGCCGCGCGCTGAAGCCGCGCGGCGCGGCAGGCTTTTGCATCGGATCCGCCTCGATCGCCGCGAACAGCTTCTGCATCGCGCGCATCGAGGGCGCGCCGAGGCTTTCGTTCAGCGCGATGGTCTCGGCATATTCCTTCTGGATCTCTGCATACTGCCTGGCGAGATCGGCATCGTGGGCAAGCACCTCCTCGACCCGGCGCATGTCGCGCGCGCTCAGCGTGCCGGCGGCGTACCACGGCAGCAGGAGTTCGATCTCTCCGGGCTCTTGCTCCAGCATCTTGCTCAAAGCCATCATGGCCAGCCTCTCTCAATGCCGGCCGCTTTCAGGAGTTCGGCCAATTTCTTGCGCGCATAGAACAGGCGCGTCTTGACGGTGTTTTCCGGAATTCCGACGATCTCGGCCACCTCCTCCACGGACTTCTCGTGGTAGTAGACGAGATCGACGATCTCCCGGTGATCAGGCGAAAGCGCCGTCAGGCACTTGCGCAATGCTTCGCCGGTATTCTTCTTCTGGACCGCGACCTCCGGATCGTCGGACGTATCCTCGATCGCGTTCGCGGCCTCGTCTTCCAGCTCAACGTCCTTCCGGCGCCGAAGTGCCGACAGGGCCTTGAACCGCGTGATCGCCAGAAGCCAGGTGGAGACGGCAGAACGGCCCTCGAACTTGCCGGCCTGACGCCACACGTCGAGAAAGACCTCGCTGATGAGGTCTTCCGCGACCTGCTCGTCCCGCACGAGCCGGAGCCCGAAACGGTACACCCTGACATGGTGCCGTCCGTACAGCACCTGCATGGCGAGCCGGTCGCCTTGAGCGATCCGGGCAATCAGGGTTTCATCTGACGCCGCTGCTGTCACGCTCAATGGCCGTCTCGCAAGATTGGTCTGGAGGATTGACGTCGCGGTTCGAATACAACCGCAAAAATCTTCAAAATACCGGAAAGATACGTCCCGAAATGTGAGTTGGCGCACAGACTTGCAGATTTCGCTGCAGCGCCCAGGTCGATCGCGACCAACGGGTTCCCGCCTACCATGTTCCGCCCGTTCCCGCCAACTGCGCGTCCTGAAAGCCGTAGATTCCCCGTCGCAGCACGACGCCGGCGGCCTCTTCGTCCATGCCCATAGATACCAAAGTTAAATGCTTTCCCACGTAGATTTTGAGCCAACGACGAAGAATCGCGAGCACATGGGCACGACGGCACCGCCTTTTCCCAGTCCGAATGTCGCTGAGGCCGGGGACGCGCAGCCGTCTCCGTCCAGCGACCTGCGCGCGCGTCGTGCCGGGCGGCGCCGGCAGATGCTGGCGCTGGTCGCAGGATGCTACCTGATCGACGCCGTCATCCTGCTGATCTACGCCAAGGCGGGCACCGTCCCGGTCACGATCGCGCCAGCCTACGCAGCGATCGGCGTTCTCACCGTCGCGCTGTGGACCGCTTTGTCGGAGAGCGGCTTCAACGACCGTTTCCGCGACCACTACCTCGTGGTGCCGCAATCGCTCGCCAGCATGATGATCACGGTCGCGTTCTGCTACATCGCGCCCGAAGTCAGCATCCTGTTCCTGTGCACGCTGTACATCGTCGTCGCCTTCGCCTCGCTGCGCGCGACGCCGCGCCAGAGCGCGATCTGCTGGACGTTCCTCGCGATCGGGCTGGCGGGATTGTTCCTGCTCACCGACAAGCCGCTCGGCATGCCGCACGACAGCGGCCTCGAGCGGCTCGCGACGCTCCTGGTCTTCCTCCTCACCATCGCCGGCTGCATGTTCCTCGGCATCTTCTCCAGCGCGCTGCGCGAGACGCTGTACCAGCGCGGACAGAAGCTAAAGGAAGCCTATCGCCGCATCGAGGAGCTGGCCGAGATCGACGAGCTCACCGGCGCGCTGAACCGGCGCTCGATCATGGATGTGCTGGACGAGGAGATGGCGCAGGCGCGGCAGGGCGGCCAGCCCTGCTCGGTCGTGCTGATCGATCTCGACTGGTTCAAGCGCATCAACGATACGCATGGTCATCCGACCGGCGACGACGTGCTGCGCACCTTCGCCATCACGATCTTCGCCAACATTCGCGGCAGCGACCGCTTCGGCCGCTACGGCGGCGAGGAATTCCTGCTGGTGCTGCCGGGCGCGCCGGCGGACGCCGCCGCGCGGCTCGCCGAACGATTGCGCCAGATCATCGCCGGCCTCGACTGGAGTGCGTTCTCGACCGGCCTGCAGGTCACGTTCTCGGCCGGCGTGGCCGCCCCGCGCGGCGACGAGACCGCCGATTCGCTGCTCGCCCGGGCCGATCGGGCGCTCTACGACTCGAAGGCGCAGGGCCGCAATCGCGTCACCAGCGCCTGAGCCATCCCGGCATGCCCCCGAAACCCACGCCGAACGAAAGCCTGCTCGACGAGCTCGAGGACACGCTCGCGCACGGCACCGTCGCGCGGCGGGTCGAGACCCTGCGCAAGGTGACGGACCTGTTCGTCGACGGCGCGACGGACTTCGCCGATGAGCAGGTCGCGCTGTTCGACGACGTATTCGAATGCCTGATCGACCACATCGAGATCTCGGCCCGCGCCCTGCTCGCGCGCCGGCTTGCGCCGCTTGCGTCGGCGCCGCCGCGGACGCTGCACCGGCTGGCCGATGACGACGCCATCGATGTCGCAGGCCCCGTGCTGTCGAAGTCGGAACGGATCGATGAGGCCGCGCTGATCCGCACAGCCGAGACCAAGAGCCAGGCGCATCTGCTCGCGATCTCGCTCCGGCGCGTGCTCAGCCACGCCGTCACCGACATCCTGCTCAGGCGCGGCAACGACGAGGTCGTTCACAGCACCGTCAGCAATCCCGGCGCCGACGTCTCGGGGACCAGCCTCGACACGCTGGTCGATCGCGCCGCGCTGGACGAAAACCTCGCCGCGTGCCTCGCCATGCGGCCCAATCTGCCGCGCCACCTCTATCTGAAGCTGGTCGCCAAGGCGTCTGCCACGGTCCGCACGCGGCTCGAGGCGGCAAATCCGAAGCTCACGCAGGAGGTTTCCTCGGCGGTGCGCATGGCGGGCCGGCGGGCGCGATCGAGCGCGGTGGCGCTGACCAGCCAGACCGAGATCGCGCACGCGCTGGTGCGCTCGCTGCATGCCGAGGGCCGGCTCGACGACCGTCTCGTCGTGCAGTTCACCGAGCAGCGCAAGTTCGACGAGGCCAATGCCGCCGTCGCGGCCATGGCCAACGTGCCGGTCGCGGTCGCCGAAAGCATCATGATCGAAAGCCGTGCCGAGGGCGTGATGATCCTTGCCAAGGTCGCAGGGCTGTCCTGGCCAACGGTGAAATCGATCATCCTGATGCGCGATGAGCTCGCCACCACCGCGCCGGCCGATCTCGATGCCTGCAAGGCGACCTATGAGCGGCTCCGGCGGTCCACCGCGCAGCAGGTGCTGCGCTTCCACCGCGTGCAGGACGCCGCGGCGCCGATGCAGGCGTAGTCGCGACCTCGCTCGTCGCGCAGCCCCCTCAGTAGCGCAGGACCCTTGCGCCGATGAGCGCGCCGAGCCCGGCCACGATCAGCGCGGCCACCGTGTACCAGGTCGCCACGAACAGCGGCGAGTCGTCGGTGCAATGCGCGGCATAGAGCGTCGCCGCGATCCCCGCCGAGACCAGCCCGGCGATCGCGCCCGTCATCGCCGGACGCGACGGCGCGCCATGGCGCAGGCCGAACAGCGCGGCGGCCAGCAGCGGCAGCGACAGCACGGGAATGGCGCTCATGCACACCATCGAATTGTGGCCGACCAGCCGCGCCATCATCGGCGTGCGCTGCGGCAGCATCATCTCCGCCGCCATGCCGCCGATGAGGACGACGATCGGCGCGATCAGCAGCCAGCTCCAGCCCTGCAGCGAGGCTTCGGGGCGCGACAGATGCAGGCCGATGATCAGCGCCGGGATCGCCAGCGCCGTGGTGACGACGAACTTCAGGTCGAAGAATGGATTGCGCACCGCGAGCCAGATGTCCGGCCGGACGCCGAGGCCGACGAGCAGCATCGCGGTCGATACCGGCGTCGCCGCCATCAGGGCCAGCGCCAGCACGATGCCGACCGGCTGCGCGCGCTGCGCATTGTCGGCCGCGAGGGTGCGGATGAGCTGATCGGTGTCCATGGTCAGGTATCCCGTAGCTTGGCCGTGAGGCTTGCGAGCGCCCGGTGCAGCGCCACCCGCACCGCGCCCTCGCTCATCGAAAACTTCTCCGCGGTCTGCTTGATCGAGGCGGCCTCGACCGCGATCGATTGCAGCACGTCGCGCTGACGCTGCGGCAAGGTCTTCAGCTGCGCCTCGACCTCGCTGGCCGAGACGGTGGGCGCCGGCGGCGCGTCGGCCAGCGTCTCCGAGAAATCGTCGATGTCGACGAACACCCGCCGGCCGCGCCGGCGCAGCATGTCGATCAGCTTGTTGCGCGCGATCGCGAACAGCCAGGGCGCGAACGGCGCGTCGACGTCCCAGGTGTGCCGCTTCAGGTGAACCGCCAACAGAATTTCCTGCACGATGTCCTCGGCCTGGTCGGGGGGCTGGCCGGCGCGCGCCAGCCCGCGCCGTGATGCCGCGCGCAGCACGGGCGTGATCGCCCTCAGCAGGCGATGATAGGCCTCGTCGTCACCGGCGACGGCCCGGCGCATCCAGCCCGTCCACTCGTCGTCACGCTCGCGCAACTCCGCTCCACCCCCAGCAATTCGCCCGAAACACTCAGTTTGTTACTCTCGCTCTATCCTCATCACTAATTCGTGATGATGACATTGGCCTCGGAACCATCCGAGTTACGCCACACCGAGAGCACGCCACCGGGCAAGTCTTGGAACCGCTCCATAGCACCGAATCGCGAGGTGCATGATCAGGTTTGATGGGCAGCGTCGCAAAGTGCGGCGGCGCCCAGCTTTTGCCGTGAGCGGCAGGAAGATACCCATTTTCTGCCCCGTTCTCGACATCTGTCGGGGTCTCACTCCGGCTTGGGCTGGCGGGATGGGGAGAAAGCCGACGATGACGATCCAAGCCAGTGGACGTTCAGCATTGATCATTGCCGCCGCGTTCGTTCTGGGCCTCGTTGGCACTGGATTCGCGCGCGCGGCCGAACAGCAGAGCTATAGTCCGTTCTTGCCGGTGGGGTCCGAGAGCGCTCCGGCGGCGAAGCAGGACGGCTTCCCGGCGCCGCTGCCGGCCGAAGCCCAGGCTCAGGCCGCACCTGCGGCGCAATCGACCGACGCCGCGCCGAGCGATGCGCCGGCGGCCTCGGACGTCACCGTGAACATGGTCACGGTCAGCAATGACGACAGCTCCGGCTGGGACAAGGCCTCGATCATCGGCAAGATCTTCATCGCCTGCGGCACCCTGCTCACCCTGGGCTCGGCGGCGCGGATGTTCATGATCTGAGGCGCCGCGCGGCGCCGCACCTACTTGATGCGCATCGATCCAGCGGGCACATTGCCCGCTGTTTTGATTTCTCGGGGTGGGATCATGAGCGTCTACGAGCACATCATCGTCGAAGGCAAAGGCGCGGTCGGTGTCATCACCCTGAACCGGCCGAAGATGCTCAACGCGCTGTCGTTCGGCGTCTTCCGCGAGATCGCCGCCGCCGTGGATGATCTCGAGGCCGACGACGCCATCGGCTGCATCGTGATCACCGGCAGCGAGAAAGCGTTCGCCGCCGGCGCCGACATCAAGGAGATGCAGCCGAAGAGCTTCATCGACATGTTCTCGAGCGACTTCACCGCGATCGGCGGCGACCGCGTCGCGCGCTGCCGCAAGCCGACCATCGCCGCGGTCGCGGGCTACGCGCTCGGCGGCGGCTGCGAGCTTGCGATGATGTGCGACTTCATCATCGCCGCCGATACCGCGAAATTCGGCCAGCCCGAGATCACGCTCGGCACCATTCCGGGCATCGGCGGCACCCAGCGCCTGACGCGCGCGATCGGCAAGGCCAAGGCGATGGACCTCTGCCTCACCGGCCGCATGATGGATGCGGCCGAGGCCGAACGCTCCGGCCTCGTCAGCCGCATCGTGCCGGCCGACAGGCTGATGGACGAGGTGATGGCTGCGGCCGAGAAGATCGCGGCGATGTCGCGCCCGGCGGCGGCGATGGCCAAGGAGGCCGTCAACCGCGCCTTCGAGACCCCGCTCTCCGAAGGCATGAATGTCGAGCGCAACCTGTTCCACGCCACCTTCGCGCTGGAGGACCGCGCCGAGGGCATGGCTGCCTTCATCGAGAAGCGCAAGCCGGTGAATAAGAACCGGTGAGATTGCTGCGGGTCACTCGCAGCTGAACGAATCGATCTGCCTCTGATGTCCACGGGTGCCCCTCACCCGCCTACCGAGCGCGTATCCGTGCGGCCATGTCGCAGCACTGCGACAAACGGTCTGTGGCGAGCACGACACAACAAACCATGGAAAAGCCTGCCGGATTCCACATCCGCGGTTTGTGTGTGGCCGCCATCCGCCCTAAACAGGTAAACAACTGGTTAAGACAGTGGGACGCGGCGGAGTCGGATGGTGGGTCGAGCCAAGGAATTTGGCGTCGGCGAGGTGCGTGCGCGAAGGATCGGCCTCGGCCTGACCCTCGCGGCCAGCCTCGTCGTCTGCTCGCCCGTGCGCGCCGAGGATCTCGCGGCCGCGCTCGCGAAAGCCTATCAGACCAACCCGGCGCTCAATGCCGAGCGCGCGCGCCAGCGCGCCACCGACGAGAACGTGCCGCAGGCGCTCGCCGGCTATCGCCCGCAACTGATCGCGAGCCTCGGCGCCGGCCTGCAGGCCGTGCGCAACCTGCTCCCCAACAACACGATCCAGACCGCGACGCTGAAGCCCTGGACCATCGGCGTGACCGTCACGCAGACGCTGTTCAACGGCTTCCGCACCGCCAACAGCGTGCGCATGGCGGAGCTGCAGGTGCAGTCCGGCCGCGAGGCGCTGCGCAATGTCGGCCAGGGCGTGCTGCTCGACGCCGTCACCGCCTACACCAACGTGCTCGCCAACCAGTCGCTGGTCGAGGCACAACGCTCCAACGTCGCCTTCCTGCGCGAGACGCTCTCCGTCACGCAGCGCCGCCTCAATGCCGGCGACGTCACGCCGACCGACGCCTCGCAGGCCGAGGCGCGGCTGTCGCGCGGCCTGTCCGATCTCAACGCCGCCGAGGTCAACCTCGCCATCAGCCAGGCGACCTATGCCCAGGTCATCGGCATGGCGCCAGGCCAGCTCCGCGCGGCCGACCCGATCGATCGCCTGCTGCCGCGCAGCCGCGAGGACGCGATTGCGCTTGGCAACAAGGAAAATCCGGCCGTGGCTGCGGCGAGCTTCGACGTCGACGCGGCCTCGACCTCGATCAAGGTCGCCGAGGGCGCGCTGCTGCCGAGCGTGACCCTGCAGGGCGGTGTCAGCCGCAGCCGCGATTCGGATCAGACGCTGGGCACCTTCGGCACCGACCAGGCCTCGATCGTCGGCAGCGTCACCGCGCCGATCTATGACGGCGGCACGGCGGCGTCGCAGACCCGCCAGAGCAAGGAGCTCGCGGCGCAGAGCCGCCTCGTGCTCGACCAGGTCCGCAACCAGGCGCGCACCGCGGTGGTCAGCGCCTGGGTCGCCAATGAAGGCGCCAAGGTCGCCGTCAGCGCCTCCGAGGCCGAGGTGAAGGCCGCCACCGTCGCGCTGCAAGGCGTCTCGCGCGAGGCCCAGGGCGGCCAGCGCACGACCGTCGACGTGCTGAACTCGCAGGCGGATCTGATCCAGGCCAAGGCGCGGCTGATCGGCGCCCAGCGCGACCGCGTCATCGCCTCCTATACGCTGCTCAGCGCGATCGGCCGGCTCGACGTCAAAAATCTCAATTTGAACACGCCGGACTACCTGCCCGAGGTTCACTACCATCAGGTGCGCGATGCCTGGCACGGGCTGCGCACGCCCTCCGGGCAGTAGCGCGGGACGAGACCCGCGCGAGCGCTGGTCTCATCCCATCCTGTCGATACGCCGTACGACATAGGCTGAAGATACTAATAGGCCTTGGGATCGCCGCTGTCGCTCGGATGCGCGAACGCCTTCTGCAGCGCGGATGTCATCGGGAAGTTGAAGTTGACGCCTTTCGGCGGCACCGGCGCCATGAACCATTTGGCGTACAAGGCCGCGATCTCCGGGCTCGTATAGAGCTTCGTGGCGGCGCGGTCGACGACGGCCTTGAAGGCCGGATCGTCCTTGCGCAGCATGATCCCATAGGGCTCCGGCATCGAGAACTGATCGGTCGAGATCACGAAGTCCGACGGCGTTTTCGCGCTGGCCACCAGGCCCGCGAGCAGGATGTCGTCCATCACATAGGCGTCGGCGCGACCGTTCTCGACCATCAGAAAACCTTCGGCATTGTCCTTGGCCGTCAGCACGTTCATGCCGAGCTGGCGCGCCGTGTTGGCCTCGAAGAGCTGCTTGATGTTGGTGGTGCCCGATGTCGAGGCGACGGTCTTGCCCTTGAGGTCGTCGATGGTCTTGAGGCCGCTCGCGGCCTTGGCGACGAAGCGGTTGGCGGTGAGGAAATAGGTCGGCGAGAACGACACCAGCCGCTGGCGCTCGATGTTGTTGGTGGTCGAGGCGCATTCGAGATCGATGGTGCCGTTGGCGATCAGCGGAATGCGGGTCGCCGACGACACCGGCGTGAGCTTCACCTCCAGCCTGTCGAGCGTCAGCGTCGCCTTGATCTCGTCGACGATCCTGTTGCAGATGTCGAGCGCGAAGCCGAGCGGCTTCTGGTTGTCGTCGATGTAGGAGAACGGCAGCGAGGTTTCGCGGTAGCCGATCGTGATCGCGCCGGTCTCCTTGATCTTCTGCAAGGTGCCGGTCAGCTCCTCCGCGAAGGCGGGTGCGGCCAGCACCGCTGCAACCAGAGCGTACGCGACGAGACGTGCCTTCTTCATGGGTTTCTCTTCCCGTTGGATGCGAGTTCCCTCGCAGAAGCAAGGACTGCGCCAGGGAAAGGCGTCTCGTCCACGAGGCCATCGAGGCCTCGTCCGTCAGGCGAACGATGTCCCCCCAGGCTGGCACCCCGCACCGATTCACCGCACAATGCGTGCACGTCAGGACGGAGGCGCGCATGCTGTTCATGGTGATCGAACGTTTCAAGGACCGCGATCCGATCCCGGTCTATCGGCGTGTCCGCGATCCCGGCATCACGTTTCCCGACGGGCTGAAATATCTCGGCAGCTGGATCGAATCCAATTTCGACCGCTGCTTCCAATTGATGGAATGCGACGACGCCCGATTGCTGCAGCAATGGATTCTCTCCAATGCTCGCGACACCGGCATGACGTTCGAGATCGTGCCGGTGGTGACGAGCGCTGAGACGCGCGAGGTCGTCGCGCCGTTTCTGGACGAGGCGTGAACGGCGGAGAAGTCCGCGTAAGGTGGGCAAAGCAGCAGGCGGCTGCGTGCCCGCCGTCTTTCCACGAACTCATCAGCAGGATGATGGGCACGGCGCCACGATGATCTCGAACGTGGAGACAGCGCGGCTGCGCCTTTGCCCACCCTACTGAATGCCCTACCCATCGAACGAAAACAGCTCGATCGGGTCGTTGAATCCGCGCACCGGGAATTCGCCGACGCGCTCCAGCGCGAACGGGCCTTCGACGAGCTCGGCGAAATCGCGCGACAGCAGCACCGGCCGTCCCACCTGCTTGGTCAGCGCCTCCATGCGCGAGGCCATGTTGACCGCGGGGCCGATGACGGTGAAATCCAGCCGGGTGCGCGAGCCGATATTGCCGTACATGACGTCGCCGACATGGACACCGATGCCGTAGTTCAGCGGCGCGCGGCCGGTCTCGCCGTTGCGCGCGTTCAGCTCGGTCATCGCCTTACGGGCGCCGCTCACGGCGTGCAGCAGGTTGGCGCAGGCAGCGGGCTCGGTGAGCGGAAAGATCGCCAGCAGGCCGTCGCCGATGAACTTCAGGATCTCGCCGCCGTGCTGCGTGATCGGCTCCACCATGGCATCGAAATAGCTGTTGAGCAGATCGATGACGTCGTCGCGCGGCCAGTTATCGGAGATGCGGGTGAAGTCCCGGAGGTCGCAGATCATGATGGCGGCGCGCACCGTGGTGCCGCTGCCGCGCCGGGTGGCGCCGGCCAGCACCATCTCGCCGGCATGCGGCCCGACATAGGTTTCGAGCAGGGTCCGCGCCAGCCGGTTCTTGATGCGGATCTCGCTGACCAGCGCCAGCACCGGCACGAGCCTGATCAGCGCGTCGATGTGCGCCTGGTCGAAACCGCCGCGCCGGTCGGTCGCGAAGGTGACGATGTGGCGCTTGCCGAGCGTGTGATACATCGGCCATGCGACATAGTCGGTCAGGCCCTGCGCCCGCATCTCGTCATAGATCGCGTGCCGACGGCCGAGCTCGGGGTCGCGCGCGAGGTTCTCGCGGATCTCCTCGACGCCCTCATGGATTTCGCTGGCGGGACTGCCGATGTATTCCGAGCGCTCGCGGACGTCGTAGTCGACGCGGGCGATGTCGGCGCCCTCCATGCCGTCGCTCCACAGCATGCGCGCGCCGAGCCACTGCGGATGATTGATCTGGACGTGCAGCGAGGCCCGCTTCACCGGAATGCCGACACGCTGCAGCCGGTTGCACATCTGCCCGAAGATGTTGTCGATGAAGCGCTCGTCGCGGGTGCCGTTGGTGAGCCAGTCCACGACCTCGTCGCCCAGGCGTCGGCCGGCGACGGGATGGGTGTCTGTTGCGGTCATGGCGGTCTCCTGGCAGCTCGGCGTCGCGGTCCAGGAGATGTCGTGTCGCAATGCGAAAGAGTCAATCGACGTCATCGCATCGCGGCCCACCCGGATGGGCAGGATACGCCAGCTCCTCATCGGATCGGCGAGCCGGGACAGCCGAGACGCCTCGCGCAGATGGGGCGGATGCTGCACACCCGCCCCGTCGGCTCACATCACAGGATCAGAAGTGCACGACCGTCCGCAGGCCGAGCACCACCGCATTGCCGGTCTTCAAGCCGGCGGCGTTGAAGCCGCGTCCGCCCGGATTGATGACATACTGGGCGTCGAACTTCAGGTTCATCCAGCCGGTCGCCTGCCAGCCATACCAGGCCTCGATCGGCACCTCGTTGCCGCCGGCATTCGGCGTCAGCGCCGCCGAGTTGACATGCGTCGTGCCGACCGCGAAGCCGACCTCGTCGTCGGGACGGAACGAGAAGGTGCCGGTGTGCTTGACGCCCCACGAGATCTGGTAGTCCTGATACGAGGTGCGGTGATCGGCGACGCTGGTGTTGAGGAAGGTGTACCAGCCCTGCGCCTTGGGACCCTCGACCGTCAGCCGCTGCAGGATCGATTCGTAGAAGCCGTAGCGGCCGCGCTGGCTGCTGAGGTTCTGATCTCCCACGCCGGGACCACCGGGGACGACGGCGACGATGCCGGGCAAGCCGCCATCGATCGTCGACGCGCTGTCATACCAGCCGCCGAAGCGCCAGGTGCCGTTCAGCGGACCGCTCGGCTCCCACACCACTTCCACCGGCACCAGCACGCCCGAGGCGGGAGTGGAGCGCGGAATGCCCGGCGCGAGGTAGACGCCGGCGTCCGACGTCGTCAGATAGTTCGGATTGGCGTCGTAGACGCCGACCGACAGCTTCCATTCCTTGGTGAAGTTGTAGTGCACGACGCCGGCCCACTGGCTCACCGGCCAGTTGTAGATGTAGCCGCCCTGGATGTTGCCCGGCTGGCCGCCGCAGAAGGTCAGGTTGATGAACTCGCACTGGCCGAAGAAGAAGTCGGAGCCGACCGGCAGCCGGCCGCCCTTGAGCACGAGGCGGTCGTCGAACAGCTTCTGCTGATAGTAGAATTCGGTGAGGCGCAGGATGTTGCCGCGGCCGAACACCTCGTTGGTCAGTTGCAGCGCCGGAATGCCGGCCTCGCTGTTGAGATTCTTGCCGAAGCGATCGACCAGCGTCACGCCGATCATGCCGCCCTGGATGCCGGCGAGCTTGGCCATGTCGAACTTGGCTTCGAACCACAATTGCCCGGCATTGGCCGCGGTGTTGCGCGAGCCACCCGACAGATTGGTGACGGCTTCGTCGCCGAGCGTGAGCGCGAGCGAGATGCCCTGCTCCTTCAGCCTGGTCCGGCCGAGATCGCCGAACAGATACGGCCGCGTCCAGAAATCATCGACACCCGCATAGGGAATCGGCGGCGCCTTCATCGGCAGATCGGCCGCGACCGCACCACCGCCACCCAACAAACAAGACAAAGCAACCCCTACGCCGCACATGCGCGCGGTCGTCGCAAACCCACTCATTTTTCCTGCTCCTCGCAGCGTCCCCAGGCTCTGGATGTTGTTCTGTCGCGTCCGGCCCAGAGCCTCCGTCCCGGCACGCGCTTCCCCACGGCTCAATCCCGGCCGCCGCTCATTCGAGGAGCGATTTCGTCAACCTGAGATTGGATGGCAATCCTAGCAAGCACCAGGGCGCCCTTGAATAGTCATATTATATTTGGGAGTCGGTATAACCGTAACTGTGACATGAGTGTCACATGCCGCATTGCGGAATAAGGCTTACGTCAATTCCACCCCGGCGACTCCTGAGGAGCCAATTCCAAGAGCGATCAGATCTGCGCGCGGGCACGCGCGATCCATCCGCGAGCAGGACATCCGGCCGTCGAAATAGCGTTCGGAGTTGATCTCAGCTCCAAGCTCCATCACCTGCGCCGCGGCACGCGCCGCATGCATCACGCCCGCACCGCGCTTCGGAAGGCCGCCACGAGGGCATCGAGCGCCGCGCGCGCCCGGCCATCCCTCACCCGCGTGTGCAGCACGACCGGCAGCCGGGGCAGCTCCGGCAATCCGAGCCTTGCGCCGACATCGACCGCGCCCGATGGCAGCATGCGCGGCGCGAGCGCGGCAACGCCGAGCCCGGCCGTGACGGCCGCGACGACCGCCGCAACGCCGCCGCCGACGAAGATTTCGGCCCAGGACACGCCGGCCGCATCGAGATGCTGCGCGGCCATCGCGCGCACGCCGCACGGCTCGGCCATGGTCGCGACCGGCAACGGCTCGCCCGCGCGCGGCTCCCAATCCGGGCCAGCGAACCAGCCGAACTTCTCCTCGGCCACGAGGTCGCCATCGCTGCGTCCGGCATGCAGGCGGACGATCACCGCCTCGAGCTCGCGCCGGTCGTAGCTCTGCAGCAGGTCGGCCGACGATCCGATGCGGATCTCGACCACGAGATGCGGATCATGATCGTTCATGCGCGCGATCAGCGCCGGCAGCTCCGGCCCGGCGACATGGTCGCTGATGCCGATGATCAGGCGCTGCCGCACGCCGGCGAACACCGCGAGCGCGCGGTCATGCGCTGCCAGCAGCTGACGGGCAGGATCGAGGAAGACCCTGCCTCGCTCCGAGAGCTGCACATGACGCGGCGTGCGCTCGATCAGCCGGCACCCCAGCCGGTTCTCGAGCCGCCGCAGCTTCAGGCTGATCGCGGCCTGGGTCGTCTGCATCGCCTCGGCGGCACGGGTGAAGCTGCCGAGCTCGGCGATACGGACGAAGGCCTGGACCTCGTCCAGGTCGAGCGGGTGTTCGGTCATTTCCAGCCATTATGACTGATATCTCGATCCCCAGCATACCCGAACCGCACCGCCGCATCTAACCTCTCAGCCGACATCACGGATGAAAGGACTAGGGATGCCGCTGCTTCACATCTCGCTGCGCGCGGGCAAGCCGGAGGCCTACCGGCAGGCGATCTTCGACAGCCTCTACCGGGCGATGCGCGAGGCGCTCGACGTGCCGGAGGACGATCAGTTCATGACCATCACCGAGCACGATCCTTCCAACTTCCGCTATGGCAACGCCTTCGGCATCAACCGCAGCGACGATCTCGTCTACATCCAGATCACCGTCTTCAACACCCGCACGCGAGAGCAGAAGAAGGCGCTGTTCCGACGCATCGCCGAGCTGCTTGGGGAAAGCCCCGGCATCAGGCCGGAGGACCTGTTCATGACCATCCTCGACGCCGCCAAGGAGAACTGGTCGGTCGGCCACGGCCTCGCGCAATTTGCGTGAGGCGATCGGCGGCGAGAGCACATTGGTTTATTTTTCGAGAAGACGTGAGAGTTCTTCTGCTCCGAGTCGCTTCCGTTCGAAAACTGCGATTGCAAGCCGCTCCACCTTTGCGCGATGCTGCAAGACCAGTTCGAACGCTGGTGCGTGTCCCTCGTGCATCATGGCCGACTGCTCATCGTCTACTAGGTCTTCTAGTAGCTCCACCATCTTGCCGTAGTCGCCCCAGCCAGCTCCCTCATGTGTAGGAGCATCGAACATTTTTTGAGCTTCCATGCCTACGGCACATACAGCGAGCTGATCTACAAGACCGACTGAATTTTGGTATACTAGCACCAGCTTGGCTTGCCCCCGAGTTGTCTGTATGCGCGCGGTGGCGCTAATTTTCTCACCCCCGAGTTGGCCGACGGGCAGCATCGCCAGACAGGAGAGCGTGACATCGCTCTTCAGACTGGTCCAAAATTGGATACACTGAAGGCTGATTTCACGAACCGGTTCAAGACGATCTCCGGCTTCAAGAGCTTCGCGCAAAAATAAAACGCTTCCGAAAATCAGCAAACCATGCCTATTCTCCCTTCGTTCCGGTCCGGATGAGGGGCGTACGCGTCGTCACGAAACGTTGGGCCGGCAATGCGGTGGACGTGAGGGCATCAGCGCGCTTCATGCGCGGACGAATGATGCGCTTGCGGACGTGAAGTCGCGTGGTCCTGACACCCCGAAGCTGGTGTCCCCGCGGCGGCGAGCGAGAAGCGCGTCGTCGCGCACGGTGGCCAACAAGCCCGGTGCACCGAGGAGATCGCGTATAAGCGTTAAAACCGCCGCGCAGGGAATGCCGGATGAATCGGCTTTGCCTGTGGTACCTGCCGCCTGCATTTTTTTCGCAGGCGGGCCATGGGTGAGGCCCTCACCCGGCATTCCCTGCGCCCTCATCATCGATCGAGGGTGGATGCTTTCCGCATCTCCTGGGTGCAATCGCGCCGCGGGACCGCGTGTGCATGCCCGGCTGTTTGACTGGTTGGTAGATGAGATACAGCTCGTAGCTGCGCCACTCCCCGCTCGCCGCAGCGAGGACGTTGATGGGCAATCTGTCTTGGGCGGCGATCTCGGTCTCACCCTCCCCTGGAGGGAGAGGGTGACAGCAGGACTCGTTGTTCGGACCTACCCGTCCGTCTGGTCGTCGTGCTCGGCCTGCGACAGCTCGGCGAGGGCGAGGTCACCGGAATCGGCCATGCGCGCCTTGGCGATGGTCCGGACATGCGCGGCCAGCGCCGGCATCCGCGCGATCAAGGCGTGGAAATCCTGCGCGTCGAGCACCAGCAGCCGGGTCTTGCGTGTCGCCGTCACGGTGCCCGAGCGCTTGGTCCGATGCAGCAGCGCGATCTCGCCGAAGAACGTGCCGTCGGCGAGCTTGACGCATTGCGTCGGCAGCTCGATCTCGACCTCGCCGGCAGTGATGAAATACATCGAGGAGGCGGCATCGCCGCGCCGCACCAGCACCTCGCCGGACTCGATCGTGCGCGCGCGCAGCAGCCGCATGATGTCGGCGATTTCGGACGCCGAAAGATGCGAGAACAGCGGCACCCGCGCCAGCATGCCCCAGGTGACGACGAAGTCGCGCCGCTTGATCTCCTCGGCGAACGCGGTCGAGATGATCGCGACCGGCAGCGCGATCATGGCAAAGCCCCAGATGATCGCGAACACCGTGATGATGCGGCCGAGCGGCGTCACAGGCACGACGTCGCCATAGCCGACGGTGCCGAGCGTCACGATCGCCCACCACATCGCATGCGGGATGGTGCCGAACTTGTCCGGCTGGACGTCGCGCTCGACCGCATAGAGCAGCGAGGCGAACAGCAGCACCGCGCCGGCCAGGATGACGAGGCAGCCGATCAAGATGCGCCGCTCGGCCTGCACCGCCGACAGCAGCGAGCGCAGCGCCGGCGAATAGCGCACCAGCTTGAGGAACGGCAGCACGATACACACCGCTTCCAGGCTGCGGTCGCCAAGCACGAGCGCAATCGCGGCCGGCACGAAGGACAGGAGGTCGACGACACCGAGCGCGGAGAAGGCGTAAGCGAAGCGATCCTGGCGCGGCGACTGCCGCCGCGGCATGTGGCCGGCGACGCTCCAGAGACGGGCGACATACTCCGCGGCGAAGACGATCAGCGCGCCGATCTTGATCGCGCGCAGCAGTCCGCCAATGGCGGCCGCGATGTCCGGGTCCGATGCCAGCACCACCGCCAGCACGTCGAGCGTGATGACGAGCACGATGAACTGGACGACGCGCGAGCCGTGCGTGCTCGGCAGATGGTCGTGCTCGAGCAGCTCGTACAGCCGGTCGCGCAGATCGGGATCGCGAACGCTCTCGCCCGGCCCGAGCGGCGGCACGATCAGCCGGCCTTGCCGATCGCGCTCTCGATCGCGGCCAGCGCGGCCTCCGCCTTGCCGCCGTCGGGGCCGCCGGCCTGGGCCATGTCGGGACGGCCGCCGCCGCCCTTGCCGCCCAACGCCTCGGACGCGGCGCGCACGAGGTCGACCGCATTGAAACGCGCGGTGAGATCGGCGGTGACGCCGACCACGACGCCGGCCTTGCCGTCCTCGGTGACGCCGACGATCGCGGCGACGCCCGAGCCGAGCTGCTTCTTGGCCTCGTCGGCCAGCGACTTGAGATCCTTCATCTCGATGCCCGAGACGGCGCGGGCCATCAGCTTGATGCCGCCGACGTCGCGGATCCCGGCGGGAGCGCCGTTGCCGGTCTCCTGGCCGCCACCCATGGCGAGCTTCCTGCGCGCGTCCGACAGCTCACGCTCGAGCTTCTTGCGTTCCTCCATCAGCGCGGTGATGCGCGCCGGTACGTCCTCGACCGTGGTGCGCAGCTCGGCCGCGGCGGCCTTGGCGAGCGACAGATTGTGGTTGGCATGCGCGCGGGCGCCGCGAGCGGTCAGCGCCTCGATGCGGCGGACGCCGGACGCCACCGCGCTCTCGGAGGTCACCGCGATCAGGCCGATGTCGCCGGTGCGCCTGACATGGGTGCCGCCGCACAGCTCGACCGACCAGCCCATCGCGTTCGAGCCCTGCTCGCGCGCGACGTTGCCCATCGAGACGACGCGGACCTCGTCGCCATATTTCTCGCCGAACAGCGCGCGGGCACCGGCCTCGCGGGCATCGTCCAGCCCCATCAGGCGGGTCGTGACCTCGGCATTCTCCAGCACGACGTCGTTGGCGATGTCCTCGACGCGGGCGAGCTCCTCCGGGGTGATCGGCTTCGGATGGACGAAGTCGAAGCGCAGGCGGTCGGGCGAGACCAGCGAGCCGCGCTGGGCGATGTGGTCGCCGAGCACCTGGCGCAGCGCCTCGTGCAGGATATGGGTCGCCGAATGGTTGGCGCGGATCGCCGAGCGCCTGCTGTGATCGACGTCGAGTTGCAGCGCGGAGCCGAGCTTGAGCGTACCCTGCTCTACCGTGCCGATATGCGCGAACAGGTCGCCGGCCTTCTTCTGGGTGTCGGTGATGCGGACGCGGACGCCGTCGCTGGTCATGAGGCCGGTGTCGCCGACCTGGCCGCCGGATTCGCCGTAGAACGGGGTCTGGTTGAGCACGATGACGCCGCTCTCGCCGGACTTGAGGCTCTCGACCTCGGCGCCGTCCTTGACCAGCGCGGTCACTGCGCCTTCGGCGGTCTCGGTCTCATAGCCGAGGAACTCGGTGGCGCCGAGCTTCTCGCGCAGCGGGAACCAGACGGTCTCGGTCGCAGCCTCGCCGGAGCCGGCCCAGGCCGCGCGCGCCTTGGCGCGCTGGCGGTCCATGGCGTCGGTGAAGGAAGCCTGGTCGACGCTGATGCCGCGCGACTTCAGCGCGTCCTGGGTGAGATCGAGCGGGAAGCCGTAGGTGTCGTACAGCGTGAAGGCGACGTCGCCGTCGAACATGTCGCCCTTCTTCAGAGTGGCAGACTTCTCGTCGAGGATGGCCAGCCCGCGCTCCAGGGTCTTGCGGAAGCGGGTCTCTTCGAGTCGCAGCGTCTCCTTGATGAGCGCCTCGGCGCGGATCAGCTCCGGATAGGCCTGGCCCATCTCGCGGGAGAGCGTACCGACCAGCTTGTGCATCAGGGGCTCGCGGGCGCCGAGCAACTGGGCGTGGCGCATCGCGCGGCGCATGATCCGGCGCAGCACATAGCCGCGGCCTTCGTTCGACGGCAGCACGCCGTCGGAGATCAGGAACGACGAGGCGCGGAGATGATCGGCGATGACGCGGAGCGACGCCTTCTGCGGGCCCTGCGGGTCGGCATTGGTGAGGTCGGCGATGGCGCGGATCAGGGCGACGAACAGGTCGATGTCGTAATTGTCGTGCTTGCCCTGCAGCACGGCGGCAACGCGCTCCAGGCCCGCCCCGGTGTCGATCGACGGCTTCGGCAGCGGATTGCGGACCCCGCCCTCGAGCTGCTCATATTGCATGAACACGAGGTTCCAGATCTCGATGAAGCGATCGCCATCGGCCTCCGGCGAGCCCGGCGGGCCGCCCCAGATCTTGTCGCCGTGGTCGTAGAAGATCTCCGAGCACGGGCCGCATGGGCCGGTGTCGCCCATCTGCCAGAAATTGTCCGAGCCGGCGATCCGGATGATGCGGGATTCCGGCAGGCCGGCGATCTTCTTCCAGAGCCCGAACGCCTCGTCGTCGTCGATGTAGACGGTCGCGGTCAGCTTGTCCTTCGGGAGGCCGAACTCCTTGGTGACGAGCTTCCAGGCGAGCTCGATGGCGTTCTCCTTGAAATAGTCGCCGAACGAGAAGTTGCCGAGCATCTCGAAGAAGGTGTGGTGGCGGGCGGTGTAGCCGACATTGTCGAGGTCGTTGTGCTTGCCGCCGGCGCGCACGCATTTCTGCGACGTCGTAGCGCGGTTGTAGGGCCGCTTCTCGACGCCGGTGAAGACGTTCTTGAACTGCACCATGCCGGCGTTCGTGAACATCAGGGTCGGGTCGTTGCGCGGCACGAGCGGCGAGGACGGCACGATCTCGTGGCCGTTCGCGGCGAAGAAGTTGAGGAAGGTCGACCTGATCTCGTTGACGCCGCTCATAGCAATCCAATCGAAGAAGTCCGGGAATTCGGCGGTGATGCTTTTAGACAAGGGGACTTCGCGTGTCCAGAAACTGTGCAGAAACATCATGGGCTTGCTGCACGGCTCCTAAAGCTGGTTGAAAGCCCGAGTGACGCGTTGACAGCCTGCGCGGGCTGGTGTTTGGTCCGGGACATAGACGACAGTCGCGTCGGGAGAGACCGGTCTTCTGAGGTTCTGGTTGAACTTCAAGGGTCGGCGCCGAAGGAGCAACCGCCCCGGAAACTCTCAGGCAAAAGGACCCTCGCGACTGCAACTGCATCTGGAAAGAGACGCTGGCCGGGCTTTGACCGGACCGCGTCCGCCGACGGGATAATACTCTCAGGCACAGCGACAGATGGGGCTTCGGTGGCGTTTTTCGGGACTGGTCCCGAGGAACCGCGCGAGGACCCCTGATCGATGGCTGAACCGGCTGCCCCCCTTTCTTTGAAGCGAACGCCGCTCCATGCGCTGCATGTCAGCCTTGGCGGCAAGATGGTGCCCTTCGCGGGCTATGAGATGCCGGTGCAGTACGCCCCCGGCGTGCTCAAGGAACACCTCCATACCCGCAGCGCGGCCGGACTTTTCGACGTGTCCCACATGGGCCAGGTCGCGCTGGTGCCGAAATCCGGCAAGGTCGCCGACGCCGCAGCCGCGCTCGAGCGGCTGGTGCCGCAGGACATCGTCGGCATCCCGGCAGGCCGGCAGCGCTATGCCCAGTTCACCAACGCCGACGGCGGCATTCTCGACGACCTGATGGTGGCAAATTTCGGCGAGCACCTGGTGCTGGTGGTCAACGCCGCCTGCAAGGACGCCGACATCAAGCTGCTGCGCGACGGGCTGTCCGACGTTTGTGACGTGCAGCCGCTGACCGACCGCGCGCTGCTGGCGCTGCAGGGGCCGAAGGCTGCGAGCGTGCTGGCGAAATTCTACGCAGAGGCCGAGGGCATGCGGTTCATGGATGCGGGACCGCGCATGGTCGACGGGCTCCCCTGCTACGTCTCCCGCTCCGGCTATACCGGCGAGGACGGCTACGAGATCTCCGTTCCCGCCGCCAAGGCCGAGCAGCTCGCCGAAGCGCTGCTGTCCGACAACGACGTGCTGCCGATCGGGCTGGGCGCCCGCGACAGCCTGCGGCTCGAGGCCGGGCTCTGCCTCTACGGCCATGACATCGACACGACGACGACGCCGGTCGAGGCCGCGCTGGAATGGTCGGTGCAGAAGGTCCGCCGCACCGGCGGCGCGCGTGCTGGCGGCTTCCCCGGCGCCGACAGGATCCTGGTGCAGTTCGATGGCGGTGCGACACGCCGCCGCGTTGGCTTCAGGCCCGAGGGCCGCGCACCGGTGCGCGAGGGCGCGCCGCTGTTCGCGAGCGCCGACTCGGCCGAGCCGATCGGCCAGGTCACCTCCGGTGGCTTCGGACCGACGCTGAATGCGCCGGTCGCCATGGGCTACGTGCCGACCGCCCTCTCCGCAATCGACACCCGGCTGTTCGCCGATGTGCGCGGCCAGCGCCTGCCGCTGCGCGTCGCCGCCATGCCTTTCGTTCCCAACACCTACAAGCGCTGAAGGACGTCCATGACCACGCTCTACACCTCCGACCATGAATGGCTCAGCATCGATGGCGACACAGCCACCATCGGCATCACCGACTATGCGCAGGCCCAGCTCGGCGACGTCGTGTTCGTGGAGCTGCCGCAGGTCGGCCGCGCGCTGAAGAAGTCGGAAGCTGCCGCCGTGGTCGAGTCGGTCAAGGCCGCTTCCGACGTCTACGCGCCGATCAGCGGCGAGGTGGTCGAGGTCAACCAGGCGATCGTCGACGAGCCTGCGCTCGTCAACACCGACGCCGGCGGCAAGGCCTGGTTCTTCAAGCTCAAGATCGCCGACCGGGGCGAGCTCGGCGGCCTGATGGATGAGGCCGCCTACAAGGCGCATACGGCGTGAGACGTGCGGTGCGGCGATACTCACCACTGTCATCGCCCGGCTCGACCGGGCGATCCACTACGCCGCGCTCTCTCCGCCTGATCTCACCATCGATGTTTACTGGATGCCCCGCCGTCGCGGGGGCATGACGAGGCATAGAGGATTTGCTCATGACCACGCCGCTCAAGCCGCTCGATGATGCCGCCACCAGCTTCGCCCGCCGCCATATCGGTCCTTCCCCCCGCGACGTCGCGGCGATGCTGGAGACCGTCGGCGCCAAGAGCGTGGCGGAGCTGATGGCGCAGACGCTACCCGGCACGATCCGGCAGACGGCGCCGCTCACCCTCGAGCCGGCGCTGAGCGAGCCCGAAGCGTTGTCGCATATGCGCGCACTGGCGGCGCGGAATCAGGTCTTCACCTCGCTGATCGGCCAAGGCTATTCCGGCACGCTGATGCCGGCGGTGATCCAGCGCAACATCCTGGAGAACCCGGCCTGGTACACGGCCTATACGCCCTATCAGCCGGAGATCAGCCAGGGCCGGCTGGAGGCGCTGTTCAACTTCCAAACCATGATCTGCGATCTCACCGGGCTCGACGTCGCCAATGCCTCGCTGCTGGACGAAGCCACGGCGGCGGCGGAGGCCATGGCGCTGGCCGAGCGGTCGGCACGGACCAAGACCAAGGCGTTCTTCGTCGATCAGGATGTCCACCCGCAGACGCTGGCGGTGCTGCGCACCCGCGCCGAGCCGCTCGGCTGGCAGCTGATCGTCGGCGACCCGGCCAAGGATCTGGACAGCGCCGAGGTGTTCGGCGGCCTGCTGCAATATCCGGATACGACGGGCGCGCTGCGCGATCCGCGCCCCGCGATCGCCCGGCTGCACGACAAGGGCGCGCTCGCGATCCTCGCTGCCGACCTGCTGGCGCTGACATTGATCGCCTCGCCGGGCGAGCTCGGTGCCGACATCGCGATCGGCTCGGCGCAGCGCTTCGGCGTGCCGATGGGCTATGGCGGACCGCATGCCGCCTACATGGCGGTACGCGATGCGCTGAAGCGCTCGCTGCCCGGCCGCATCGTCGGCCTGTCCGTCGATTCGCGCGGTGCCCCCGCCTATCGGCTGGCGCTGCAGACCCGCGAGCAGCACATCCGCCGCGAGAAGGCAACGTCGAACATCTGTACCGCGCAGGTGCTGCTGGCGGTGATCGCTGCGATGTATGCCGTCTATCATGGCCCCGACGGGCTGAAGGCGATCGCCCGCACCGCGCATCGGCGGACCGCGGTGCTGGCTGCAGGGCTGCGCAAGCTCGGCTTTGCGCCGGAAAGCGAGACCTTCTTCGACACGGTCACCGTCGAGGCCGGCGCCAAGTCCGATTCGATCATCGCCCTCGCGGAAGGCGAGCGGATCAACCTCGGCCGCGACGGCAGCAGGCTGCGGATCGCGCTAGACGAGACCACGACGGCCGATGTCGTCGAAGCCGTCTGGCGCGCATTCGGCGGCGACCTCTCCTACACGGCGATCGAGGCGGAAGCGCGCGAGGCGCTGCCGGCCGAGCTCAAGCGGCAGCGGCCGTACCTGACCCATCCGGTGTTCCACGCGCATCGCTCCGAGACCGAGATGCTGCGCTACCTGCGCAAGCTCGCGGACCGCGATCTCGCGCTCGATCGTGCGATGATCCCGCTCGGCTCCTGCACGATGAAGCTGAACGCGACCACCGAGATGATTCCACTGACGTGGTCGGAATTTTCCAGCCTGCACCCGTTCGCGCCGCGCGCGCAGGCGGCCGGCTATCACACGATGTTCGCCGATCTGACCGACTGGCTGTGCCGCATCTCCGGCTATGATGCCGTGTCGCTGCAGCCGAACTCGGGCGCGCAGGGCGAATATGCCGGCCTCCTGGCGATCCGCGGCTATTACGCCGCCCGCGGCGAAGGCCATCGCACCATCTGCCTGATTCCTTCCTCCGCCCACGGCACCAACCCGGCCTCGGCGCACATGGCCGGCATGGAGGTGGTCGTGGTCGGCTGCGATGCAGGCGGCAATGTCGATCTGGCCGATCTCAAGGCCAAGGCGGAAGCGCATAGCGCCAAGCTCGCCGCCATCATGATCACCTATCCCTCGACGCATGGCGTGTTCGAGGAGCACATCCGCGACATCTGCGACATCGTCCATGCCCACGGCGGACAGGTCTATCTCGACGGCGCCAACCTCAATGCGCAGGTCGGCCTCTCCAGACCCGGCGATTACGGCGCCGATGTCAGCCATTTCAACCTGCACAAGACGTTCTGCATTCCGCATGGCGGCGGCGGCCCGGGCATGGGGCCGATCGGCGTGAAGGCGCATCTGGCGCCCTTCCTGCCCGGTCACCCTGCGACCGATGGCGCGAGCGCGCATCCGATCGGGCCGGTCTCGGCGGCGCCGTATGGCTCCGCCTCGATCCTGACCATCTCCTACATCTACATGCTGCTGATGGGCGGCGACGGCCTGACCCGCGCCACCGAGATCGCGATCCTCAATGCCAACTACGTCGCGGCGCGGCTCGATGCGCATTTTCCGGTGCTCTACCGCAACGAGCGCGGCCGCGTCGCGCATGAATGCATCATCGATCCGCGGCCGCTCAAGCAGAGCAGCGGCGTCACCGTCGACGACATCGCCAAGCGGCTGATCGACTACGGCTTCCATGCGCCGACCATGAGCTTCCCGGTGGCGGGCACCTTGATGATCGAGCCGACGGAATCGGAGTCCAAGGCGGAGCTCGACCGCTTCTGCGACGCTATGATCGCGATCCGCCAGGAGATCGCCGAGGTCGAGCAGGGCCGCTTCGGAATCGAGGCCTCGCCGCTCCGCCACGCGCCGCACACGGTGCATGACATCGCCGACGACGATTGGAACAGGGCCTACCGGCGCAGCGAGGGCTGCTTCCCCGCGGGCACCTCGCGCACCGACAAGTACTGGTGCCCGGTCGGCCGCGTCGACAACGTCTACGGCGACCGCAATCTGGTGTGCTCATGCCCGCCGGTGGCCGACTACGCCCAGGCGGCGGAGTAAGCCTCCTCACGCATGCTCCAAGGGATCGGGCGCCACGGCTCGCGACAATCAATGACGTGAGGCGTGCCATGATCCGGAGCGATGAGCACCGCATGCCAACGCCAGAGATTGGCGTTGATCAATTCGGTGCCGCCCCACCAGCGCCAGATCGGATTATGGCTGCTGAAATCCTCCTCGCCGGCGAGGATTGCCTTGCCGAGCGGTGTCAGCGACAGCGTGCTGGCCCTGTAGCGCTCGAGGCGTTCACGGCTGTCGTGCATCTCGACCGAGAATGGCGATTCGGCGAGGCCCGAAATTGCAGGCACCGGCGCGAGCGCCAGACCGTCGAGCAACGTGCCTCCTTCCCAATAGTCATAGACGCGCCGTTGAAAGCGATCCTGATGATGCGGCAACAGGTCGAATGGGTGCTGATAGCCGGCTGACAGCAATTCGAGGATTCTTAGCTCCGATGCTCCGAGGCCCGTCGCAACACCGGGAAGCTCATCGAGCATCTCCTGCACGCAGCGGCGAAGCTGCGGCAGTGCACTGAGATCCTGCTTCAACAGATCGAACCAGGCTTGCGGCGTCGGCGCCCGAAACGCCCGCCATGCCAGATGACCCAGGTCGAGATGCTCACGTGCGAGCTCTACGCCGGCAATGGTCCGACCGGCGAGTCGCCCGGCCGGGGCATCGAATAGCGGTACATCGACATGCCGCAATACGATCTTCGTCGCGATCTCCGCGTGATGGCGCAGATAATCCAAGAGCCAGATCAGCACCAACTGGTCGTTCGGACGGGTTCCCATCCACAGCTCGACGCTATCGCAGCGGTCAACAAGTTCGAGAAAACTGTGACTCCGCCCGCCGGCCGCCATGACGTCGCTACGCGAGGCGAAATCCAACCAATGCCCCCGCTTCCGTCGCGTGGTGCGCTGGACGAGATACGCCGATAATTCGGCATCGGATGGCAGCGGTCCCCACACGAAACGATGGAGAATTGGCACCACCAGGTCGGCAAAGCCGCCCCTCCGAAGCGCTCCGGCGCTCGGATCATCGGCCGCTAGAATCAAACGCGTCATGCTGTTGGCTCCGGCACGGCCCGATTGGCTCAAGGCGCTATCAACATATTCGCGATCGGCTCCCGGCGCCCAGGATCGGCGTCGGAAGTCTCGGTGCCGCCGTGCGGATCCGGTCCGCTCGTCCGCGTGCACGCCTTCAGCTATTCGCGTTGAAGATCGTATCCGGCGCTCAGAGACGCATTCTCGCTGCATTCGGGAATGCAGCCGCAGATTTCGGTAGAGCACCACACATCTGCAAACGGGCGCTGGAACGTCGACAACTCAACGTCCACGGCGCCCGCCGCCGCCGTACCCCTACTCTTCCGCCGGCTCCTCACCGTCGGCGTCGCGCTCGGCATTGCCGGCCAGGATCTGCTCGGCGATCAGGCCGGAGTTCTGGCGGATCGCGGCTTCGATCTTGGCAGTCATGTCCGGATTGGCCTTGAGGAACGATTTCGAATTCTCGCGTCCCTGCCCGAGACGCTGGCTATCGTAGGAGAACCAGGCGCCGGACTTCTCGACGATGCCGGCCTTGACGCCGAGATCGAGGATCTCGCCCATCTTGGACACGCCCTCGCCATACATGATGTCGAACTCGACCTGCTTGAACGGCGGCGCCAGCTTGTTCTTCACCACCTTGACGCGGGTGGTGTTGCCGATCACCTCATCGCGCTCCTTGATCGCGCCGATGCGACGGATGTCGAGGCGCACCGAGGCATAGAACTTCAGCGCGTTGCCGCCCGTGGTGGTTTCCGGCGAGCCATACATCACACCGATCTTCATGCGGATCTGGTTGATGAAGATCACCATGGTGTGGGATTTGTTGATGGAAGCGGTCAGCTTGCGCAGCGCTTGGCTCATCAGGCGGGCCTGCAGGCCCGGCAGCGACTCGCCCATCTCACCCTCGAGCTCGGCCTTGGGCACCAGCGCCGCGACGGAGTCGACGACCAGCACGTCGACCGCCCCCGAACGCACCAGCGTGTCGCAGATTTCCAGCGCCTGCTCACCCGTATCCGGCTGCGAGATCAGCAGCTCGTCGATGTTGACGCCCAGCTTGCGCGCATAGACCGGATCGAGCGCGTGCTCGGCATCGATGAAGGCGCAGATGCCGCCCTTCTTCTGCGCCTCGGCCACCGTGTGCAACGCCAGGGTGGTCTTGCCCGATGATTCCGGCCCGTAGATCTCGACCACCCGCCCTTTTGGCAGCCCGCCGATCCCCAACGCGATGTCGAGCCCGAGCGAGCCGGTCGACACCGTCTCGACATCCATCGAACGGTCGTTCTTGCCCAGCTTCATCACCGAACCCTTGCCGAACTGACGTTCGATCTGGGACAGCGCAGCAGAGAGCGCCTTACTCTTATCCATTGAGGAACCTTCGACGATACGCAGGGCGGTGGCGGACATTGGCGCTCCTTATGGCGGGGATTCGCGAGATGGACAAACGGTTAACGAGGTCGGCCAGCAATCTTGAGGTGAATGTACTCCATCCGTTCTTTGTTCGCAATATGTTCTTCCCAACAATCATCGCTCTCAGCCCCCCTGACAACCGCGGGGACACGCCTGCCACTCGGGGGCCGGCGCGCAGTCCACCGAGCAGCAGCGAGGGAGCGCCGCCCGATCAGCGCGCCCAGAAGCGAAGTACGGGGTGCTGGATGACGGCGACCGCGAAAGGATCCTGATCCGGCTGGAGGCGGAAGCCATGTGCGCGAGCGGCGCAGCCGCCGACCGGCGATCGCGCGGATGATGACCAGCCTGTCCGAGCGCTCCAACCTCGCCCACCGCGCCTGCGGCAGACATCAACTCAATTATAAGTTGTTAGTGTCGTCCCGGCCGTGCCCCATCATCCTGTTGGTCGTTCTCTATGAGCCTCGCACACCGCTTCCAATTTTCGGCACCAGCATGACCGGATCCAACAAGGAACAGACCCTCACGTTGTGGCGCCCCGTCGGCCCAAAGGAGCTTGCCTTGATCGAGGCGTCGGGCATGCGTGCGTTTCCGCCGCGCCTTCCTGAGCAGCCGATCTTCTACCCGGTGCTCACCGAGGACTATGCCGTGAAGATCGCACGGGACTGGAACGTGCCGGCGAGCGGCGCCGGCCACGTGCTGCGCTTTGCGATCCTGCGAGGCTTCATCGACACCTACGAGGTGCGCGAGGCCGGCGGCCGCAAGCATCGCGAGCACTGGATTCCCAGCGAAGACCTCGCCGACTTCAACGCCGCAATCGTTGGACCGATCGTGCTTGTCAGGTCTTTCCCTTGAAACTACCAAACTCCTACACGCGTGCGTAGATCGCACATTCCGGGGTTCTCCTGACAGGAACGAAGTTCCCTCGCCTCTTCTGCTTTTGTTCGGCTCATCGTGCGTGCAGGCGCACGGTTTCGATGCAGATGCGCATGCAATGCTCGGCCGCGCGCAAGCTGTGTCCGGCCAGAAGTTCCGCAACAGAAGCGTCCGCGGATCTGCCGCGGCTTTCTGAGGCGGAATGGCACCCTGCGTTCCGACCGGAGCAATGGCCGGCGCGCGAACAGCTCGACGGCCGCCATATGACGAGCGACAGATGAAACGGCGCCCGCCAGGACGCTGTCTCGTGCCATGCCAGAGGGAGCCACGAGAGCCGTTCGCGCAGCCCCCTATGACCGGGCGAATGAGTGGGCCGAATGGAAGCCGGCGTGATCCGCATCACGCAGCACGCGGCGCTCACGACATCTTCAAGCCACAAACCATTGTCATAAACTTTGGGTTGCGTTATAGAATCATGGTTGTCGTACGTCTGAGCAAATTTTTGATCAGCCCCGGATTTGTTTGTTCGTTGCGATGATGGTCGCCGCACATTGTCAGTGGTGTATCGCCTTTGGTGTATCGCCCGTGGTGTGCCGTCGACCGATCCCTTGCAGCCTGCCTGCTACAACATTTGCAGGCTCCGTCACCCGTAGGCGCACGGCCCTGAAACCATCCGCGCCGAAAGAAAGCCCCGGACGACGTCCGGGGCTTTCGACGTTGATAGCTCCGCTCGGGATGCATCCCCCCGTCATTGTCGTGATGTCGAGGAACGGATCGCTTGCGTTGCGCTTCATATTGGCGATGACAAGAGATGACGTGACGTGCCCGTCCTGCAGGGCCGGCCTTCAAAGGATCGAGCTTCACTCGCAGCAAGGCGCCGCGGGAGAGAGGCGTTGTCCGGCTTGCGATGAACTCTTGGAAATGGTCGACGGCGCGACGCAGATCGCCTACCGACTGACAGTCGTGCCGGAACGGATCTTCGATCACAGCTAGGCGCGCGTCCCACGGCGATTGATCGAGATGGCAACCTTGATCTGACGCAAGGCACGCCTACTAGTTTCGCACTAGTCTAACTACGTCATTGCCGAACTGCCCTCGCTGGGAAGCTACGACGTTGACGCCGAGCCTCGGACCGCGGCGGTCCGAGGCTCATTCGTTGGCCTGCAATCCGTCCGATTGCGCCGCACATCCTCAACGGCAATCAGCTCAACGGACAGCGCGACCGACCGTATTTTACCGGAATTGATCCGAGGGGGTTTTGCGCTTCCATTTGCGATGCGTACATCAAACCCAGCGGCCTGGGGCGGTCAGGGCTCACCGGTTTTGGCAATGCCGCTCTATTTCTTTCGTATCCGTAACGGCCACTTCTCAGGCGCGTCCGAGTATGGGACCGAGTGCGCCGACCGCAACGCAGCCTGGAAAGAGATGACCACCGTCTGTGCCGACATGGCCAGCAGCATCTCGCGCAAGCTCGCCGAAAACTCCGAATGGCAGATGGAGCTGCTCGACGAGGCACGGCAGCCGGTCTTCCGCATCCGGATCGTCGCCGAGTCGCTGGATCAGGCCTGACGGCTCGCCACACCTCTTGTAGATCGTCACCGACGAGAACCACAACCGAAGCCTGTGGCCGGCGAGGTGACTGCGCGTCATTTCGCCAGCCGAGCTTGATCCAGATCAAAATGCCTGTCTGCATCCTGGCAGACATTTAAATTTGTATGGGTAATCTGATCTTCAAATGTCCGCGAACGGGGATGAACGTGCAGCATTGGCTGGAAGAGCCGAAGCCCGGCGATCCCGCGTACGCCTATGAAACCGTGGTCTGCAAGGCCTGCACGCGGCTTCATTTCATCAATCGCGACACGCGCAAGCTTCTTGGCGAGAAGGAATGAGGCGCTAGCCGGAATGATTCAATCGGCGCTGGGAAGCCGCCGCATCGTGAACTCGATGGCCCCATCGGGAAGCTCGCGCCAGCTTTCGACGGCGCTCATGTAGCCGGCCTTGGGATAGCGGGTCAGATAATCGCGGGCCTTGGCGCGCGCTTGCTCGCGCGGCAGCGTGAACGTGTCACGAACGTAGCCGTCGCGAACCGGGCCCACGCTCTTCTTCTGGCGCCGGGCCGCCATCCGGCTGGCCATGTCTCGAGGACGCATCCCCATCGACGAACTCCAACGCGCTGCCACACCGTCAATATAGACGGGGCCGCGAGGAATCCGAGTCCGCAATCAGGCAAGCGGGCCCGGGAGGATCAGAGCCCGCCGACCCGAACGCGATAAATCTCAGTTGGTGCTGCCGACAGCCTTCGGCTTCTTGGCCGCGGTGGTCTTCATGGCAGGCGCCGCCTTGGGCTGCTCCGCCGCCCGGACGTTGCCCCAGGGATCGGCGCTCGTCTTGGCGTCCGGAATCTTGCGCATGGTGTCCTTGTAGGCCTGCTCCCGCGCCGCTTCGGCCTCTTTCTCCTCGGGCGACTTGGAGGGACCGTCGGCGAGAAGGTTGATGTTGGGCATCTGCGCCATTGCGGGAACCGCCCAGCCGGCCAGCACGGCGACCGCCATCGTCACGATCAGCTTCTTCATTGGTTACTCCCCGGTATAGGCGCCTTATACCATCGCTTCGCCATGCGCCAAGCCCGCGGCACTGTGCCGGAACGGTGGACCACAGGTCGGGATGTTCACGGCCGCATCGTCTGCGCGCACCTGCCGTCTGTTCCACGGTGTGCCCTCATCATAGTTTTCCAACTCCGGCCTTTTCAAGCCGCCGCTCTGCGGCAACATTCCGGCGGCTCCGCCGATCGCGTCGAGGCAAGTCGATGCCAAGACAAATCGATGACACGATCATGGAAGGACCTCCGCGCGTGCCGAACGAGACCCTGAACTTCACCACCGACGACGCGAGGCGCATCCTCGATGACGTGTTCGCGCCCTGGATCAAGGATCTTGGCTTGATCGTCGAGGACATCGCGCCGTCTGCGCAGGGCGAAGCCGGCGCCATCCTGCGCATGCCGTTCTCGCCGCGGCTCTGCCGCGACAATGGCGTCGTCTGCGGCCAGGCGCTGATGGCCTTTGCCGATACCGCGATGGTGATCGGGATGGTCACCGCGAGTGGCGGCTACCGGCCGATGACCACTGTCGACCAGACCACGCATTTCATGCGCGCCGTTGCCTCCGCTGACGTCCTGGCGGATGCGCGCGTGGTGCGGATGGGCCGCACCATGAGCTTCGGGCGGGTCACACTGACCAGCGCCAGCGATGGCAAGCCGGTGGCCATGGTGTCGAGCGCCTTCGCGATGCTCTGATCTGCGGCCTCTCTGATCCGCGGCCCGGCGGGGGGGGGTTAACGAAACATGAAGGCGACGGCCCGGGCTTCGCAGGCCGGATTCATCTGATCGAAACGCGAGACTGATTTATTTTAGGTGCTTTTGACGCGAAAGGTGACGCCATTCGGCACCGGGTTACAGGCCATGAGCGAGACGAGTGACAAGCGCATTGCACCGAGGCATCGGGTGCTGAAGCAGGGCAGGCTGGCATTCGACGGCGGCGGCGCGGTCGATTGCATGGTCCGCAACATGTCCGACACTGGCGCCAGGGTCGAGGTGGTCAGCCCGGTCGGTCTGCCCGAAGCCTTCACGCTGGTGATCCCGGCCGACAAGTTCACGCGGCGCTGCCACGCAGTCTGGAGCCACGACAAGCGGATCGGCGTGGCATTCGACTGATAGCGGCGCGGCGGGCTAGACCCGCCGCAGGCGCCATCGCCACAACGTCACCAACAGACCGACCAGCACCCCGACCGCGAGCAGGACGCCGGCGGCGAACCGTCCGCCCGGACGATCAATCGTCCGTGACCACAGCGAGGGCCCTTCGCCATCGCGCGCCAGCCGAAACGCCACGACGCTGTCGCCGAGCGATGTGCCCGCCTCCGAATGGCCGCCCGCTGCGATCACCACGAATTGCTCGCCCTTCCATTCATAGGTCATCGGATTGGCGATGCCCGGCGCCGGCAACCGGCCCTGCCAGAGCTCCTGACCTGAGACAGCGTCGAAGGCGCGCAGATAGGCATCCATCGCGCCGGTGAAGACGAGGCCGCCGCCCGTGACCACGACGCCGTTGACGAGCGGCGTGCCCCACTTGAACGCCAGCCCGAGCGGCGCGCGATCCTCGGTGGTGCCGACCGTCGAGCGCCACAGGATCCTGCCGGCCTTGAGATCGACCGCGACCATTTCGCCCCATGGCGGCCGGTTGCACAACAGGCCGAGCCTGGACATGGCGACCACCCGCGTCACCGCGAACGGTGACCCGCGCTGCAATCCGAAATCGACACCGCGCGGCGGCGTCATCCGGTCAGCTTCGGCGCGCGGGATCAGCCTGACGATGTGGATGGCGCGGCTGACATTGGCGTAAAGGATCTGGTGCACGGGATCGAACGCCACGCCGCCCCAGTTCACGCCGCCTCCGGTCATTGGAAACAGCAACGCACCCTGAGTCGTCGGTGGCGTGTAGAGACCTTCATTGCGCAACGCCGCGAGCTGATCGTCACAGGAGGAATCGACGACGCGCGGCACGGCCCTGAAGACCTCTGCCACTTCGAAGTGCTGATTCAGCAGCGGCGGCACATGGGTCGGGAACGGCTGCGTCGGCGACAGAACCTCACCTTCGACGGCGCCCTGCGGCACCGCGCGCTCCTCCACCGGCCAGATCGGCGCGCCGGTGTCGCGGTCGAGCACGAACACGAAACCCTGCTTGGTCGGCTGCATCACGACGTCACGTGCACCCTGCCCGGTCTCGATCCGCGCCAGGGTCGGCTGCGCCGGCAGATCGTAGTCCCAGACGTCGTGATGCGTGGTCTGAAACGACCAGGCCAGTGCGCCGCTCTCGATCCGCAGAGCGACCACGGAATCGGCGTGCCTGTTGTCACCCGGACGCGCACCGCCAAAGAAATCCGGACTGGGCGAGGATGTCGGAAGGAACACGAGGCCGCGCACCTCGTCGACCGACATCGGCGCCCAGACGTTCGCATGTCCCGCCGCGATGCCGTCATGGATCAGCGGATCGAAACGCCAGCGCAGCTCGCCGGTGCGCGCATCGAAGCCGTGGACCGTGCCTTCGGGCGCATCGACCCGCACATTGTCGCCGATCGATGAGCCGACCACCACGACACCCCTGCTCGCCACCGGCGCCGAGGTGATCTGGAATTCGCCCGGCCACAGCAGGTCCTTGGCGATGTCGATCCGCACTTCACCGTTCGCTCCGAAGCCGGCGCAGGGCTGCCCTGTCCGGGCATCGAGGGCGATCAGGCGGGCATCGACCGTGCCCATGAACAACCTGCTGCGGCACGCCACGCCGGCCGGCGCCCGCTCGTCCACCCAATAGGCAACGCCGCGGCAGGCATAGCGATTGGCCGGGCGCCGTCCGTTGCCGACCTTGGGATCGAAACGCCAGCGCTGAACGCCGGTGCCGGGATCGAGCGCCACCACCTCGTTGAACGGCGTGCAGAACACCAGGCTGTCCTCGACCAGGATCGGCGTCGCCTCGAACTTGGTCCGCAAGGCGGCCGCGGGCGGCCGGCTCTGCAGATCCCCGGTGTGATAGTCCCAGGCAGGCACGAGCCGATCGACATTGGAAGGCGTGATCTGCGCCAGCGGAGAGAACCGCGTCCCACCGGCATCGCCGCTCCAGTGCTGCCAGGAGACGGCCGGCACCACCATCAGTTGGCTCCAGATGACGACCGCGCAAACACCCGCTCGACGCAATGACATGGACCTCTTCCTCCCGCAAACTGCATCCGAGGCGACGCAGCCGGGCCATGAAAGCAGCCTTCGCAGGCGGATCGAGCGGGATGGGACGGGCGGCGGCATCCGCGGGACGAGTGGTGGTGGGCGATGACGGATGGCGGAACCGAGCGGATGACCCGAACGAACCTCTCAAACGTCAGTGGCCGCCCCTGCGGACGGCCACATCGATGCGCAGAGGTCAGCGAGCTTCAGTAGCCGTAACCACGCCGTGTCGGATAGCTCTGCGGAGCCCGCCCATAGCCACCGCCATAGCCACCGCCGATGCCGATCCCGATACTGACCGGCGGCGCCACGCGCACCGGCGGTCCATAATACTCGCGCGGCGGAGGCGGCGGCGCATAGACGACGACATCATCTGGGTCGCGACGGGGTGTGCGGCTGGCGCGCCTGGGCGGATCCTCGTCGCGCTTTCGGGCCGGCTTCTCTTCGACCCGCTTCTGCGTCTCGGACTTCCGGCCCGGCGGAGGCGTCTGCGAGCATGGACAGGTGGGACCAGCCGCGGCAACGGCCGGCACGACCGGCGGGGTTGCCGGAGCGGCGGCCGGGATCGCTGCGTTGGCGGCCGCCACCACCGGCGTCACCACAGGCCGGTTGCGCAAGCGCTCGATCAGCTTGCGCGCGGTCGCGGTCAGGTCGCTGTTCGGATAGCGGTCGAGAAAGCCCTGATAGGACGCCACCGTATTGATCAGCACCGCCTCGTTCCAGGCTGCCATCCTGTTGTGGAGGTCGAGCCATTCGCGCGCCTGCGGGCCATAGGGCGGCGCGGTGTAGAGCGCCACGAAGGCCTCATACGCCTCGACGCTGCCGTCGCCAACGATGATTTCGTTGGCGGCCTCGATCGGCTTGCCCTGCAGGTTGCGCTTCCATTCATCGACGCTGCGCTTGGCGACGACCGGCCGCGGGCCGGCATTGGCAGCGCCCGCATCCGCCGACACCACGAAGCGAAAATCCTCCGTCAAGGACGACGAATCCCACGGCGTCTGCCGACCCTCGGTGACCTTGTTCACCGCGACGCGCACGCGCTTGAACGCCTGCTCGATCGGAAGGCCCGGTTCCCGCGCCGCCTGCAGCAGCGCCGTGGTGTAGGGGCTGTTGGCGCCGGTGCCATCCTCGGCTTCTGCGCCAGGCGAGGTCGAGTAGGACAGGAACGTGCCCGGTGCTCCGGTCTTGGTGTCCACCAGCGCAAGGCCGCGGCCCGCGTTCTGACTGATGGCAGGAAACGGATTGTTGCGGCAGGCATCGAGCAGCAGGATGCGCATCCGGCTCGGCACAGAATTCAGCGTGTTCAGGAGATCGTTGAGACGCACGGCCTGCAGCGGAATGTCGGCTTCACGTCGCGGATCCACGTCGACGGGCACGAGATAGTTCTCGCCATCGATCTGCAGGCCGTGGCCGGCATAGAACACCAGCGCGACCGTGTCGGGTCCCTTGGCCGCGATCTTGGCGGCAAAGTCGCCCACCTCCCTGTTGAGGTCCCGCTGCGACAGATCGGCGGCCGTCGTCACCTCGAACCCCGCCTCCCCCAGCATCTGCGCCATGACCTTGGCGTCATTGGCGGGATTCGGCAGCGGCGTCACCGAACGATAGGCCGACTGCCCGATCACCAGCGCCAGCCTGCTGGTTTCGGCCAATGCGGGAGTGAGGCCGGCAAACAGGCCGCCGGCGAGCAATGCAGCCCTGAGAGCGTGCCGAAACATGGGACCTCCAATCTGCTCATGGCGTGCCTGTTGGTCGAGCCGGTTCGTGACCCGGTTCATCCCGACGGGCACAATCCGGTGAGCACGATGCCGCACGGCCGGCGCCGTTCGCGCCCTTGCCGCCCGCGGCCGGACATCGTTGCTGCACGAGATCCCCGTAGCAATGCCGCGATCGCTGGCTAGCGTGCGCGCCGCAATGGGGGCGATGAGACATGCGGCGGATTGCGTCACAGGTGGGGCTGCTCTCGGCCCTGCTTCTGGCCGGCTGCGCCGCCGACAGCAATGCGCGCCTGCCGGCCTTCATGCGCGCCAAGGCGCCCGCGCCGCCGCAACCCGAAGCCGCGCCGGATGTCGCACTTCTGGTGCGCAAGAATCTCGACATGATCTTCGTCGCAACGACGCTGCCGCGCGATCTCGAGGCCACATCCGCCCGACAGACCGATGCCGGCGATACATGGACCGCCTGCGTGCGGGCCGGAATCATCTCGGTGAGCGGCGCAACGCTCCGGCGCCAGACCTATCGGCTCACGATCAGGCACAACGAGATCATCGACCGGCGACGCACGGCGTCCGCCGACGACTGTGTTTCTGAAGATTACAAAGCCATCCTGCCGACGAAGTGATTTTGACCCGAAGGCGATCTGGATCCGCCACGTCGACTGGAACTCGCCACGTCAGTTGGCGTGCTGGAACGGGCTACCGCATCGGTTGCGGATTGTTAGTTCTTAGCTAACGCAATTCCGCAACCGCACAGCGAACGAATGGCTCAAATTTAACGATTCCTGCGGAACATCTGGTTCGCAAAAGCGCGGAATGACCCTGGACACGGCTTTCCATGAACGTTCACCTCGTCGGCGATGACACAGCCAAGCTCGCTCTGCTTCGCGGCATGCTGGCCGAGCGCTGCTCGCTCACATCTGAACTGATCGGTGACGCCGAATTCAAAGGCGGAGACATCGACGCGATCGTCGTGGCCGCCGATCTGCGCCGCGTCGACAACATCACCGCATTGAAGGAGATCTCCGACCGGCTCTCGCGTATTCCGCGGCGGATCTTCCTCACCAACAACAAATCCCGTCTGTCGACGGTCCAGGCCTATGCGCTCGGCGCGACGAGCGTGCTGTCGAGCACGCCGAGCCGCAATCAGTTGCTCGGAAAGCTGCTCGATGTGCGCCCCGGTTCTGCGGCCAAGAGCATCGCGGTCGACGACCGACAGGCCGCATTTGCCGGCGCGTCCTGCATCGCCTCGATGTTTGCAGCCGTGCTGGGCGGTGCAGCGATCGACGTCGAGGAGACCCGGCGGGCGGGCAAGCGGATCGCCGACTGTATAGCGGAAAACGGTCTGTCCGATTGGCTCGCCACCGTTCGCCGCCATCACGAAGGCACCTATCAACACTGCCTGCTCGTGACCGGCATCACCGTGGATTTCGGCTTGAGCCTCGGCGTCCACAGTTCCGATCTGGAGCGTCTCTACATGGCCGCGATGTTCCACGACATCGGCAAGGCCAAAATCCCGCTGACCATTCTCGACAAGCCGGGACGGCTCGACGTCAAGGAACGCACGCTGGTGGAAACCCATCCCGTGGCCGGCTACGAAGCGCTGAAGGACAACGCAGCGATCACCGACGAAGTGCTCAAGGCGGTGCGCCACCATCACGAATTTCTCGACGGCAGCGGCTATCCCGATGGGCTTATGGCCGACAACATTCCAGATCTGACACGCATCCTCACCATCTCCGACATCTTCTCTGCGCTGATCGAATATCGCAGCTACAAGCCGGTGATGACGCGCGAGAAGGCCTATGAGATCCTCCAGGAGATGGAGGGCAAGCTCGAGAAGCCCCTGATCGGCGCCTTCCGCGAGGTGGCGCTGATCCGCTGATCGCAGCCGGCGATAGGCTGAACCGGCCGTTAACGCATCGATTCGAATTGTCTGCCAACGTCAAGTGTCTCTTGTCAGCTTTACGCTAGTGTCGCCCGCGGTGCGGGTTGTCCGCGCCGCGAGGGGACCATCGGGACGTGGCCGAGATCATCGATCGCGCGATTGCGACTGCTTCATCGACGGCAAGGAACCACCAGGCCGATCCGCTCGCGTGCGTGCGCGCCGCCCACCTGGTGCCGCTCGAGACCGTTTCACCGCAGGCATGGCAGGATCTCGCGGAGCGTGCGCGCGAGCCGAACGGCTATTACCTGCCCGGATGGGAACGCGCGGTGAACGCCACGGCGCGCGGCCGCACCGGAACATCGGCGCTGTGCGCATGGGACGACGATCAGCCCTCGCGTCTCATCGGCCTGATGCCCACGACCTCCCTATGGCATGCCTGCAGGCTTCCACTGCCCGCGCTCGCCAGTGGCCATCCCTACGGCACTTTGTGCACGCCGCTGCTCGACGCAGGGAGCGCGGAGCCGGCTGCGGCGCAGATGCTCGACGAAGCGCGACGAACAGGCGCTCGCGCCGTGCTGCTGCGCGACATGTCGCTGGCAGGCTCCGTGATGCAGGCGTTCGACGCGGCCCTTCGTCGCGGCGGCCTGCGCCCGCGCATGCTGCATTGCTATGAAAGAGCCTTTCTCGATGCGACCGTGGACGCCGACCAAGTGCTGCATGACGCGCTCGGCGCCAAGAAGCTGAAGGAGTTGCGCCGCCTGCGTCATCGGCTGGCCGAGCATGGCGCGGTTCGCTTCGAGGTCGCGCGCTCTCCCGGCGACGTCTCCGCTGCGCTGGAGACGTTTCTGGTCCTGGAGGCGAGCGGCTGGAAGGGACGCCGCGGCACTGCGCTGATCCAGCACGACGGCGACGTGGCGTTCATCCGACGCGCGGCAGCGGCGCTTGCGCAGCACGAGGCCTGCGAGATCATCAGCCTCCGGGCGGGCGACACCACCGTCGCCGCGGGCGTCGTGTTGCGCCATCAGGACCGCGCCTTCTTCTTCAAGCTCGGCGTCGACGAGCGCTTCGCGAAGTACTCGCCCGGTGTCCAGCTGACGCTCGACCTGACACGGCACCTTTGCGCGGATCCGAAGATCAACGCCGCCGATTCCACTGCCGGTCCCGACCATCCCATGATCAACCCGATCTGGCGCGAGCGCCTCGCCATCGGTGACGTGCTGATCCCGCTCTACGCGCGCGATCCGATCGTCGAGCTGATCCACGCTGCGTTGACGGCACGACGCGAAGGCCTGGCCATCGCACGTCGCGCCGTGCACGCGATCCGCGCCATCCGAAAGCGCCGGCCGACTACTCAGCCGCCTCGGCGTTGACCTCCGCCGACACCTGCCGGATGGCACGGGCCAGCATCTGCGGATCCTGCGCACCGGAGACGGCGTATTTCTGCGCGAAGACGTAGGTCGGAACTCCGGAGATGCCCTTCTCCGCGGCCTCCTGCGCCTGGGCAGAGACCAGCGCCACATCCTCGTCGGTCGCCAGCATCTTGCGGACCACCTGGGCATCGAGCCCGCAATCCGCTGCGGCCTGCACCAGCACATCGATATCGGTGAGATCGCCGCCGTCGCGGAAATACAATTCCATCAGCCGCTGCTTCATCTCGGGCGCCCTGCCGATCTCGCCCGCCCAGCGGATCAGGCGATGACAATCGATCGTGTTGGGCTGACGGGCAACACGATCGGGATGATAGCTCAGCCCCTCCTGCTCCGCGGCCGCCACCACGCGGCCCGCGATGCCCTTGTAGGCCTCGACCGATCCGAACTTGGTCGTCAGGTACTGCTCGCGGCTGATGCCCTCGCGCGGCACCCAGGGATTGAGGAAGAACGGCCGGAAATTCACCTCGACCGGAACGTCCGGCACGAGCTCCAGCGCGTCCTCGATGCGCTTCTTGCCGATGTAGCACCAGGGACAGACGACGTCGGAGACGACATCAATGATCAGCGGCTTCAAGGTGCTCATGCGCCTCGCTCCAGGTTCGCTTGCGATCCGCGCAAGATAAGCCTCTGCATCGCCGAGACAAGCGCGGTCACGGCGAGGTAACCATCTCCTTCAGCCTGATGGCCGTGAGCTCATCGGCCGGAAAGAAGGTCTCCAGCGCCAGCTCCGACAACGTGATGTCGACCGGCGTGCCGAACACCATCGTCGTCGAGAAGAAGCTCAGCACGTCGGTCCCGACCCGCAGCCGCAGCGGGATCGCGACGCTGTCGGCCGCGAGCGGCGCCGATCGCGCCGGGAACGGATAGGACTTCAGCTCCTGATAAAGCTTCAGCAAATCGGCATCCGCCGTCGCCTCGCATTGCCGGTGCAGCCGCTCGAGCAGATGTCCGGACCATTCGGCGAGATTCACCGTCCGCGCTGCGAGCCCCTCCGGATGCAGCGCCACGCGCAGCACGTTGAGCGGCGGCGCAAGCAGTCGCGGTGGGACGCCTGTCAGCAGCGGCGCGATCATCCGGTTCGCCGCGACCAGGTTCCAGTGCCGGTCGATCGCGAGCGCAGGGTTGGGCTCATGGGCCTTGAGCACGAGGTTCATCGCCTCGCGCGCGGGCTTGAGCGCCGGATCATCCAGCGGGCGCTGCTGGAAGGCGGGCGCGTAGCCCGCCGCCACCAGCAGAACGTTGCGTTCGCGCAAGGGCACGTCCAGTCGCTCCGCCAGTTTGAGGACCATGTCGCGCGACGGCGCGGCGCGGCCGGTTTCCACGAAGCTCAGATGGCGCGCCGAGATCTCGGCATCGAGCGCGAGATCGAGCTGGCTGAGATGCCGGCGCTGCCGCCATTGCCGCAGGTGCTCACCGACATGAACGGGTCTGGCGCGGTCGGCGCGCGCCGAAGCAAGCTGTGCATTCATGGGCCAAGACCTATCACGCTGACGTCAGCGCCTCCATGACCTGCCAGGTAATCGAAATGCCTCCCGGCGCAGGTCATCGTCCTCACCACAGGAGATGACGATGAGCAGGCAGCGCAATCCCGAGACCTTTCCCTTCACCGCAGTCGGCCACTGGCTGGCGGGTCTCGCGACATCGCTGCTGGCGCGCTCGCTCAACCTGCCGGAGCCGCTGCTGCACGTCACGGGCAGCCTCGTCTTCGCGCAGGTCTATGCCATCGAGACAAGGGCAGCACGCTCGCTGCGCCCGGCGCGCCTGCGCCGTCAGCTCCTGGCCTGGTTCCGCTGAACCGCCCTCCCCCAAACCAAAGGAGACCCGACATGATCACCTCGTCCGCCCTGCTCCGCCGCGCCCTGCTCGCCGATGCCGCCTTCAGCGGCATTGCCGGGCTCGCGCTCACATTCGGCGCCTCGCCGCTGGCGGCGCTGCTGCAACTGCCCGACGCGCTGCTGCGCGAGACCGGTCTGTTCCTGATCGTCTACGCGGCCTTCGTCGGCTGGCTGGGCGCGCGGCCGATGGCGCCAAGGCCGCTGATCCTTCTGGTCATCGCCGGCAATGCGGCATGGACGGTCGGCAGCATCGCGCTGCTGTTCTCCGGCCTCGTCACACCGAACGTGCCCGGCGAAATCTTCGTCGCGGCCCAGGCGGTGGGCACCGGCGTCTTCGCCGAGCTGCAATATATCGGCTTGCGCCGCAGTTCCGGCACCGTAACGGCGTGACCCGATCGGTGATGAGCACCGGCCATCGTGCTCGCGCGGGCCGGCGCTCCCGCCCCAACCGAGATTGGGCATGCGCGGCGAATGCACCTTCGGCATAATCGGCGACCGACAGGAGATCGCAGCGATGCAGCCGCAGGTGAGAGGAACGGAAGGCTACGCCGCTGAAGCCGACAGTCTCTTCGTGCGGTACGAGAGCATCCCGTCGGAACAGGTTCATGCCGCCGTGCTTCATCTGCTGCCGAATACGCCCGCACGCGTGCTCGACATTGGAGCGGGCACGGGGCGCGACGCCGCGTGGTTTGCAGGCCTCGGACATCAGGTGGTTGCCGTCGAGCCGACCGATGCGCTGCGCGTCGGCGCCATGCGGCTGCATGCCTCGCCTGCGATCACCTGGATCGACGACAGCCTTCCGGAGCTCGCCACACTGGCCGCTCGTGATGAGCAGTTCGACCTCGTCATGCTGACCGCCGTCCTGATGCATCTCGATGAGGAGCAGCGGCGACGCGCGCTTCCCAACATCGCGGCGCGGATTGCTCCCGGCGGAATACTGATCATGACGTTGCGGCATGGTCCGGTGCCGCCGGGCCGCCGGATGTTCGAGATCGCGGCCGAGACGATCGTTGAGCCGGCGCGGCAGCTCGGGCTGACGCTCCAGCTCAACCGGCATGGCGAGTCGCTCGGCGCGGAGAACCGGGTTGCCGGCGTCACCTGGACGACGCTGGCCTTCGGCAAGCCGTCCTGAGAGATCCCGGAAACGAACTGATCGGCTCAGGCCGCCTTGGCGCGGCTGGTCACAGTCTTCGCCGGGGTGGATCTGGTCTTGCCGCGATTGCCGGCAGCCGGGCGCCGGGTCTTGGCCTTGCCGCGAGCAGCCTCGCCGCCCGATTTGGCTCTGGCCTTGGGCCGCTGCTTGGCCTTGTCCTTGACGGGCTTCCCGGCCTTTTTCTTCGCCTTCTTCTCGGCCTTCGCCTTCACCCGCGTCCGCTCGGCGCGCGCCTCGGCCTTCTGCTTCGCCCGCTTCTTCTCGCAGGCGTCGCATTTGCAGCCGATCGGCTTCAGATAGGCTTTGAAGTAGTCGGTGCCGTAGTCGTAGTTGATCTCCTCGCCGGGCTCGATGTTCTTGATGGCCCGGATGAAGATCTTCTTCTTGCGCGGCTTGACGTCGGACTCGGCGTTCGGCTTGCAGGAATGATTGATGTAGCGGGCGACGTTCTCACGGACCGAGCCGTCGATGGTCCAGCGCTTGTCGAGCTCGAACAGATATTTGTTCTCGATCGCGTCCTCGTCCGCCTTCTTCGAATCCAGCAGCGGACCGAAATAGCGGACGATCTTGGTGCCCTTCTTGATCGGCTGGGTTGCGAACAGGCCGAGCCCCGTCTTGGAGCGGCCGATGCGATAGGGTTTGGTCGGCGGGATGACAGGCATGATCGATGAGAAGAGATGAACCTCGCGAGGCCGCCGTTCTAGGATAATTTGGCGACGCTGTCAGGTGTTTCCGGCCGCCGTTTCGAGCCGTCCCCAGTTTGCGCGGGCCGCGAGCCGCTTTCTCTTGCATTCCTGGTCCTCATCCCGCGACTTGCGCGCCAGGCGGCAGCTTCGGCACGGTGGCCTTCAGCATCGCCTCGAGCAGCGATTCGGCGTTGGTGCCAGCAGGCGAGCGGCGCAGGATGTCGGCGAGACGGCCGTCGAGCAGCAGCATCGTGTAGCCGTGCACCAGCGACCAGGCGCGCGCGATCGCGGCGGCCTGATCGAGCGACAGCTCCTCGTTGCCGACCTGGCCTTCGCTGCGTGCGGCCACCGAGCCCGCCAGCCCGGCGAACGAGGCCTCGGCCGCCTCGTGCAGCGACGGCCGCGAATAGTCGAGCCGCTCGGTGCGGAACATCAGCCCGTACATGCCGGGATTGGCCTGCGCATAGGCGACATAGGCGCGGGCACGCGCCATCGCGCGCTCGATCGGCGTGCCCGGCTGCTCGCCCGCCGCCTTCATCGCGGCGTTGAAGCGCGTGAAGCCGATCGCGGCGAGCTCGCTGACGAGCCCGGTGAGATCCTTGAAATGATGCGTCGGCGCCGCATGCGACACGCCGGCCTCGCGCGCCACTGCGCGCAAGGTGAGTCCGGCGAGCCCGTCGCGCTCCAGCACGCGCTCGGCCGCCTCCAGCAGCGCATCACGCAGCGCGCCGTGATGATAGGGCGTCGCCGCCTCGCCCGCAGTGCCGGCCGCCCGCCGCACCCGCGCCCGTGCCGCCGATGTCGCGATGCGTCGAGGCTGCGCCCGGACTTTTTCAGTCTTGCTCGTCATGAGCCTCCTTATACAAGCAATTTTGACAGCGTAAAGATTTGGCTTGACCCCGCCATGTTCGCCCGCTAGCTTTATCTTTACAACGTAAAGATAAAGTGGAGGAACGACCATGAGCGACGCTACGTCGACGACCGCCCGGCAGACTCGGAAGGAGCGCAGCAATCTCGCGCCGATCCCGTTCGAATGCGACGCGCCGTTCCTCGCAATCACCGGCGAGCTGCCGCGTGAGCTGAACGGCACGCTCTATCGCAATGGCCCCAACCCGCAATTCGCTTCGCCCGGCTCGCACTGGTTCGTCGGCGACGGCATGCTGCACGCCTTCCATCTCGAGAACGGCCGCGCGTCCTATCGCAACCGCTGGATCCGCACGCCCAAATTCGAGGCCGAGCGCAAGGCCGGCCACGCCCTGTTCGGCGGCTTCGGCCGCCGGCTGGCGGACGCGCCCGCCGACGTCACCGATGGCGGCGTCGCCAACACCAACATCATCGCCCATGCCGGCCGCCTGCTCGCGCTCGAAGAGGCGCATCTGCCGACCGAGATCAAGCCGGGCACGCTCGCCACCCGCGGCTACCACGATTTCGGCGGCCGCCTGCGCGGCGCCTTCACCGCGCATCCGAAGACCGATCCGGTCACCGGCGAATTGCTGTTCTTCGGCTACAACGCCGCCGGTCCGCTGACGCCGGCGCTGTCCTACGGCACGGTCGATGCTGCCGGCAAGCTGACGCGCATCGATCGTTTCGAGGCGCCCTATGCCAGCATGGTGCACGACTTCATCGTCACGGCCAACCACGTGCTGTTTCCAATCCTGCCGCTCACCGGCAGCATCGAGCGCGCAATGTCCGGCAAGCCGCCTTATGCCTGGGAGCCCGACAAGGGCGCCTATGTCGGTGTGATGAAGCGCAGCGGCGACATCAAGGACATCGTCTGGTTTCGCGGTGACGCCTGCTACGTCTTCCACATCATGAACGCCTGGGAGGACGGCGGCCGCATCGTCGCCGACGTCATGCAGTTCGAGGAAGCGCCGCTGTTTCCGCATCCCGACGGGCGCCCGACAGATCCGGCAAAGTCGGTCGCGCGGCTGTGCCGCTGGAGCTTCGACCTCGCCGGCAGCACCGACCGCTTCACGCAAACCTATCTCGACGACCTCACCGGCGAATTCCCCCGCATCGACGACCGCCGCGCCGGGCTCAAGAGCCGTCACGGCTGGTACGCCTGCGCCAATCCGGACGGGCCGCTGTTCGGCGCGCTGTCCGGGCTCGCCCATGTCGACGGCGCCGGCACGCGCCAGGCGACGCACCTGCTGCCCACCGGCGACACCCTGTCCGAGCCGGTGTTCGTGCCGCGCAGCCTCGATGCCGCCGAGGGCGACGGCTGGCTGCTGACCGTGGTCTGGCGCGCCGGCTCCAACACCAGCGACCTCGCCGTCTTCAACGCCACCGACATCGGCGGCGGTCCCGTCGCCCTGGTGCATCTCGGACACCGCGTGCCCGATGGATTCCACGGCAATTGGGTCGGCAGCGAAAATCCAAACCATTGATTAACTTGTATTAATTCGTGATCTCACGAAATTTTGACACTGTCAAGATTTGCTTGACGCGGCGCCGTCCGCGCCCTATCAATCTTGGCAGTGTAAAGATTGGCCAGACCAACGCCATGACGATCTTCCTTATCCTTGCGCCCTACGGCGTCTACGCGGCGCTGATGATGGTGGTCTCGGCCACGCTCAGCCTGGCCGTAGCCACGGTGATGTGCCTGGCCGTGATTGCGCTCGACGTCGCCAAGGGACGTTCGATCAAGATCCTCGGCCTGGGCTCGACGATCGTGTTCGCAAGCGTAGCCGCCTACCTCAGCCTCATCGACCCGACGCTGAGCGCCTCGGCGGTGCGCCTCGCGGTCGACTGCGGCATTTTCGCGCTGTCGCTCGGCTCGATGCTGCTGCGCACTCCGTTCACGCTGCAATATGCGCTCGAGGCGGTCCCGCCGGAAACCGTGGCGATTCCCGGCTTTCTGCGCGCCAATTACGTCATCACCGGCGCCTGGACGCTGTCGGCGCTGCTGATGATGGTCGGCAACCTGATGACGCTCTACGTCCCCGGCCTGCCCTATTGGACCGGCCTCGCCATCGCCTTTGCCGCACGCAACAGTGCACTTTATTTCACGCGCTGGTATCCTGAGTATCGTAAGACGAAAGACATCGCCGCACCGACTGCGGCCGCAATGTCCGGTCAGGATTCGTGACGGGGTGTGCCCCAGGGAGACGTGCGTGAAGGACGTGTTTGCCAAACTGACGGCCGACTTCCTGTCGGCTGCGGTCTTCTTCATCCTGTATATCGCTACCGATAACGTCGTGCTGGCCACGGCCGCCGCGGTCGCCGTCGCGGTGGTCCAGGTGGTCTACGCCCGCGTCAGGGGCGTGAGCCTCAGCTTCATGGCCTATGCCAGCGTCGGCCTCGTCATCGTGCTCGGCGGCGTCACGCTGCTGACCAACGACCCGCGCTTCATGTTCGCCAAGCCTGCGATCGGCCATTTCGCCATCGGCCTCATCATGCTCAAGCGCGGCTGGATGCTGCGCTACGTTCCGCCGATCGTGGCGGAGACCATTCCGGAATACGTCAACGTCGCCGGCTTCGCCTGGGCGGCGCTGATGTTCGCGCTCGGTCTCGGCACCATCGCGGTCGCCATGACCGGCGACATCAAGCTGTGGGTGCTCTACATCACCGTGGTCGCGGGCGGCGCCAAGGTCGCGGCTTTTGCACTGCAGTTCGTCGCCTTCCGCTTCGTGGTCGCCAACCGGTTGCGGGCCGCGCGCGCGTAACGCAACCGATCGCCGTATTGGGCTTATCAGCAAAGATGCGCTATAGGGGCGCCCCGAGGCTTCCTCGAACAGTGCTTCGGGGTGCGGGATGGCAACGCCAGGAGAACGATCGATGGCTGTGGACGGCAACTGGAATCTGACCTTGAATACGCCGATGGGCGAGCGCAGCGCGACGCTGAGCGTGAAGAGCTCGGGCGCGACGCTGACGGGGACCCAGGCCGCGGAGGGCGATTCCGCCGAGATCTTCGACGGCACCGTCAACGGCGACGACGTCGCCTGGAAGGTCTCCATCACCAGCCCGATGCCGCTGACGCTCGACTTCAAGGGCAAGGTCGCCGGCGACACCATCTCCGGCGAGATGGGCATCGGCTTCATGGGCAGCTTCCCGTTCACCGGCGCGAGGGCCTGATCACCGTTCTGAAGGGTGGGCAAAGGCACGCCACGCCGGCCGCCGCTTCGTGGCGGCCCCACGCGCGCCGTGCCCACCATTTAGCTCCGCAGTGCGCCAATCGACGGTGGGCACGCACCCGCCCCGCGGGCGGACGCTTTGCCCACCCTACGGCAGCGTTTGTCCGGCTCGTTCCGCTTCACATCTCAAACAGCCCGGACACGCGAACGCAGCCTCGCAGCGAACCTCGCCCGAGGGATGCATCGACATGTCCCTCTTCAAAATGCAGAGGGCGCAGGGAAGGCCAGGCGTCGGCTGACGCCTGCGGCCCGCCTGCGAGAAAAATGCAGGCGGCAGGTACCACAGGTGCAGCCGAGAAACGCCCGGCCTTCCCTGCGCGATGGCTTCACGCTTATACGCAGTCTCCCTGGTGCACCGGCTTGTTGGCCACCATGATCCGCGCGGCGCGTTAGCGCCGTCGCGAACGTAACACCGGCATCGGGGTGTCAGGACGCTGCGACTTCACGTCCGCGACACATCGTTCGTCCGCGCGCCCGAAGACACGCTGCGACATGATCGCGGCCACCGCTCCCCGCCCCGCGTGTCGTGACGATCGCGCGCTACGCCCCTCGGCTTGGGACGGGATGGCGGGAGGAAAACATGATTTCGAAAAAATAGCAAGATATTTATTTTTATCAGAATCACCCGCAAGCCTTGGCCCGGTGCGCTGGGGTGGCGCTCGCGCCAATTGCCCGAGGATCGTCATGCCCCGCGAAGGCAGGACATCCAGTACCCCGAGACGGCGTTGGTCAGCCGAGGTGCCAGTGTATACTGGATCGCCCGCGGACGGTGACGGCGGTGTGAAGGACTGGCCCCGAATTCGCCCCCCTGCCCCTTCAGGCAGAGGTTAGCTCGTCTCGATGGCCCAAGGGCAACGCCACATCAAAACCAGACCTGCATCGCCACGCCATGTGCATCCCGCGGCGCCTCGCCCTCCGGCACGCAGCCGGCGCAGTCGCGGGCAGCGAGCGCTACGGCGCAGGCGTCGAGGAGGTCGTCGGGCTTGGCGCCGGTGCCGAGACGGGCGCGGGTGACCCAGTCGTCGATCTCGACGAAGCCAGCCGCAACTAACAGGTCGCGCCGCAGCTTAGCGCCCTGCTCCGTCTTCTTCGACGGCAGCGGCGCACCGTTGAGGCGTAGGAACACCAGCTCCGGATGGGCCTCGCGGAGGTCGCAGTCGCGATGCGCGCGCACGAAGGCGTCGACCTCCATGATCTTGCGGCCGAGGTGCCAGAGCTGGCGCGACGCGCGTGTCTGGCCGCGCCGCGACGCCTCGATGTTCGCCTCGTCGGGATCGGTGTGGTCCTCCCACAGCCACCGCCGCGCGCCGGTGAAGACACGGGAGCGGTGCGGCGCGAGTTTGTCGCGCGCGAGCTTGTCACAGGCGCGCTCGCCGTCATCGGTCATGCCGATGGGGATGTCGATGGCGGCACGGGTGAAGGGGGCCGCGAGTGCGGTGGAGATGTCAGCAGGAAAGCTGATCGCGCGCCCGGCACCGTCGATCACGACCGCGACCCAACCATTGCGGAATCCATCAAGCCCTATGACGGGTTGGTTGCGTGTCACAGCTATCATCATCGACACTTCCCACGTAACACGCTATTGCTAGCATCCCCAACAGAGCGGATTATATTCTTGCACAAATACATGCTGAGATAGTAGCATCGGCACACTTTCCGAACTTAAGACTTTGCTAGACGGCTCTTCACATGCAGCCGCTTTCGCGCGTGAAACCTAGCTGCGCCGCTGAATGGGGCAGCAATTCAGTAATGCTCAAACGACCAAACGTTGGCATTAGAACAGCACAGTACATTGCGGAATGGTCGGAGATAGAGAGTCTTCTCGGACTATTTCTCGCAATGCTTCTTCACGCAAACCAAAAAGCGGTTCTCGCCATCTGGAGCGGATTAGAGAATCGATCGGCTCAGCTTCGAACAATAAGCTCGGCGGCACGAGCAACTTTAACGGAAGATCACTTCCATGTAGTAGAAGCGATCATGAAGATCGATATTCGCTCTTCCATGAAGTATAGGGACAAGCTAGCGCACTTGGGGATATTCTGATCAGTTAGAAGATGTCCTCCTAATTAGAGAACCGGCTGACAAGCTCACCAACATGACGCATTTCGTGAACCTCCAGCAAAGTTCCCAAGTCCTCTCGCGAGACATGCCAATCAACTTCGATACAATCTATGTAATTACCCAGCCCGACCTAGACCGGGCACTGACCAAGCTGGATACGGTTCAACAGCGGTTACTCACGCTTCATGGTACAATTTGGGAACGAAACGACACCAAGGTACGAGCTGATCTTCTGAATCAGCTAAAAGAAATTCCCGAGATTCGTGCAGCCATAAACAACCAAGCGGCCAGTCACGGCAATCCTTAGTCGCCGTGCTGGACTAACTCGTTTAGTTGATCCGACTTCCTCTAGACTGTCAAAATAAACGGCCGGGATTACTCCCGGCCGCTGCAACAAATATCGCGCACCTCACCTCAGCCGAGGTTCAGCTCCTTGAAGAAGTCGTTGCCCTTGTCGTCGATGATGATGAAGGCCGGGAAGTCGACGACCTCGATGCGCCAGATGGCTTCCATGCCCAGCTCGGGATATTCGACGACCTCGACCTTCTTGATGCAGTGCTCGGCGAGGTTGGCCGCGGCGCCGCCGATCGAGCCGAGATAGAAGCCGCCGTGCTTCTTGCAGGCCTCGCGCACCGCCGGCGCGCGGTTGCCCTTGGCGACCATCACCATCGAGCCGCCGGCCGCCTGGAACTGGTCGACGAAGGAATCCATGCGGCCCGCGGTGGTCGGGCCGAACGCGCCGGAGGCGTAGCCGTCCGGAGTCTTGGCCGGACCGGCGTAATACACCGGATGGTTCTTGAAGTAGTCCGGCAGCGGCTCGCCACGGTCGAGGCGCTCGCGCAGCTTGGCATGGGCGGCATCGCGCGCCACGATCATGGTGCCGGTCAGGGACAACCGCGTCTTGATCGGGTTCTTCGACAGAGTGGCGAGGATGTCCTTCATCGGCTGGTTGAGGTCGATCTTGACGACCTCGCCGCCGAGCGCCTGCTCGACCTCCGGCAAATACTGCGCCGGATGATGCTCGAGCTCCTCGAGATAGACGCCGTCCTTGGTGATCTTGCCGAGCACCTGGCGGTCGGCCGAGCAGGACACGCCGAGACCGATCGGCAAGCTCGCGCCGTGACGCGGCATGCGGATGACGCGGACGTCATGGCAGAAATACTTGCCGCCGAACTGCGCGCCGACGCCGAGCGACTGCGTCATCTTGTGGATTTCCTGCTCCATCTCGAGATCGCGGAAGGCGTTGCCGTCCGGGGAGCCCTGCGTCGGCAGCGCGTCGAGATAACGGGCGGAGGCGAGCTTCACCGTCTTCATGCACAATTCAGCCGAGGTGCCGCCGATCACGATGGCGAGGTGATAGGGCGGGCATGCCGCGGTGCCGAGCGTCAGGATCTTCTCCTTCAGGAACGCCAGCAGCCTGTCCTTGGTCAGCACCGAGGGCGTCGCCTGGAACAGGAAACTTTTGTTGGCCGAGCCGCCGCCCTTGGCCATGAACATGAACTTGTAGGCGTCCTCGCCCTCGGCGTAGATCTCGGTCTGCGCCGGCATGTTGTTGGCGGTGTTCTTCTCTTCATACATCGACAGCGGCGCGACCTGCGAGTAGCGCAGGTTCCGGCGCAAGTATGCGTCGCGCGCACCTTGGCTCAGCGCGGCCTCGTCGTCACCGTCGGTGATGACGTTGCAGCCCTTCTTGCCCATGATGATCGCGGTGCCAGTATCCTGGCACATCGGCAGCACGCCGCCAGCGGAGATGTTGGCATTCTTCAGGAAGTCGAGCGCGACGAACTTGTCGTTCGGGCTGGCCTCCGGATCCTCCAGGATGCTGCGCAGCTGCTTCAGATGGCCGGGGCGCAGGAAGTGGTTGATCTCGCCGAACGCGGCCTCGGACAGCGTCCGCAACGCGTCGCGCGACACCACCAGCATGTCGCGGCCCAAGACCTTCTCGACCCGCACGCCCTCGGCCGTGATCTTCTTGTAGGGCGTGGTGTCCGGGCCCAGCGGAAACAGCGGCGTGTGCTTGTAAGGCGGGACGGGCTTGGACTGGTCGGGGAAAGCGGTGGGCGCGTTCATGGCGAGCTCGTGGGGTTCTAGAAATGGCCGCCCAAAGCGGTCTTGACAGGTCTGATACGCTACCCGTCGGAAGCCTTGCAAGACATGTCTCGGCACAGCGGCAGAGGGGTACGATCATGGCAAGTTTTGTCCTGATTCCAGGAGGTTGGCACGGCGGCTGGATGTACGCTGCGCTCTCGGCCAGGCTCCAGCAGGCCGGCCATGACGCCTATGCGGTGACCTTGACTGGATTGGAGGAGACACCGGCCCGCGCCGCCCATGCCGTCAATCTCGACACCCACATCGCTGACGTCATTGATCTGCTGACGATCGAGGACCTGTCCGAGGTCATCCTGTGCGCGCACAGCTATGGCGGCATGGTCGCGACCGGCGTCGCCGACCGCGTGCCGGAAAGGCTCGCGGCACTGATCTATCTCGATGCCTTCGCACCCGAGAACGGTCAGTCATGGTGGGATCTCGCCGGCGACGCGTATCGCCGGTTCGTGATCGAACGTGCCGGGCATGACGGGCTGACGGCGCTGCCGCGCGAAGGCTCCGATCCGCGCCGCCGGCCGCATCCGCTCGGTACCTTCATCCAGGCCCTAAAGCTCCACAGTCCGGTGCCGGCGGCTCTGCAGCGCACCTTCGTGTACGCCAGCGGATGGAGCGCGACGCCGTTCACCGCGCAATATGAGCGGCTGCGCAGCGATCCCGCGTGGCGCGTGCACGCATTTGCGTGCGGGCACGATGTCGTGCAGCACGCGCCCGACGAGACGTTCGACCTGCTGATCGAGACGGCCCGCGAGGTCGCCGCAACATGACGCCGCGACCAGCGCAATGTCGATCGCGCGGCGAGATCGATTGCGATCGGTCGCCGCATTATGTAACCTTAGATTGTCTACCTAATCATTTTCCTCCTGGAGGCGTCATGAAACGAGGTCTCTTCGTTGCCATCACAATTGCTCTTGCCCTGACCACCATGCTCCCGAGCAGCGCCGGCGCGGTCGGTCCCGGTCGTGCGTGCGGCGGATTTGCCGGCATCTCCTGCAATGCCGGTCTTTATTGCGAATTCCCAGCCGGCCAGTGTGGCCGGTTCGACATGATGGGTGTCTGCCGCCGAAAGCCGACGTTCTGCAATCGCATCTACATGCCGGTGTGCGGCTGCAACTTCCAGACCTACGGCAATGACTGCGAGCGCCGCGCCGCGGGCGTATCGCTGTCGCATCCGGGCCGCTGCTGGTTCTGACGAAGCGATCGCGCCGCTGCCGCCGGCAGGTGACCGCGGCCCGTCAACACGCGGTCACGTCGGCCGACGATCTTGTGCGGCCGCGGCGCATCGCGCTTGCATGACCTCCGCGCGCAGGCTTCAATGGCGCGGGGGTATTTGGAATGCATTTCTATCACTGCTCATTTGGCCGCACGGCCGTCTTTGCCGTCCTCGTCGCACTCAGCACGTTGCTGCTGCCGCAGGCCGCGCAAGCGGATCGCTGCGACGACATCGCCAAGGAATTGAGGAACGGCATCGACGGCGTCCGGATCGGACAGACCGCGGCGGGCACGGTCTATCTCGCCCATCCCAAGGCGCGCGAGCTCACGCTCGGCTGCTCGTCTAAGAACGTCAGCAATCAATTGTTCGGAAAAACCGACCGCAAGCCGCCGCCGGCCTTCATCGACCTGATGGCGAGCGCGGCGGCGATCGTGTTCACCTTGCCGAAGGACGACATGCAGCGCGGCGTCACACGCTGTTACCGCCGGCTCGGGATCTTCCGCGGCGACGACGTCGCCAGCCGCTACCGCCGGCTCGACATGCGCTGTGCCCGGACCAAGACCGAGTCCTCGATCATCATCAGCCGCAGCAAGGACCAATAGGCCGGGGTGACGCGACAGCCCTGTCGTTTCTGCGCCGGCGGCAGCGACCCGTTCACTATTCGCCGCGCCACCGACAGTTGCAGACAATTCGAGCGATCTGGTTGACGAAGTTTTCGTCAGGGATGGCCACGCTCATCGCAACACCAAGCGAGGAGCTGGACCATGTCCGTTTCGAGCGTTTCGTCGTCATCACCGCCGCCCTCACCGCCGCCGGTCTCGACCGAGACGACCAAGCCGCAGACCCAAGACACGCAGACCCGGAATCAGACGCAGCAGAGCCAGGCCTTCAAGCCCGACAAGACCGGCGACGAAGCGGCCGCTGAAAAGCAGGCTTCCCGTCCGCCGCTGCCGCCCGGCCAGGGCACGCGCGTCGACATTCTCGCCTGACGATCCCACACCCTCAGGCCAACTTCGTATAGCGGCGGCGCCTCAGGCATCCGCCGCTATACGTGTGATGGCATCGCCGATCCGACTCCACCCCTGTCCCATGATGTCGAACTGAAACTTGTTGCCCGGGAAGACGAAGCCGTCATGGACCATCCGCAGATGCGTGCCGCCCTCGACCGGCGTCAACGTCCAGGTCACGACGCTGTCGAGCCGTAAGCCGTAGGCCGGGTTGGAGTCCGAACCGCCCTTCCAGGAATAGCTGAGCAGATGCGGCGGCTCACAGGCGAGCACCTCGCAATGAACGACGCCATCCCAGTCGCCCACCGGCTTGGTGCGGAAGGTGAAGCGATGCCCGGTGGCCGCGACGAAGTCGTTCGGCATCAACCATTTCGCGATCAGGTCGCTCGTGGTCAGCGTGCGCCAGATCTTGTCGGGCGAATGGGGCAGATGCTTCTCCACCACGATCGCATGCGTCTCACCCATCACTCGGTCTCCTTCAACAGTGCCTCGAGGCCGGCAATACGCTCATGCCAGAATGCGCGGTAATGACCGAGCCAGTCGACCAGCGGCGCCAGCCCTTTTGGCGCGACGCTATAATAGTTGTGGCGGCCGTCGCGCCGTTCGCTGACCAGCCCGGCGTCGCGCAGCGCCTTGAGATGCTGTGAGATCGCCGGCTGCGACACGCGCGAGCCCTGCACCAGGCCGGTGGCCGCCACCTCCCCCTCGCGCGCGATGCGCTCGAACACGGCCCGCCGCGTCGGGTCGGCAAGCGTCTTCATGACGGATGTCAGCTGGGCTTCGACGATCATGCCAGATGTATAAGCCAATGCTTATACATCGTCAAGCGCGGCGCCGCAGGGCTTCGCCTTCACGCATCCAGCGCCTTGTAGTGGCGGAAGATGCCGTCCTCGTTGAAGGCGATGCGGCGCTCGCTGGCGAGATAGGCTGAGATGTTCGGCCTGCTGGCGACGCGGTCATGCAGCGCGACGAGGCTCGGGATGTTGCGCTCGAACGCCATCATGCGCTTCGGGAACGCGTAGCGCAGGCCGGCGACGATCTGGAACAGCGACAGGTCGGCATAAGTGAGCCTGCGCCCGGTGACGTAGGCGCCACCGCTTTTCGACAGGAGCTGCTCGAAATAGCCGAGGAATTTCGGCACCCGCTCGCCCCAGAACTCGGCGGTGCGCTTCCTGGCCGGCGCGCGCTGGTCCTCGTAGTACAGCGTCGGCCCCAGCGGATGATGCGTGTCGTGGATCTCGACGACGAAGTCGGTCACGGTGAGCTGCAATTGATGCACCCAGAGCTGGCCGGCTTCGGCCTTGGGCGCGAGGCCATGGCGGCTGCCGAGAAACAGCAGGATGTTGGCGGTCTGGCCGATGACGCGGCGGCCCGCTCTCAGGAACGGTGGCGCGAAGGGCGGCGTGTCGCTGTCCGCCTCCATCATCGCCGTCATCGCACCGATGCCGTCCTCGCGCGCGACGTCGCGATAGGCGGCGCCCGCCTCCTCCAGCGCGAGACGCACATATTCGCCGCGGCCCTGGATCATGGGCCAGTAGTACAGCTCGTAACGCATGGGCCATCCTCGCAGTGATGCGCCCACACGTTCGGCTCGGACGACGCAACGGACGCGGTGTTAGTTCGCCGCGAAGCAGTATAGCAGCCCGTCGCCGCCCGTGCGCTTCAGATCGGCCTGGGAACAGCCGCCATCGGGCCCGCGAGAGATGGGAATTGTTCCACAAGCAAAGGCGCCGCGGATTGCTCCGCGGCGCCTGATGAGGGTCTCAAGTCAGGCTCAGCTGACCTGCTGGATTCCCGATAGCTGCCAATCGGCGCCGGCGTGGCGCAGGAAGGTCCAGATCTCGGTGACCTCCTGCGGCTGGTCGGAGCCGTCGACCACCCGGCCCGAGGCGCGCTCGATGGTCTTGTCGGCCAAGGTGAAGCGCATCGCGACCGTGGCGTAGTCCGCACCATTCTCGCGCCAGGCTTCGGCGAGGTCACCCTGCAGCAGCTTCACGGCGCTGACCTTGTTGACCACGCCGCGGGCCTGGTTCTGCTCGAGATCGCGCTCGAAATACGAGGCCATCTCCGGCGTCGACAGCAGCCGCAGGCGGCCGACATCCTCGTTCGACCAGGCGGACTGGATCTCGCCGAGCAGCCGCTCGAACGACTCGTAGTCGGCCGGCTGGATCTGCAGCGGCGGCGTGTTGCTGCCACCGCCGAAGCCACCGAAACCACCAAGGCCGCTCAGGCCCGAGCGGAGGCTCGGCTGGCCGTCGGTGGGCGACGGCGCCGGGCCGGCGGCATAGGCCGGCTGGTTGCGGCGCTGCCACCAGGCCATCGCCATGCGCACCAGGAACACCACCAGCAGGACCTGGAGGATCAGACCGATGATCGAGGCGAAGCCGCCGAGGCCGGAGAAGAGCCCGCCGCCGAACAGCATGCCGAACAGGCCGGCACCGAGGAAGCCGGCAGCGAGACCGCCGAGCAGGCCACCCGCGCGGCCGCCGAACAGCCCGCCACGCGACGGCGCAGCCGTGTTGAAGCCGCCGGGCTGGCCCGGCTGGGTGATGGTGCGGTTGAACTGCGACGCCGATCCCGGCGCGGTCGAGGTGGGAGGTGGCGCGGAGAAGGTGCGCGTGCCGCGGGAGCCCGAGCTGGAGCCGCCGCCGATCCGGGCGTCGGCCGCCGAGACGGCGAGCACCGTCGGCAGCGCCAGTGAAAGGGCCACGGCCATCGCCTTGAGGAGGCCGCTTTTGCGCTGCATGAAGCTCATCTGTGTTTCCCATAACTCCCCGGAATGGGGATGCCTGTAAGATGGGCACAACCGGCGAAAAGGGAAGGCGGCACGAGGCCGCGCGGCTGCGGCGCTGGGTCGCGGGATGAAGGCGCTCGGCCGCCTTGCCAAGGAACTTCCCAAGGAACTGCGGTAACCTATTGCGGCGCCATGGTTTCCTTGACCGCCGCCACGAGCTGGCTGAGCGTGAAGGGCTTCGGCAGGAACGCGAACTGCTGGTTCTCCGGCAGGCTCTTCTCGAACGCATCCTCGGCATAGCCCGAGACGAAGATGATCTTGATCTCCGGATTGCGCTCGCGCATCGCTTTAAGCAGCGTCGGCCCGTCCATCTCTGGCATCACCACGTCGGACACCACGAGATCGAGCACGCCATCGCACTCCTCCAGCGCCTCCATCGCCTCGACGCCATTCGACGCCTCGATGACGCTGTAGCCGCGCGAGCGCAGGCCGCGCGCGTTCAGCGCCCGCAGGCCCTCCTCGTCCTCGACCAGCAGGATGGTGCCCTGCCCGGTCAGGTCGGCGCGCGGCTTCGACGCTTCCGCTGCGGCCGGCTCCTTGGCGGCGCCGTTGACCGCGTGCGGCTCGGTCTGGACCTCCGGAACGACGATGTGCCGCGGCAGGAAGATCTGGAACGAGGTCCCCTTGCCGACCTCGCTGTCGACATAGATGAAGCCGCCGGTCTGCTTGATGATGCCGTAAACGGTCGACAGCCCGAGGCCGGTGCCCTTGCCGACCTCCTTGGTCGAGAAGAACGGCTCGAAGATCTTTTCGCGGATCTCGGCCGGAATGCCGGTGCCGGTGTCGCTGATCTCGATGCGGACGTAGTCGGCGACCGGCATGCCCTTGTAGGCGGCCTGCGCGACCTCGTCGGCCGAGACGTTGGCGGTGCGCACCGAGAGCTTGCCGCCGTCGGGCATCGCATCGCGGGCATTGACCGCGAGATTGACGACCACCTGCTCGAACTGCGAGACGTCGACCTTGACCGGCCACAGGTCGCGGCCATGCACGAGGTCGAGCTTGACCTTCTCGCCGATCAGCCGGCGCAGCAGCATCGTCAGGTCGGACAGCGCGTCGCCGAGATCGAGCACCTGCGGCCGCAGGGTCTGGCGGCGCGAGAACGCCAGCAGCTGCCGCACCAGGGTGGCAGCGCGGGTCGCGTTCTGCTTGATCTGCATGATGTCCTGGAACGACGGGTCGGTCGGCTTGTGCGCGTTCAGCAGGAAATCGTTGGCCATCATGATGGCCGAGAGCACGTTGTTGAAGTCGTGGGCGATGCCGCCGGCGAGCTGGCCGACCATCTCCATCTTCTGCGACTGGTTGATCTGGTTCTCCAGCGCGCGGCGCTCGGTGGTCTCGAGCAGATAGACGATCGCGGCCTCGGTCTCGCGCTCGTCCTCGTCGACCGCGGTGACGAAGAACTGGCCGAAGCGCTCCTTCGCGCCCTCCAGCATCACCTCGACCGGCGGAATGTCCGCCTGCCCTTCCGAGGCCTGGTTGATCGCGGCGATCAGGAGATGCCGGTCGCGCTGGCTGACGGTGCGGAAGATCGATTTCGCCGCGGCCACATCGCCGCTGACGCTCTGCGCGAGCTTGGCATAGCGCGCATTGGCCCTTACGACGGCGCCGCCGCGGTCGACGGTCGCGATCGCCATCGGCGTGTGGTCGAAGAAGCGCATGAAGCGCACCTCGGCGGCGCGCTCCGGATCGGAGCGCTCGTCGCGGGCGCGGCTGATGACCAGGGTGCGCGACGACCCGGGCTTGCCGTCGGCGCCGAAGGCGAGCTTGTGATAGAGCCGCGCCGGCATGGTCTTGCCGCCGCGCATCTTCAGGTCGATGTCGAACACCTCGGTGCGGACCTCGCCGGGCACCGCCACGATCGAACTCAGCAAGGACGCGCCGTCGCCGGAGACGACGTCGGCGAGCTTCAGCCCGCCCGAGCCGATCTCGGCGAGATCGTAGTCGAGCCAGTTGGCGAGCGTGGCATTGACGTAGACGAGGCTGCCTTCCGGATTGACCGAGAAGAAGCCGCACGGCGCGTGGTCGAGATATTCGATCGCATGCTGCAGCTCCTGGAACACGTCCTCCTGGCGCTCGCGATCCCTGGTGATGTCGGCGATCGACCACACTGCGTAGCGGGCATGGCGTTTGGTCTGGCCGAGCGGGCGCACGCGCATCCGCAGCCAGCGCCCCTGCGCGCCTTCAGCCGCAGTGATGCGCACCTCCTCCTGCTGCCGCTTGCCCTCGCGCGCCGCCTTGAGCAGGCGGAACACCGCTTCGGAGACATCGGGATTGCCGATGAAGACACGCTCGACGGGACGCGCCTCCTGCGCGGTCGCCGCTCCCGTCATGTTGAGATAGGCGGCGTTGGCGTAGACGACATGGCCGCGCGGATCGGTCACCGCGAGGCCATCGAAGGCGTGATCGGCGATCGCGCCCAACACCGGATCGTCGGTCGACTTGTCGGCGAAGCGGACGATGCCGGCGGCGAACGCGAACAGATTGAACAGGCCGACGGTGGCGAGCAGCGACAGCAGCCCGAGAATGTAGGGCTGCGCCTGGGCGCGGCCGATCGTCATCAACGCGATCGCGACCGCGACGAGACCGAACGCCACCAGCAGGATCAGCAGAATGCTGCCGCTGCGGCGCGGCCGCTCCGGCAGGCCCACCTGATCCTGTAACCCATCGTTGTCGGAATCGGCGCTCATGGCTCGGGGACGCGACCTGTCGGCTGGGAGCCCCAGCCCGTTCGCGCGGCTCCCCCTTCCACCTGCCTGAATCGACGGGTCAAGCGCAAGCCCGTCAAGCCGATATTCCATGATTTATCCGTATTTTGCGGTCCGTCCGTGGACCGAATCGGTTGTCATCGCGGGCGCCCCGAGAGGTTGCGCCGCAGCCCCATCACGTAGCCGATGATCTCAGCGACGGCGTGATAATGTTCCACCGGGATCTCCTCGTCGATCTCGACCGTGGCGTAGAGCGCGCGCGCCAGCGGCACGTTCTCGACGATCGGGATGTCGTGCGCCTTGGCGACCTCCCGGATCTTGAAGGCGATGTTGTCGACGCCCTTGGCGACGCAGACCGGGGCCGACATGCCGCGCTCGTAGGACAGCGCGACCGAGTAGTGGGTCGGGTTGGTGATGATCACGGAGGCCTTTGGAACCGCAGCCATCATGCGCTTCTTCATGCGCTGCTGCCGGATCTGCCGGATGCGTCCCTTGACGTGCGGGTCGCCTTCCGACTGCTTGAACTCCTCCTTCATCTCCTGCACCGACATCTTCTGCCGCTCGTACCATTGCCGATACTGGAACAGGTAGTCGCCGATCGCGACCAGGGCGAGGAGCGCGACCACCGAGCCCATCAGATGCGTGGTCAGCGACATCGTGACGCCGAGCAGCTCGCTGACGTCCATGTGCAGCAGCGATTCGAGGCGCAGCCGCTCCGGCCACAGGATCATGACCATGACCGTGCCGAGCAGCACGAGCTTGAAGAGACCCTTGGCGAAGTTGGCCGCGGCCTGCTTGCCGAACAGGCGCTTGGCGCCGGCCAAGGGCGAGATCTTGCTCAGGCTCGGCTTCATCGGCTCGCCCGACCAGACGAGGCGATGCTGCATCATGTTGCCGGCGATCGCCGCCAGCATCACCATCAGGATCGGCACGCCGATCGCCGCGATCACGGCGAACGACAGGCTGCGCGCCAGCGCCAGCAGGCCGGCGCCGTCGGTGTGGATCATCCAGGAATTGGCGATCAGGTTGCGCATCGGCACCAGCACCGCGGTGCCGATCGAGCCCGAGAAGGTCGACATCACCAAGGTCGCGGAGGCGATCACGAACCAGGTGTTGAGCTCCTGACTCTTGACGACGTCGCCGCGCTCAAGCGCCTGGTCCAGCCGCTTTTGCGTCGGGTCTTCTGTTTTGTCTTCGGAATCGGCCTCATCGGACATCGATCGGCCCCCTCACCGCGGCATCATCTCGTGCATGACGCCTTCGAAATAGCCGAGAAACGTTCCCATCATCGCGGTCAGGACCAGCGCGAAGATCAGGAAGCCGATCAGGATCGAGAGCGGCGCACCGACGAAATAGACCTGCATCTGCGGCATCAGCCGCGCCAGCACGCCGAGCCCGATGTTGAAGACCAGCCCGAACACCAGGAACGGCGCCGACAATTGCAGGCCGATCTTGAACGCCGTGGCAAAGGCCTTGGTCGCCAGCGAGGCGACGTCGCCGCTCGGGATCAATTCGCCCGGCGCGAAGATCTTGTAGCTGTCGCTGAGCGCCGCGATCACCAGGTGATGGCTGTCGGTCGAGAACAGCAGGGTCACGCCGAGCATGGTGAGGAAGTTGCCGATCAGGACGCCCTGCTGGCCCTGCGTCGGATCGACCGCGGTGACGAAACCGAGCCCCATCTGCTGCGCGATCACGGAGCCCGCGACCTGCAGCGCCGACAGCGTCACCCGCGCCGTCGCGCCGAGCACGATGCCGATCACGATCTCGTGCACCATCATCACCAAGAGCGGCGACAACGCCTGCAGGTCGACCTGATAGGCCTGACGGTGCAGCGGCAGCACGATCATCGTGAGCAGCAGCGCGGTCGCGAGCTTGATGCGGACGGGGATGTTGACCTCGCCGAGGCCCGGCAGCAGCATCACCATCGCGCCGACGCGCGCGAAGGCCAGCATGAACACGGCGGCCAGCGCCGGAAGGAAGGAAATATCGATGCGCATCGTCCGCCGTCACGGCCCTTTCGACCGCATGCTGGTGCGGCACGACGGTCTTTGAAGAGACAGCCTGCGACGAGACAGCTTGCGAAGAGTTGGCCCGAAAGGCCGCCAGCTCACGGCCGAAAGCAGCAGCGCCCCCCGCACTGCTCCTCGCGACCGCTCGCAGCGCCCTCACGCAGGCTAGCCCTGCTGCCCCGGACATTGCCTCATCCGCCGATGATTCGCGACGAGATCCGCATCATGTGCGAATGCAGGGCATCGGCCATGAACGGCAGCGCCAGCAGCAGCGTCACGAAGATCGCAATGATCTTCGGCACGAACACCAGAGTCTGCTCCTGGATCTGCGTCAGCGCCTGAAACAGGGAGACGACCACGCCGACGACGAGGCCGACCACCATCAGCGGCGAGGAGACCAGCACGATGGTCCAGATCGCATCGCGCGCCACATCGAGCGTTTCAGCTCCTGTCATGTCCTGTCGTTCCTCACTGTCGATCGGTTCCGGTCCGGCACCCGCCTCATCGCGCATCGCGCGCAGTCGCGGCAGACGGCAAATCCCTGATGCGTTACGAGTTGCGCCTAGATCGTCATCTTCATCACGTCTTCATAGGCCTGGATCACGCGGTCGCGCACCGACACCAGCGTCGACACCGCGACATCGGTTTCGGCGACCGCCGTGACGACATCCATGACGTTCGCCTTGCCCGCGGCCATCGCGACCGCCTGACTGTCCGACTTGCGTCCGGCCTCCATCACGCTGCCGATCGCATCCTTCAGCACCGCGCTGAACGACGGACCACCCTTGTCGGCGCCGTTGCCGCTGCCTAGCACGTCGCGCACGCGCCCGAGGCTGCCGAAGGCACCGCTCGAGCCGCCGGCGTCGAGCACGCGGGCGGAATTCGCATAGGCATTAGCTGCGGAGATTGGGGAGGCCATGACTTTCGTTCCTGTCCTAGGTCTTCAGAATGTCGAGTGTGCGTTGGATCATGCGGCGCGTGGCGCCGATGATGTTCAAATTCGCCTCGTAGGACCGCTGTGCATCGCGCATGTCGGTCATCTCGATGAGCGGATTGACGTTGGGGTACTTGACATTGCCGGACGCGTCCGCGGCCGGGTTACTGGGGTCGTATTTGACGCGGAACGACGATTGATCAGGCACCACCTTGCCGAGTGCCACCACCTTGGCGTCAAGCGCACGGTCGAGCGCCGAGGTGAATGTCGGGACCTTGCGGCGATACGGATCGCCACCCGATTTGGCGGCGGTCGAATCGGCATTGGCGATGTTCTCGGAAATGACGCGCATACGCCCCGCCTGCGCACGCAGGCCGGAGGTCGCAATGCTCATCGAGCGCAGGAAATCGCTGGAGTCGTTTGCCATGCTTGTCGGTCTCCGTCCTCAACTCCGGCTCAGGCCTTGCCGATCGCCGTCTTCAACAGATGCAGGCTCTTGCCGTACAACGAGGTTGCCGCGGCATAGTCCATCTGGTTGGCGGAGACCTTCAGCATCTCCTCTTCGAGGCTCACCGCGTTGCCGGCGGGCCTCGTCTGAAATCCGGCCTTGCGGTTCTGGTCGAAGCTCGCGCTCTCGCCCGACGACGGTGCGATGTGCGCGGTGCTGGTCCGGGTCAGCGACAGCGGCGCAAAGCCGCCGACCGCCTGGCCGGTTGAATCGAACCTCGGCTCAACCAGATCCTTCGGCTTGAAGTTGGGCGTATCCGAATTGGACACGTTCTCCGACAGCACGCGCTGGCGCTCCTGGTGCCATTGCATCTTGGTCCGCAACGCCGACAACACGGGGAGATCGTTGATGGACATGGCGCTGCTCGGTTATGTCCGGCTACCGGACGGTTTGGGTAGGTAGAAATTGCCGTGCATATGGTTAACAAGGAGTTAAGAAACGGTGCGATGCCCACCGGGACATTCCCGGGGTTTTGACGATTTCTTAGGAAAGTGCCGGGGTCCCAGCCGACCGATGCATCATTACGGGACGGCGCGGCTCGCCAAGAAGTCGTTTTGGCCCGGCCGATTCATGGGTTATTAAGAGGCCGAGCGGCAGTTCCTGCCGTCATGCGTTAACAGGTTGGTTCCGGTTCTGAAGCTCCGTTCGCTGCCGGCGATGCGTTGGACAGACGAGAGACTTCGAAAGGACGCGGTATTTGCCGGGGACAGAGATGCAGGCACTGACGTTCTTTTTTGCATTCGTGGCGGTGCTGGCTCTGATCGGCCTCGCCGCGTGGCTGGTCCGTCGATTCGCGGGCAATCGTCTCGGCACCAACCCGAATCGCGGCCGCATGCCCCGGCTTGCCGTAATCGATGCCGCCGCCGTCGATGGCCGCCGCCGTCTCGTGCTCGTGCGCCGTGACAACATAGAGCATCTTTTGATGATCGGCGGGCCGACCGACATCGTGGTCGAATCCAACATCGTGCGCGCCATGCCGGCGCGCGAGCAATTGCCGCAGCGGCCGGGCATCAATGAAGAGCGGCCGGCGGCGCGCATCGCGCCGCTGCCGGATGCGCCGTCCTGGGCCGACAACGAGCCGAAGACCGAGGCCGCCGAGCATGCCGAGCCGCAGATGCCGGAGCCGCCGCAGCGCCCGATGCGGCCGTCGTTCATCGATGAGGTTCGCCGCACGGGGCCGGCTGCTGCTGAGCGGCGTGAGCCGGCACCGGCATTCCCGCCGGAATCACCGCTCCCTCCGCGCCGTCCCGATCCCCGCCAGGACCTCCGGGCAGACGTCCGTGGAGAGACGCGCGGCGGCGACGAAGCCCGCCTGGAGCCGCGCCCCGAGCGGGCGCCCCGCGGTGAACCGGTGATGCCGCGCCCGCTGCGCCCCGCCGAGCCGCAACGGCCGGCAGAGGCGCCGCGCCCCTCCGAGGGGCCCCGGCTGCCGCCGGTGCGGAGCGCTGAACGCGCAGCCGAGCGCGTCGAACGCGTGGCGGCGCCGCCGCTGCCGCCGATTGCGCAGATGCCACCGCCACCGCCCCCGCCGCCGGTTGCGCCGCCGCCCGCAGCGGCCGATCAGAGCGCCGAAGCCAATCTGGCCGAGATGGCGCAACGGCTCGAGGCCGCGCTGCGGCGTCCATCGGCCGATCCGTCGGCTGCTCCAGCCTCGGGTCCCCGGGCGGCCGCACGCAGCGAGCCGGCTCCGGCGCAAGCCGCGCCGGTCAAGACCAGCTTCGAGAATCTGGAGGACGAGATGGCCTCGCTGCTCGGACGTCCGAAGTCGTCTCAGTGAGATCGCTGCTTCCCCCGCGTAGAGTTGTCTTCATCGCTGTTCTGACTGCCGCCGGTTTACTGGCGGGACGTGCTGCTGCGCAGGACATCAGCATCAATCTCGGCGCTGGCGGTGGCGGCGTCACCGAACGCGCGGTCCAACTGATCGCGCTGCTCACGGTGCTGTCGATCGCGCCGTCGATCCTGATCATGATGACGTCGTTCACGCGCATCGTGGTCGTGCTGTCGCTGCTACGCACGGCGATGGGCACTGCGACCGCCCCGCCCAACTCGGTCATCATCGCGCTCGCGATGTTCCTGACCGCGTTCGTGATGGGGCCGGTGTTGCAGAAATCCTATGAGGACGGCATCCGGCCGCTGGTCGAGAACCAGATCGGCGTCGAGGACGCGCTGCAGCGCGCCTCGGTGCCGCTGCGCGGCTTCATGCAGAAGAACGTGCGTGAGAAGGACCTGAAGCTGTTCATGGACCTCTCCGGCGAGCCGCCGCCGGCGACGCCCGACGACCTGTCGCTGCGCATCCTGGTGCCGGCCTTCATGATCTCCGAGCTCAAGCGCGCCTTCGAGATCGGTTTCCTGCTGTTCCTGCCCTTCCTGATCATCGACCTCGTGGTCGCCTCGGTCTTGATGTCGATGGGCATGATGATGCTGCCGCCGGTCGTGGTGTCGCTGCCGTTCAAGCTGATCTTCTTCGTGCTGGTCGACGGCTGGTCGCTAGTCGCCGGCAGCCTGGTGCAGAGCTACGGCGGGTAGGTTTCACCTGTCATGATGAGCGAGAGGCAGTAGGTTCGTGTCTCCCATTGACGCGTACCCTCGATCAGTTCGCCCGGATTGGGCTTGCGACGGGGCGCGATGTGGAGGAGCCGCGCAACTCGACGCGAGCTCGCTGTATGATGTGCCAGCCACCGCTCAAACCAAGCGCGGCCATGATCGCCGCCACAATGAGATCCGGCCACGCCGTGCCGGTGCCGAACACACCGGCTGCGGCCGCGAGCACGGCGATGTTGCCGAGCACATCGTTCCGGGAGCAGATCCAGACCGACCTCATATTCGCGTCGCCGACGCGGAAACGGTAGAGCATGACGGCCACGCCTGCATTGGCGACAAGAGCGAGCATGCCGACGACCCCCATCGTCCTCGCCTCCGGGAGGGTGCCTGCAATTGCGTGCCAGACAGTGGAGGCAAGGACAAGGACGCCAAGCAGGACGAGCGACCAGCCCTTCAGAAGGGCGGCGCGTGCTCGCCAGGTCAACGCGAGTCCCGCCACTCCGAGGCTGATCGCATAGTTGGCCGTATCACCGAGGAAGTCGATTGCGTCCGCCTGCAGCGAGGCCGACCCGGCCGCCACGCCTGCTGCGATCTCGGCCAAAAACATGGCTCCGTTGATGGCCAACGCAACCCAGAGCGCACGACGCCAGCGGGGGCTGTCCAGTTCCCTCGGAGGGGAAGACGAACAGCAGTCATCATGACAACCAGCCATATCGTCGCCTCTTACAAGATGATGCGACGTCCTATATGGACCCTGTAGCCACTACAGGGTCAAGCCATGTCACGACTGACCATCGGAGACCTCGCGAAGCGGACCGGTACCAAGGTCGAAACGATCCGGTATTATGAGCGGATCGGTCTGCTACCGGTTCCGGCGAGAACCGAGGGCAACTACCGAACCTATGACAACGACCAACTCGGACGACTGAGCTTCATTCGGCGTGCCCGCGACTTGGGCTTCTCCATCGACCAAGTCCGTGACCTGCTGGATCTCGCCGATCAGCGAGACCGCTCGTGCGAAGCGGTTGACGTCATCGCCGGCCAACACCTGGCAGAGATCGAGCGCAAGATCTCAGACCTCGTGGCGCTGCGTGACGAACTTGCCGATGTCATAGGGCGCTGCAAGCACGGCACCGTTGCCGACTGCCGCATCATCGAAGCGCTTGCGCCGCATCGCTCTGACTGAACGAACAAGACAATTACCGATCCACTGGCTTCGCAAAGCAGTCTCGAACTTTCGTCTTGGCGCGCTTCGGACGGATTCAGAATCGCTCACCCCGCGACGTCGTACTGCTTGCTCAGCTCGTCGCCGATCTTCGACATCGACACGCTCTCCGGATAGCCGGGGCGCGTCGCCGTGCCGGGATCGGCCTTGGCGCGGAGCTCCCATTTGGTGCCCCAGCGGAGCACCGAGATCGCCATGCCGTCGGCACAACCGACCCGCGCCTTCAGCTCCGCCTTGGCCATCGCGATGAGCTCGGCTTCGGTCTTGGTCGGCTTCGTCATGTCGCCATGTCCTCCGGCTCTACGCCTTGATGCACGACGTCATCGACCCGCGATCGCCTGCTTGACGCCCTGGATGCGCGGCAAGGCGCCGGTCGCCTCCGACGGGGCCTTCGCAGCATCCTTGCCGCCGTCCGGTCCTTTGCCGGTGGCATCCGGGAAGCGCGCCCGCATGTCGCGCAGGAAGCCGTCGAGCGTATCGACGCTCGACGCCATCTTCGCGATCTGGGCAAACTCGGCGCTGGAGCCGCTCGCCGGCTTGCTGGCGACGTCGAATGCGATCTTGTCGGCCTCGCCGGTCATCAGCGGCGCATATTTCTCGCGGAACCGGGCGAGACCGATGGCGTCGTCGGCGAGCGCATAGCCGACCACGGCGCGCAGGATGTCGCCGCGCTCGGCTGGATTGAGCGGGCGGAAATCGCGCCAGCGATCGCCGTAATAGAGCTCGATCTGCTCGGAGGCCTCGCGCCAGCGCCGCGACGCCCAATAGATGTCGGAGCGCAGCCGGATCGCCTCGCGGCCTGCGATATTGGTGATGATGTCGAGCCCGAGGTCGTGGCGCCCGATGTCGCTGTTGGCGCGGGCCTCCAGCAGCAGCCGCTGCTGGCGCAGCTCGCCCGCGAGATCGGCGATGCGCGTGGTGCGCAGCGCCTCGATGGCGCGTTCAGGCTTGCGGTTGGTGAGATAGACCATGGCGAGACGCGCGGCGACCTGGGCGCGCGCCGCGCCTTCGAGGCGGTGGTCGACCTGGTATTGCAGAAGCTCGGCGGCCTGGTCGAGCAGATCGATGCCGACCAGCCGGTCGGCGAGCTTGCGGATCATCTCGTCGCCGCGGCGGCCGATCGGGGTCAGCTCGCGAAAGCCGTAGAAGATGCTGAGCGCATCGACCGGTGGCAGCTCGTCGGCCTTGCCGTTCAGGAACAACTGCGAGAACAGGCGGGAGGCTGCATCCTGGGCCTGCCGCGCCAAATCGGAGTTGGGCATCAGGCGGGTGGCCTGACGCGCGGCCTCGAGCGAGTCCGCATAGCGCCCCGCCTCCTCGTAGAGCTGCGCCATCATCTGCAACGTCTGCACCTCGATGGCGTCGCCGCGCCAGATCGCCTGCAAGGTCTCCAGCTCCTTCAGCGCGTCCGGCGGCTTGATCTCGCCGCGCTTCTGCAGAAGCTTGATCTCCAGCAGCTTGGCCTCCGCGGCCGCAAGGCGGTCGTCGGAATTGACGGCGAAGCGATAGTCGTCGAGCGCATCCTTCTCCTGCGCCATCGCCTCGGCGAGCCGGCCGCGCAGCACGGCGATGTCGGGCTTCATGTCCGCGGGCACGCCGATCACGTCGAGCTCGGCGCGCCGCTTGGCGGCGCCGGCGAAATCCTTGATCTCGAGCGCCGACTTCATCGCATCCGCGATCACGACGCGCTGCAGGTCGAGCGGCAGCGAGGCGATGGCGAACTCGACGTTCTTCAGCTTCTCGCGCGCGTCGGCAAACTTGCCCTGGCGGGCGAAGGCGAGGCCCTTCCACATCTGCGAATCGAAATTATTGCCGATCGACGGAGTGGCGAGATCCTTGAGTCCCTGGTCCGGCCGGCCCATCAGGATGCTCGCCACCGCGTGGATCATCAGCATGGCGGTCTCGTCGGTGCGCGGGTCGGCGTCGGAGATCATCAGATTGGTGACGCCGCGCGCTTCCGGATACATCGCTCGCGCCATGTAGAAGCGCGCCAGCGCCAGCCGCGTCTGCGCCCGCCGCTCCGGCTCGGCGTTCGCCGCGGCCTTGATCAGCAGATCCTCGCGCGGCACGAACGGCTGGGTCTGGTTCTGCTGCCATTCGTCGATGTCGAACATCGGCCGTACGGCGGTCGGCGCCCGCTCCGGCGAGAAGCCGATCGACGACAGGGTCAGCCCGCCCGGCCGGCCGAGGATCACCTTGTCGGGCGCGATCTCGACGGCGACGTCATCCGAATTCGGACGCACCGCGATGCCGTGGATCGAATCGAGCAGCGACAGGTCGACGAAATCCTGGCGCTTGATGAAGCCGCGGATCGGCGGCGGCGCCGTCACGACCAGCAGCGTGTCGCCGGCATCCGGGTCGGTCAGCCGGTGCAGCATGCCGGCTCCGGGATTGGCGAGCGGCACCATGACATTGGCGAGCGCGGGATCGGTGACGTTGCGCATCACCATCAGCGGCTGCTGATTGGTCAGGCCCTTGTCGGCGAATGACAGGGTCCAGCTGCGCCCGCCATCGTCGCTGCCGAGCGAATGCATCTGCGGGCGGTTGAGGCGGATCCGGATCGCCTGCCCCTTGTCGAGCGGCATCCTGTTGACCTCGCCGATGATGGCGCCGCCCTTGGCGCGGATGGGCTCGACGTCGACGGGCTTGGTCGAATCGAACACCATCCATACCGTGTCGCCGCGGCGGAACAGCGCCGCCGGCGTGACCTGGCCGAAGCCGAAGGTGAGCCGCAGGCCCTCACTGTCGCGCAGGGCCTCCAGGGTGGCGGCTCCATTAGCTGCCTTCTCGGCCGGCTTGGTTTCGGCGGCCTTGGTTTCGGCAGACTTGGTCTCGGCAGACTTGGTCTCGATAGGCTTGGCGGCTTCGGCTTTGCCCGCCTCCGGCTTCATCGCCTCGGACTTCGCTGGCTCGGATTTGGCTGCTTCGGATTTGACAGCTTCAGGCGCAGCAGCTTCAGGCTTGGGGGCCTCGGGCGCGGCTTCGGCCTTCGCGGCGGCCGGCGCGGCAGCAGCCGCTGCCGACGGCGCAGGCTCGGCTGCGAGCTCGGTGGCTGGCGCCGCGACCGCAGGCGCCGGCTTGGTCTCCGTCTTCATCTCCTTGGCGATGGTGTCGGAGGTCGGCGGCACGATCTCGGGCTGCGCAGCCTGCTTCGGCTTGTCGCCATTGGGTTTGCTGCCGCTGGGCTTCTCGGCCGCGGCCGCCTTGGCGCCCGGCAGCGTGTCCGAGGAGACTGCGGAGACCTTCTTGTCCGGCTGCTGATAGGCGACGTCGATGTTGTAGTTCTTCTCCTCGCGGAAGGCGCGAACGTCGACCTCGCCGACCAGGCCGAGCTCGACGACGGTCCTGCTGCCGTCGATGCGCTGGTTGATCGCGGCGACGTTCGGCGGCGCGACGAGCTTGGCGTCGGCGAGATCGAAGGACAGCGGCGCGGTGAAGAACAGCGACAGCTTCTGGTCGTTGAGCACCGAGGAGATGCCGACACCGTCGGGGATCTCGAATACGAAGCGCACGAAGGTCGGCTGCACCAGCGCGCGCACGCGGATCGGCGGCCGCTTCTTCGATTCCGCCTCGGCGCGCTGCAGCCGCAGCGCCCGTTCGGCGGCGCGCGCTCGCTCGGCGAGCTCGCGCACGACCTCGGCCGGCAGCGGCGGCGGCGGGCCGGTCCAGCTGTCGGGCAACAGGTCGATGAAGACGCGTTCGCCCGCGGTCATGGTGTTGACGCGGACCTTGCGCGACAGCGACAACCGCAGCGCCGAGCCGTCGGGGTCGCCGCGGGCCGACGAGATGTAGTCGGGCGCCGCGTCCACCCAGCGGTCGATCGGAACGGTGGCGGCGCGATCGAACCTGATCAGCAGAATCGAGCCGGCGGTGGTGACGTCGGCGCTGATGTCCTCGGAGAATTTCAGCACCAGCCGCGCATAGCCGTCCTGAGCCGACAGGCTGGCCTCGCCCGGCACCGGCGCAGCGCCTGCCGCGACCGTGGACAGCACCAGGCCGATGACGATGGCCGACAGCAGGGCAAGGCCGGCGCGCGCCCGTGCGCGGGCCTTCGACCGCAATCCAATGGGAGTCGTGCGCACCATGGTCACAAGCTTCCGGTTCGACATCCGCAACTTGACGGATACGCCTGCCCCGCCACGCCGGAAATCTAGGTGCCGGCGTTTAAGGGCGCATTAAACATGCGGCTCAATTGCTCTTCACGGGCACGATCTTGCCTTCGATCTTCGGCAGCTCGGCGCTGGTCTCGGGCCTGTCGGCGCCGGCCCGGCGCGCCAGCTCGACGGTGAGCCGTTCGGCCGCCTCCGGCGTCATCAGTCCGAGAATGTCGGACATCTTGCGTGGCGCGATCTGCGAGGCGATCTCGATCAGGACGGACATCTCGAGCCGGTCGAACACCTTGGCGGCATCCTTCGGCTTCATGCCCTCGTACATCGTGACGATGCTCTTGAAGCGGGCGTTGTCGGCCTCGGTCTTGGCGGCCTGCGCGCCGGAGATGCGGCCCTCGATCGCCTTCATCTCCTCGGTCTTGGATTGGATGCGCTGCTCCGCGGCGCGCAACAGGCTCTCGCGGATGTCGATCTCTCTCGCACGCGCGTCGAGCTCCTGGCGACGCGACTGCAGCCGCTCGAGGATCGCCTTCTCCGCCGGCGACACCTGCTGCTGGTTCTCCTCGGGCTTGATCACCACGCCCTCGGGCTTGGTGTCCGGAGCGGCGGGCTTGGGCGCCTCCTCCTTCTTCTCCTTCGGTGCGCCGTGCGTGGAGCCGGTGACGATGTCATTGTCCTCGCGGCCCGGATAGCCCAGGTTCTCCTGGGCCCAGGACCGCTTGGTCGGGTGAGGGTCATAGTCGAAAACGTAGCCGCCATCGATCACGAGGCCGGCCACCTTCAGGACCGCAAGGCAGGCCACCGCGATCAGGACGACGGGAATGACGCGGATGTTACGAAACGCATTCATGCGGCAAGGCCACCAGTCCTTCGACGTTCGGAGAATGCCTGGGCCGCGGCGGCAACCGCCTTGGCACCGGAGACGCGCACCGGCTCGGTCGTGATCGCCGGCACCGGCGCAGGCGCCGGCTCGGGCGCGGCTTCAGGCGAGGTGATGGGTCGCGCGGCACTGGCGATGCGCGACAGCCGGCGCACCACGCCGTCGCTCTCGGCGAGCTGCTTGCGCAACTGGTCGGACATCTGCGTCGCGGCGGCGAGCTGATTGCCGAGATTGTCGTTGACGTCGCGCACGGCGAGCTTGAGGCCGCCAATCGCCCGCTCGGCGATCTCGGTCGCGGTGATCAGCTCCGCGATCACGGCTTTGAGCGAATGCTCATCCGCCTTCAACCGCTTCAGCCTGGAATTCAGCAGCATGCAATAGCCGATGGTCAGCACCAATAGGACCGCCACCAGGCTTTCGATGATCAATCCGAGGGAGTGGTTCATTGGGCCTCCATCAACTTGTTCTGGCCTTCGGAGCCTTCGAACATCGCAAGGGTCGTATTCGGCTTGCGCAAATTCTTGGTGACACGGATCGCGACGCGGTCGCCGACCCGGCCCATCCGCCCCTCCGTCAGCATGGTGCTGCCGCAGCGGACCGCGACCAGCGCATCGGGACGGATGTCGAGCGGCAGGGTGTCGCCGACCTTCAGCTTCATGAGCTGCTTCAGCGGCACGTCGGCCTCGTAGAGCACGGCGTCGACGGCGATCTCGGCCTTGGTGATCTCGGTGGCGAAGTGGCCTTCCCAGACGGGATCGCGGCCGAACTTCTCACCCATGAACATCTGCAACAGCACGGGCCGGATCGGCTCGATCGTCGCGTAGGGCAGCAGCAGCTCGATGTTGCCGCCGCGGTCTTCCATGTCGATCCGCAGCTTCACCAGGATCGCGGCGTTGGCGGGCCGGCTGATCGCGGCGAAGCGCGGATTGGTCTCGAGCCGATCGATGGTGAAGCGCACCGGCGACAGCGGCCGGAACGCCTGCTCGGCGTCGCTCAGCACCACCTCGATCAGGCGCTTGACCAGGTTGGTCTCGATCGTCGTGTAGGGGCGGCCCTCGACGCGGAGCTGGGTGTTGCCGCGGCGGCCGCCGAGCAGCACGTCGATGATCGAATAGATCAGGGTCGAGTCGACGGTGGCGAGCCCGAAATTCTCCCACTCCTCCGCCTTGAACACCGACAGCACGGCCGGCAGCGGGATCGAGTTCATGTAGTCGCCGAAGCGCACCGAGGTGATGCGGTCGAGCGAGACTTCGACGTTGTCGGAGGTGAAGTTGCGCAAGGAGGTCGTCATCAGCCGCACCAGACGGTCGAAGACGATTTCGAGCATCGGCAGACGCTCGTAGGAAACCATCGCCGAATCGATGATGGCGCGAATGCCGGAATGGTCGTCGAGGCTGACCTCGCCGGCGGTGAAGCCGAGGAGATTGTCGATCTCCTCCTGCGACAGCACCCGCTCGCCGCCGTTCTTGGTGGCGCCGAAATCGCGGCTGCCGTCCTCGACCATCGCGGCCCATTGCAGGGCCATCGATTCGGTGAGTTCATTGGCTGCTGCGGCTTCCGCGGCCTCCGTGGGATCCTCCGAGTCGAGCGAGGCTTCCCATTGCGCGGCTATCGCATCTTGGTCGACTTGATCGTTGCCCGCCATGATCGTTGAGCTTCTTTGCCTTACTGGACCACGATTTCCTTGAACAACACCGCGTTGACCTGGTTCGGCGCCAGCGCGACGTTGACCCGCTTGGTGAGCTCCTCCTTGAGCCTGAACAGGCCCGCCGAGCCGTTGAGGTCGCTCGGCCGGAGCTCGCGCAGATAGGTCTGGAAGATGTCGGTGACGCGCGGCAGCGTCGGCTTGATCGTCTCGACCTGCTTCTCCTCCTTCACCTCCAGCACGATCTTCACTTTCAGATATTGGACGCGGTCGCCGGGATTGCCGACCAGGTTGACGAGAAGGTCCGGCACCTCGACGAAGGCCGGCGGCTTCGGCGGCGGCGCCGCCTCGGCGTGATGCTCGTCGTTCTTGTGGCTGAAGAAGAAGAAATAGGCCGCACCACCGACGCCGAGCAGCGCCAGCGCGCCGACGACCATGATGATCAGCTTGAGCTTGCTCTTCGGCGAGCCTGCTTGCTCCTCGCCTTCGCCTGCTCCGGCGTCGTTCTCGGCCATGGCTTTCGGATCCTTCCGGAAAATCGAGCCGATGCCGCCAGAAAGCTTAATGACGCGAAACCAACGCTCCCAGCGCATCTGCGCTTTGTTGAGGGAACGCTACGGTAACAATGGTTAACGGAAGCTTTCTTTTGCCGAGGCGGTGGGAAAAACTTGCCGGGCAATTATGGTTAGCGAGACGTTATTGCCGGGCGTTCTGAACCCGGGTTTGAATCCAAATCGTTGATTTATCGATAGATTCAGAGTTGGCACGGCTTTCGCTGTACCCCTTGCGAACCCGCCGGCTTGGGAGAGCCGAACGGTTCGTTGAAGACCCGATCGAGACCGCCTTGGGAGAGGTGCCGCGAACGGGATTCGTTAAAAGGGGAGATCGACCGGTGGAGAATGCGCTTCTCATCGGATTGTCGCGGCAGATGGTGCTGGAGCGGCAGCTCGACGTCGTTGCCAACAACGTCGCCAACGTCAACACCAACGGCTTCAAGGCCGATCAGCAGCTGTTCGAGGAGTATCTCTCCTCCGGCGCGCATGAAGACAATTTTCCGGGCGCCGCCCGCAGGGTGTCCTATGTCCAGGACCGCGGCACCTATCGCGACTTCTCGCAGGGCTCGATGCAGCGCACCGGCAACGCGCTCGACGTCGCCGTCACGGGCGACGGCTTCCTGACGGTGCAGACCGCGGCCGGCGAGCGCTACACCCGCGACGGCAACCTGCACATGAACAATCTCGGCCAGCTCGTCACCTCCGCCGGTGACCTGGTGCTCGGCACCGGCGGTCCGATCGTGTTTCAGCCGACCGACCACGACGTCAACATCTCGCCCGACGGCACCGTGACGGTGGTCGAGGGCGTCAACCGCACCGACTCGATCCGCGGCAAGCTGCGCATCGTCAACTTCGCCGATCCGCAGGCCGCGCAGAAGCAAGGCAACAACCTCTACGCCGCCGCCGCCGGCGCCATCCCGCAGCAGGACACCAAGTCGACCATCCAGCAGGGCTACATCGAGAAGTCGAACGTCAGCGCGGTCGGCGAGATGAGCAAGATGGTCGAAGTGATGCGCGCCTACACCCAGGTCGCCAACATGCTGCAGGTCCAGAGCGACCTGCGCAAGAACGCGATCGAGAAACTCGCCGACGTTCCGGCCTGACAGATCTTGAAGGAGACGTGACATGCAGGCGCTTCACACCGCTGCGACCGGAATGGCGGCACAGGAACTCAACGTTCAGGTGATCTCCAACAACATCGCCAACCTGCGCACCACCGGCTTCAAGAAGCAGACGGTGGCGTTCCAGGACCTGATCTACGAGCATATGCGCCGCGTCGGCGCGCAGTCCTCCGACCAGGGCACGATCCTGCCCGTCGGCATCGACATCGGCGGCGGCGTCAAGACCGTCGGCACGCCGCGCTCGATGACGCAGGGCACGCTGTCGCAGACCGGCAACGATCTCGACCTCGCGATCTCGGGCGAGGGCTTCTTCAAGGTGCTGATGCCCGACGGCACCTTCCAATACACCCGCGACGGCACCTTCCAGATGGACAATCAGGGCCGCATCGTCACCGCGCAGGGCAACCCGGTGCAGCCGACGATCACGATCCCGCAGAACGCCTCGGGCATCACCGTCAACGCGCAGGGCCAGGTCTCCGTGACGCTGCCGGGCTCGACCACCTCGAACATCATCGGCCAGCTCCAGGTCACGCGTTTCATCAACAAGGCCGGCCTGCAGCCGGTCGGCAACAACCAGTTCACCGACACGCCGTCGTCGGGCGCACCGCAGGACGGCGTCGCCAACCAGGATGGCCTCGGCAGCATCACCCAGGGCAGCCTGGAGCAGGCCAACGTCGATGTCGTCAGCGAGATGAGCGAGCTGATCGCCGCCCAGCGCGCCTATGAGATGAACGCCAAGGTCATTTCGGCCGCCGACCAGATGCTGCAATCGACCACTGCGCTGTTCCGCTGAGGTTCGAAGGGAGATCGCCATCATGACCCGCACCGTCCGTCCCTTCCTGCTCGCAGCCGCCCTGCTCGCCTCGACCGCGCTGTCGGCGCTGGCCGGCGAGGCCGACGACCAGATCAAGGCGCCCGTGCTGCGCTCCACCGTCAACGTCACCGGCGACATCGTGCGCGTCGGCGACCTGATCGACAATGCGGGCGTCGCGGCCAACATCGCCGTCTACCGCGCGCCCGATCTCGGCACGACCGGCGTGCTGCCGGCCGCGCAGGTGATCGCGACCCTGCGCACCCACCAGGTCATCGGCGTCGAGGTCCGCGACATCAAGGAGGTTGCGGTCACGCGGCTGGCCCGCGCCATCGACGCCAAGGAGATCAGCACGGCAGTGGCCCAGGCGCTCGATCACCGCAACGGACTTGGCGATGCCGCGAACCTCAGCATCAGCTTCGACCAGCCGGTGCAGGATCTCAAATTCGAGGCCTCGACGTCGGGCACGCTGGCGCCGACCAGCGCCCGCTTCGACCCCCGCAGCGGCCGCTTCGACATCACCTTCGAGCTCGGCCATGCCAATGGCGCGAGCCCGACCAAGCTGCGCTACACCGGCACGGCGATCGAGACCGTCGAGGCCGTGGTGCTGACCCGCAACATCGATCGCAACGAGATGATCCGCTCAGGCGACCTGCAGACCGAGCGGCGGCCGCGCGCCGAGCTCGGCGGCGGCGAGCCTGCCTCGCGCGAGCTCGCAGTGGGCATGCAGATGCGCCGCGCGGTGCGCGCCGGCCAGGCGCTGAAGACCACCGACCTCGCCAAGCCCGACCTCGTGCAGCGCGACCAGGCGGTCACGCTGATCTACCAGACCGCCGGCATCTATCTCACCACGCGCGGCAAGGCGCTGGAGTCGGGCACCGAAGGCGACGTCGTCAGCGTGCTCAATCTGCAGTCCAAGCGCACCGTGACCGGCCGCGTCTCGGGTCGCGGCCAGGTCTCCGTCGACATCGCCGTCGCCAAGCCGGCGCAGACCTCCGAAGCCGACATCGCCGCGCCCGTCGCCGTCGCCAGCCGCCTTCCCACCTCCGCCACCCCGAAAGCCGAGTAAGTTTCATGTCGAAGTTCAAGTTTGATGATCGGGGCGCCTCGAGCCTGCGCCGGGTTGCGCTGGTCTCGGTCTCCTTCGCAGTGCTGTCGATCGCCGGCGGATGCTCCTCGATCGACCGGCTGTCGCAGATCGGCGAGCGGCCGAAGCTGACGGAGATCGACAACCCGACCACGCAGCCGGGCTACAAGCCGGTGCAGATGCCGATGCCCAAGCCCGAGACGGTGTCCTACGCGCCGAACTCGCTGTGGCGTAACGGCTCGCGCGCCTTCTTCAAGGACCAGCGCGCCCGTCAGGTCGGCGACCTCCTGACCGTCACGGTCAGCATCTCCGACAAGGCCAATTTCGCCAACGAGACCCAGCGCAGCCGCACCAACAAGGAGGATTCGGGCATCACCGACTTCATCGGCGCGAAGACGCTCGGCGTGCAGGCGCAGAAGGTGCTGCCCGGCCGCATCCTGACCGCCGACGGCACCTCGTCGTCCGACGGCAAGGGCACCATCCAGCGCTCGGAATCCCTGACCACCAGCGTCGCCGCGGTGGTGACGCAGGTGCTGCCGAACGGCAACCTCGTCGTCGAAGGCAAGCAGGAGATCCGGGTCAACTACGAGATCCGCGAGCTGATCGTGGCCGGCATCGTGCGGCCCGAGGACATCCAGAGCGACAACACCATCGACTCCACCAAGATCGCCCAGGCCCGTATCTCCTACGGCGGCCGCGGCCAGATCTCCGACGTCCAGCAGCCGCGCTACGGCCAGCAAGTGATGGACATCCTGCTGCCGTTCTGAGGCGAAGATCACATCGAAAGGCCGGGCGGATCCAACCACGCCCGGTCGCCGCGAAAGCTCCGACCTGAATGTCTTGGGTCGGCAATCGGACAAGGATGAAGAGACACGATGAAAATCCCTCCCCGGAGGGTCAGACAAGGACTTGGCCGAGCGCGACACTGGTCATGAGATGATCCGCAGCCGCCGCCCTTCTCTGAAAGCGAGCTCCCACATTGCCCAATGCGAACCTAGGCGCAGCGGGCGATGTATACACGGCCTCCGGTAGCTCCCCTGCCGGAGGCCGTGTTCGTTTACTTGCCTAGACAAGTGTCGTTCACTTGGCGATCAACTGAGAGCCTGCTCAGCATTTTCCCTGTTGCAGAACGTACCAAAAATGGTACATTTCAATGAAACGGCTACCGGCGTTCTTCTACGCGCTGCCATCCGGCCGCGAACCCGTCCGGGACTGGCTCAAGGAATTGCCTGCCGAGGATCGTCGGATCCTCGGCGAGGATATCAAGGACGTCGAGTTTGCTTGGCCGATCGGGCTTCCTCTGTGTCGGCCATTGAGTCATGGACTGTGGGAGGTTCGCAGCAGCCTCACGCAGGGCCGGATCGCCCGTGTGATCTTTTGCTTGCGAGACGGCCGGATGATCCTGCTCCATGCCTTCATCAAGAAGAGTCAGAAGACTCCGGCATCCGATATCGAATTGGCCGTCAAACGCATGAGAGACATTTCGTGATGCGCGCACCTAAGACTGCCGGCAAGGTCGGCTCTGCCTTCGACGACTTTCTGAAGGAGGACGGTCTCTACGAGACCGTGACGGCGCGCGCGATCAAGCGCGTGCTGGTACGGCAGCTCGAGGAGCTAATGAAGCGCGAGGCGATCTCCAAGACCGAGCTGGCGGCCCGCATGGAGACCAGCCGCGCCCAGCTCGACCGGCTGCTCGATCCCGACAATGAATCCGTCACGCTCGGCACGCTGGCGCGCGCCGCCAGAGCCGTAGGCCGTCATCTGCGCATGGAGCTCGTCTAGCTGGAGCGGAGCAACGCCCCGCTCAGAGATCGGCAGGTCTTCCTCGACGCGGGATCACATGAACGTCGCCTCGACCACACCGAGGCCGTCCAGCTCCATCCGCACCCGGTCGCCCGCGCTCAGCCATATCGTCTTGACCAGGCTGCCGGTCAGGACGAGCTGTCCGGCCTCGAGCCCGTCACCACCGGCGGCGAGATGATTGGCAAGCCAGGCCAGCGCGTGGACCGGATGTCCCAGCACATCCGCACCGGTGCCCTCGCCGACCAGGGTGCCGTTGACGATGGCACGGCCCTGCACCGCGGCCAAGTCCGCTACGGCAGCGCGCGGGAGCGCCGGGCCGAGGACGCAGCCGGCAGCAAAGAAATCGTCGGCGACGAGCGTCGGCACCCCCAGCGTCTGCCATTGCACATAACGGTCGTCGACGATCTCGATCGCCGCATGACAGTCGCCGATCGCCTCGACGACACGATCCATGGTGAACGGCGCGTCCAACGGCAGCAGGTCGTGCTTGAGCCGCACGGCGATCTCGCATTCGACGCCCACGCGGACGAAGTCGGCCGTGCGCAATCCGACCCCCGTCTGGTGAACGCCGCGCGCGAACACCCCGCCGGAGCAGGGATGCGGAATACCAAGATAGTCCTGCATCACCTTGCTGGTGCAGCCGATCTTGTAGCCGGCGAAGTCACCGGCCTGTTCGGCGAGCAGCCAATGGACTTCACGCTGGATCTCGTAGCCGGCAGCTTCATCCTTCGGCTGAAGCTGCGGCGGCAGAGCGCCCAAGGGCGCCCGCCGCTTGCGGGCATCTACAATCAGTTGCGCAGCGGCAAGGATCTCGTCTGCTCCCATGGCCCTTCAACTCCCCTGGCCCGCGGCCCGAACCGGCATCGCAGGATTTATGGTGAACGGATTGTTTATTAACGAGATTTTGGCTCCCATCTCAGCTTCATCAACAATTTGAGACGGCGCGGCCACGGGCGCAAGCAGCACTTTCAACCGACCAGCCGCCCATAACCAGTACCTCGCTCATCGGAATTGCCGTCTCTGCGCCGATATCCCGGACGCGGTATGGCAGAGCGCGATGGCGAGGCCATGTGAGGCCATGTCAGGACCAGCCGAGCGGCGCTTCGCGCGCTGACGCTCAACTCGCCTCGCCCGTTGCGGCCATCGAGCTCTCGTCACGTGTCGTGAGCCAGGGCAGCTCGAACTGGCAGGTCAGCCCGCTCTCGGCAAATGTGCGCTGCAGATGCCTGACCGTGCGGGTCAGCAGCCGGCTGCCGAAGCCGACCACCGGAGGCTCGCGCGCCGGCGGGCCGCCGCTCTCCTGCCAACGGACATGCAGCGCGTCCTGGGCCAACGACCAGCTGACATCGACGTGACCGTTGGGCGTGGTGAGCGCGCCATATTTGCTGGCGTTGCAGGCCATCTCGTGGATGACGAGAGCCAGCTGCGTCGTCAGCTCGACCGGGACCAGGATGGCGGGGCCGCTGGTGGCGAGTTGATCCGGTGTGCTGGCGAACGGCGCGACCTGACTCCTGATGAGGGCGGCGAGATCGGCGCCCTGCCAGTCGTTCTCGGCAAGGCTCGTGTGCGCCGTCGCCAGCGCATGCAGGCGTGAGGTGAAATCGCGGACCTTGGCGTCGTGCCGCGGCAGCAGCTGATGCGCCAGCGATTGCACCACGGCGAGGCTGTTCTTGACGCGATGGGCGAGCTCATGCACGAGCAGCTCGCGCTTGCGGTCGGCTTCCTTCGCGGCGGTGACGTCGATGTTGACGCCGATCATGTACGGATCGCCGCCGCCCTCGCCGCCCAGCATGCGGGCGCGCGCCTCGATCCACCGGATTGAGCCGTCGGGCAGCGCCACTCGCCACTCCGAATCGAGCTCGCCGGTGATCAGCGCCTGCTTGTTGTCCTGGTCGGCACGCGCCTGGTCCTCGGGATGCACCAGCGCCAGCCAGGCGTCATAGGTCCCTGGGAACGTGCCCGGCGCAAGCCCATAGAGTTCTTCGATCTCGTCGGACCAGTGGCTGGCGCCGGATCTGCCGTCCCAGGTAAAGGTGCCAAGCCGTCCATATTTCGCGGCGAGTTTGAGCTGCCCGGCCGTGCGCGACGCATCGTCCCTGGCTTGGGCGAGCATCCCGAAATTCTCCTGGATGACGCGCGCACTCTCCGCCTGCGCCTTTTCGGCCGCAGCCAGTCGGGCGTTGAGCGCCCGAACCTCCGGAGGATCGGAGGGCGCGGCCTCGCCTGGGATGGCGCTCTTGACGGCGATGCTTTCGAGCGGCCGGGCGATGCTTCGGCCGATGCCGGCCGCCAGCAGCAGCGCCAGGGCACAGATCGTCGTTGCCACGATGGTTGCGGTCTGCACCGTCGAGGAGATCGCCTGGGCGAAAGCCGCCTGCTTGATGCCGACCCCGACAGTCCAGTCGCTCAGTTGGGGACGCGCATTGGCGTTGATGACACGATCGCCCTCGATCGACGGAAACTCCGCGATCCCCTCGGCCTTGGCAGTCGCCCGCCAGCCGGCCGACGCCGGCTGCCCGATCGTGGTGGCGTTCTTCGGAATGCGCGAGATGTAGCGGCCCTGGCCGTCCATGATGCCGACCAGCCAGTCGGCCGGCAGTTGCTGCTGGGCCAGCAGCCGGGTGTAGTTCGCGGCCGGCATGGCGATCGACAGGCAACGGAACGGCTTGCCATCCTTGACGACAGGGACATCGACGGTCGCCACCCACGCGCCGGAATTGGGACCGGTGAAGATGTCGGAGATCGATGGCCTTCCTGACTGAAAAGCGCGCTCCTGCGAGTGCCGGCCTTCGGGCGTGCGCTCGCCGAGCGGCTTGCCCGGCGTCGCCCCGGTGTTGAGCAGGATGCGGCCGCTCGCGTCCGACACGATGATCCAGCCTTCGCCGCTGACCGCACCGACGCGGCGCGCCTCCGCCTCGAAGTCGCTGAGATCGGCCGCGCTGAGTTCAGGAGACTTCGCCAGCACCTCGGCGAGCGCGATATAGCGCCGCAATTCGGCGTCGACAGCTCCGGAGATCGTCTGCGCGGCATAGGACAGGCCGTGCCGAATTGAGGCGTCGGCGGATTGCGCCATCGACACGATGACATAGGCAATCAGTCCGACGCAGGGCAGGAACAGAATGCCGGCCAGCAGAAGGAGGCGTCCCTTGATGCTCAGGGCGCCGTAGGAGCGCTGCATCGTCGCCAGCGCGCCTCTGGCTATGTCCGGCTCGCCCATGATTCCCCGCGGCGTTCCGAGATGGAACCGCAGTTAATTCAGCAGGCGCGAAAAAGTTCCTGACGTTCGGAAAACCAAAGGCGCTTGCGCTCGCTCCCGCACAGCCTGTGCGGATCGCACAAGCACCGTCTCAGCCGTCAACAGATACTGCGGCCGCACCCGGCAGGCGGCCGCAATCCCCGCTCGTTCAGGTCAGTGTCGCGACCTACTCGTCGCGATAGACCTTTTCACGCTTCTCGTGGCGTTCCTGCGCCTCCACCGACAGCGTCGCAATGGGCCGGGCCTCGAGCCGCTTCAGCGAAATCGGCTCACCGGTCTCCTCGCAATAGCCGTAGGTGTTGTCCTCGATGCGCTGGAGCGCCGCGTCGATCTTGGAGATCAGCTTGCGCTGGCGGTCACGGGCGCGAAGCTCGATCGCCCGGTCGGTCTCCGACGACGCGCGGTCGGCGAGGTCCGGATGGTTCACGTTCTCCTCCTGCAGAGCCTGCAGGGTGAGCTTCGATTCGCGCAGGATCTCCTCCTTCCATGCCAGCAGCTTGGCGCGGAAATAGTCGCGCTGGCGTTCGTTCATGAAAGGCTCTTTTTCGGAAGGTTTGTAGTTCTTCAACTTTTCCAAGGTCAGCCCATCTGTACGTGCTGGCGCCGGTCTCGGCACCGGCGGACGGAATACGCCCGTTCGCGGCCGCGTTATATAGCGGCCTCATGTGACAGACAATATTTCCATCGGCACGGGCGCCCCGCCGTTCGGGCCGTTGCACAGGCAAATTCGGCCGCAGCCGGCGGGACGCCGTGGACGGCCTCAATAACCGACCGTGAAACGGGCCCGCCGGTGCGCCGGACGCTCGATTTCGTCGGCCATCGCGACCGCGAAGTCCTCGAAGGTGATGAAACTCTTGCCGTCGGCATCGACCAGCAACTGGTCCGTTCCGAGCCGGAACTTGGCCGTCCGGGCACCGAAATCGATCATCGCCGAGGGCGACAGGAAGGTCCAGTCGAGCTCCTTCTCCTGGCGCAGACGATCGAGGAACGCGGCGCCCTTCTCCGCTTCGGCCTTGTAGGCGGCCGGAAAGCCGGGCGTCGTCACCAGCCGCACACCCGGCGCGACCTCGAGCGAGCCGGCGCCGCCGACCACGAGGTAACGCGATACGCCCGAGTCCTTGGCCGCCCCGATCAGGGTCTCGACATCGCTGGCCGAGAAATGGATCGCGCTGATCGCGACGTCATGGCCGGCCCAGAGCTTTGCCAGCGCGGCGCGGTCGTTGGCATCGCCCCGCACCGCCTTGACGTTGGCGTGACCGGCGATCTTCTCCGGGTTGCGGGCGATGCCGGTGACCTGGTGGCCGCGGCTGGCCAGCTCGGCGGTAATGCGGGACCCGGCACGGCCGGACGCGCCGGCGACGGCGATCTTCATGGGAAGCTCCTATGTTCGAGATCACGAGGTCGGATCCGAGATCTGGACGAAGCCGCCTCGGTATCCGATAGTGACTAGATAGCGGAACGAATGCTGGTGTTAAGAGCGCACTTTAAGATCACCTGGTCACGCCGGAGTAACCGATGAGAGCCGCGAACGTCTATTCGGCCGACTGCCCAACGCGACAGATCCTCGATCGCGTCGGCGACAAATGGGCCGTGCTGATCCTGATCCTGCTGCGCAACGAACCCTTGCGCTTCAATCAGTTGCGGCGGTCGATCGAAGGGATTTCGCAGAAGATGCTGTCCCAGGTGCTGAAGAGCCTGGAGCGCGACGGCCTGGTGCGGCGGCGCGCGATCGCGACCGTCCCGGTCACCGTCGAATATTCGATCACGCCGCTCGGGCTGACGCTCGCCGCCGCGGTCGATCCGCTGCGCGACTGGGCCGAGCGTCATCTCAAGGAAGTCACCGCCGCGCAGCGGCGCTACGACGCGCAACAGCCGTCGAAGGCGGCTTGAACGCGCGAAGCGTCTCAGCTCCGCCCGGCCTTGGCGAGCTCGACCTCGACGCGCAGCTCGATCTCGGAGAGGATCGCATCCAGTCCCGGGTCGCCCGAGGTCTGTTTCAGGTCGGCCGCGGCATCGCGCAGCCGCAGCGCCATCGCGGTGTCGAGCTTGCCGGACAGCAGCGTCAGCTTGAGATCATCGAGCACGTCGAGCGCGCGCTTGCCGCGCTGGACCGAGCGCTTGCGGCGCTCCGCCGGCTCCTCCTCGATACCCTGCAGCGCCAGCAGCGCATCGATGTTCGCGGTCTGCTTCGGCGCGAGGGTCGCGCGCGTGTCCTGCGTGGTACCGACGTCAGGCAGCTTGAAGCCGCTGGACGAGGTCTTCCGCGTGCTGCTGGTCGACGAGCCCAGGGTCGTGCCGTTCGGTCCGTAGATGCGCATCGATGGCTCCCGCAAGCTTCGCGTGTCGAGCGGGAGATTGGCTCCGCCGTGGTTAACGGTGCGTAAACGGCCCGGCAAATTCTGCCGGGGCGGCAGCTTCGTTCCCCCGGAGTCCCCCTGGACCGCGACAAAGCTTCGAGTCGATTTCACACTCTTTCAATGAGTTAGCCCGGAGCATCGCCGTGGCACGACGCTCGCATAGTTAACGTCGATCATGCGGTCATGGGAGTGGCCGAGTGATCGCTTGAAGAGTTCGAGGGGAGCATAGGATGCGACGCGTCCGAACCACGCGCCTGTTTCAGGTCGCCTGCGCCGCCGTGCTGGCGCTGGCATCTACCGTCATGTCTGCGAACGCGACCTCGCGGATCAAGGATCTCGCCAATATCGAGGGCGTGCGCCAGAACCAGTTGATCGGCTATGGCCTCGTGGTCGGCCTCAACGGCACCGGCGACACGCTGAACAACATCCCCTTCACCAAGCAGTCGCTGCAGGCGATGCTCGAGCGCATGGGCGTCAACATCCGCGGCGCCACCATCCGCACCGGCAACGTCGCCGCTGTCATGGTCACCGGCAACCTGCCGCCATTCGCGACGCAAGGCACGCGCATGGACGTCACGGTGTCCGCGCTCGGCGACGCCAAGAACCTGCAGGGCGGCACCCTGCTCGTCACCCCCCTGCTCGGCGCCGACGGCAACGTCTATGCGGTGGCGCAGGGCTCGCTCGCGATCTCCGGCTTCCAGGCCGAGGGCGAGGCCGCCAAGATCGTGCGCGGCGTGCCGACGGTCGGCCGCATCGCCAATGGCGCCATCATCGAGCGCGAGATCGAGTTCGCGCTGAACCGGCTGCCGAACGTGCGGCTGGCGCTGCGCAACGCCGACTTCACCACCGCAAAGCGCATCGCCGCCGCCATCAACGATTTCCTCGGCGTCAAGACCGCCGAGCCGATCGACCCTTCGACGGTGCAGCTCAGCGTTCCCGCCGAGTTCAAGGGCAACGTCGTCGCCTTCCTGACCGAGATCGAGCAGTTGCAGGTCGATCCTGATCTCGCCGCCAAGATCGTCATCGACGAGCGCTCCGGCATCATCGTGATGGGCCGCGACGTGCGCGTGGCGACCGTCGCCGTGGCGCAAGGCAACCTCACCGTCACGATCTCCGAAAGTCCGCAGGTCAGCCAGCCCAATCCACTGTCGCGCGGCCGCACCGTGGTCACACCGCGCACCAGCGTCGGTGTCACCGAGGAAGGCAAGAAGTTCGCGGTCGTCAAGGACGGCGTGTCCTTGCAGCAGCTGGTCGACGGCCTCAACGGCCTCGGCATCGGTCCCCGCGACCTGATCAGCATCCTGCAGGCCATCAAGGCGGCGGGTGCGATCGAAGCCGACATCGAGGTGATGTGATGGCGACGTCCTTCATCGACTCCTATCATGGCCGCGTCGCTCTCAACATGCCGACGGCCGCGGCCGTCACCGCGCCGCGCACCGATCTCGATCTCGCCGAGGCCCTGACCAAGGTCTCGCCCAAGGCGCAGGCCAGGGCCAAGGCGACGGCGACCGACTTCGAAGCGATGTTCCTCAACAGCATGTTTTCGCAGATGACCAGCGGAGTGAAGGGCGAAGGGCCGTTCGGCGACACGCCGGGCACCGGCGTCTGGCGCTCGATGCTGACGGAGCAATATTCCAAGAACTTCGCCAAGGCCGGCGGCGTCGGCATCTCCAACGACGTCTTCCGCACTCTCATCCTGCAACAGGCCGGCAGCAGCTCCGGCGCCAACGGCAAAGCGTAGATGTTCGCGTGACAAGCGCGTGGGCGGCAAACGCTCACGCCGAAGGGAGTTATGAAATGACCGCACAGGGCCAAGCGAAGAAGACGACCTACACCGCCGCCACCAGCGCCGCAGAGGCACGCGCGCTCGCCGACGAGATGGTGAGCGTCATGAGCGAGCTGATCGCGGTCATCGAGCAGGAGACCGAGCTGGTTCGCGCCGGCAAGCTGCGCGAAGGCATGGCGTTCGGCCCGAAGAAGACCGAGCTGTCCCGCCACTACGTCACGACCGTGGGCCGCCTCAAGGCGAGCCAGGAGTTCATGAAGCAGACCGCGCCGGAGCTGCTCGCCACCCTGCACCGCCACCACGACACCTTCCGCGCCCTGCTGCAGGTGAACCTGACCGTGCTGGCGACTGCGCACGCGATCTCGGAAAAGATCGTGCGCGGCGTCAATGCCGAGGTTCAGCGCAAGAACATCCCCAGCACGTATACCGCCGGCGGCCGCCGCGCCGCCCCGGGCGCGCGGCACCTCACCCCGCTCGCCGTCAGCCGGACGCTCTGAGCCTCACCACCGGCACCCCCCCACTGCATTGCAGCGCCGCGCCGCGCCGCCTCGAGGGCCGCGCGGCCGTCGCCGTTTAACGCTCGGATAAGCTTAAAAGGCCCAGGCGAATCACAACGCGCCGTTCATCCTATTTCCTAACATAACGTTGATTGGTCATCGGCATAGTTGCAAGCGGGATGGGTTGGGAATTGACTCGATGGCCATGAGGAGGCTGCCATGAGTTCCGATTTCAGCGTAAGAGCGGTAGGGACGCCAGCGTCCGTTCCGATAATTCCGCCGTCGAGCCAGGCGGTGGTGAGCGCTGTTCCAACGGACCTTCCTCCCAGCCAGACCGTGACCGCGGCCGAGCCTGGCGCCTCCGTGCGCAACGACGTCCCGGTCAACGTCGCGAACGATCTGTCGGTGTCGCGGCAGGCCTATTACGATCGCGCCGCTGCCGCCCTGGTGTTCCAGGTGGTCAACCGCAAGACCGATCAGGTCGTGACCCAATATCCGGATGAGGCCGTGCTGCGCCGCCGGGCCTACTTCAACACGCTCGACCTTCAGAAGGATATGCAGAAGGCGGACGTGCCGCGCGTCGTGGCGACCGATCGCACCGCCTGAGCCCCCACGGGGCCTACCGCTTCATTCCGCCGCCGCCTGCACGCCGCCCCACCGGGCGGCGTTGCCGTATCGAGCGGCGCAGCTTTGGCGGATCAACTGCTCCGGGTCGCGTAGGCGGTGTCGAGATAGGTCTGGCCCGAGGCGGCGTCGGTGACCACGTTCTTGATCTGGGCCTTGCCGTTGCCGGTCAGCGTGAACTTCGTATCGCCGATCCCCAACGCATTATCCCTGATCAGCAGTCCTGATACTTGTTCACGCCCTCGCCCTGGTAGCGAACCTTGGCGTGAAAGCCCTCGACGTTGGAGACCGAGACCGTGAACGACTTCCCGTTGGCATATTTTCCGCTCCAGCCGCCCTGATAGAGCGTCGGATCGACGGCCACGTATTTGCTGTTGCTTCGCGCCGTACTGAGCAGGTTCGACTTGTAGGACGCAGACAGGATGCTGGTGATATCGGTCATCACGACGCGCCACCCGCCCCTGTCCCCGACGGTCAGCTCCGCCCCGACAATCCCGCGGCGATGTGGCAGTTGATGTCGATCAGCGACTTGAGCTTCGCCGGATCCGGATCCATCTGCATCTCGATCGTCTGCTTCATCACGAACACGCCGATGTTGGCGATGTTCTGGCGAATGTCGAGCGGATTCGGATTGTCGTCCGCCTCCATCGCGCTCATGAAGATCGTCCACAAGCGACGATTGAAGAGCAGAGCCTTGTACATGTTGCGATCAGGACCGCTCCAATTGGCCTGGACTTCCTGCAGCTGCCGCGCCGCTTTCAACAGAGCCTGAGCTTCGATCTCCCGTGGTGATGCCGTCGTCTGCGACGTGCGGGCATAGGCTTGAGCGGCATATGACATCAACTACTCCGGACTGACGCAGGGACACGACCAAACTGCTCAGGTTTTGTACTTTGCGTGCCTTTAAAATATGGTTAGCGGCCGTTAGCGGAATTCGTTTCGTAGCGTCACGGAGCACCGCAAATCGCCTTGTTTGGTGCACCTCTTAATTTCTTGCGAACGCGATGATTCAAAATGTCCGGACGAGGATCGTACGTTGTTCATCACGCCTCGGCGGCGCGAACTACACGAACAACGGCGCCTTCACGCAGCTCACCCACCGACATCGAACGGAGACCCGCGCTGCCACGCACGGCATAGCCAAAAGCAGAAGCGGCGGGCATGGCCCGCCGCTTCGATGAGATATCATTCCAGCGCGTTCGCGCTCAGCGCAGGAGCTGCAGCACGCTCGCCTGCGACTGATTGGCCAGCGCTAGCGCCGAGACCGCGATCGACTGGCGGGTCGACAGCGCCTGGCTGTTGGCCGCCTCCTCGTTGGTGTCGGCCAAGGTCAGGTTCGACGAGCCGGTCTGCAGCACGTTGATCAGGTTCTTGTTGAAGTCCTGACGGATCTGCACGATCGAGAGGTTCGAACCGAGCGACGACGCTTCAGAGCGGATCGCAGTCGATGCACTGTTCAAGGTCGTGAGCACCTTGTTGGCCGAGTTGCTGTCGAGGAAGTCGCTTCCGACCACCAGCGCCGACAGGCCGAGACCGGTGCTGTTGAAGGTCACGCCGGTGATGTTCAGCGTGGACCGTCCGGTCTCGTTGAACACCAACTTGAGCGTGTCGCCGTTGAGCAGGTTGATGCCGTTGAACGAGGCGTCCTGCGCCGTGGTGTTGATCTGCGCCAGGACGTTGTTGTACTGCGCGATCAGGCCGGCACGCGTCGTCTGGGAGTTGGTGTCGGCCACCGGGGTCGATGCCGTCACGCCGTTAAAGGCCATGCTGGCCGCGGTCGAAGAGCCGGCGACCGCGCCGATCGTCGACGATGCCGCTTCGTTGGTGGTGAGGATCGTAAGCTGACCCGTCGTGCTCAGGCTGGCCTGCAGGTTGTTGGTCGCGAGAGCCGTATTGAGCTGTGCCAGCGTCGAGATCTGCGAAGCACCTGTGCCGAACGTTATGTTCGTTGCGACGCCGCCCCCTGTCGAGGCAATTGTCAGCGTCTGTCCTGTCAAGGCTGGCGGATTTCGTGTGGTCGTGCCGGCGGTCAATCCGAGCTTGGCCAGGGCCGTGCCCGATACTGTCAGATCCTGCGCCGTGCCTGTCGCCAGCTGGATCTTGCCCGCTGCCACCGTGGACGGCGTTGCGGTGGCTCCGGTCACCGAATCGATGGCAGCCAGGAGGTTGCTGACGGTGTCGCCGACGCCGATGTTGGTACCGGCCGAGACCGAGCCGGCCACGAAGGTGAACACGACACCGTTGACCACGAGCGTATCGCCGGTGGTGACGCTGCTCGCCAGGTCGTTCGAGGTCGAGCTCGCCGTACCCGACAGCCTGGTGGATCCGGTGATCGCAACGGCCGAGCTGAGGTTGTCGTTGTTGACCGCGCTGCCGGTCACGAAATTGTTCGAGGAGCTGCCGAGCAGGTTGTTCGCCGTCGCCCCTGAGATGACCGCGGAGGTCACGCTCGACTTGGTGGTGTACCCCGTCGGGGCCTGGAGGACCTGGCTTGCGATCGACTTGGCGCTATCGACGAGCTTCTGAAGCGAGGTGAGACCGGTATTCGCAGCCTGGAGAACCTGGACACCGTTGCCGATGCTGTCGAGCAGATTCGCAATGTCGCTCGCGCGGTTGTTGAGCGATTGCGAGGTGAAGAATTCGGTGGGGTTATCGAGCGCCGTGTTGACCTTGTTGCCGGTGGCCAGGTTGTTTTGAGTCGTGGCCAGCAGCGATGCGGTGTTTTGCAGCGCCAGCAGGTTTTGGCGAACCGAAGCCGAGAGAACGATACCGGACATATGTGTGAAACCTTCCTAGTTATTCACCAGGAGGTTCTAGTCCAGCCACTTTTAAAACATGGTTAATGGCGCTTTAAATTTCTTGCTTAACGACTGGTTGCGATCCTGGGCTCCACTCGCGTCCGGTTCCGTGCCAGTATTGATACGGGCCGGACGGCCAAACCAGGCGAAAAAAAGCGGCGGGGTTTCCCCCGCCGCGTTGGTTGTCGAGATGCGATGCCTGCGGATCAGCGCAGCAGCTGCAGCACGCTCGCCTGCGACTGGTTGGCGAGCGACAGCGCGGACACCGCGATCGACTG